>CAIZEI010000092.1 GCA_903931945.1 uncultured Hyphomicrobiales bacterium | reverse complement strand
GGGTTGGCGAATCCGGTAAGCGTGAGCAGGAGGCCGGAGATGCTGCTTGTGAGCGGCACATCGAACGCATAGCCGCCGAGGCCGAGCTCATTCAGTTCGCTGACGGGGCTAACCGAGGTAAATGCGCCTGTACCCGCAAAGATGTTATCGGGGCTATTCCAAGTCGTACTTGCCGCAGTCGATGGGGGATTCGGCCCAACGGTTTCAGTGACCGAGCGATAGACCGCCGTGGTTCCTGCCCGGGTGCTGCCGTCGCCGACATCGTAATCGAAGTCGTAGGTGCGCGGAGACGCGCCCTCGGGAACATTCTCAGGCTTGGCGAGAGTGACAAGCCCGAGAATGCCCGAAAGCGATAACGGGACACCTGTGGTTCCGTGCATCGCAGCTCCCTAGAATGCGTTCTTGACGTAGGCCGCGAAGAAGCCAATCGAATCCGCCGGTACCGGATCGGCATTCGTAGCCTGAGCGCCGCTCGTGAATACGGCCAGCTGCAAAGGCGAGGTGGTGTAGTTGGCCTCATACGTCTGCGTGGCCGGATTCATGCTGTACGCATCGAACATAACCGGATTAAGCTGGTTCACCGGGCCGATTGTGCCGATGGGGAACACTTGCCCTTGCGCGTTGATGAAGCCGCCCAGGGGAATGCCGCCGGTCGTGTAATTCGGGCTCAGGGTCGCCAGGCCAAGAACAGGTGTTGGGGGGACATTCGCATGGGTCAGCGGCGCGGTAATTGTCGTTGCGGTCGCCGATGCGGAGGTGTATCCGCCATTCAGGAAGGCGAACGGACCTTGGAATCCAGCCACAAGGATCGCCTGGCCTCCGCCAGCGGTGAGCGCATTGGCCGCGGTGAATGTGACTACATTGGCGGTGATCGAAAAGGCCGTGATTTTGATCAGGGCATTGGCCGTATTAAACGGCAGAATCTGCCCCTGGACCGTGGTGCGGCGCGTAGTCGTATCAAGGCCATCGGGGAAGGTGTTGGGGATGAGCAGAAGTTCGACTGACATGTAAGCTACCTCCTCGGTAGATGCTGCGGTTGAGGGCGCTTCTCGCGCCGTTGATCAAAGCCAGCTGTAACTGATGGCCATATCCTGAGTTGCTTCCTCGCCGAAAGAGGCGCGCTCGTTCTCGGCATCCTGCTGCGCTCTGACTACCTCCAGGCGAAGCTTGTTCATCTGCCGGATCTCTTCGGCGATTGCCGTCTGGTACTTGTCGGGCGCGAATCTGAGCGCATACTGAATCCTCATTTTTGAGACAATGGCCTGCTTGCTGTCAACGATAGGCACATAGGTTGTCTGAAAGTTGAGGCCACTTGAAAACAGCAGCTCGGGATAGGTGATGCGCGCCCGTAAGCGCAATTCGGTAGGCTCGAGGCATCCAGGCATGAAAAACAGGTCTTCGCGCTGCTCCCATTGGTGCATGCGCTCGCCTTGCATCACGCCGCCGAGCGCGAATGGCGCTTTGCGCATAGGGATAAAGTTGCGATTGCCGCCCGCCTGACGCTCCCACATGAACAACATCTTAGAGAGGCTGATTGGCAATTTGAACTGCGGGTGCCACTCAAAGCCGTCGAAGTATCCGGCGAAGCCGAGGGCGACCTGCACGGCGGGATTCGGATTTGCGAGCGGCGGGAGAGGCCCGACAATATAGTTATCGATGATCAGCTCGGCGTCGCCCACATTGCGCAGATCGGAATAAAGCTCCTGAATGGATTCATCCATCAGCGTAACGAGGTCGGGGTTAAGGTTGCTCATAATGAGGCCCTGAGCGTTGCCTTGGCCTGTCCCTGCGCCGGTCGTTGAATTGAAAGAGTCGTTGATGCCGAAGCGGAAAAGATTCCCAATCGACTGCAAACTGGGAAAGCGGGTATTGCCCCCGACCACGGCCGCATTTGCCATCTCTACCGCTCCTTTTGCTTCTTTGAGGGACGCGCCCCAGGAAACTTCCGCGAGACAT
>CAIZEI010000091.1 GCA_903931945.1 uncultured Hyphomicrobiales bacterium | reverse complement strand
GGATGCGGTGAACCTGCCCGATGCCCCAGCGCCCGCCGTCACGGGTGAAGAGTCGCTGCCGGTTGAGGTGCGCCGTGATGTTCTTCACGCCCATCGGGCCGGACGTGCCATCGCCTTCCAGGGCAAGCCGATAAATCAGCCGCACCGTGTCGGCGTGCAGCGGGTCGATCCCGAGCTTCTTCTTGACCTTCGCGCCGCGCTGCTCGGCCGCGACGACGCGGTAGCCGATCGGAGGCAGGGAGCCGTTCCAGAAGCCCTGGCGCGCGTTCTCCTTCAAGGCGCGCAACACGTGCTTGGCGTTTTCCTTCGACTGGTATTCGTCGAACAGCGCCATGATCTGCCGCATCATGACATGCATGGGGTCGTCGCCCATTTCCTGGGTGATCGAGACCAGCTTGACGCCGTTCTTGGCGAGCTTCCTAACGTAGAATTCCAGTTCGAAGTGGTCTCGGAAGAACCGGCTGAAGGAATGGACGATCACGACATCGAACAGCGCGGGCTTGCTGGTTCCCGCCTCTATCATGCGTTGGAATTCGGGGCGGCGGTCGTTGGTGGCTGATGCGCCGGGTTCAACGTACGTCTCGGCGAGCTGATAGCCGCGAGACTGGCAATACGCCTCCCCCTGCCGCTTCTGGTCGGGAATGGAGACATCGTGCTCGGCCTGCCGCGCCGTCGAGACGCGCAGATAGAGGGCGGCGCGCAACGGCACGGTCATGCTGGCCATCTCCTTATCTCATCGGGACGGCCCGAACAGTTCGTCGAACACGTCGCCGAACCACGCTTCGAGCACGTCCAACTCGGCGTCCGTGACCGGCACGCGCGCGGGCCAGTCGTCCACGACGCGCCAAGTCTCAACATCATGTTTGACGGGGCGGCCAAGGCGCGGCCAGGGGCCGGGCACGACATAAAGATCGGCCGGCAATTCGCCGAATGCAGCGCGGTCGTGCAAAGGGGAGCGGTGGCGGGACATTGCGGCAGGATCGCGCAAACACCGGGCGTGCGGAACGGCCGATCTCTACGCCATGGCACGCGCGCGCCATTGGCCGTGTCCTGCGTTGCGGCGAACATGGCGCCGAAATTGGCGAATTCTGACACTGAGAACTGGATGATATCGGGCGCGGGCCCTGAGAGGCTCAAGCCAAAAGCCGCCAGCGTATCCTGACCAAAAAGCGGCGCAAACACGAATGTCTGCCCCCCGACGGTGGCAGGGTCCGCGCCGCTGATTTCCAGTTGAGGCGCAGGCGTGGAGTCAGATACTGCGGGAGCCGCCGATCCGATCGTTCCATTGACGTTGAAGTCCTGCTGGAAAAGAGTTTCCGCCGCCAGCAGCGCAGGGTCCGTGGAACTGTAGATGACAGTGTTGGCCGAGGTCTCGTTGCCGGCGCTGTCGAGATTCCAGATATCGTACTCGTTCACAGCCGCGTTCTTGAACATGACTTCGTAGCCAGCGCCGGCCGCTTCCGCCCCAACCGGCGTCCAGCCGCCAAGTTGCCCAACAGCGATGGGCGATCCGCCATATTGCAGCAACGGCCCGGACACCGGCACATGGGCGGCGTTCATGGCGCTGCCAAAGATCGCTCGATCCGGCGGCGCCTGGGTTTTTTACTGTTAGGAACTCAACTCAATCGCAAACATTTAGAAACGTCGTCACTGGCGCAGAATCTCGTATATGCCAGCATCCCGGAGCGCGTGGGCTTTCAGGCGCGCGTTCGTCCGTTTATTGGCGTCAATTCCGATCTGTCCTTCGTCGAAGAAGCGCGTGAGCCCTTCTCAGCGCGACAGCGTGCAGCGCATACCGACAGCGCAGCCCTTCCGCCATCACCGCGCGTTGTATCCCGGCATAGAATTCCGCTGCGCACGTCCTTTCGGCTTCTCCATGCCATTCAGGGGCATCAAGGGTCTATCAGGACCGGTACACTTTGCGCCCGGGTTTGACTGTTGAATGCATCGGAGCCTCAATTGCATCCCCGCCCAAACATGCACAGTTATTGGGAGCAAAGCATTGAAATTTGTGCATAAAAGTTATTCTTTGGGCACAAGCGTCTGGCAATTTTATGCATTAATTCCCCCGTAAATGCAGATACTTCGGGAGATCAGCATGCATCGGCGTCAATTTCTCCAATCCACGTCAGCTGCTGCCATTGGCGCCACGGCTCCTGCCGTTTTCACCTCAGCGAGCGCCCAATCACGATCGGAAACGCTTCTGATCGTCTCGGAGAGCGGGCCCAACAATCTTGATGTGATGGGCGTTGGCACCAATGTTCCCGGCTACGAAGCATCATGGAATTGCTACGACCGCCTGCTGACCCACGAGATGAAAACTCTGCCCGATGGCTCTCAATATTACGAGCGTGACAAGATCAAGGGAGAGCTGGCAGAAGAGTTTACCATAGAGCCCACTTCAGCGACCTTCAAATTGCGCAAGAATGCAACCTTTCATGACGGAGCGCCGGTCACGGCAAAGGACGTCAAATGGTCCCTGGATCGCGCGGTTACGGTTGGCGGCTTTCCGACCTTCCAGATGTCGGCGGGATCGCTGACCAAGCCGGAGCAATTTGTCATTATCGACGATTACACAATCCGGATTGATTTCGTCCGCAAGGATAAATTGACCATCCCCGATCTCGCGGTGATCGTCCCCGCCATCATGAACTCTGAACTCTGCAAGAAAAACGCGACCGCAAGCGACCCTTGGGCGCTCGAATTCGCAAAACAGAATACAGCCGGCGGCGGCGCCTACAAGGTGACGCGCTGGACGCCAGGCACCGAGGTCGTATTCGACCGCAACGACACATGGGTATGCGGCCCCATGCCAAAAATCAAACGGATCATCTGGCGAATTGTGCCGTCAGCCGGCAATCGACGCGCGTTGCTCGAGCGGGGCGACGCCGATATTTCCTTCGATCTGCCCAACAAGGATTTCGCCGAAATAAAAGGCGAAGGGAAACTCAGTGTCATCTCCACGCCCTATACCAACGGCATTCAATATATCGGCATGAACGTCACAAGGCCACCTTTTAACAATCCTAAGGTGCGGCAGGCGATTGCTTGCGCCATCCCTTATCAGAAGATCATGGACGCTGTGCTGTTTGGACTGGCCAAGCCTATGTTCGGCGCCCCGCCCGACAAGGCGACGGAAGTCGCATGGCCGCAGCCGCACAAATTCAATACGGACATGGCCAAGGCAAAAGCCCTGCTGACGGAAGCAGGCTACCCCGACGGATTTGAAACAACGATTTCGTTCGATCTGGGGTTTGCGGGAGTCAATGAACCGCTCTGTGTGCTTCTGCAGGAAAGCCTCGCGCAAATAGGCGTCAAGACGACGATCAACAAGGTGCCTGGCGCGAACTGGCGGACTGAACTTAACAAAAAGGAAATGCCGCTCTTCACCAACATTTTCTCAGGCTGGCTCAACTATCCCGAATACTTCTTCTACTGGTGCTATCACGGCTCTAATTCGGTGTTCAATACATCGAGCTATCAATCAAAGCCCATGGACGCCTTCATCGAAGGCGCGCGCGACGCAGCCGCCGCCGGCGATCAGGTCGCGTACGACAAGGACGTCAAGGCGTTCGTCGATCTGGCCTTCACTGATATTCCGCGCATCCCGCTTTATCAGCCCTTTATAAATATCGCGATGCAGAAGAACATTTCGGGGTATCAATATTGGTTCCACCGAAGGCTCGATTACAGAGCCTTCGTGAAGGCGTGACGCGGAGGCCGCCCTGATGGGCATCACCCGAGATTGGTCGGATCAATTCTAGAGGCGCGCGATGATGAAGCTTCTTCTTGATCGTCTTCTGACGACAATTCCCGCGCTAATCGGCGTTGTCGTCGCTTCGTTTCTGCTCACTCGGGTCCTGCCGGGAGATACGGCGGCCTATTTCGCCGGGCCTGCCGCCACGCCGCAGGCAATCGAACAGCTGCGCCAGCAACTCGGTCTCGACCGACCGCTACCCGAACAGTTCGGCCACTATGTCGTGGATCTCGCCAAAGGCGATCTCGGCAAATCGTTGACCACAGGACAGCCGGTCCTTTCCGACATCAAGGCGCGCTTGCCCGCGTCGGCCGAACTCACTCTTTTCGGATTGATTCTGGCGCTTCTGATCGCTGTTCCGCTTGGCATCGCCGCGGCCGTCAGGCAGGGCACTGTTGTCGATCACGCCTGCCGCGCCATTGCCACTGCAGGAGTTTCATTGCCGGTGTTCTTCACCGGCCTGCTGCTGATCTATGTCTTCTATTACATTCTCCAGTGGTCTCCGGCGCCGTTGGGGCGGCTGGACGTCTTCACCAGCGCCCCGCGCGGCGTCACGGGATTTTATCTTATCGACAGCCTGATCGCGGGCGACGGCGAAACCTTCAGGGCAAGTTTTTCGCAGATCTTGTTGCCAGGCATCACGCTTGCCATATTTTCGCTCGCTCCGATCGCCCGCATCACCCGCGCTTCGATGCTGTCTGCGCTCTCGTCAGATTTCATCCGCACCGCGCGCGCCGCCGGCCTTGGCGCACGCACGATCATTGTGACCTATGCATTCCGCAATGCGATGTTGCCGGTCATCACAACTCTCGGCATGGTGTTTTCGTTTCTCCTTGGCGCGAACGTGCTGGTCGAAAAGGTCTTCGCCTGGCCCGGCATTGGCTCCTACGCCGTCGAAGCTCTGATCGCGTCCGACTTTGCCCCGGTGCAGGGCTTCGTGCTGACCATGGCGATCCTTTACATCGTCCTGAATCTACTGATCGATTTAACCTATCGGGTCATCGATCCGCGCATGAGGAACGCGTCATGACGGCGGCTCCCGCGCGAACCGACGCCGCGGCGCTGCCGACGGCGAAACGTCAAACGGCCCTCATGGCGACGCTGTCACATGCCCGCCACGTCATCGGCGAAAATCCCGTTACCGGCTTTTCCTTTGGCTTGCTCGCCATATTGCTGCTTTGCGCGTTGATTGGGCCATCGATCGTTCCGCACGATCCTTTGAGCAGCGACACCGCCGCCACGCTACAGGCTCCTTCGGCCAGACATCTGTTCGGAACCGACCAGCTTGGTCGCGATATCTTTTCGCGTGTCATCGTTGCCACGCGCCTCGACATGGCCATCGCTATTTTCTCGGTCACATTGGTGTTCGTCGTTGGCGGCCTTTCAGGCATCGCGGCAGGCTTCTTCGGCGGCTGGGCCGATCGAATCGTCGGGCGCATTGGCGATACGATCATGGCCTTTCCCCTTTTTGTTCTCGCCATGGGCATTGTCGCAGCGCTCGGCAACACCGTGACCAACATCGTCATCGCTACGGCCATCATCAACTTTCCGCTCTACGCCCGCCTCGCGCGAACAGAAACCATCATCCGCCGCGACGTCGGCTATGTCATGGCCGCGCGACTGACCGGCAATTCGGACCTCCGCATCGCGTTGACGACGATCATGCCGAACATTTTGCCGCTGATGATGGTGCAGATGTCGCTGACAATGGGCTATGCGATTTTGAACGCGGCGGGTCTGTCCTTCATAGGCCTTGGCGTGCGCCCGCCAACGCCCGAATGGGGTATCATGGTCGCCGAAGGCGCGGGTTCGATCATCTCCGGCGAGTGGTGGATCGCGCTGTTTCCTGGTCTCGCCCTCATGCTCGCCGTTTTCTGCTTCAATCTGATTGGCGATGGGCTGCGCGATATCGTCGATCCGCAACGACGGACCTGAGGTGGCAGGAATGACCGCAGTCCCCCTCCTGGAAATCACGAATCTGACCGTTGAGTTCACGACGCGGCGCGGGATTGTCAAGGCGGTCAAACAGGTCGACATATCCGTGGCAAAGGGCGAAACCGTCGGCATTGTCGGCGAATCGGGTTCGGGAAAATCGGTCACGTCCTTTGCCGTCATGCGAATACTCGATCGCGCCGGGCGCGTCGCCGAAGGTTCGATCTCGTTCTCCGGATTTGATCTGACCAACGCGCCGGAATTCGCAGTGCGCGATCTTCGCGGTCGGGAAATGTCGATGATATTCCAGAATCCCCGCGCGGCATTAAATCCCATTCGCAAGGTTGGTCGTCAGATCGAAGACGTGTTACGCCAGCACGCTCGAACAGGCTCTGGCGACGCCAGGACGCGCGCGATTGAAGCGCTCGCCAACGTCCGCATCAACCGGCCCGAGGACCGCTACGACGCCTATCCTTTCGAGCTGTCCGGCGGTATGTGTCAGCGCGTGGTCATCGCCCTGGCGCTGGCGTGCAGGCCGGAACTCCTCATCGCCGACGAGCCGACCACCGGCCTCGATGTCACCACCCAAAAGGCAGTCATGGATTTGATTGTCGATTTGACGCGAGAACGCGGCATGTCGACTGTGTTGATCACGCACGATCTCGGGCTGGCCGCAGCGTATTGCGACAAAGTTGTTGTGATGGAAAAAGGCGAGGTTGTCGAGACCGCCGCCGCGCGGGACATTTTCGCGCGCCCAAGCCATGCCTACACGCGCAAATTGATGCGCGCGACGCCACGGCCGGGGATCGCGTTGCGTGATCTTCTGCCCGAAGGCGCCCCCGTCGCCGCCATCAAGCAGCCGGCTGCCTCGGATGCAGCCCTTCTGTCGGTCAAGGGCCTCGTGAAGGAATACCCGCGCGTGCACACGCGCAGCCTCATCAGCCGCTATCTCCGCAAGGGAAATGAAACAGCGTCTGCGCCTTTCCGCGCCGTGGATGGAATATCCTTCGACATTCGGCGCGGCGAAAGCGTTGGCCTTGTTGGCGAATCCGGCTGTGGAAAATCGACGACCTCCATGATGGTCATGCGCCTTCTCGATCCGACTTCGGGCAGCATCATATTCAATGGACAGGAGATCGGCGAGCTCCCCGCTAGAACCTTCGCCGGCAATTCGCTCCGCTCCAAGATTCAGATGGTTTTTCAGGATCCAACAGAGAGCCTCAATCCGCGTTTCACGGCCGTCCGCGCGATCTCCGACCCCATTCTTCGGCTCGATAAGCCGATGGCGGCGGACGCATTGCGCGCGCGCTGCGAAGATCTGGCGCGGGTTGTCGGCCTTCCGCCTGATCTGCTGGATCGGTTTCCACACCAGCTCTCCGGCGGTCAAAAGGCCCGCGTCGGAATTGCGCGCGCCATTGCCCTGAATCCGGATCTCGTAATTCTTGATGAGCCCACCGCAGCGCTGGATGTCTCTGTTCAGGCAGTTGTGCTTAACCTTCTGGCCGATCTGAAGGCGACGCTTGGCATGAGCTATCTCTTCGTCAGCCACGATCTCCATGTCGTGGGCCTGCTCTGCGACCGTGTGATCGTGATGCAAAATGGCCAGATCGTTGAGGAAGGCATCACCAAGCAAGTGCTCGAAGCGCCGACCGCCGACTACACCCGTGCATTGATTTCCGCCATTCCCCATCCTCCGGTGTGACACATCTAAGGCGTCGCGCCATAACAACGGCGAACGGTGGAGACCACATAAGTTGGGCGACCACTTTTTTCAGGTGGAGCATTCATTGAAATCCTCCTCAATAGCCGCAGCCGTTCGTGCCGCTCATCGCATAATTAGGTAACAGATCGAGCTATCAAATTCATTCGGCTTTCGTTTGAGACTGGCGGATTCTGTTGAAAAAGTCCGCTTTCGGCAAAGTCGATTTCTGGAAGCGCCGTGGAAGCCCGAATGGAATTCTAGTTCGGGGGGATACCTGATGCAGCGATCAATCGGCGTGCAGCCCGCGCAACGGGATTGACGATGCGTTGAAAAGAGTTTGGCGCGAAAATCGCGGTCCGGCGAGCTTTTTGAGATGGGTCAAATTTCGGCTTTTTCAACAAGATCGTACATCAGCGACAGTAACGCTCGGCAGCAACAGCGTCCAATGGCGTCCGCTGTTTGGAGTGTCACGACAGTCATGGAACGCAGGCCAATTCGATTGATGTCGAATAGCCAATCAAAGGACAAACGCCCTTACAGCAAGATACCTAAAAACCGGAGAAGGTTCGAACCCGGTTCCCGCTCCCTCCGCCAGAAGCCTTTAAAGCCCAATTCGCGATCGTGATGAAACCCGACGAAATAAGCCAACAACCGCAATGGTTTTGACGAAGCGCTCCTGACTGCGACATCAGGCGGAATCAGCAAATTTGCTCTCTCAGCGCGATATTCTCCAAAGCTCCTGACTCTTCATTTTAGTACGGAATTTTCAACCTACTGATTTCGCGAAAAGATATCATGGTCGAATTTAGGCAGTTTTGAAGCGGGTTTCTCAGAATCCACGATCTTCGTGAATCGAAAGTAAGGGCTACGCCGCGGGAGTTATTGCCACGTTTTTGCTGAATCGCCTTGAACATATCTGATTGCTGAATTCACGCCGCCCCCGAGCGACGCGATACCGCTAACACCGGACGCCAAAGGCTCGCCACACGTCGGGCGGCGCTATTCCGGTATGCGCCATTCAGCGACATCCTCCCCATAATCATGTAGGCGCGCAATAGTTGGCCACAAACAAACCCGTCGAACTCAAAAATGAAACGCGTCGATAGGTAGAATCCGAGGCTATTTTTGCTCGTCAGAGCTCCTATTCCTGCTGGCGGTGGGCCGTCAGGCATGGAGACTGAAGCATGGCAGACAATGAAATTCACGACCTTGAACGGCTCAAAGCAGGCCAGTCGCGGCGAAGCATATTTACGCTTGCGGTCGCATTGCTTAGCTTTGGCGCAGCCGCAAGCTTTCCAGCACTGACGGCCTTGGCGCAAGGAAAAGCGGACGACAAGGACGGCGACAAGCACGATGGTCCGCCCGAACCAAAGAAAGACGGACCGCCGAAGTCCAAGAAAGATGACGACAAACGGGATGATCCGCCTGAAAAGAAAACAGACGATCATAAACCAGATGGCCACGCACCAACTGATGACAGGAATGATGGCGAACGCGGACTTGGGCGCGAGCCCAAGCATCGGCGCAGACACCGCCATCATCGCAAACACCATCATGGCGGACGAGAGATGGAGAAACGCAGAGGCCGGGACAACAATTAGACCCGGTCACGTCGAACGAGCTTGCCTCAACTTGGGCAAGCGCCGTTGCCTGATCATTGATTCCTGTGTGTCGTAGGTCCTTGCTCGTCATCCATCAACGCAATTCAACCAAGGAATTTGCCATGCTTCCGCACGTGCAGGTAAAACACACCGGCACAATCGGCGACGTTTTCCCTCATTGTTTTATTCTGGAAATACCCCAAGGCAATGTGCTTGCCGATCTTGGTCCCAGGGACGCGGAATTCATTCATCTGAATAAAGGCGAGCGCGTTCACTTGGGTTGCGTTTGTGGTCCGGCAAACAATTTTGACCCCGTCATGCGGGGGATCGGCGTTCAAAATTGATTCCCTGCGTCTTGTTTTGATGGACCGTCCGCTTTGGTTTGAAGCGGGCGGCGACGATCTGAGTAGTTTCCGATGCTTTTCCCGTGATCTCAATCGCATAAAGTTTCTTAGGCTAACCGGATGTTGTATTTGGAGGCATCGTGATGGGCAGCTTTAGAAAAATCGAAGAATACGAAGTTATCGCGATCAGGAATTATCCACCCGGCAATCCAGACCATATCCAGCGCGAGGAGATGTGTTTGAACGCGCGCGGACGCTACTTGCTGCATCAGATTTCAAATTACCCCGGAGCGCCGGAAAGATTCTGGCTATGCAAATCTGCGGAAGCGGAGAGTTGGTTCAAATCCTCGATCACGCAGAGCGCAACGCGTGCTAGTGATCGCAGCGACAATGTAGTTCAATCTTCTTTGCAGCCAAAATTCAGGCGTAGGTCACAGCTGACCCCTCGGTGATTGCCACCCAAAGAAAGACCGTTGGCGCGACATGTCGGGCTACTCGGAAGTTTCGCTCGTAATGGCTATTGCTGGCGCTTGCATACAGAGCCCCCGCTTGGGGTTCGCGCATCGCGTCCGCGGGCGTCGCGCCAAGAGTGAAAATACGCAGGGGCGGATTCAGGCCGCAGCCCTGACGTCAATGGGTTCCACTGCCTGTTTAAGCGCATCGAAGCATTTCGGGTCTTTTGCCGTGTTCGCCATTTCCAGCATGATCGAGAGTGCTTTCGATACCGACATAGCCGCCCGGCAAGGTCGTTCGGCAATGAGCGCATCGAATATGTCTGCGGTGGTTAGAATACGTGTTTCAAAGACAATTTCATCGTCTCTCAGGCCTCGAGGGCAACTGTTGCCGTCGAGACCTTCATCGGTATTGCCATCGTTCAGCGTATGGACGGACGCTCTGCGCGGAACCCTCGGCCTCGCCAGGAAGTGTTGGCTGGATTCTAGGACTGAAGATAGAATTCCAACAATCGCATTCTTCAACCACGTTTACGTAGATTCCGGGACTGCCCGGGTCGCCGCGACGGCAGTATCTCAGAGTTCCTGCAGGGTGCTTCCACGCTGATTTCGGCAATGTGACAATCGCTGATACGCGCCTTGTATCGCTTCGACAAAATCTGAATACCAAGGGACCCTCCGCATGCCCGCCTTTTCCTGGCCTTCCCGGTACGGCGTTGTTGAGCAGAGCTTTCACTGGCTGACCTTGCTGCTCGTGGTTGCCGCCTATCTGTTGAGTGTGGGAGGGTCCGAGGCGCGCCTGTATTCCGACGCGCTGGATTTCCAGCGACGCATGCACGAAACAGCAGGCGTTACTGTGCTTGGCGTCACGCTGTTGCGCCTCGTCTGGCGCACCATCGACAATCAGCCGAAATCTCCTCCCATGCCATTATGGATGGAGATTTCGGGGCAACTCATGCACTGGACGCTGTATCTCCTCCTTTTAGCTGTTCCTTTGACCGCGATCATCGGCGTCTGGCTTGCCGGGCATCCACTTACGCTTGTCAGCGCCAACAATATCGGACCCTGGCTCGCGCCCGCCCACGATCTGGGAGCGACCATTATCGAGATTCACACTTGGGCGGGCGATGCGATTCTGTGGCTCGTCGGGCTACACGCGGGCGCCGCTTTGTTTCATCATTTCATCTTGAGGGACACCGTCCTCACCTCAATGCTTCCGGCTTCCTTCGTGCGCCCAAGATCGCCGGGAGATAGTCCCGTTAAGCGATGAGATAGGCTCAAGAGCCAGGTCAATGATGAGAACTCTTTCCGGACTGTCCTCGAATCTTTGCCATTGCACTTAGCCTTGACTGGCGCACTCGGCTCACAGGACTTTGCCAACCAGCACACCAATCCCAGTCGTAATGGCCATCGCCAGGGCTCCCCAGAATGTCACCCGGATCGTCGGAATCAGCAGACCGGCGCCGCCGATCCTTGCACCGATCATTCCCAATATCGCGAGCAATATGAGAGATCCTCCTGCTTCGACGTACAAAAGCTGACTTGCCGGGGATAGAACGACCAGCGCGAGCGGACCTGCGGCGCCAATTGCAAAACTTGCTGCCGACGTAAGCGCGGCTTGAATAGGGCGCGCGGTTGTTATCTCGGAAATTCCCAACTCCTCGCGGGCGTGTATGCCAAGGGCATCTTTTCGCATCATTTGCCCGGCGACCTTGCGCGCAAGTTCAACCTCCACACCACGATTGACGTAGATTTGCGCCAGTTCCTCGGTCTCGGACGCCGGAGACCCGGCAAGCTCCCTTGCTTCCCGTTCAAGGTCGGCTCGCTCCGTGTCGGATTGCGAACTGACCGACACGTACTCTCCCGCCGCCATGGACATCGAGCCCGCGACCAATCCGGCAACGCCCGCGACCAGGGCTTGACCAGGCGAAGTCGCCGCCGAGGCCACGCCCAGGATCAGGCTCGCGGTGGAAATGATTCCATCGTTGGCGCCCAGAACAGCCGCCCGCAGCCAGCCGATGCGTGACATCAAATGCCTTTCAACGTGACGTCGGCTCATCATGATTGCCTTCCATTCGGGGGCGTAACGCTCCGCACGTTCATAGGTCCTGTCGCACTCACTTGAAGCGCCTGCTCCGGCATGGCGGGCCGCAAGCGCCGCCAGGCAATTCCTATCACATCGTTAAGGATCGTGGCGGCCAACGCCGCTCCGGCAGCCTCAGCGAGATGCCGCCAGGCCAGCGGCGCGAAACCAAAGAGACCGCGCAGCCAAGGGACCCACAGCGCGAACGCCAGAGCCGACAGGGTAACAGCGAGAACCAGGGCAAGCGCGCGATTGGGCCGCGCCAGAACGAAGAGGGCGCTGGACGAACTCGAACGGTTCGTGAAAACCAACCCGAGATTGCCCAGGACCAATGTCACGAACGCCATGCACCGTGAGACTTCCTCGCCGTGCGCGTCTCCAACGCCGAGATAGTATACGCCAAGGGCGGCCGCCAGGACGACCGCGCCTTGCAACACGCCATGTGAGAGCAGTTCTGCGTCAAACAGTGGAGCGTCGGCTTTGCGCGGCGGACGGGACATCAGCCCCGGCTCCTCCGGCTCCGCCTCGAATACGATCGAAGAGACAGGATCGATGATCAATTCGAGGAAGACGACATGTATAGGTCCGAGCACCAATGGCCAGCCAAACAGCACCGGAATCAGCGACATTCCCGCGATCGGCACGTGCACGGCCAGGATATAGCCGATCGCTTTGCGCAAATTGTCAGCGATCCGGCGCCCCAGCCTGATACCCGTCGCCAGACTGGCGAAATTGTCGTCAAGCAACACGAGCGCCGCGGCTTCGCGAGCGACGTCGGTTCCCCTGCCGCCCATCGCGACCCCGATGTGGGCGGCTTTCAGGGAGGGCGCGTCGTTGACGCCGTCGCCCGTCATCGCGACGACCTCCCCGCTCTTGGCGAAAGCCTGGACGAGGCGCAGCTTTTGTTCCGGCATGATGCGGGCGAATATGCTCGTGCGCGCGATGCGCTCGGCAAAGGCGGCATCCTCCAATGCAGCGAGTTCCTTGCCGGTGACGACGTCGTCCGATGCGATGCCCGCCTGTTTGGCGATGGCGCGCGCGGTGGCGGCGTGATCGCCGGTGATCATGACGACGCGGATGCCGCCGCCGATGCAGGCCTCGACCGCGGCGGGGACTTCAGGCCGCAACGGATCGGAAAGACCGAGCAGGCCGACAAAACGGAAATCGAATTCGTGTTGGCCGCCTGGACGATCCTCACCGGCCCATTCCGCATCGGCGACCGCGAGGACGCGAAGACCCTCCGACGCAAGTCGAGAGACTTCCGCGCGAACGGTCTCGATTTTGTCGGCGGGCAAGTGACATAGTTCGGCCACTGCTTCCGGAGCGCCCTTGGCGGCGACGACGAAGCCGCCGCCTGTTTTTCGACGCCACACTTGCGACATCGCCAACAGATCGGGTTGCAACGGAAACCCGTAGGCGAGCGTCCAATCAGCGTGGAGATGTTCCGTTTGCTTCAGGAAGCGCGCGCCCAGTTCGATGAAGGCCCGCTCCATGGGATCGTAGGGGTCAGGGCGGCTGGCGAGGATGGAATATTCGACGAGACGATGAAACGCTTCGGGAAGCGCGGTCTCGCCCCGGGGCGCGATGGTGAGCCGCTCGCCGTCCGCGATGAGTTCCGCGACGGTCATTCGATTGAGCGTCAAGGTGCCGGTCTTGTCGGTGCACAGGACAGTGACGCCGCCAAGCGCTTCAACCGCCGAAGACCGGCGTGTCAGCACATTGCTTTGCGCCATGCGCCAGGCGCCGAGGATCATGAAAATCGTCAGGACGAGCGGAAATTCCTCGGGCAAGGTCGCCATCGCCAGGGTTATGCCGGCGAGAACGCCTTGCAGCCAATCGCCATGCAGATATCCGTATGCGAGGGCGAGCACGGCTGACAGGCCGACGCCAATAACGGCGAAGATCTTGACCAGCCGACGGGTTTGCAATTGTAGCGACGTCGGCGCGCTCTCGACGGATGCGAGAGATTTGCCGATCCGCCCGATTTCCGTTCGCGGACCCGTCGCCGCGACACGCGCCAGCCCGCTGCCGCGAACGACAAGGCTGCCGGACCAAACATTGCCGCTCGTCTCCCCTCCTGGCCGCGTATCTGCTTTCGAGTCCGCCCCGACCGTCTTGCGAACGGGAACGGATTCGCCTGTGAGGAGCGATTCATCGGCCTCCAGATCCGTCGCCGAAATCAGCCGCGCGTCCGCGGGCACGCGGTCGCCCTCGGAGAGGATCAGGATGTCGCCGGCCACGACGCCGGAAGCGGGAATATTTTGGCGCGCGCGCGCCCGGATTACGAGCGCGTGCGGGCTCGTCAGGTCCTTCAGCGCCGCCAGGGCGCGTTCCGTTCGGCTTTCCTGATAAACGACCATCCCGACATTCAACAGCGCGAAGCCAAGCAGGATGAGCGCTTCGGTTCGATTGCCCAGAACCAGATAGATCGCGCCCGCAGCAAGGAGGAGTTGCAGCATGGGCTCCCGCAGCGCGTCGAAAATCAGACGCGCCGGACCGCGCCGTCCCTCGCTTGGCAATTCATTCGGGCCGTCCCGCTGCAAGATGGCGGCGGCGACTTCGGCGGTGAGTCCCTCGTCGGCGGAAGTGTCCGCTGTCGTTGGCAGCTTCGTGGCTGAAGGAGGGGCCGGGACTCGCGCGAGCAAAGGCTGACCTTGCATTTGGTCTGGTTGCACAGCCGTTTCCTCCGGCTCGCCTAACCCAGCTTGAACATAGATAACCTCCACAACTGCCATGAAAAGGAGAGTGAGGGGCGCCGCGAGCAGAACAGCAATCGGACCGAAAAGCACCGTGAACGCAACCGTCGAAAGGATCGCCAATACCGGCGGCAGCGAGGTCGCCTCGGCCTGAACCAGCGGCGTGACAAAATTGCCCTCGACGAAATGAACCGCGAGATACATCAGTAGCACTGAACCGGCCTGGTTCGGTCCCTGTGTCAGCGCGACGAGAGTCGCGGGCACCGCCGCAAGGATTGCGCCCAGATAGGGTATGAAACTCAACAATCCGCCCACGAGGCCGAGCGCGAACGCCGCTTCGATGCCCAGCAACCACAGTCCCAGTCCGCTTAGAACGCCAATTGTCGCCATAACGACGACCTGCCCCGCCAGCCAACGTTGCAGAATATCGCCAGTCACATCGAACAGGTGTTCCGCCGTCTTGCGATACAAGGGCGGAACGAGTCTCAGACACATGCGGCGATAGCGTTCCGGCTGGGCCGCCAGATAGATGGCGACAAAGATCGCGATCACGAAATAACCCAGGCTTTTCGTCAGAGTTGTCGCCGCGCCGGTGGCTGTTGACGTGACCCAACTCGTCGCATCCGACAAATTCATCAGCCGCGCTTGATCGATGATCTGACGGCCATAGGGATCGGCGCCAACCTTTTCCCAGAACACCCGAAGCCCTTCGGGCGCCGCCAGAACGACCTGCGCGATTTGCACCCGGACCACCGAACCAAACAGCCACATCGCGGCCGCGAAGCCCGCCAAATAGATGAAAATAACGCCCACAAGAGCGAGGACCTTGGGAATAGCCGTATGGCGCGCGATGAACCGCGCCGACGCGCTGAGCCCTATGGCGAGCAAAATCCCGCCAAACAGCAACACCAGTATGTCTGTCATGCGCCATAGCGCGGCCGCGATGGCGATGATGACCAAAGACACAACGAGGCGGCAGGCGAAAGCGCCGATGGAAAGCGAAACGCCGGGCGTCACCGCAGGCCCCTTCCGGCGCGATTGCGATCGACCTGCGGGATAGGGAGGAACATTAGCTTGCGCGGCAGCATTAGGATTGATGATGTTTGAATGCTCCGCTGGGGTCTTCTCGGAATTCAATTGAATCATTGACTGTCGAGGCGGCGCCTTTGCGATTCACAAAATCCACCCGCAGGCTAACTATTCCTTTGAATTCCGACTTGCCCAGTATTTCCTTTGAAATGGTCGCCGCTATCGCTGCGGCATAATTCTCGCGGTCGACTGTCGTAGCGTCGTTCATATTCCCGTTGACAAGTGTGACGGCGATGACGCTTGACGTCGTAATGACCTCAACTTTGTCAGCGCTGGCGCCGGTGACACGTACGACGGCAGTTTTAAGTTCTGAATTCGCCATTTCGCCGACTGTCTCTTGCTGAGTTCGAGCCGGCTGCGCGTGACTGATCGTGGCGATGGCTGAAGAACCAAAAACGATGGCCATGAGGCCGATGATCGAGAGTGTCGACATCACCTCACCCTTTTTTGTTCCATTCGTTGGACACGTAATATGCCGCCACCATGCGCATTTAATAAAGCAGAGGAGCGAAGTCATTGAGTGAATTGGCAATCAATTGTCCTCCGAGGAATTAAATTGAATGACCCCGCGCGAACCCGCGACCCTTACTACCAAAGCCCCAAAAATATTTGCGCATAAGGGTCGGAAAATACCTACAGTGCGGTGTTGCCGCTCCCCAAAGACAGTGGAGCTGAACCCACGGCGGATGACTGCTTCGGGTCGACAGTGTTGAAAAAAATTCCAGATGGCTTGATGCACCGCTTCCGGAGACTTTTTTGGCGTCTGCCCTGGGCCGCAAGGCTTTACGCGGCGGTTATTTCTTCAATCACACGCTCTTGTGTGGTCGGCATGATTGCGGTCGTTTCCGGCCTTACGCTATCCACGCCCACTTAATTCACGCTTACGCCATGCACGCCTCGCCCCGCCACGGCGGCGAACGCCAGGAATTTTGGCGAGCGTCTTGAGATTTTGCGCGATTGCGACGAGATGCAACTCGTCGCGCGCGCCGCTCAAGCCGCGCAACCGCATCCGTTCGAAGCGATGATGGGTCTTCAAATGCGCGAAACGGATCTCAATCTTTTTTCGTTCGTCGCGTGACCTGGCGAACTCTGGCGTCTTCATGAGCGCGCGGGCCTGGTCGCGAGCTTTCTCGTTCACGTCATGTGGTATCTTGCGTTCCTTGGTGTTTGGGCAACGCTTCGCCTTCAGCTGGCACGGAACGCAGCCATGCTGGCTGGCCCGATAGATAATCATGCGACCGTCATGCACCTTGCCGGTTGTGTGTAGCCTCTTGCTGTTGGGGCACGTTTTTTGGTCGAAACTCGCCTATATTTCGCGCCGGGAAAGGGCGGCTGTGCATTCCAAAGCCAATCCCGACAGACGTTTTGCCCGACGCCAATGGCTAATCGGCGATTCCTCCAAGGCAAGACGTAACAGATGGCAAGGGACACGCCTTTGCCTTTGGCGGGGCGCTTATGGTTTTGTCGCCAGCGTTTTGTAAATCTTACATGGCATCGCAACGTGCGGCCATTTGATAGCCGCCGCCCGGCGTGGGCGAGAGCATCATGTCGTTGGATAGAGCCATATCCCGAATTTATCGGGTAATTTTTGCATTCTTGTGATGTGAACTGGCGGAGGAGTTCGCCGATCTTTTCCAGGTTGCCTCGACGGTGCGCTGGCAGACCTTTCGCAGGAGGTGTTTCAGTTTTGAAAAGGACGGCTCGGTTGGGTTGATGTCGGCGCTGCAGGCGGACAGGAAGAGCAGCCTGGCGTCCGCTGCGCGGATGGAGGCGCGAATGGCCGGTCGCTTGTGCGAGCTGAGATTGTCCATGATGACAATATCGCCTTTGCTGAGGGTTGGAACCAGCTGGGTCTTGACATACGACTGGAAAATATCGGCATTGACCGGGCCATCGATGACCCATGGCGCGTCGATACGTTCATGCCGCAAGGCGCCGACGAAGGTCATGGTTTTCCAGTGCCCAAAGGGGACTTTGGCTTCCAGCCGCTGACCGCGCAAAGACCAGCCGGGCAACGTGGCCATATCCGCGCAAAGCGTCGCTTTGTCGCTGAGGTCTTGGCCTATGTTTCATCAATGAAAACAAGCCTCTTGATGTCGATTGAACCTTGGCCGGCCTGCCAGCGCGCCCGTTTTCGAGCCACCTCACGGCGCGTCCGTTCGGCGTGCGTCACGTGCGTCGCCGTCCGGCGCTGGCGACTGCGGCAGAACAAAAACGAACTTTTGATAGACAAAGCCGATGCCTAAAAGGACGAGGCCGAGACCAATGAAGGAAAGCGCGCGCCACAGACCCATGAGTCCTTCGAGATCGAAGAGGAAAACCTTGACAACGGTCAGGAACACAAACAGCGCCGACGCGAGCCGCGCCTCCTTCGAGCCGCGCCATAATCCATAGGCGAGCAGCACAAGGCCGAAGGAAAGCCATACCGCGGAATAGGTGTACCACTCCGCCTGGCTCGTCGACCGGAGGAAATAAATGTCTGGTCCCTGGAAGAGGAAGCGCGTTTCCAGCGTCAGCAGTGCAAAGACGAGGGCAATCGCCACGATACGCGCGCTGGCCGGATACCAGTTGGGTCTGACTCCAACCGCGAGCCGGGCGGTGACGAACGCCGCGATTGCCGGCAACAGATAGCCGAGCGAGAGCGTGTTGATAATGCCGCCGCCGCGAATCGGTTCGCTTTGAAACAACGGATTGACGCCAAGGCCGAGTCCAAGAATCGCCACCGCCACCGAGCCGATGAAGGCAGTGTAAGATGCAATGCGGAAGACAGTCGATTTTTGCAATGACGTAATTCGCGTTAGCGCGGCCGAGAAGGCGAAGCCGGAGAAAACGAACAGGCCCTGTTCCACGAACCCGGTCGATGTCGCGTAGATGTCTCCATCATGCAACGCGTGGCGGATCTCGAACATAACGAGGAACGCTGCGAGCAGGATCGCCAGTGTCTGCGCGACGCGCACGGGCGTATCTTCGCTTTCGTCGGCGCGCCGCATGATCCGCGCCGCATAGCCGAACGCAAGCGCGGGAACGCCATACCCGACGAGCAGCCAGTTGAAGAGCGGCGTCTTGCCAAGGGTATCGCCAACGATGCGCGGCTCCCATGCAAGCCGCGCCGCGACGACCGCGCCGAGCGCGGCTACGCACCAGCGAAGCGCCGGTATTTGCAATTGGGCGGAAACATAGGCCGCGCCCAGCGCCGCGAGCGCGAGGGCTATGGTTAGTGTGCCGCCGGCGAGCGCGAAGGTTAACGCGAGCGCAAGGGCCGCGATTGTCGCTGATGCGAAGGCGCCGAGACCGAGCGTTGCTTCCGGCGGCCGGTCAACTGCTGTTACGTCGCCAACGCGGGTGCGAAATACTTGCGCGCCAGAAACGAACACGACGCCGAGCGCCGCGGCGATTGCCGCAAACGTGTAACTCGTGTCGAATTTGCCGAAGCGCAAATAGGCGACGATCAGCGCGAGAAGGGGGGTCAAAGTCGCAGTTCCTGCGCTCATGCAGGCGTTGACGAAAGACAGCCGCCGGCAGAGCAACGGGTTCGCTGCGAGCGCGCCGAGGCTGAACGATGCGATGATTGCTAAAGCGACATAGGCGCTGACATTGACGGGTTCGACCCAGTGAACGAGGCTCCAGTCAGGCAGCCCCCGGACAAAGTCGCTGGCAAATACGCTGGGCCAGATACGCAATGTCGCGACGATGAATGTTCCGCAGACTGCAAGAAGCGCTGTCGCGGTGGAACTCGCGAGGCCAGCGATTGCGAGTATGATCATCATTGCCGCCGCAGTGAAAATCCAGCCGACGCCAAACTCTCCAAAACTCGCGCCCTCGAATAGCAATGCGAGCATCACAATGGCGAAACTCGCGGGCGCGATCACGCTGGCCGGGTCTTGTGGCGGCTTGACAGAATCAGAGCCAAGCGCTGAATCGAGCCACGGTTGTACGCTGATGAACCACGCCGCCAGCGCCGTGGCGACCAGCACGTGCATCGCGCCGGCCTGAAAGAAACCGGTCGGAGTCCCGCCGGAAAGCGCAATGATATAGGCGAAAGACCACAGGCCGACGCCGATGGCGGTCGAAATAGCGAGCCATTTCCAGCGGCGCAATCGTGCGAAGCCATAGGACGCCAGACTGACTGCGGCGAGGTAGATCATCAACGCCCATGGGTTGGGCTCGTCGGATGATACAAGCAACGGCGTTGCGAGTGAACCAATGAGGCCAAGGCCCGCCAGCGCCGGCCCGTGCAGCGCCGCAGCGAGCATACACGCAACGCCGGTTGCGCCAAGCGCAATGAGCGCGAGGGCCGGGCCAACGAACCCATAAATCGCATAGGCTGCGTAGAACGCGCCGAAAGCGGCCACCGCGCCGCACGCCGTGAGGACGCCAGGAATATAGGCGCTACCCGAGGCGTCGTTTTGAGGTTCGCCGGAAGCGCGCTCCTTGCGACGCATCCATTCGCCGCCCGCAACGAGCGCGACCGCAAGCGCAAGCCCCAGGAGAACACGCGCGCCGGGGCCGAAATAGCCTTGCTCGAACGAATAGCGCACCAGTAACAGTGCGCCGAGCGCGAGCGCAATGCCGCCGACCCATACCGTCCAGCGCGTGCCGATCGCCTCTTCAAAACTGCGACGTGGACGCTGCGGCGCCCGTTGTTGGGCCAGCAAGGGAGGCGCTGGCTCAGTTTGTTGCATTTGTCCCGAGATTAAAGCGTCATCAGACCGCGCCGCGGGCGCTGCTTCAGGCTGTTCGATGGGTTTTGGAGCGACAACGGGCGTTTCGGATGCGGACGGAGCGCTCGTCGCACTTGGCGTCGGGTGACCTGTCGACTCAATGCGCTTGAGGCGCGCTTCAAGGCGCGCAACGTGCTCTTCGGCGTCGCGCAATCGCCTGCGCGCGCCGATCGTCAGGAAGAATGCGATTGGTCCCAGAAGAAAGCCAATGAAGGTCGCCAATCCGAGAATTACGAAAAAACCGTCCATCGTGCACCGTGCTTTCGCAAGGAAATAATTTGTCCATGTTACGCGGCGGCGAGCAAGTCCGCTATGCGCCCAGCTTGCCTGTGCCATAGCGGCGCTTCGTTGTTTGATCATGACCGGCCCCGCCCGCTCTGCAAGCCAAAGAAGGTCGAGCCGTTCCACTGGCTTTGCAGGATCGCGCGGGCGATGGCGGATCAGGATTTGCTGGGCCGCCCCTCCCATTTATAGCGATCCGAAGTCACGGTCGCGGTATTTTCGAGGCCGCGATAACAGCGTATCAGCCTCGTTCGGGCGAGCGGCCGATATCGGCGCAGGCCCTGCGGACCAAAGCATTGCCGCCGTCGAGCTCTTCGCTCAAAGCCTCCTGCTTCGCAAAGTTTTCGGCATGACCGCTCTGGTCGCCAGCGAAGTCGAGCGAACTCTCTCCGCCGGTCCCAAATTTTCCAATGGACTTCGGCGGCGGCTCCAGCCTCACGCACCGCAGGCGGCTGGCGCCAGGCCTGCTACACCACTGCGGGGGACACGATCACACGCCGTCGCATAGAGCCGGTCGAGCCGCCCCTCAAGGGATTGCCCAATCGTGGAGACGCCCGAGTGACCAAGGCGCCTTGTGTCAGGCGGACGCGCGCCCGGCAATCCGTGCGCGGGCTGAACGCAACGCCGCTGAAATCGCCTTGCGGCGATAGCAAAGGCCAATCAGGCCAAACGCCAGCCACGACAGCGCGCCTGTGCCGGGGATGGGGGCGGGGGTTTGTGCAACGACCGTCGACGGTCCTCCCTGGACGAGCGCAAAAGTGCCAGAATTGAGTCTCACATAGCTTGGAAAATTGTTGACCCCGCCCAAAGCAATCTCCACAGACAACCCTGAGGTGTTTGAGACGCCGTCTACAATATAATAGTAGAATGGCGCCGTCTGCCCATTGTAGGAACTAGAGGTTATGGGAGATAAAAAGAAACTTCCGTCCGCCAGGCCTTCCGCCGAGAGCCCATTGGCAACGCCGGAAAAGGAAGTAAAATTCCCGCCGGCAAATGTAAAAACCCCTTGGGTAATGCCGCAAACCACGCAGCCACTCGTTCCCGTAAAGGTGAAATCATAGGTCTGCGCCCGCACCGGCGCGGCGCCCAGCCAGAGCAGGCCGCAGATGGCGGGCAGGGTCCGCGCCAGCCGGCGCAGCGCGAAACATCCAATTCCGCTAATCAAACGGAACATCTCGTATCCCCTTGCTGCGAAGGAACAAATCAAATCTCGTTGTGCTAAAACGATTCGACCTTTTTTAAGGGCGCGTTTGAACGCTTGCACTCCGAATCTATCATGAACGTCGCAGTAGCCTTTCGATTTGTCAATTTGTCTTGCGACAGCAGCCAATTTGTTGGCCCTATAGGTTTATCTGTCGGGGGCTCCTTGCGCATCGCGGCAGCCAGCCTCCGGTCGCGAGCCCAGCCTTTGGCGTCCACTGTCGGGGGTGTCGCTTCAATTATCCGGGCGTCCGCGATTGTCCTTGCCCATTCGAACGCCATGCCAATCAAGAGCTTGAAGTGTGTCGGCAATTGATCAGAACCAGGCTCTAGCGCGAAAGGGGGTGTCGCGCGCCAGATGCGCCAGACAGGTTTGAAGCCGCGCGCCGTATTTTTCTCGCGCCGGAAAGCAATCCGAAAGTCCGACATCGGGCTCATGCTGTCCATCATTTCGCGACAATACAGGCGGCATTTCGCGGAGCAGGCGAATGTTTGTTTAAGAAACATGGCTCAAAAAAGCGCCGCGCCGTTATGATAGGGGCGGCGCCGGGACCGAACGCGGCGTCCTCGCCGGCCCGGCGAGACCAGCGCGTTTCCGCCATTGACGCCCACGAACGCTCGAATAGGCGGAAGGCGTCAGGCTACAATCGGCGCGCGAAAGTGAAGCTGGCCAGGCGCGGTTTCAGAGCCCCGTGCAACAAGATAATCCCAAATGGTTTGACAGGATGACGGATTCGCTTTTTATCGAAGCCCGGTCATGGGCAAGCGGCAAAGGCGGCGACGCCAATTGACGCCTTGCCTGCGGCGTCAACGCTGGGCCACTCCAATCTAAAGAGATGAGTTGAGATGATGTCCCACACCTATTCACGCGAGATTCCGGTCGAGGAGGATTATGACGTTCTGGTCGCTGGCGGCGGCCCTGCCGGCGCCGCGGCCGCAGTTTGCGCGGCTCGGCTCGGCGCGAAGGTGGTGTTGATCGAAGCGACTGGATGTCTCGGCGGCATGTCCACTTCCGGCATGGTCGCCACGTTTGGACCCATGGGCGATGGCACAAAAACGCTGGTTGGCGGCTTCACGCGACAGCTGATCGAAACCATGCACCAGCGCGGCTTTCTCGGGCCGGAGGTGACGCCCGATTATTGGGTGTCGGACTATAACCGCTGGATTCCCTTCAACCCTGAATCGCTGAAGCGCCTGCTCGACGAATATTGCGTCGAGGCGGGCGTCGAAGTGCGGTTCTTCACCAAAGTCATCGACGCGGAGACGAACGGCAAGAACGTCGCTGGCGTGATTGTCAGCAACGTCGAAGGGCTGAAGTTCATCCGCGCGAAAACATACATCGACGCCACCGGCGACGCAGTGCTCGCGGCCGCCAGCGGCGCGCCATGCAAGGTTGCGGGGCGCGACTGGCCGCATCAGCCCGCAACGGTGTGCTCTATCTTTGGCGGCATCGACTGGGATCATGCCGACTACAATGGCCCCAGGGGATCTGACGCGGTGAAGGAGCGCGTCAAGAACGAATACCTGCCGCGCGCCAACGCCGACGGGCATTTCACCCATCCTGATCATTTCATCGCCGGCATGAAGAAGATTGGCGCGGTGACCGGGAATCTGAACGCTGGCCATATCTACAATATCGACGGCCTGAAGGCGCGGGACCTGTCCGACGGCATGATTCACGGCCGCAAGCTAGCCGTCGAATACACCGAATTCTACCGAAAATATGTCCCGGGCTGCGAGCGGATCGAGCTCGCCTCGACATCGCCCGTGATGGGCATCCGCGACACCCGCCGCATCGTCGGAGAATTCGAGCTGACATTCGCAGATTACAATTCCGCCCGGCAGTTTCCCGATCAGGTCGCGGTCTACAACCGGCCTGCCGACGTGCATTCGACGAACGACTCAAAGGAGGAATACGAGCGCTTCATGAAGGACATGCATGGCGCCGGAAAATTGCCGCGCGGCGCGTCCATCGGCATTCCCTACAGCATTCTCGTGCCGAAGGAATGGGCCAATCTCTGGGTCGCCGGCCGTTGCCATTCCAGCGACACCAAAGTGCACGGCTCCATCCGCTCGCAATCGGCCGCGTTCATGATGGGGCAGGCGGCCGCCACTGCTGCCATTCAGTCTATCCGAACCGGTCAGCCTGCTTGCGACCTCGATACATGGACGCTTGTCGAGTCGCTCCGCGCGGCGGGATCCTATCTGCCACAACCCGTTTTAAGTCACTCGATGACTCGGTGACGCCAAAGGATGCCGGACATGCGGCGGTTGCGAACTTTGCTTGTTAGCGCGGTTGGCCTGCTTGCGGTCGCGCGCCCGCAAGAGCGCTCGGCGTATGCCGCGGATTTCTACGCGGGCAAGACAATCAATTTCATCGTGGGGACCGACGCCACTGGCGGTTTCGCGATCTATGGGCGCTTGATCGCCCGTTATCTCGGCCGATTTATTCCTGGCAATCCCAATGTTGTGTTCCGGACCATGCCCGGCGCCGGATCGAAGACCGCTGCGACATATCTTTATAAAATCGCGCCAAAGGACGGCACGGTGATCGGCAACATCCTGCCCAACGCCATTCTCGATCAATTGCTCGATAGCAGCGGCCAGACGGAGTTGGATCCCCGGCAGTTCCAATATCTGGCGGGCGCCGAACATGGCACGCGTGTGTGCTTCACCCTGCGCGGCTCGAAAGTCGCGACTTACGAGGACGCGCTGCGAACAAAGCTTATCGTTGGCGCGACGACGCCGGGCAGCCCGACCTACGACTATGCCGCCTGGCACCGCGCCACCGGCGCAAGGTTCGAGATCGCCGCCGGTTACAAGGGGCCGGGCGAACTATTCCTCGCGATGGAGCGCGGCGAGATCGACGGAATCTGCGGGCTCGACTGGTCCGCGCTCAAAATCCAGAAAAACGAGTGGACAAGCGGCGACAAGCTCAACATCCTCGTCCAGGACGGCATCGAACCAGACCCGGAATTGATGGCGATGCATGTTCCCCAGGCATGGCCCTATATCCACGAAGACCCCGACCGGCGCGCCGCCGAACTCATCGTGGGGTTTCAACAAGCGTTCGGCAAGGCCTACCTTGCTCCTCCCGGCGTTCCCGAGGACCGCGTCGGCGCGCTGCGAAAAGCATTCGCGTTGTCGCTCGCCGACCATGAGCTTTTGGACGAGGCGGCAAAGCAGCTGATCGAAATCGCGCCCCGCGCAGGCGAAAGCGTGCAACAAACGGTGGGTGCGCTCTATGCGACGCCGCCCGCGATCCTGGAGCGCGCACGCGATATGATGCGATAGGCGCGGCTGATAGAACAAGCAGCGTCGCGTTTCGCCGCGCCATCCGATAGATCAAATGGATCGCCGCCCCCAATGCGATCCCGTCAATACCCGGTTGCGACTCCCTCAGCTTGCGCTGCGGCGGCGTCCGCCGGTGTGGCAAGGCCGCGATGATCGCGCAATGTCTTGCCTGCATAGGCTAAGCGGAAAAGTCCGCGGCGGCGCAATTCTGGCACGACATGCTCGATAAAATCATGGAGGCCCGTCGGCATGTTCGCAGGCATGACGTTGTAGCCGTCGGCGCCTTCGCATTCGAACCATTCCTGCATGGTGTCGGCGATGTCGGCGGCGGTTCCGATCAGCTCGACATTGGCTCCAATTCGTGAATTCCTGAAATGCCGACACGACCTGAACGCCAAGTCAGATCCCGGTGAATATTACGGGTCAGCACTCTGTGGAAATCGCCAGTTTATATAATTCGTCAGCGGATTTTGCTTTCCTGAGACGATCCGCAATGCCGGGCTCACGAAATCGTCGCGCAATGCATGCGAGGGCGGAATTCGCTTCGCCTTTCGTATCTTCAGGCAACAATAACATTCCCGCGAGGTCGATCGGGGTCTCGTCAATCGATTTAAAGTCGATCGCGTGATCGAGGCTGATCAGCAAGCCGATACTTTGCTTGAGGCCGGGGAGTCGCGCATGAGGCAAGGCAATTCCTCCGCCGACCCCTGTCGAGCCAAGCTGCTCACGATCGGTGAGCGCTTTGAGAATGACGCTTTCGTCCATTTTCACGATTTGAGCCGCCCGACGGGCAAGCTCTTTTAATAACTGCGCCTTTGTTGACACTCGTACCCGCGCATCGACATGTTCGAGCGAGACCAATTCGCGAATGCGCATGTCATCATATCGCCGAGCCGGAAAGGATTTCGCGTGGCGGGCTCTCTCAGCGCCACGGGCGAGCTTTTAGCGCAGGCGGCGGCATCAATCAATGCCTTTGCGCAGCGCGATGCCGCGCCTTTGGAAAACATACTCAATAGCGGCTTCGCGATCGCGACCGATAAATTTGCGCTGCGAAAAGAGCCGTGGCTCAAAAATTCAGGAGCCCCGCCGGCAAGGCCAGCGAACCGCGATTGATCGACTCTCGAAGGGTGGCGATTTGTCGAGGATTAAGCATATGCCCATCCTCCAGGATGATCCACGGCGCCAACTCTCCGCCGTCCGGGTCTGCATTGAGTATGGCATCGAGCAACGTTTCGTAACGGCCAGATCTCTCGGGGTGTGCCCACGGCGTGGCGACGACGGCAGCCCGGATGGTCCATTCGGTTGGCGCCTGCATGACTGACTCCTGCTCATTGCCGACAGCGACGATGTGGAGGCAAATTATTCAAGTCTGGCATTAAAATTCGATACGGAAATCATGATGAAAGCATAAAATCCGTTCGGTCGATTGCGCGCGTTCAAAGCCGCCTTTTTATGCGCGCACACTTAAAACGTATGGATTTTTTATGCCGCGATGGACCACGCTCATGAGGAGGTGGCTCCCATGTCGTACCTGAAATCAATATGGCGATCGAAGGCTGGTCGAATGCGATTGGTTGACGTTTGCGGAGCCGACGAAGCGCTTTTTATCGTCTCCAGCATACTTTGCGTCTTCTTCGCCGCGACCATCCTGTCGCGGTTCTGATCATGGGTCTGGCGATGCAAGCTCCCCTTTACAGAGTGAACGCAAATCGCCATGGCTCACGCGCTCGGGCGAAGCGGTTTTGGGAATGGTCACGGAACATGCTGCGTCACATTCAATGGAAGGAGATTGCGCGCTTGCTGGCGTTGCGTGATGACAACCGCCATTGAGCGGATGCAAACCCACGTGTAAACGTAGTCCCGATCCCGATTTTCAAGCGCCATCGATCGGGTCGACCAGTCGATAACCGATGCCGGGTTCGGTCAGAATCGTTTTTGGATCGCTAGGGTCCACTTCAATCTTTTCGCGCAACCTGCGGATCAGCACGCGAAGATACTGAGCATCTTCGGTATGCGCGGGGCCCCAGACGGTTGTCAGGATTTGCTGATGGGTAATAACGCGGCCGGCGAACCTCACCAGAAAATGCAGCAGGTCGAATTCCTTGGGCGTGAGTTTCATCGGCTCACCATTGAACGTAGCCGCATGTGTGAGAGAATCGATCGCCAATGGACCGGCCTGGAATTTTGTCCTGAGCGCTTCTTGAGATTTCCCGGAATGACGAAGCGCGGCGCGAATTCTGGCCATCAATTCACCGATTGCTGCAGGCTTGTTGACATAATCATCGGCGCCGAGATCGAGCGCGCTGACTTTCTCGGCTTCCAGCTCCCGCGCCGAAAGAATTATAATCGGGACAGACGACGTCTTGCGAATGGCCGTGACGACGTCCTTTCCATCCATATCGGGCAGACCGAGATCAAGAACAACAACGTCGGGAGCACGCGCGCGAAATCTCTCCAGCGCCTCCTTCCCGGTTGCTGCGCTGACGACTTCATACCCTTCTGCGATCAAGCTCGGCCGCAAGATGCGACGCATCTGCGGCTCGTCGTCCACGATGAGAACCTTGGCGCGCACGGACATGAGTTTCCTATTCGCTGGTTGCCTTTTCGAGGGGGTGTTCACTGGCAGGCAACCGAATGACGATCCGGGCGCCCTTGTTGCCCACGACCGGACTTTCCGCCGTGATTGTTCCCCCCATCGCCTCGACCACGCCCTTGGCGATGGCGAGCCCCAGGCCTGTCCCTGGTGGACGTCCGTCGCCTCCGTGGAGTCGATGAAACTTGTCGAAGACGGATTGCAGATCTGTCGCGGGGATGCCTGGCCCCTCATCTTCCACTTCAATGATGATCTGGCCGGGCTCCGATCGAAGACGAACCTGGGTCGAACTTCCCGCCGGAACATATTTTTCGGCATTGTCCAGCAGGTTGAAAATAACCTGCTCAAGTAGAATGGGATCGCCCCGAACAAGTTGGGTTTGTGGCGCCGTCGAAACCTCGATCTCCCGCGACACGAATGTTCGGCGGGCGCGTGCGACGGCCGCCGCCAGAACCTCATTGAGGTCAACCCAGTCGCGACGCAAATCAAGAGCTCCCGCCTCCAATCGCGTCATTCCAAGCAAATTGGATACAAATCGGGCCAACCGTCCCGCCTCTTCCTCGATCGCCGCCAGCAGGTCCTGTTGCGCGTCTTCCGGCATCTTCGAGCCGTAGCGCCGCAAGCTCGTGACGGCGCCCAGAATTGAGGACAGGGGCGTGCGAAGATCGTGCGAGATCGACGAGAGCAGGGCGCTATTGAGCTTCTCGCGCGCCGCGGCAGTCTCGGCTCGCGCTGCGCTTTCTGCCAGCAGAATGCGCTCGATGGCGACAGATGACTGATCAACGAGCGCGGAAAAAGCCCTTTCGCTCTCTGCTGGCAAGGGTTCGCTCGAGACCGGCGCTATCCCGATCACGCCCACAGCGCCGCGCGATGTTCGCATGGGCCAGAACTGAAATACGGCGTTGGGCATCGTGCCGGTATGTCGACCCGCGATCTCCACATTCCTGAACGCCCAATGCGCGGCGGCGCGGTCGGCCAGTCCAAGCTCATCTTCCGGCGGATAAGCCGATCTGATTTCAATGTCGTCATCTTTGGGCAGAAGAACAACCGCCTGCCCCTTGATTGATGCCGCGCTTTGATAAGCGATAACGTAGAGCGCGTCTTCGATGCTTGCTGTCGCTGACAGCTTCCGGGCGACGTCAATCAATGATTGAATCGTTGCAATGCGCTTTCGCGCGGCATCCGATTGCTCTCGCACGCGGCCCGCCAGCCCTCCCGTAAATATTGCAACAAGCAAGAAAATAAGCAGCGCAAACAATTCGTGGGGTTCGGCGATAGTGAACGTATAAACAGGCGGAATAAAGAAAAAATTATATGCGAAAAAGGAGACAAGCGCAGCCGCGATGGCGGCGCCAACGCCCCGGGACACTGCGCACACAAGCACCGCTGCGAGGAAGATCATGGAGAGATTGGGGAGCAGCAGATAACGTGTCGCGACCATTCCCACGCCAACGGCCAACGCCACGGAACAGAAGGCGGCAACCACGTCCAGAATGGTCCTTTGCGGCTTTGCGGGCCATTTGAATGCGCGCTTCAAGGGCGCATTGGCCTGTTCGACCACGACATGGATGGCTATTTCGTCAGCCTGGCGGACCAGCGCGGCCGACAGGGATCGTCCGCACAGTCGCGCCCAAAATCCTGCGTGGGAGCGTCCTATGACGATTTGGGTGATGTTCTCACGCTTGGCGAAGCGCAGGAGTTCGGCGACTAGATCTCCCCCCGTCAGTCGCGACGGCTCGGCGCCCAGCCTTTCGGCAAGGCGCAAGTTCTGATCTATCAGCCGCATAGCTTCGGGATTTGCGATATCGTTTCTGTCAGAGGTGACGGTCGCCGCGATCCAGCTCGCGTTTAATGCGCTTGCCAGCCGGCTTGCGGCGCGCACCACATTTTCCGACGTTGTATCGGCGCCAATGCAGACCAATATGCGTTCCGCGCTTGGCCAGGCGCCCTGAATGGCGTTGCGCCGGAGGTAATCGACCATCTGGTCGTCAACGCGCTCGGCGGTGCGGCGCAACGCAAGCTCTCGAAGCGCCGTCAGGTTGCCAGGCTTGAAAAAATTGTCGGCTGCTCGACGCGCATTGTCGGGCAAATAGACCTTGCCTTCCTTCAGTCGCTGAATGAGTTCGGCTGGCGTGATATCAACCACCACGACTTCGTTGGCCTTTTCGATGACCGTATCTGGAACCGTTTCGCGGATTCGCATGCCGGTAATCTTTGAAACAACGTCAGAAAGACTTTCAAGGTGCTGAATATTGACCGCCGACCAGACGTCAATCCCGGCGCGAAGCAGCTCCTCAACATCCTGATAGCGCTTGGGGTGCCGGCTTTCGGGCGCGTTGGTATGAGCGAGTTCGTCGACGATGATGAGCTTCGGTCGCCGCGCCAGCGCGCCATCGAGATCGAACTCCTCCAATGTATGGCCGCGATAGTCGATTTTCCGGCGCGGCAACACCTCAAGGCCCTCAAGCACGGCGAGCGTATCGGCGCGGCCATGTGTTTCGACGACGCCAACGAGAACAGAACCCCCGTCGCGGATCAATTGTCGCGCGGCCGAAAGCATCGCAAATGTTTTTCCGACCCCGGGCGCCGCTCCCAAAAAAATCTTCAGTTGACCGCGCGCCTCGGCAACCGCCGCATCGAGCAGGGCCTGAGGATCCGGACGTGCGTCGGCTGTATCCGTTTTAGCCATTATTCCAACTCAATTGTGATAGGTGCAGTATCTCCTTGGCAGACTGCCTTTCAACTGCGGCGATGGCTTTTATCGAGGCATTCTTCGGACGACCGGCACGAATGTGGCCTGTGGTCCATTCACCCGGGCCGGGATATTAGACCATGATACCCGGTCGGTCGAGGCGCGTCGTTTCTTGTCTCGGCGTACAGTGGGATTCGACCTCAAGCGCTTTCCCTGTCAACTGCCGCATTGTCGACCCAAGTTCACTCATTTCGCGGCAAGAAGATCCAGGCTCACATTAAGCTGGAGGACATTGACGCGCGGCTCGCCTAACAGACCAAGGAACGGTTGCGCTGTTGCGTTCGTCACCAGCGCCTGCACACGGGCCTCGGGCAACTTGCGGGCGGCGGCGACGCGACTGACCTGAAGGCGTGCGAATGCGGGTGAAATATCGGGGTCGAGGCCGGATCCGGATGTTGTCACTGCGTCGGCGGGCACAGGCTTTTCCGGACTTCCGCCGAGGGCTTCGACATCCGCCTTGACGCGGTCATGCAGCTTCAGCGACGTCGGCCCGAAATTCGATCCCGATGAATTGGCGGCATTGTAGGGCGCGTCGATTGTCTTTGTCGCATCATTGGGATCGGCGGTGTTGGTGGCGGACGGACGGCCATGAAAGTAGCCATCGCCAGAGAATTGCTGCCCGATCAGCGCTGACCCGATCACGACGCCATCCCGCGTCAAAAGACTGCCATTGGCCGGTTTCGCCGCCACAACCTGCGCAATGCCGGTGATGGCGAGGGGATAGACAACGCCTGTGAGCGTCGAAAAGAGAACGATCATAACGATGGCTGGACGAATTTGGGAGAACATGGCTAGCCTCACGCGAGATGAAGGATCGAAACGATCACGTCGATGATTTTGATGCCAACGAACGGCACGATGATGCCGCCGAGGCCGTAGATCAGCAGGTTGCGTCGCAGCAGCGCCGCCGCGCCGACAGGACGATAGGCGACGCCCCGTAACGCTAACGGGATCAGGGCGATGATGATCAAGGCGTTGAAGATCACAGCCGACAGAATTGCCGAATTCGATGAGGCGAGACGCATGACATTGAGCGACTGCAATTCGGGATAAGCGGAGATAAACAAGGCGGGGATAATCGCGAAGTATTTTGCAACGTCATTGGCGATGGAGAACGTGGTGAGGGAACCGCGCGTCATGAGCAATTGCTTGCCGATCTCGACGATCTCGATCAGTTTGGTCGGATCGGAATCGAGATCGACCATGTTGCCGGCCTCGCGCGCGGCCTGCGTTCCCGTCTGCATGGCGACGCCGACGTCGGCTTGAGCGAGGGCCGGCGCATCATTGGTGCCGTCTCCACACATGGCGATGAGACGACCACCCTGCTGTTCCTTACGTATATAGGCGAGCTTGTCCTCGGGCGTCGCCTGGGCAAGAAAGTCGTCAACGCCGGCCTCTGATGCGATCGCGGCCGCAGTGACCGGGTTATCGCCAGTGACCATGACTGTCTTGATGCCCATGGCGCGCAGGGCGGCAAAGCGCTCCTTGATGTCCGGCTTTACGATGTCTTTAAGATGGATCACGCCCAGAAGCCGTTGACCTTCAGCGACCGCGAGTGGCGTTCCGCCTGTCCGGGCGATACGATCGACCGCCTGGCGAAAATCGGCCGGGGCTTCAGCCTGCGTCAAACCCACCAATGCAAGGATGGCGTCGACCGCGCCCTTGCGCAGCGAGCGGCCACCGACATCGACGCCCGAAATGCGAGTTTGCGCCGAGAACGGAAAGACCTGGGCGTTGTCTTTGGAGATGTCTGGTTCGCTTAACGCGTACTTGCTCTTCGCAAGCGCGATAATCGACCGTCCTTCAGGCGTTTCGTCAGCAAGACTCGCCATCAGAACGGCTTCCGCAAGAACACGCTCCGGGACGCCGGATGTCGGCACGAATTCGGTCGCCATTCGGTTGCCAAAGGTAATCGTGCCGGTCTTGTCGAGGAGCAGCGTATCGACGTCGCCGGCCGCCTCCACGGCGCGACCCGAGGTCGCCACGACGTTGAAACGAATGAGACGGTTCATGCCCGCGATGCCAATCGCCGACAGTAAGCCTCCTATGGTGGTCGGGATCAGGCAAACGAGCAGCGCGATCAAAACGGTCACCGACAAAGCCGCGCCCGAGTAGGATGCGAACGCCCATAACGTCACGCAGACGATCAGAAAAATGATTGTCAGTCCCGACAGAAGGATCGACAGCGCGAGTTCGTTCGGCGTCCGCTGCCGTTCGGCGCCCTCCACCAGCGCAATCATGCGGTCGAGAAAGGTCGAGCCCGGGGCCGCAGTAATGCGCACCTTGATCCAGTCGGAGAGAACGGTCGTGCCACCGGTCACCGCGCAACGGTCGCCGCCGGACTCGCGGATAACCGGAGCGGATTCGCCGGTGATGGCGGATTCGTTCACCGATGCAATTCCTTCAATCACATCTCCGTCGGAAGGAATGACGTCGCCAGCTTCAACAAGCACAAGGTCTCCGACGCGAAGATCAAGCGCGTTGATGGAATCGAATGCGCTCGCCCCACTGCGTGCGTCCTTGAGGCGTTTAGCCCTGGTGTCGGAGCGCATACGACGCAATGAATCGGCTTGCGCTTTCCCCCGGCCCTCGGCGACCGCCTCTGCGAAGTTCGCAAACAAGACCGTGAACCATAGCCATGCGGCGATCTGCCCACTGAACAGGGCGTTGCCGTTGTGCGCGATCAAGTCGCGCACAAAGAAGGCCGCGACAACCACCGAGACGACCTCCGTCACAAAGATGACGGGATTGCGCATCAGTGTTTGAGGATTGAGCTTGACGAAGGCGTCAAGGATCGCCCGGCGCATGATCGAGCTGTCGAAAAATGCGGGGGCAGCTACTTTCGATGCCATGTGAATCAACTCCGTCAGAAGGTCTTGCCGCCAAGCATCAGGAAATGCTCGACGACGGGTCCCAGCGCGAGCGCCGGAAAATACTGAAGCAGGTAGAGGATGATGATCACGCCGATCAGGAGCCCCACGAACAGGGCTCCGTGCGTCGGGAAGGTTCCAACCGAAGCCGGGACCTTCTTCTTGGCGGCAAGCGAACCCGCCAGCGCCAAGACGGGAATGACATAGGCGAAGCGCCCGAAGAACATCGCGAGGCCGCCGGTCGTGTTGAACCAGAGATTGTTGCCGCTCAATCCGCCGAAGGCCGAGCCATTGTTCGCGTTCTGCGAGGCAAAGGCGTAGATGATTTCGGACAGTCCGTGCGGACCGGCGTTCGTCAGCCAGTTTCCATCGGGGTCGAGCGTGCCTTGCAGCAAAACCGATGCGGCCGAAAATCCAAGCACGACGAGCGGATAGATGAGCACCGCCAGCATCGCCAGCTTCATCTCGCGCGTTTCGATTTTCTTGCCGAGATATTCGGGCGTGCGTCCAACCATCAGGCCCGCGACGAACACCGCAATAATAGCGACGACAAGAAAACCATAGAGGCCCGCGCCGACGCCGCCCGGCCAGATGCATCCCGCAAGCATGTTGAACATCGGAATCATGCCGGCGAGCGGCATGAATGAGTCATGCATGGCGTTGACCGCGCCTGTGCTGGTGCCGGTTGTGCCGGTCGCGAACAAGGCGGTCAGAGCGTTGCCAAAGCGAAGCTCCTTGCCTTCGAGATTGCCTTGTGCGGGATCGACGCCAAGCGCGGTCAGTATTGGATTACCCGCAGCCTCGGACCAATAGACGACAAGGACGCCAACCAAGAGCAGAATGCCCATCGTGACGAGAATGGCGCGACCCTGTCGCTGGTCGCCGATCGACCGCCCGAAGGCCAGAACGCTGGCGACGGGAATAACAAGAATCGCCCAGATCTCGACGATATTCGACCAAATGTTCGGGTTTTCGAACGGATGCGTCGAGTTCGCATTAAAGAAGCCGCCGCCGTTGGTCCCCATTTCCTTGATGAACTCCTGGCTGGCGACCGGTCCAAGCGAAATCGTCTGTTTGGCGCCTTCGAGCGTTGTCGCATCGATCGAGCCGAGCAGTGTTTGCGGGACGCCACAAAACACCAGGACCAATGCGCCGATGACTGAAATCGGCAAAAGCAGATAGAGAACCGAACGGGTGAGATCGACCCAGAAATTGCCGATCGTGGTCGCCTCGGAGCGCGCGAAGGCGCGCACCAGCGCCCAGGCCATCGCGAGACCCGTTGCCGCCGAAACGAAGTTATGAACGGTCAGACCGAGCATCTGCACGAGATGGCTCATCGTCGTCTCGCCGCCATAATTCTGCCAGTTGGTATTGGTGATGAAGCTGATCGACGTATTGAAGGCCAGATCCGGCGCGACGGGATCAAACCCTTGCGGATTTAACGGAAAGACATTCTGAAGCCTTTGAACGGCGTAAAGCGTCAGGAATCCGACGACGCTGAAGGCGAGCATCGCCATTGTGTAGGCGACCCAGCCTTGTTCGCGCGCAGGGTCTACGCCGGCGAGCTTGTAGAATCCGCGCTCGACCGGAGCCAGAACCGGCGTCAGAAAGGTTCGCTTTCGATCCAGCACGTTGGCGATGTAACTTGAAATGGGGATCGCGCACGCCACGACGGCGGCGAGGACAAAAAAGATCTGCAGCCAGCCGACGATCGTCATGGCGTTGCCTCTCGGTTTGAACTCAGAATTCTTCGGGGCGAAGGAGTGCGTAAAGAAGATAGAAGCCAAGGCAAACCGCCACGGCCAACCCCACGATTGGTTCGATCACGATTTTCTCCTCACAGTTTGTCGCATGCGTAAGCATAGGCCGCCATGAGCGCGAACAAGACCACCGTCAATCCAACGAATATGACATCCAGCATTGCCTTGACCTCCGAGCGCAGCGCTTTCACTTGCGTTACTGATATGATCGAAACACGCATAAAGATTCCATGCGGAATTCGACCGCTGTGTATAAAAAAAACATAAAAGTCGCCTGTTCAGAGGGGATATTCCAGCGCCCGCGTCCATGATCCAGAGCAATCGCTCGCGTTATCGCGGGTCTCCCGAATTTATGCGCAGGACCCAAAAAACGTATGGAATTTTAATGCACGATTGAACGATGCTGGCCTCGCTCGGTGATCCACCGACGGAGAATGTCATGTTCATCACGGCAACACACGGAAATCTTCGGTCGTTCGGTCGACCGTGGAATACGGATCTGACGGGGTTAGTCCTGGGATTGGCGGTTGGAGGCGTCTTGGCCATCATCGCGCTTGCAAATTTGGCTGTCCTTCAATGAGCATATTCATGGAGCCTCCCCAACGACCCTATGAAGCCTTTCAATCGGCGCCTGCGGCAAACGGCGATCCTCTCCGGTTTGTCATAGCCAAGGACTCGGCCAACCAATGGATCGTGATGGAGACGCATGGCCTGTATGGCGGCGTCTTTGTCTCAAAGGAAGCCGCCATGCGATTTTCTGACTTCGAATGCGGCGGCCGAAACGGGACGCTTGAGGTGATTGGCGAGCGAACCGAAGTTCTGGAGCAGAAAAATGACAAACGTCAGTCGCACGGTTCAACGGATCGTCTTTCCGCAGCTTCCATCAATCGCATCTGCGCGCGCTAATCCGAAGGGGCGCGCGTCTCCCGCGCTGGTTCGGTCGCAGGGCGTGAGAATACGCCTCGCGACTTTGTTCCAGCAAGCGGGCCGGCGTGTCCTGCGAGCCGCGCTCGTTGCATATTGCAGGGCTCAGATCAGCTCGCCGGTCCTGAGACTCGCTCGACTGCTTGCGCGAACCTTGCGGCGAATGTCCAGGGCGCTCTCTCCCGCCGAACACCCGAAGCATAGAAGTCGAAACGAGCGGGACGAGCCGAGCCAGGGCAAAACGGCCTTCATCGAATCCGATTTCGCGTTTAGCGATGAGCCGTTTCGACCGCTGACCGATCAAGAGGTTCGACGGCGCATAGCTATTGCTTGCATATATTATAGTTTGGTCGGCGTGCTACTGCTCGTCGCTCTCCTGCAAAGCTGATCGGGCGTGTGAGCAGACGCCTGATGTCGTTCGCCGGATGGCGCGGAGAGCGTCGGGCGCAGAGGTTGCCTATCCCGGGATGCAACGCCAGCATTTGGCTGCTCATTCATTATTACCCAGCATGAGACGGAACCGGGTCAATGAGACTCAAAGGCTGGATGACAGAATTGGTCACCCCTTTCAGGGATGGAAAGATCGACCAAGAGGCCTTCCGTGCGCTGGTCGACTGGCAAATCGAACAAGGCGTCAATGGCCTGGTTCCTGCCGGGACTTCTGGCGAAAACTCCACCCTGTCCAGGGATGAGCATCGTAGCGTCGTTGCAATCTGTATCGAGCAGTCCCGTGGTCGAGTGCCGGTCATCGCTGATGCGAGTTCGAACCAGACCCTCGAGGCGGTCAGAATGGCAAGGCAAGCCGAACAAGGGGGCGCAGCCGCCGTTCTCGTCGTAACGCCCTATTACAACAAGCCCGGCCAGGAAGGGCTCGTTCAACACTTCAAGGCCATCAACGACGCGATCGGCATTCCGATCATCATGCACAACAATCAACCTCGTTCAATTATCGACATGTCCGTGGACACCATGAAGCGGCTCTTCGAATTGAGGAATATTGCCGGCGTTATGGATTCCACCGTCAACGTCGGACGAATTTCGCTTCAGCGCCACGCCTTGGGACCGGATTTCATCCAGCTGGCGGGCGATGATATGACGGCCCTGGCGTCCATTGCGGCCGGGGCGCGAGGATGCATTTCGGTAACGTCCAACGTTGCGCCGCGCGCCTGTGTCGACCTGTTCGAGGCGGTCGATCGCGGCGATCTCGCCGCAGCGCTGCGGGTCCAGGATCGACTGACGCCGCTCCATGCCGGCTTGTTAGTCGAATCCGGCGTCTCCGGAGCGAAATACGGGCTATCAGCGCTTGAGAGGCTGACCGAGGAGGTCCGCCTTCCTTTGACGCCCATGACGGACGCCAGCAAGGCGATTGTCCGTAACGCACTTACGCACGCGGGCCTCTACCATGACTGAATAGGGCGCACGCGCGCATGATGCGCCCGCCCGTCGTGGGCGCCGTCGAGGCAGGTGCGATAGCGTCTGGAAATGTTGCAATATCAAAAGCTGTCGAGGGCGGGCTTCCACTGCGCCGGGAAACGGTCCGGGATCGCGCATGGCGACGGCCTTTCGCTTGCGGCTTGTTTCCGGGGATGATCGGTCGGCGGCTTTTCAATGGCTGCATAAGGTGCGGCGCCAATATATCAACAGCTCCGAAATCCAAGATTTCCGCGGCGATTGGGGCTGGAAAAAACGGCGATCCAGCGGGACATCTCCTGGCGTCGATGGCGTGGGCCAATGCACACACACGCCCTCAGTCGCCAGCCCTTCCAATCGGAAATCAGGCGCGCTAGCATCCACAGCGGCGCCGGCGCGAGACCGGCGCACGGGAGGACGCCCATGGCGATCAATATAAAAGTCAACGGACGCGATTGGCCAGTCAGTGCAGATCCGGACACGCCGTTGCTCTATGTGCTCATGAACGAACTGGAGTTGAAGGGCCCCCGCTTTGGCTGCGGACTTGCCCAATGCGGCTCCTGTTCGGTGCTGGCCGATGGCGTCGAGATTCGCTCCTGCCAAACTGTTGTCTCTGACGTTGGCGCGCGCGCCATCACCACGCTCGAAGGCCTGCCAGAGCTGTACGCGAAGCAGAAGGGCCTTGCCACTGTCCCCGCCATGCACCCGCTTTCACAGGCTTTCGTGGACGAACAGGCCATGCACTGCGGCTATTGCTACAATGGCCAGACCGTCAAGGCCGCAGAACTCCTCGCAAAGACGCCGCACCCGACCGAGGCCCAAATCCGCGCGCATATGGATGGCCATATCTGTCGGTGCGGCTCTTATCCGCGCATCATGAAATCGATTCAGACGGCCGCCGCAGCTATTGTAAAGGAGGGTTGAGATGGATGACATGAACTCCCACCCCCAGGACCCGGCCAGGAATGGCGTTGCTCACCTGACGCGGCGCGGCGCGCTCATTGGCGGCGGCGCCCTGGTCATTGGCTTCAACCTGTTAGCCCCGGCGCGGGCGCAAGCCGCGCGGGGCGCCGCCGCCGGCCCGCCGGACTATCACGCGGTCGATACGTGGATCGCCATCCATGCGAACAACACGGCGACAATCTACACCGGCAAATGCGAACTCGGGCAAGGCAACCAGACGGGCCTGCTGCAAGTTGCCGCAGAAGAGCTGGAGATGAGCATGGCTCAGGTCAGCACGATTCGCCTCGACACCAACATCACGCCTGACCAGCAGGCGACAAGTTCGAGCTCGTCGATCCATCGTGGCGCGCCCGCCCTGCGCGCTGCGGCAGCGCAGGCGCGTCAGGAACTGCTGGCGCGCGCGGGGGCGCGCCTCGGCGTGCAGGCCTTCAGCCTTGAGGTGCGCGATGGAATCGTCTCGGTCAGGGGCGAGAACGGTTTCCGCAAGGTGACATATGGCGAACTGCTGGGCGACAAGCCATTCAATCTGCAATACGAGGGCACTGCGCCGGTGAAATCACCGGACCGGTATCGGCTCGTGGGACAACGGCCGCCGCGTGTCGATATGCCCGAAAAAGCGGCCGGCAAATATACGCATATGCAACATTTGCGTATTCCGGGAATGTTGCACGGGCGCGTTGTGCTGCCGCGCGGGCAGCGCGGTTTCGGCGTTGGCGCAAAACCGCTGTCCGTGGACGAATCCTCGATCGCACATATCATGGGCGCAAAAGTCATTCGCAAAGGTGATTTTGTCGGCGTTGTCGCCGAACGGGAATGGGATGCCGTGAAAGCCGCGCGCGACCTCGCGGTTGTCTGGAAAAAAGGCCCTTCGCTTGGAACCAACGAAACTGTATTTGAACGGCTACGCAAGGATAAATCCGTCGATACGCAGATCGCCAGCAAGGGCGATGCCGCCGGCATGATGCAAAAGGCGGCTTTCGTGCGCGGGGCGGCCTATCGTTGTCCCTACCAGTCACATGCGCCCTTCGCGCCCAATTGCGCGCTCGCCGATCCCACCGGCGATCAGTTGACGATCAAATCCTCGACACAGGACGTCTACAGTTCGCGCAAACAGGTTGCCGATATTCTCGGCATTCCGGAGACAAAAATCCGTCTGCAGTATTTTGAGGGATCCGGCACATTCGGTCGTTCGTGCTACGAAGATGCGACCCAGGCCGCCGCAATCATGGCCACGGCCACCGGCAAGCCGGTGCGTGTGCAATATATGCGTTGGGATGAACTTGGCTGGGACAATTATGGCCCGGCGCATCTGGCCGAAGTCCGCGCCGGAGTCGATGAACTGGGCAATATCATCGCCTATGAATACGATGGCTGGCAGCACGGCTGGACGATCACATCGACAGTATCGGACAGCGCGCTTGCAAAACCTGGCGCCGAACGGGCGGGAGGGTCGGGCTCGATCACCGTCAATCCAATCAGCACCGGCTCAATGTACAAGATTGCCAATCGCCGGGTGACAAGCCACGCAGCGCCCATGGCGAACTATCTGCGTGGCGCGGCGTTGCGTTCGCCCCTCGATCTTTCTTTCGCCTTCGCGTCCGAACAGACGATGGACGAACTTGCCGCTGCCTTGAAGATGGACCCGCTCGAGTTCCGCCGCCGCAACATTGGCGATGAGCGCTGGCTTGGCGTGCTGGAAGCCGCCGCAAAGGCCGCGAACTGGCAGCCCAAAGTCATGGGCTCGCAACTCTCGAACAGTGAGATTGTCGCTGGTCGCGGCATCGCGCTGGGTACGCACCATGTCTCCTATGGAGCGGCAGTGGCGGAGATCGAGGTTAATCGAAAGACTGGCGTCATCGTCGCCAGGCGTCTTTACGGCGCGATGGATTGCGGCCTTGCGGTCAATCCGGCCCTCGTCGAAAACCAGATGATCGGGCAGATGACTCAGTCCACCAGCCGCGTCCTGAAGGAGGAAGTGACCTTCGACGACAATGGCGTCACGAGCCTCGACTGGAATAGCTACCCGGTGTTGCGTTTTGCCGAGCATCCCGAAATCATCCCCGTCGTCGTGCAGAGGCTTGAGGAGCCTTCGACCGGCGCTGGCGAGGAGGTCATGGGCGCCACGGCGGCCGCAATCGCCAACGCTTTTTTCGACGCCACCGGCGCGCGGATGCGTCAGTTTCCGATGACGCCGGAGCGCGTCCTGAAAACGCTGGAAGGCCAGCGCACCTGAGACGAGGCGATCCGCGTCGGAAAAAAGTCGACGGGCGTCATCGCCATGTCAGCACGATATAGTCTTGCGTTGTCGTCGTTTTACGTGGCGATGCGCGTATCCGGAAACCGGACGCCCCGCATTGGCGAGCGGCGGCGCGTCCCTGTCGACGCCTTCGCCGCACGCGTCTTTTCCGCCAGAGCGCTCATGTGGCCCAGTCAGTAACCATGAGGCCCGGCACGCGTTCGAATTCGCGGCGGTTGAGGGTGACGAGAACAGCGCCGCGCCTGCGCGCCTGCGCTGCGATCAGGATGTCGTAGGCGCCGACCGGCTTGCCGATAGACTCCAGATGCGCCCTGATGTCGCCGGCCTCAGCCGCATCTTCGGCATCGAAGCGCGCGATTTCGATGCGGTCGTCGAGAAAAGCCTTCAGAAGCGCCATCGATTGTTCGCGACGATCGCTTTTCGCGATGCCATATCGCAGCTCGAACAGCGCGATGGCGGGAACAACGAGGGGCGCCCCCACCGCCAGTTCGGTCTGCAGCCGCGCGTCGATTTCCGGCCGACGCTTGTTCATTGCGAAGACAATGATGTTGGTGTCGAGACAGAACATGGGCGTCAATCAAACGAAATCGACTCGTCCGGCTCCAGCGGCGGATCGTCGGGCAGGCCATCCGGCAGAAACTCTGCGGCGCCAAGGGCGTCGAGACGCGCCCGCCACGCCTTCACGTCGAACGGCGGCTTTTCAAGCGGCTCCAAGATGACCTTGTCGCCAACCCGGCTGACACGCACCTCCGAGCCCTCGAAGCGGAACTCCTTGGGCAGGCGCACGGCCTGGCTGCGGCCATGCATGAACAGCTTGGCTGTCGGCCCAGTCTGGTCGGTCTTGCGGGCGTTGGCGGTCATGAAGGGCTCCTGGATGGTAGATATCAGAGATAGATATCACGTGATGAGAAGCTTGTTCAATGGGCTTCTGGCATTTCGCCGAGACACGCATTCAACCTCGCCTCGCCACCCCAGGCATGAAAGCGCGCCATGGCGAACTTCTCGACGGTTGCCGCAGTCACGGGGTAGGGCAATCGATTTGCTTTTGCCGGGAACAGGAGCACGATTGAATTGGGCGCCTGAAAACGCTTGACCGCATCCGCGTCACTGGTTGGGTTCTCGCCGTCGGGAAGGCCATTTAGCTTGCGGTTCATCGCGACCGAGGCTTCGCCCAGCTTCTGCGTCGGCCCCTTGTCGCCAACAATTCCATAGGAAATTCGCCTGGCCCCGTCGAGAGTCATGACCACCGCCACGCTTCTGGTTGTCGCTCCTCTGGTGTCGAATTGGGTTGGAACCTTGTTTTCTGGAGACGGAAGCACGATGGCTTGAACCGACAGCGCATCAATCCATTTGGTAGCGTCACAATCGCCCTGGCGCCCGTATCCGCCCGCGACAGAAACGTCAGCAGTCATTGATATCATGTAGTTGTTCTGATCCACGCAAGGGGCGCCGGATTTCGTCTTCTTCGTATCCTTTTCGAGGACCTGCGGGTTCAGGATTTGCCAGGTCTTATCGAGCGGCTGCCATTTCGCTGCCGCCGCCGCCTCGAACTCGTCGATTGTACGGCCAGACCTCAGCGCATTTCTTATGTCGTTGATTGCGCCATGCTGAGCCTTGGGATCATCAACCTTGTAGGAAATTCGGGTGCCGTCTGTGTTGACCTTGAGAGAACTTACATAGGCAAGCGCCTTGACCCCGCCAATTTTTGGTTCCAGCTTACTTTCATAAACGTGAATCGTACCAGCTCCGCCTTGGTCTGGCCGATCGAAGGCCTGTTGGAATCCACATGACAGCGGCTGCGCCATGACGTTGCACGCCACCAGACACATAACCAGCGAGGTCGCGCTCTTGAGTCTCGATTTGCCCATTCCAACCCTCCCAGCGATATCGGTCAATTTACGCGACCAAAGTATCCGCCAATGCTTCGAGTAGAGCTGGAAGCCGAGACCCAAACAAGGCCAGCGCTCGAAAATTACCGCCCGATTCGCAATATACAGGCGCGTCCATTATGTCCCCGGGGCGTATCTCAAACTTGGTCGCGATGCGCGATGGCGCGACGATCGGGATCGATGGCAGAGTCATGACGAAGGCCGCTCGCTATCTGTTCAGCGCGCCATTGACTTGAGAGCGCCTCAACGAGGTCGCTCGCTCCCAACGAAGAGTCGAAGACCGGTTGCACTGACGGCTCGATTTCAGCGAAGTCGCGCGATTTCTTTCGCGCGCGAATAATTCACGCCGCCCGGGTGGCGAGCGCGAGCGCCGAGACGCGCCGCCCTTCGGAAAAAACAGAGAAACGATCGAGCCGAACGCCAACGCGATCGCCCAATGTCAAAGTCGTTGTCGCGGGCAGATCGATTTCGATCGTGTTCGCCGCGCCATCAAGTTTGATTTCACCGCGACGTTTGGCGCCTGTGCGCCGCAGGGCGACAAGCGTTCCGCGGGTCGCGCCGGGGGCCTCGTCGAGCGCCGCGTGCTCGGGACGAAAGAAAAGCTCCGCCTTGCCTTCGGCGGATGCGGGCGCGCGCGCCAGAACCGTGTCGCCAAGGCCCACTTGTCCGTTTCGCAGCGACACATCGATGCGATTGGCGTCGCCGATAAAACCATAGATGAAAGGCGTTGCGGGATTGTCGTAGATTTCATCCGGCGTTGCGACCTGTTCGAGCGCGCCACGATTGAGGACGGCCACGCGATCGGACATTTCCAGCGCCTCGTCCTGATCGTGTGTGACGAACACAGTGGTATGTCCGGTGCGGTCATGAATTTCGCGCAGCCAGCGGCGAAGGTCCTTGCGCACCTGCGCGTCGAGCGCGCCAAAGGGTTCGTCCAGCAACAGCACACGGGGCTCCACCGCGAGGGCGCGGGCGAGCGCCACGCGCTGTCTTTGTCCGCCCGACAATTGGCCGGGAAAGCGACTCTCAAAGCCCTTTAATTGCACTAGGCCGAGCAATTCCTCGACGCGTCGCGAGATTTCGCTGGCGGAGGGGCGCGTCGCGCGGGGCCGCACGCGCAGACCATAGCCGATGTTTTGCGCAACGCTCATATGGCGAAACAGGGCGTAACTCTGGAAGACAAAACCAACGCGGCGCTCCTGGACCGATTGGCCCGCCATGTCCTGTTCGCCGAAGCGGATGTCGCCGCCCGTCGGCGTCTCAAGCCCCGCGAGAATGCGCAGCAGGGTTGTCTTGCCCGAGCCCGAGGGACCCAGCAGGCCGATTAATTCGCCCGATTGGATATCGAGATCGACGCCATGCAGCGCCGGGGATGCGCCAAAGGTTTTGGTAACGCCGCGAATGTGAATGTCCATGGTCATATCTCTCAATGCCTCCGACGCAGCGCGAGTTCGCCGGCAAAGCGCCATTCCAGAAGGGTTTTGACGCCAAGCGTCAGCAGCGCGAGCAGCGCGAGGATCGAGGCCACCGCGAACGCGCCGGTCATGTCGTAGTCATTGTAAAGCGCATCAACATGCAGGGGCAGCGTGTTGGTGAATCCCCTGATGTGGCCGGATACCACCGCGACCGCGCCGAACTCGCCCATGGCGCGCGCATTGCAGAGCAGGACGCCGTAAAGCAGGCCCCATTTGATATTGGGCAAAGTGACCGTCCAGAACATCCGAAACGGCGATGCGCCCAGCGTCAGCGCCGCCTGCTCGTCGTACGAGCCCTGCTGCTGCATCAACGGAATGAGTTCGCGCGCAACAAAGGGGAACGTGACGAAGGTTGTCGCGAGCACGATGCCAGGCACAGCGAAGATGATCTCGATATCGTGCGCCTGGAGGAAGGGGCCGAAAAGCCCGCGCGCGCCGAACAGCAAGACATAAACGAGGCCCGCGATGACGGGCGACACCGAGAATGGCAAGTCGATGAGCGTTGTGAGCAGGCTTTTGCCGACAAAGTCGAAACGTGCGATCGCCCAGGCCGCCGCGGCGCCACAGACCGTGTTCACGGGCACGCAAATCGCCGCCACGAGCAATGTCAGTCTGATCGCCGATAGCGTGTTGGAGTCCGACAGCGTGGCGAGATAGGCGTCAATGCCTTTCCCGAAAGCTTCGATAAAAACCGTCGCCAGCGGCAGGAACAGGAATAACGAAAGGATGGCGACTGCAGCGCCGATCATTGCTGCGCGAATGGCGGGGCTTTCCGCCGTGGCGTCCCGATCCCGGCTCTGCGTCGGCGCGCGGGTAGCGATGTCAGCCATTGCCCGTCCTCCGCCGCGCCCAGGATTGTGCGAGGTTGATGAGGAGCAGCATCGCAAAAGAAAGCGCCAGCATGATGGTCGCTACCGCCGTCGCGCCCGCTGTGTCGTATTCCGCCAGGCGTACGAATATGAGCAGCGGAGCGATTTCCGAAACAAACGGTATGTTGCCGGAGATAAAGACGACGGAGCCATATTCTCCGACGGCGCGAGCCAATGACAGCGCGAAGCCGGTCACGAAAGCGGTGGTGAGCGGCGGCAGCACGACCCGAAAGATGGTAGTCAGCCGCGATGCTCCGAGCGTCGCGGAGGCCTCTTCTATCTCTGGATCGATTTCCGCCAGCACCGGCTCGACGCTGCGCACCATGAACGGCAGGCCGATGAAAACGAGCGCGATAAAAATGCCGAGCGGCGTGAAGGCGATCTTGACGCCGAAGCGATCGAAGAAGCCGCCAATCCAGCCATTCCGGGCGTAGACCGCAGTCAGCGCGATGCCAGCGACCGCCGTCGGAAGCGCGAAAGGAAGATCAACCGCCGCGTCGAGAAGGCGTCGGCCCGGGAATTCGTAGCGCGTCAGGACCCAGGCGACGATTCCTCCAAGAATAACATTCAACGCCGCCGCCAGTAGCGACAGGCCGAACGAGAGGCGCAACGCGGCTGCGACGCGGGGTTGGGACGCAATGGCGAGAATGCCTGACAGGCCAAGGCCGGAGGCGCGCCAGACAAGCGCGGCGAGCGGGATTAGCACGAGCAATCCCAGCCACAGCAGCGTTGCTCCGAGCGCCGGCCCGAAACCGGGCAATGGCGAGGGTCGAACGAAAGTCGCCGGCGCGTTCACTTCTTGCCCGGATCGTAGATCTGGTCGAAGGTTCCACCATCAGAAAAATGCGACTTGTTGGCGACGTCCCAGCCACCAAAATCCTTGTCGATTGTCAGCAGGTTCAGCTTCGGCAGGCGCGCGATGTCCGCCGGATCCGCTGCGGCCTCGTCAATCGGGCGATAGTAGTTTTTCGCAATGATTTTCTGCGCAGCGGGTGTGTAGAGGAATTTCAGATAGGCTTCAGCCGCCTTGCGATTGCCGTCGGCGTCAACATTGGCGTCGACGACCGCGACGGGCGGCTCGGCGAGAATTGAAAGCGACGGCGAAATGATTTCGAACTTGTCCTTTCCGAACTCCTCGAAGGCGAGGAACGCCTCGTTTTCCCAGGCGATCAGGACATCGCCGATGCCGCGTTGGGCGAAAGTGACCGTCGATCCGCGCGCGCCGGAGTCGAGCACGGGCGCGTTGCGATAAATAGCCGCGACGAAGTCCCTGATTTTCTGTTCGTCGCCCTTGAATTTGGCGTTCGCATAGCCCCAGGCCGCCAGATAGTTCCAGCGAGCGCCGCCGGATGTCTTCGGGTTGGGTGTGACGACGGAAACGCCGGGCCTGGCGAGATCGTCCCAGTCTTTGACGCCTTTCGGGTTGCCCTTGCGCACCAGCAGCACAATCGTCGATGTGCACGGTGAGGAATGATTGGGGAGGCGGGTCTGCCAGTCCCTCGCGATCCTGCCCGTCTGGGCGGCGATAGCGTCGATGTCGGGCGCCAGCGCCAGCGTCACAACATCAGCCTTGAGACCGTCGATGACTGCGCGGGCCTGCGCGCCCGAACCGCCATGCGAAGCCCGGATCGAGATTTTCTCACCCGTCTGCTTCGCCCAATCCGCCTCAAACGCCGCGTTGATCGCCTTATAGAGTTCGCGGGTGGGGTCATAGGAGACGTTCAGGAGAGAGGTTTCCGCGAGGGCGCATACGACCGTCAAAAGGGAGACTGCAAAGGCTCCAGCGGCCAATGCAGGGTTCACAAGGTTTCTGAATACGCGCTCGGCCATGGGGCTCTCCTCAATTCATATAATTCTGACTGTTTTGATTAGAAATGCAACCCCCAAGCCGAGCAATTTTCATAATCATCATATTTTCAATATATTTCAGTATGTTGGCTGTCAGATAAACGCGCCCATGAAAACATCCGGGCCGAATTTTCCCTGTTCGCTGAACTCGAGGTCGGCCCGCGCGAGCGCTTCCCCGAGGGTGCGTTTTTCCAGAACGGCCAGCGCGGCCTCGTAGGTTTCGCTGAGAATGGCGCGCAGGGCGCAACTTGCCTCTTCGGCGCAATCCTCACAGCGCCGGTAGGCCGTGCGCGACAGGCACGGCAACGGCGCCACCGGCCCATCAACGTGGCGCATGATTGTCGCCAACGACAATTCTGACGGGTCCTTGTCGAGGAAATAGCCCCCCTCCTTGCCACGGCGGCTGGCGATGAAGCCAGCGCGCTTCAGGTCGATCATGATCTGCTCAAGAAAGGCGCTGGGTATCCCCTCGTCGGCGGCGATGAGCCGGGTCGAGCGCGCCTCGCCCCTGCCGAGACGGGCAAGAGAGATCAGGGCCTTCAGCGCATAGCGGGAACGTTGGGATATCATCGACTGCCTCCGCCAGCGATGTAAGCTGAGTATCCCGATAAGAAAAGGAATATATTTCTTGCGGGTCAACCGGCGCGCGGCGCTTTGGCGTCATCGGGCGAACGCCGGCCTTGCCTGACTGCTTCAGACAGCCGGCATGCGCCCCAAAAAAATCTCAGGCCACCACTGTGATGCTCACGATCAGCCGATCAGATTCCGGTCGCGAACGCTGTAGAGTTGGGTCCTGATCTTGTCGCTCGGCGGCGGCGGTCTCTCGCCCTGCCGCTCGCGTAGTTGAAGAGCCCAGTTGTCGCCTGTTCCCGACGGCCCCCGGCCATCGGCCCAATGCAATGCCTTCCGGTAACTACCCATGACGCCCGAGGCGATGATAGCTGACCGATCGAGGCCCACCTCAGGGTCTTTCAGTGGAGAGACGTAGATCGCGTCATGCGGGCAATACAGCTCGCAGTTCATGCAACTCGTGCAATCCTCCTTGTGAGCGATGATCGCGGACGCGCTGGCAAGATCGAACACGTCCGTCGGGCAGATTTCGACGCATTTTCCACACGCGGTGCAAGACGTTTCGTCAATAAACTCGATCATGTCAGGTCCCTTGTGAGTTTGTCAGCGTGTTGACATGAGGCGTGCGCCGCAACCACACCGTATCAAGCCCACCGCTCAAAATGTGCTGGCCGTCCTGTCCCGGGTCCATATCCGGAAAGTCCTTCCGGCGGTGCAGTCCGCGCGATTCCGTGCGCTCATTCGCAGAGGCGTAGATCCAGCGTCCTGTAGCCAGCAGCGCAGCGGCTTCGCGCGTCTTCAGCCGCTCGCGCGCCGTCGATTTGGCGTCGCCTTGAGAAACAGGTCCCAGGCCGGTCGCAACATCGCGCCAGAGGCTTTCAAACCGTTCGATAGAGCGTTGCATGCCAGCGCCCGTTCGCCAGTAGTTCTTCTCAAGCGGATGTATCTCCTCCTTGACAACCCGAAGCACCTCTTCCGTCGTGACACGTGGCTTTGCGACGGTCTCGATACCAATCCGCCCTGCGCCTGTCACTGCGCGAACGCCGCCACGGCCTCTCGCCGATTTGGAAAAGGCCGAGGCGGAACGCCCCGCGATATGCCCGGTTGCGAAGGCCCAGGCCGAGGCCGGTCCACCACCCGGAGGTCCGGCGCCAACGAGCTTCTCGCGGCTGGTGACGTCCCCCGCCGCGAAGAGGCCAGGAACCCTCGTCTGCAAATCATCGTCGATCGCGATGCCGCCGCCCGCACGCATGGTGCCTTCGAGAACGAAGTTAATTGGGTAGCGTTGCCGGAAGGGATCGATGCCCTTTCGCTCGAAATACTGGAAACAAAGTGCATGCGTCTTGCGGATGAGATCCTGTGTGACGGGATCGTTGGTCTTGTCGAGTTGATCCCATGCGCCGCCCGTTTCAAGCAGCGCCTGAACGAGTTGACGGCCTTCCAGAGTCGGCTTGCCGTTATTGTCATAATAGGTTCCAACCCCGGACCGATAGGCGCCACGGGTAAGGTTCGTCTCGAGTGGCGCGGCATGGTACTGCCCGGTGAATTCCATCCCCGAGAAATCGGCGCCAGCTTCCGCCGCCAGCAAATAGCCGTCGCCGGTATGCGTCCTGTCGCCAACGATACCCGACAGGAACGCTGTTCCGCCTGTCGCGATCACCACCGAGCCTGCGCGCACCTGCCAGGTCTGGCCGGTCTGCTTGTTGACGCCGCGCGCGCCAGCAGCTGCGCCATCGCTTTTGAGAAGCTCAAGAGCGGGCGAGTGATCGAGCACGATGCCGCCCTTCTTCAGCAACACCGAGCGTAAAAAGGCCATGATAGTCGGTCCGCGAAGGCTGCCCCGGTCCTCCTTGCCCCCGCTGTTGCGCGGCCATTCGAATCCCCATTTGGCCATGGCGTCGAGGTTGGCGTAGCTTTGATCGAATACGCGATAGCCCCACGCGGGATCCGAAAGCCCAAAAGCGATCGGTTGCCTGGCTGCGACAATCGCATCGCGCTGCTCGCGATCGTTTGGCATGATGTAGTAGATGCCCGTGTTCGCGCCGACGCCGAAGGGGCCTGAAGTTCCGACATAGCCTTTCTCGACGACAACGACTGTCGAGCCATCATCGATGGCGGAAAGCGCGGCCCAAACGCCTGCGGGTCCGCCGCCAATAACAAGCACGTCGGTTGAAAGATCGATATCAAATTCACTTCCGCCGTATCCGGAATGATCGTGCGTCATCGTTGATTTCCTTCTTTTCAAGTGTATGAAAATATCGAGCTGTCTCGTGACCTGGCCCGCGCGCCAGAGCCGGATGCCTATTCTGCAGCAGTGAGCGCGCGCGATTCCCTTGCGCTCTGCAATGCAAAACCTGCGTCGGCGTTCTCATCCCATTGAATCAGTGAAGCTGCATGCTTTCCCGCAATGCGACCGCTAATCAGAAGTTCGCTGAGGTTCCCGCCCAAAAGGTAAAGATGCGCGAAAAACGAGCCGCATTCACCCGCAGCGTACAGGCGTGGAATTGGCGCGCCGAAGGAATCGAGAACCCGCTGCTGGCTATCGTGTTCCGGGCCGCCCTGCGTGTTGGTCAGGATCGGCCAAACCGGCACGACATAAAATGGGGGCTCCCCAATCGGAACCATTGTGCCTGGCGGCCGGCGGAAGTCCAAATCCTGTCCTTTGCTTACGCCCTCATTCCAGCGGGCGAGGCTTTCGCTCACGGCGGTCAAAGGCAATTGCTCGGCGCGCGCCAGGTCTTCGATGGAGCCGTAGCGCCTGATCCAGCCACGATCGATTTCCGCTGAATTATCCTCGCTCCAGACGTAGCGATGCTCTGGATGCGATGTGAGGGGATTTGCGATGCGCCCGATTTTCCGTCCCGCTTCGTCGAAAATCATCAAGGCGGGTATTCTGGGATACTCAGCAATGTCGGGATCGAAATAGCCTAACGGCCTGCCCGCTGTGTCCTGGCAGGCGGGATGCAACTCGTTCATGAACCGCTTGCCGTCGCGATCCAGCAATACCCAGGAGATCGGCCGCTTGTCGTGACGCGCGCCGCTCGGAGAAATGCGGAAAGCCGCATCATAATCGTCGAATTTGAATCCGTAGGATCCGTGATAATGCCACATGTGCCAGAGAGCCGCCCCGGCCTTCTGCGCCATGAGAATGCCGTCGCCGGTGTTGCCCGGATTTCCCATCGAGAAGATCGGCGTCGCCTCGAAAAACTCCTTTTTCATCTTTTCGTTGAATTCAAACCCGCCCGACGCGAGCACGACTCCCTTGCGGGCTTTGATCGAAGTGCGAACATTGTTGACATCGGCCCAAAGACCAATGACCGCGCCGTCGCCATCGGTTATCAACGTCCGGGCGGGTGCGTTTGTCAGGATCGGAATCGCACGCATCTCGACGTTATCAAGCAGAACCTTGAAGAACCGCTGACCGTAAAGATTTTTGCCTGTGTAGGTCCAGTCATAGCCCGAGAAACCAGGAATATCCGTGACGCGAAGCGAAATGATGGTCTCGCGGCCAGGGAAGTCGTAGATTCCGGAATGGCCTTCGTCGATGACCTCAACCGTCGCATGGCTGACCTCGGCCAGCTCACGCAGATAGTCGGGAATTTCCTTGAGGCCTCGCGCGAAAGTTTCGATCAGGTCCTGAGAAACGCGGCCTCCCTGCGTCCGGGTCAGATACTGGATCGCGGGCTCAACCTCCCTGACCGCCTTGACGCCGCCGCCGGCAAGGATGGTGATGCCGCCGATATTCGGCATTTTTTCCAGCACGAGAACTTGCGCGCCGGCGTCATGCGCGTTGATCGCGGTGACAAGGCCCGCGCCGCCCGCGCCAACAACAACGACGTCCGTTTCGATATTCCACTGAATGGGATGAGCGGTCATCATTTATCCTTTCGGTCGGTTCGCCCGGTCTTTGACAAATTCAGGAATGGGGTTGGCTCGCGGTGGTTCATTCTGCGGGAAAGACGCTGCGGGCGAGCGCGTTATCGACGAACTTTTCGTAACTCACCGTTCCGGGAATCTTGAAAAACTGTTGCGCGCGTTCGTATTCGCCGACGGACAGGATCGGTGACGGCGCCGTCGCGGAAACGACGCTCGCCCAGGCCAAATCCTTGACGACGGGCGCCAACTCGACGCCATTGGCTTCAACCCGCATGTAATCGTAATAGGCCGCTTTTGCTTTTTCGGGCTCTGTCCTGACAAGCTGCCGCGCCTTGTCGAGCGCAACGAGATAGCGATGCAGAATCGTTGCGTGCGTCGCCAGATAATCGGCTCTGACCAGTTGAACCGTCGATGCGATGTCGCTGATTTCCGGGACGTCCTTCACAGGATCGACCAGAATTCGTCCATATCCTTCGGTGATGGCCGTCTCCGGCTCGGGAGCGGAGCCGACGATCGCGTCGATCCGACCCGCCTTCAGCGCGGTCAAGCGAGCCGCCGCCGAATTGATATTGAGGATTGTGGCCTCGCGTTCGCCAAGCCCCGCTGCGGCGAGCGTGTATCGCGCGAATTCGCCCGACGAGCCGCCGATATCATTGACGGCGATTTTCTTGCCACGTAAAAGCGCGCCTTTTTCCGCCAGGGTTCGCGGCGCATTGGCGGGATCGAACAGGTTCGAGCGAACGAAAATATATTGCGTCAGCGCGTTCGTATCGACGCCGATCAGTTTTAGGTCCATGCCTTTTTCAACTGGTTTCGAGGCGTTTCGGATGCCGACAATGCCGATCTGCGCCTCGCCATTGACGACTGTCGAAACAGCATTGTTCCCACCGCCGGAGTCGAAGAGCGTGGTTTCCAGGCCTTCGGCCTCGAAATACCCGAGTTGTTTGGCGACAGCCGCCGCGATCGCGCTCGACCCGCCTGCCGAGGTCGCGATCTGCAATCGCTCCGCTCCGCGCGCCGGGGCGCTGACGAGTGCGCAGGCGAGGCCCAGACGCACAAATGTCGTCGAGGCTCGGGCCATCGATGTACGAAAAGACGATTTCATTTGTTCCACCTTGCGCTTTCAGCCAGTTTGATTGACGTCGCGCCAAGCGTCGTGGATAGCGCGACAAGCCATGCAACGGCGGCGACGGTTCCGGTCGCGTCCAGAACGGCGGAACTTGTTTTGACGAGGTGCCCAAGCCCGTCGCGCGAGGCGATGACTTCGATGCTGATCGCAGCGACGAAGGCGTGCGGAATGGCCAGTCGCATGGCGGCCAAAAGCCAGCCAAAGCTCGCTGGAATATACAAAATTCTAATTGACTGGAAGGCGTTTGCGCCGGACAGCGCCAGCAGGTTTCGCCATGATGCAGGCACGTTGCGGGCGCCGTTGAACATGGCGAAAAAGAAGAAGAAGAATACGACGGTCGCAACAAACAGGACATGCTGGCGTCCGCTGATTCCAAACCACAGGATGAACAACGGAATGAACGCGCTCTTGGGCAGGGCGAACAACCCCGTGAGCCAGGGTTCGACAATGGCGCCCACCGGTCGCCAGAATCCGGCGACAAGACCCAAAAAGCTGCCAGCAACGCCACCGAAGAAAAGCCCGAAAATCACGGACGACAGCGTCGCGATGGATTCCCGGATCAGCAATCCATTGGCGATCCACTGAAAAATGCGCTCGGCGACAAGCGTTGGCCGGCTGATCAGCGAATCGATCAGTGTGTAAGCCGGCGCGAACTGCCAGACTGCAAGAACCGCAGCAAGCAGGAGAAACCGGCCAATGCCCAGTCGCAAGGACGGCGACACATGGAACGACGGGCTCGCCACGATAGCGCTCATCGGAGGGCTCCAGCTTCCAGTTCGTTTTCCAGGAGAGACCAAAGCCGATCATGAAGGGAGCCGTCGAGCGACGTCCGGCGTTGGCGCAAGATGGATGGGTCGTGCCTGATATCGATATCCTCCAGAACACGGGCCGGCCGTTTCGAGAACACGACGATGCGGTCCGCCAGCGCGATGGCTTCGTTGAGATCGTGCGTCACCAGCAGGACTGTAAGCCCGAGTTCATCGACGAGTTCGCGCAACTGACGTTGCATCGCGAGACGCGCCTGCGCGTCGAGTGCGCTGAAGGGCTCATCCAGCAGAAGCGTCTTGGGATCGTAAACCAGCGTTCGCGCCAGCGCCGCCCGCTTGCGCATGCCGCCGCTCAACTGCCCCGGAAGGTGGCGCGCGAACGCGCCGAGCCCAACCCGTTCGAGCATGGCCATGGCGCGAGCTTGCCGTTCAACACGGGGAATACGCCTGATCTCCAGCGGCAAGGTGACATTGGCAATCACTGTCCGCCAGGGGAGCAAAGCATCCGATTGCGTGAGATAGCCGACCCGGGTATTTGGCCCCCGCAAGGGCTCGCCGTCGCGGAGAACCGCTCCGTTGTCCGGTTTGATGAGGCCTGCTGCAAGATTCAGCAAAGTTGTTTTGCCGCATCCAGACGGCCCCAGAAATGCGACAAACTCGCCCCGCGCGATGTCGAGATTGATTGTCTCGATCGCTGGCGTCGAACGATTCTCGTGGCTGAACGATTTCGATACGCCCTGGAATGACAGAACTGGCGCGCGTCCAGGCTCGACATCGAATACGCCAGTTGAGTGGGACGCCTGGATGTTCATGCCAGAGCCTCGGCGTTCAGGGGCGCCGCCAGCGCTCGTGTCGCACTGGCGAGCAGATGAAGGAGGCCGAAGGTGACGGCGCCAATAACGGCGAGCGCCGCAAGAACGGACGCCGCGTCCATGCTCGTGGCGCTGTAAACAATCAGATAGCCCATTCCAGTGTCCGACGCGGTCATCTCGCCGAGAATTGCGCCATGGAACGCGTAGATGAGCCCCTGCGTCAGGCTCGCAAGAATGTAGGGCCCGGCTGCGGGAAGGCGAAACTGGAAAGCGGTTGTCCAATAACCCGCGCCGAGCACGGCCGCCGTATCGATGTAGCTCCCCGAAACATCGCGCAATCCGCCATAAGATCCGTAGAAGATCACGAAGAAGCTCGATAGCGCTGAAAGGGCGATTACCGGCAAAGTTCCAACGCCGATCCAGAGGATAAGCAACGGGGCGATGACGATCTTGGGGGTTGAGAAGGCGGCGAACAACGCGGGTTCCAGCAGCCTCGCAAAGGACGGACTGCTTGCCATGGCCAATGCGAACAAGGTTCCGACAAAGGCCGCCACGCCAAAGCCCGCCAGCGAACATTCAATTGTCGACAACAGATGCGGCCAGACGTACCCGGACATGCTCCATTCAAGCAGGCGGTCGGCGACCTGCACTGGCGTGCTCAGGTAATAGGCCGTCGCGCCAAATCCCGCTCCCAGTTGCCAGGCGGCGAGCAGAAAGAGGAGCGTGAATCCGTGACGAAACATGATAAGACCATTAAAAATACTTATTTAATAGACTTACTTGAGTTGATGATAGGAGTCAAGCCATTCTGCTGGCTGGGCAGAAGATGAAACCGCCTTCCAAATCAAACGCTGCAATCACGCTCAAAAAGGCGATGGATCCCCGGCGAAGCAGGCGCGCGACCAAAAAATGTTTCACTCTCCCGAGCGTCCCAGGGGCGATCAACACGTCAATTCGGCAGCGGTCGCTTCCCGCTCCAGAATGTCGAGAATGGACTGTCTTAGAGCCACAAAATCAGCGTCGACGCGGCGGCGCGGATAGGGAATCGAAACGTCAAATATCCCCCGCACCCGGCCCGGCCTTGGCTCCATCACGAAGACGCGGTTGGACAGATAAACGGCTTCTTCGACGTCATGCGTGACCATGATGACCGTGACCTTTTCGTGTTCCCAGAGTCTCAGAAGCTCGCCTTGCAGGCGGCTTCGCGTCAGCGAGTCGAGGGCGCCCAGGGGTTCGTCGAGCAACAACAACCGCGGACGCGGCGCGAGCGCTCGCGCGATCGCCGCGCGTTGGGACATGCCGCCCGAGAGTTGATGCGGTTTCGCGCCGGCAAATGCGGAAAGCCCCACGAGATCGAGAAGTTCGAGAACGCGCGCCTCCCTGCCGTCCTGCCCGATCGGGGCTTTGTGCAGGGCCAGCAGAACGTTTTCCCGCACGGTCAGCCATGGGAGAAGGCGGTGATCCTGAAACACGACGCCGCGGGAGAGACTTGGCGCTCGCACGATCGCGCCATCGACCACGCATTCGCCCGCATCGGGGCGATCGAGGCCGGCAATAATGCGCAGCATGGTCGATTTTCCGCAGCCGCTTGGACCCAGAAGGCTGACAAACTCGCCCGGCCGCACGGTGAGCGACACGTCGCGCAATGCGTTGACCTCGCGCCCATCGACGCGAAACACCCGCGATACGCCTGATATCTCGACGCTCGTGCCGGTGACGGAGATGCTTTCTAACGCGACTGCCAAGGAAACAATCTCCGGGAGAGAAGCGCGACCGAGCGGTCAAGCGCGAGGCCTATGATCGCGAGCGCGAGTACGCCGACGAGCACATGATCCATGCGCGCGTGCTCGCGCGCCGCAGCGAGATAGGCGCCCACGCCATCGCCCATGCCGTTGATATAGCCAGTGCCGATCAAATACTCCGCGCCAATCGTGCCAAGCCAGGCAATGTTCAGGGATAGCTCGAGACCGGCGACAATATCCGGCGCAGCGGCGGGCAGAACGATTTTCGTCACCTGAACGCGGCGACCGAGTTCAAGTGCTCTCCCCACCTCCAGAAAAGGCAAAGGCGCATTGGCGCAACCAGCGGCAGTGGCAAGCGCGACGGGAAAAAACGCGCCAAGCGCGATGAGTGTTATTTTCATTGCCTCGCCGTTGCCGAGCCAGGCGCTGAGCAGAGGGATCCAGGCGAACAAAGCGACCTGCCGCAGGGCGTCCACCGTCGGGCTTATGATGAGGCGCGGGCGTCGCCACAAACCGATCACAATCCCGACGCTGAAGCCGAGAATCGTGCCGATAAAAAATCCCGTGATCGCGCGCGCAAGCGTGGAAAGGATGGCGCCGGGCAGCGAACCATCGCGCAGGCCTTGCAGCAACGCAGCAATGAACGAGACTGGCGAAGCGATCAACTGCGGGTTTGCGCCATGCTCTCCCGATGTTGTGATCGCCCACACTGCGGCAAGCGCGATGGGCGCCAGCCACGGCCTCAAGTCCAGGCGCGATGCGATCGCCCAATTCATCGATCAGCCTCCGGTGTGCAGCGACCAATCCGCTGTCCGCTGCTGAAGCGCCAGAACCGCACGATCGAAAAGAAGACCCACGAGGGCTATTACAATCATTGTCGCGAAGACCACATCGAGCTGGAAGGATTTGCGTCCCCACATCATGAGGTAGCCAATCCCCGCCGCCGACGAGATCATCTCGACGAGAATGAGCGTCTTCCAACCCTTGGCGATGGCTTGCCGCAATCCGATCGCGATCGCGGGGATGACCGAGGGGATGATCACATATCGCAATCTCTCTTGGCGGGAGAGTTCAAGGCAACGCGTGACATCATGGTATTTCGCGGGCAGCGTCTGGATCGCGCCGCTGACGTTGACCATCAGAGGCAGGAAGCACGTCTTCGCGATGAGCACGAACTTCAGGGTTTCGCCGATCCCGAAAATCATCATGAAGAAAGGTAGCCAGCCAAGGGAGGGCACGAGAAAGATCGCGCGCAAGGTCGGTCCAAGATAGGCCTCGCTTGCGCGCGACAGGCCGAACAGGAGACCGAAAGCAAGCCCAAGAGCGCCGCCAATCAGCAGCCCGCCCGCCAGCCGGGCGAGGCTCACGGCGAGTTCACGCGGCAGATCGCCGCTGACAGTCAAATCCCATGTCGTTGCCCAAACGAGCGACGGCATAGGGAGAATTTGCGGCGCGACCAGTTCCATGCGCGCAGCAATGGTCCAGATCGCCAGGATCGCCGCAGGCAGCGACAGGCCGAGCAATGCCGCCATGGCGGTTCCCTTCCACACCTTCATCCATCGGCGTGAAAACAGCGCGGACGATCGACCTGCGACGCGCGCAAACCTCAGTGTCCCGGAAGAGGCGATACGTTGGTCTGATAGAACCTCGATGGACATGGATGTCTGGCTCCCGACAATCGACCCGATCAACTCTGCGGTTTGCCGGCTGCGTCATAGGCGCGCCAGACCTGGCGATAGCCAAGGGTATCGATCGCCCTGTCGAGAAAGCTTTGGTCGATCCATTGGGTTGGATCGAACGACGCCCGGATGAGCTTTTTCGAGATCGAAAAGTCGATCCCGCTCTGAACGCTGGCGCGGTAGAAACCATCTGCGAGGGGCGAGTGACGGTCGGCGAGGTCATCGCCGTCGTAATCGCGGGCAAACGCCGCGCGAGGCACACCGGTCAGAGCCCAGATGTCATAGAGTTCCTGCCGGTTGGCTTCCTGGGAAGCGAAATAGGCGGCGCGGATGTAGCTATTGACGACGCGTTGCGTGGTTTCGGGGTAGCGCCTGGCGAAGTCCTCGTAGACGACGAAGGAGCCGAAGTTGGTGCCTGGGGCGCGTGTGCCCTTGGTCGAATAGACCAGGGTTGCGATGTCGCGATCGACGAGTTCGAGCAGGTTGTTGCCTGCGAGGATGGCGTCAATATCTCCCGACGCAATGGCGGAAATCTGATCGGCGGCTTGCAGGTCGAAGATCTGGACGTCGCGCTCGGCCAGACCCGCCGGCGTGAGAATGCGATTGAGCGACCATTCGTAAATCGTGCCGCGCGACACCGAAATCCGGGCGCCCTTCAAGTCCGCGACGGACGCGAATTTCGCGCCTTTGCGCGCAACGATATAAACGGGCGCCAGGCCGTTTGACGCCAGCGCTCTGGTTCGCAAGCCCGCGCCGCGGCCAACCACGTTCGGCAGGCCGCCATAATTCGAGAAATCCAGCTGGCCATTGGCGAAAGCTTCGTTAATGGCGGGGCCAGTTCCGCGCGGGAACTGCCAGTCAATTGTCACGCCTTCCGTCTTGAATTCTTCCTCAAGCAAACCCTTGACGCGCAGGACGCCGAGCACATTGTTGCCGTAGGGCTTGCCGGCGGCATTCCCGGGCCCGGCGATGCGAATGGTTGCGGGGGGCCGCTCGGCGGCGCGGGCGAGCTGGGGCATGGCGAGGACGCCGAAAGCAGACGTCAGTGCGCCAAGCGAATGGCGGCGGGTGATTCTGTTCATGATCGGATTCCGGTTGAGCGCATTGCAGTGAACCGCGCGCGAAAGAATTAAATCGTGGGCGCATCGCCTTTCGACCAGCCGATCGCCGCACGATAGCTGCCGATGACGTGGTTGAATTTCAGCGCGGCGATATCGGGATGCTCCAGATCGTCGGCGCGCGGCGAAACATAGAGCGCGTCCTCCGGGCACCACGCCTCGCACATGAAACACGTCTGGCAGTCATCCTGCCGCGCGATGACGGGAATTTTCGCGCCCGCGTCGAAAACATTGGTCGGGCAGGCGTGCACGCAAATGTTGCAGCCGGTGCAACGCTCTTCGTCGATAACCTCGATCATTCTGCGGCCTCCAAAATCGGCGCTGGTTGATTGGCGTCGCGGCGGCTCCAGACTTCATGGAGCCCGCCCACGCGCACGTTGTATTTGGGACCTGAGTCCTGACCGGGATAATCCAGACGCCGCGCCATGCCGCGGCTCTCCTTGCGTTCGAGCGCGCTCCGGTACATCCAGCGCGCTGTCGCCAACATCGAAACCGCCTCGCGGTCGCGCGTGACGCGCAAGGCATCGGATCGACCGGCGCGCGATGTCGCGGACCAAAGGCTGTCGAGCCGATTGAGCGCGCCCGACAGCTTCTCGCCATTGCGGAAATAGTTGATGTCGTAGGGGAAGACCTCGGCCTGAACGGACTTGATCAAATCCCCGGAATCGACGGGACGTTCCGCTCCCTCCCTGAGCGCCACACCGCCCGCATGCTTCACGGGCGCGGCGTGTCGCGGCTCCCCGACCGACAGCGCGTGATCGGCCGCTGCGCCGCCCGCCCAGAACCCGGAGGACATCGCCCAGGCGGCGTTATGACTGCCGCCGCCCGTAAATCCGCCGCAGATCAACTCCCGCGTCGCCGCGTCGCCGGCCGCATAAAGGCCTGGAACTGTGGTCGCGCAGGTGTCGTCGACAATGCGCAATCCACCGGTGCCGCGCACTGTGCCTTCAAGGCGCAGCGTCACCGGGAAGCGTTGCGCGAAGGGATCGATACCGGCGCGATCGAAGGGAAGGAAGAAATTGGGCTGCGCAAGCCGCATGGCGGCTTGCGTCGGCGCGTCCGCTTTGTCGATCCGGGCGAAAACCGCGCCGTTGTTCGTCAGCCAGCGAGCGATGTTCGAGCGCCCGCCCTTGGATTGCGCGCCGGGGATCAACTCCCCGGATGCATCGGTGAATGTCGCCCAATCGTAGAATCGCGTCTTTGTGACGGATGAAAACGCGGGCGACATGGCGTAGGCGTTGGAGAATTCCATTCCTGAAAGCTCGGCGCCGACCTCCGCGCCCATAAGGTAGCCGTCGCCGGTGAGAACGTTGCATCCAAGCGCCTTGCTCAGAAAAGCGCAGCCGCCGGTCGCCATCACCACGGCGCCCGAGCGTACAATCCAGCGCTCGCCCGATTGCTGCCGAATGCCTGACGCGCCGCGAACGGCGCCGCGGTCATCGACAATGAGTTCGAGCGCCGGACTGTGATCGAGAATCTTGGCGCCAGCCTGCTTGGCCCGCTTGCGCATCAGACGCATGTATTGGGGACCCATCACGGATCCGTATCTTTGCAACCCGTACTCGTCGGTCTGGAAGGGATAGCCCCAGTCCGCCAGTTGCTGGACAGTGTCGTAGGCGTGATCCAGCACCCGCGCCATCCAGCGCCGGTCCTGAAGGAAGCCGCCCATCGCTTCGCGCGAGGCCATCGCGGCCTCTCGCTTGGCGCTGTCGGGATCGACGTACCAGACGCCGGTGCCAGAGGGAGCGGTGGCGCCAGACGTTCCGCAAAAGCCCTTGTCGACAAGAAGCACGCTGGCCCCGCGGCCGGCCGCGTTGATGGCCGCCCAGGTTCCGGCCGGCCCGCCCCCGAGGACAAGCACGTCGGCGCGAAACTCCTGCGCGCCAGCGCTCGAAATTTGTTCCACCGGTCTTCTGATCGCCATGCCAAAACCTCCATCAATTTAGTCTATGTAAATTATATACTGAGTGTTGGCAAGAGGCTTTTTTTGAGGGTCAAAAGCGGGAGTGGGAACGCTTTTGATTGTTTCGACGCGGGAGATTTGCGGCGCCTTTGGTTGCTTTGACGGTTCTTGCTGCCCCTGCGGATAATGCTGAACAGCGCTTGGGCGGCTGCAAGGCGATTTAGCGAGACCGTTCGGCCAAATGCGTCGGCATCCAGGGTGTCGCGCAATGAAGACGTGCAAGCCAGTTCGCCGGTCGTCGAAAAGCTGTTCCTGCGTCATCAGTCGGGACGCGATGGGGGAGCGGTCCGCCTGGCGGCGCTCAAGGACAAATTTGCAAAGACGCGCTGATCTCGGTCGAAGGAGACCAGGGAATGAGGACCCTCGCTTTTCCGAATGCAACGTTGCGTTATTCGCACCATTTGGCGCTGTCGATCGCCCGCCGCTCGTCAGTTCGTGGCGCAGGAGACGCATCGCCGCGCCAATTGCTTCTGCTACCCTTCGAGAAGTCGTCCGACGGCAGTCAGCGGGCCCACCCGGTCGCAGATGATTTTCAGGATCGCCAGCATGGGAACCGCCAGGACCGCGCCGGGGATTCCCCACATCCAGAACCAGAACACCAGCGATAGAATAATCAATACGGGATTCAAGGTGAAACGCCTTGCAAGCAGCATCGGCGTCAGGGTTTCGCCCTCAACGAGGTGAATGCCAAAATAGAGGGCTGGAGGCAGTAGCGCCCACTCCAGACTATCGAAACTCAACATGCCCGCAAGAAAGAAGATGCCTGTCCCGAATAATGGGCCTAAAATCGGAATATAGTTGAGCAGGAAGGCTGTCGCGCCCCAAAGCAACGGATCGCCGAGCCCGCACAGATACATGGCAGTCGCCGTTGCGCATCCAACCGCCACATTCATGGCTGTAACGGTCAGGAGATAGGCGGAAATATCTTTCTCGATCTGCTGGGATATATCGACGGCTTGCCGCTTCTCGCTGAACCGCGGGAGAATTTCGACGATACGCCGCAGAAAAATATTGCCGGACACCAACAAAAAATACAGCACCAGAACAGTCGTAAACAATCCATCAAGGACCGCACGCGCTCCCGCCAGAAGCGCTCCCGTCAGGCCCATATCCGGTCGAAGCGCAATGTTGAAGCCCTGTTGTCCGGACGTGCCTGCGGCCTGCTCGACCTGTTGAATGGCGTTTTGCAGCGCCTGTATGGGACCGCTTAACACAACGAGGCGAGCTTCAAGGCGCGGGATGCCTTCAGGCAGCCGTTGCGCCCAGGTCGCAGCTGGCACGGATAAAGCAGCAATGAGCCCCACGAAAGTTCCAAGGCCAACAAGAATGACCAGCAGCGCACCGATGACTCGAGGCAGGCGGAGTCGCCCCAGCAGATCAACAACCGGCTGCAAAAGAAGGTTCAACATGAAGGCGAGCACGACAGGAAAAATAAACGAACTTGCCACGTAGAGCGCCGCAAAAAGCCCCAACGCCAAAATGCAACCTGAAAAGATCGTCTGGGGGCTGGGTGGCGAACGCATTTCGCAACTGCCTTCGACCCCGATCGCCGCAGGCTCACGCTTTGGTTGACGATTGTTGGGGATTTCCGGCAAAGCGGCGTCCCATTTCATATCCGACACAGGCAGGACGGTCGCTCCGCGCCCGCGACATGCGCCAGTCGCCTGCATCGGGTGAAGGAAACCGTTGGTCGATCGAATGCGCGCCAAATCTGAATCATTCAGCGATGATTTTGTCATCGCAGTCCCGATTCCGATGCGAGTTCGAACTTATTTGTTCGCTGCTTCGAACAGTTCCCCGACATAGTCCCAATTGACGAGATGCTCAATGAAAGCCTTCATGTAGTCGGGCCGCCTGTTGCGATAGTCGATATAATAGGAATGCTCCCAGACGTCGCATCCAAGGATCGGAACCCCGCCGCGCACGAGCGGGTTTTCCCCATTCGCGGTTTTCATAATCTCAATCTTGCCATTTCGCACGGCCAGCCAGCACCAGCCCGACCCAAATTGCGCTACGCCGGCCTGAATGAAGTCTTCCCTGAATATTTCTATGAAACCGAAACCGGCGATAACAGCTTCCTTGAGCTTGCCAGGCAAAGCTCCTCCGCCGCGCGGCTTCATCCATTTCCAAAAATGGCTGTGGTTGTAGTGCTGGCCTGCATTGTTGAACAGCGCGGCGTTCTTGCCAAAGGACGCTTTCACAACGTCTTCAAGCGACTTGCCTTCGAATTCCGCGCCTGTCATCAAATGGTTGGCATTCGTCACATAGGCCTGATGATGCTTGTCATGGTGATACTCAAGGGTTTCCTTAGACATATACGGCTGCAGGGCGTCATAGGCGTAAGGAAGGTCTGGAAGCGTGAAAGTCATCGGCGTTTCTCCAGGCGGGCGCATTGGCGGCGCGACACTATTGCGCCTCAGGCACGGGCAGATAGGCTCGGAAATTACCTAAAGCGTCCACTGGGTATTTTCCGGCCCTGCACAAGCCGGTCGTGCGGCGGGTATTGTCGCCATACAGTCGATACGGCATTTTCCGAATTCAAAAATCAGGATCGCGCACCCAAATCGCATTTTTCCTGGCGGCGCGATTTTTGGGGCGGATGATTTGGCGATCCGATCCTCCCGCCGTAGCGTATATGAGCCTGATACAATGGCTCCGGGGGTCAGAATGACAGCGTGAAGGAACCGGCGGGAATGTCCATAAACGCAAAGCTAATGTCCGTAGCCACTGCAGTTCCGCCGCACGTCATCGAACAGCGTGATGTAGCGATGGCCGCGCACCATGGGTTTGCGGCTCGCTTTCAGGATTTTGAACGGCTGGCGCGGGTATTTGCAAGTTCCGGCATCGCTCGCCGTTACGCGGTGCGTCCGCTTGAATGGTATTTTCAACCCCTCGGGTGGCCGGAGCGCAACGCCGCCTATCTCGATGGAGCGTGTGATTTATTTCATGACGCAGCGAGCAGGGCGCTGCATGACGCCGGTGTTTGCGCATTTGACGTGGACACTGTCGTCACCGTTTCATCAACCGGCATCGCTACGCCAAGTCTGGAGGCGCGCGTCGCCGGCCGGATTGGCTTTCGCCCCGGTGTTGAGCGGGTTCCATTGTTCGGTCTTGGCTGCGCTGGCGGCGTGATGGGGCTTTCGGTCGCCTCGCGACTGGCGCGATCCCGCCCCGGAACCATTGTGCTGCTTGTGGTTGTCGAGCTATGTACGCTGGCCTTCAGGCTCGATAAATTGACCAAGGAAAATATTGTGGCGACGGCCCTGTTCGGCGATGGCGCAGCGGCCTGTGTGCTGAAAGCCGGTGACGCCGGCATTGCGGAAGTCGAGATGGATGGTCAGCACACCTGGCCCGATACTCTCGACATCATGGGATGGAATGTGGATCCGCAGGGTTTCGGCGTGATTTTCGACCGCGCGATCCCGCCTTTCGCCGAAGCGAATATTGCGCCGGCTATCGAAAGCATTCTCGACCGGGGCGGATTGAAGATCGCAGATATCGACCGCTTCGCTTGCCACCCGGGCGGCGCCAAAGTCATCAATGCGCTGGAACGGGCGCTTTCCCTGGAGCAGGGGGCTCTGGACCACGAGCGCGCTGTCCTGTCAGATTATGGCAACATGTCGGCGCCAACGGCGCTTTTTGTTCTGGACCGCCTGATCAGGAAGGGCCTGCCCCGGCGTACGCTTGTTACAGCAATGGGGCCTGGCTTCTCAACATGCTGTGTGTCGCTGAAGAGCGCCGCATGACCCTCGCGACTCTATTGCTGGCCGTTGTCACCGCGGAACGGCTGGCTGAACTCTGGATCGCCCGTCGTCACACAGCGGCGCTCATCGGCAGAGGCGCATTTGAAGTTGCTGCGGGCCACTATCCGGCGATTGTGGCCGTGCATACGGCCTGGCTCGCGGGGCTTTGGATATTTGGCTGGAGCCAGCCCATCCAATGGGGCTGGCTTGCCGTCTTTGTCGCATTGCAGGGGTTGCGGCTGTGGGTTCTGAAATCCCTGGGAGAACGCTGGACGACGCGCATCGTCATATTGCCAGGCGCTCCTCTGATAACCGAAGGACCTTACCGCTTTCTCTCACATCCAAACTATGTCGTCGTGATTGGCGAGATCGCTACATTGCCGTTGTGCCTCGGACTGCCGTTGTTCGCCTTGATATTCTCGGTGGCGAACGCGATCGTTTTAACGATCCGGATTCGCGCTGAGGGGGCCGCGCTGAGGGGATTGCGCCATGCCGCAAGACAATGATCCATATCTGGCGGAGCAAACCGTTGTCGGCACATGGGTCGGCTTTGCGACGATGTGCGTCGGCATGTTCATGGCCATTCTCGACGTGCAGGTCGTTGCGACGTCGCTGCCGACCATTCAGACCGCGCTCGACATACCGCCGGATCGTATGAGCTGGGTGCAGACGGCCTATCTGATCGCCGAAGTGATCGCGATTCCGCTGACCGGGTTTCTGACAAGACTGCTCAGTATGCGCTGGCTATTTGTCATCGCAATATCAATTTTCACTTTGGCGTCGTTCGGCTGCGCCGTCAGTGAAAGTTTCACGGTTCTGATTTCCTGGCGAGTGTTGCAGGGGCTTTCCGGCGGCGTCTTGATTCCGGCGGTGTTTGCTGCTGTTTTCCTGCTCTTCCCCGCCCGCCAACAGACGATAGCCACGACACTGGCCGGGGTGCTGGCGGTGTTGGCGCCGACTTTGGGACCCGTCGTCGGCGGCTGGGTCACTGACATCTATTCATGGCATTGGCTCTTCCTGATCAACATTGCGCCCGGAATTCTTTCGGCGGCCTTTGCTGGGGTGTTCCTGCCAAAGACCCCCATGCGCCTGCATGAAAGCCGGACGCTCGACATTCTGTCATTGGCCATGATGGCGCTGGCGCTTGGCGCGCTCGAACTGGCGCTGAAGCAAGCGCCAGATCGCGGCTGGTCCAGCAGCCTTGTGCTCGGTCTGGTTGTGACGAGCCTCGCCAGCGGGGCCGGCTTCATCCAGCGAACGCTTGGCGCACGGCATCCGATTGTCAACTTGAGCACTTTTGCCGATCGCAACTTCACAATCGGCTGCATTCTCAGCTTCGTGCTGGGCATTGGCCTGTTTGGCTCCGTCTATCTCATGCCCGTATTTCTTGCGTTTGTCAGGGGCAAGAATTCACTGGAAATTGGGAAAATCATGCTGGTGACGGGGGTCGCACAATTGCTGATCGCCCCGATTGCGGTTGGCCTTGAGCGGCGCGTCGACGCTCGCTGGCTGACGGTAGCGGGGTTCGCTCTGTTCGCGCTTGGGCTTGGTCTCAGTGCGTTCCAGACGCCAGAAACGGATTTCGAAGGCATGTTCTGGCCGCAAGCGATCCGCGGTTTTGCGATCATGTTTTGCCTGTTGCCGCCGACGCGTCTCGCGCTGGGCCAGTTGAGTCTGGTTCGCGTGCCCGACGCCAGCGGTCTGTTCAATCTGATGCGCAATCTGGGCGGCGCAATCGGCCTCGCATTGATCGACACTGTTATCTATAGCCGCGCGGCAGCTCATAGCGAGGCGATCATCGCACGCCTGCAAGCGGTCGATGCCGATGTCGCAAAATTTGTCGGCGTTCCGCTCGATCTTCTCAACGCGCGAGCGCCGGGTCCGTTTGACGACGCCGCACTGGCGACTTTGCGTCCGCTGGTTGAAAAAGCAGCGCTGACGCAATCGATCAACGAGGCCTGGGCATTGATCGCCTTATTGACCGTCATCGCACTCTTTTGTGCGCCCTTCGCCAGAAACTCTCTGGCCCCTCCAAACGCCGCCGTGATATAAGAACAAAAATAAACGACGCATCAGCGCATCGGAACGGTCGCCTTACAGTTTTCGCCAAGGGATGGTTTTTCTCCGGTCAGTTTTGCCTTGACGAATTCGAAGGCCGTGCTGAAAGCGCCTGAAGGACCGTTCCATAATTCAGCTGTGACGGGGAGGATGCGAAGCACGCGCACATTCGGGTCATCGGCCCCGCCGGGCCACCACATGTCGTCGGTCAGCTTCCATATCATTTTTGCCCTGACCGGGTCGCGCGTTATGCTGGCGCGGGCTGTGATCGACAACCAGGCGCGGCTCGCGCCATCCACGAAAACAAGCCCGACGTCTTCCTGCAAATGAATTTCAGAGTCCTTGTCGCTGCGCTCATCCGTCAGGAACCATATGACGCCAGCGTCGCGGTCCGTACGCGCTTGCAGCGGTCGCGCGCGCAGGCCACCAGAAAATCGCGTGGTCAACATGCCGACTTCAACCCTGTCGATCATTCCCCAAACGTGCGAGATTTGACTTGTTCGCGCCATTTCACTGGCCTCATCATTCATGAACGATCGTCCGTCTGTTCCATTCAGGGGAATGGGCCCCGTCAGGTTTCACTGCGAACGTGGCCGCCAAAGGCGGCCGCAGCGCTTGAAATGAAAGCTCCCACAATCAACGCCAGAACGGTGAGAAGCGATGTCGTGATTCCAGCCTTCCTGGCTTTCTCCAGGACTTCTTTGTCTTTTTCACGCGCCTGGTCCATTTTGCCAATCACGCTGGCGACGCGTTGTTGCGCGTCGATTGACGGCTGTCCCGTTCGGGCAGCGACAAGTTGCGCCAGGTAACTCCTGTCGGCGGCGGATATCGGCTCGTTATTGGGCGTCATCATCAGGATCCGCGTGACTTCGGCCCGGGAGCCTGCCCCGATCTGGCCGGCAGCCGGAACATTGGATGCCAAAGCTTGATCTCCTGCGGGACGGAACATCAGATCGACATAATAGCCGATCGACTGGTTGGATTTTCCGGTCGCAAAGGCGGGACTTGTCTGAGCCGCAGTTTCTGCATTCATCCCGGACGAGGCAATGGCGGCGCCAGCGCCGCCTTTGGCAATCGTGGTTGCGGCGGAACTCAAAACGCCCGCCACTATAATCGTGGCGAGCGCCCACGCGAGCAGACCGTGAGCCGTATCCAGGAAGAATACTTCATCGGGATGAAAGCCGGCCCATTTTGTCCGGAGCCGTCCCGTCAGATAGCCACCTAACGCTGAGGAAAGCCACTGGATCACAATAAGCCAGATGGACGTCGAAACTGCGAAGGTCGCTGCGCTGACGCCATTGAACAACCATGGCGAAACCATTGAAAGCCCAAGCCCGGAGCCGAGGAGCAATAACACCAGCGAGGACGCAACCGCGACGATCGCGCCCGCAACAACAGCGCTCCAGGAAACCGGACTCTCGGCAGATGCGCTGCTTTCGTGCAATTCGCCTTCGGACAGGGTTGTGATTTCCAGCATCGTCATAGTCGTTGTCCCTATCGATAAAGAAGCGCGATGAGGATGATGACCGGGATAGGCACTCCAAGAAACCAAAGCAATATTCCTCGTCCCATAACTGGTTCCTCGTCGCTCAAAAAGCACTGACCGCATGTGTAACGCTGCGAACGCCTGACGATAGCCCCGGAAAATACCTACCTGCCGGGTGCCGCGCCGCCAGCGCAAACAAAGCGACATCCGCTGCGCGCTGCGATGATTATCTGGTGGGTAGTTTCCGAGTCTGGCGGAACGTGAGCGATCCTGACTAATTTGCATTTGTTGGCCGACGCTGCAACGAGCGCGCCAACGCAATGTCGAGATGAATGCACTTCTCGATTGAAGCGCATGATACCGAGGAGCGACCTGATGGCAGTCCGGATTCAAATTGTCGTTCTCGCCTCCATCCTGCTCCAGGCGGTCCATTCTGGCGCCGAAATCATGGGTGTTTCAAAGCCGATCTTGTCATCATCCGCCATGCAATTGTGGCCGTTTTTCCTGGGGATGAGCGTCATCGTGTTGGGGCCCCTGTTCTGGAGACCTGCGCCACTGGCCGCGCTCCCGGTTCGGGTAGCCAATCGCAATCGACAACACCGGCGGTCCGCCGTTTAGGCGAATGAATTCCGTCGTATCTCAGGCAAAGCAGGAGCCGTCATGAACAACCCGTCAATCGTGAAAACTGAAGCGTCCGAACCTTTCCTGAGCGACGTCAAGACCCTGCGCGCGCGCGCGCGCATGCATATTGAACAGGGTGTTGTGAGCAAGACCTATGTTGGCGATGTAGCCCGGACCATTGACATTCTTCAGACCGTTCTGGCGACGGAACTGGTATGCGTTCTGCGATATACGCAGCACTCCATCGCCGCCACTGGCCTCGCCAGCGAAAGCGTCAAATCGGAGTTCGCGCAGCATGCCACCGAAGAACAGGAACATGCGATGGCGGTCGCCGAACGCATCAATCAACTCGGCGGTCAGCCAAATTTCGACCCCAACGGCCTCGCCAGCCGGTCGGCGTCCGAATATGCGACCGGCGCCGATCTCACCGCAATGATCCGCGAAAATCTGATCGCCGAGCGAATTGCTGTCGATCACTACCGGGAATTGATTCGCTTCTTTGGCGACAACGATCCGACCACGCGCGTGATGATCGAGTCGATTCTCGCCGTCGAGGAAGAACACGCGAGCGATATGCAGGATCTTCTGGCCATGCAGGCGCCGGCAAAGCGCTAGGCGCGCTTTCCGCATGCCTGCCCTCACCGCCAAATATGCCGGCGGCGCCAATTCTGTTGAACGCAAACAAATCGGGTCATCTCCGGATGGCCGAATTCAAACGGAGAAGCATCATGAAAACGCTCATACTGGCGTCAGCAGCTGTCATTTCTCTTGCGGCTGGAGCGGACCTCCTTGCCCAACGCGCTGTGGCTGCGCCAATGGTCAGCGGTTTCCTGGGCGCCACGACCTCAAACGATATCGAAAACGCCCAGTATGTTTACGGGGGCAGGCGCTATTGTTGGTATCTCATCGGATGGAGGGGCCCCGGCTGGTATCGCTGCGGATATGCGTCCCGACGCGGCTTCGGCTGGGGCGGCGGCGAGGGCTGGCAAGGCTGGAGGTCGTCGGGCAATCGCGACCGCGTCATGGCGCCGCCGCAGCAGGGCCGGCAGCCGGGATTTGCGCCAGCGATTCCCATGAGTGGCAACGGACAGCGTCCCCCGCGCGCGGGAGCGCGTAACCCGGGACCTGCCGCCGTCGCGCCGGGCGCAAGACGGCCAGCGCCCGGTGGCGGTGGCGCGCCCGGTATCGGGCGAGGCGAAGCCGGTCGACCGGCGGGAGGACAACCTGATCGCGGCCCAAAGGCGGGCTCATCCGGCGGTGAACGCCCGGCCGGCCCTCAGGGTGGCCAGAGTCCCAATGCAGGCGGCGGCGCTGGCGGACCCGGTCGCGGCGGCGAAGGCGGCGGCGAGCGGCCCGCTGGTCGCTGAGCGCGCCTCACATCCGGGCGGCGCGGAGCCGTGAGACATCGCGATCCGCAGCGCCATCCTGCATGTGCGCCGTTGCGCCCGAACACCGGGACGCTGGAGCTGCTTTTGCGTCCGGGTGGTTGAGACCAAATAACAGTTGCAACGCAGGGTTCGCTTTGCGGCCGCCTTTTGCTCGGCGGGTCGCTGTTTTCATTCATCGTTTGACGCATTCAATTGATTGGCGGGGATGATGAGATCGGCGTCGCGGCGCGATGCGCGCGCATCAAACCAATCACTAATCTCCTCTATGCTCACCAATTCCTCGTCTGGCCCTTCAATCGCGGTTATATCCTTATCCGCCTGCGCCAGGCTCCACGCGCTTTCAAGTGCGCCGGCGCGTGTATCAAATTCCTGCGAAAGCAGTTCATGCTTCAGCGCGCGATCGACGTAACGGACATGCCAAGCCATAAAAGTCTCCAGTTGCATCGAGAGATGTGACAAACGCCTGACGGCTCGACCGGCGAGGATCAAGCGGCGCGTTTAATCAATGAACAATCGAACGGGATGCGAATGATCGTTTTGAAGCCGAAGGAAAGGGAATAACTTGCGCACTGCGATCACCCGTGCGCCAAACGATTTGCGCCCGCGCGGCGTGCAACCAGTTTTCCGCCGATGTTTTATTCAGCGTTCTGAATTGCTCGGGTCCGTTCACGTCATTCGACGAATGCCGCAGAACATAGTCTCCATTAGGTTTGAGATACATCTCATCTCTTGCGACATAACCTTCGCCATCCCTGTCATACGCCCGAATTGCAACGAGCTCGTAATGTACCAGATTCATGGCGACTCCAATCGCGCGCCGGGCGCGCGTCTCATGGTGGATACGTTGCGCAGGATATTGCGCGCCCCGCCGCGAGCGGCGCGGCAAGCACGAAGGCCAAGCTGCAAAATGTTCGCTGCAAGTTTGAGCTGTCGGCTCAACATATTGAAGAAAGGGTTCTGCCCGGCATCCGCGACAGTGGAGGAGGCGGGCAATCCGTACGGAGCGGCGTTCGTATCGTTGATAAAGACGTCCATGATCATGACTTGCATCCCTCAGCAACCTCAACCCGGCGCTTGCAGTCGGTCCATGACGTAAGCCAAATGGGAGTGTATCGGGACGCAATCATGTCGGGAACCTTCGGGAAATACTCAATGATTCAAGCGTAATGATCGAGCCACGTCGCTCGCGCCCCGCTGAACGGCCATGCATCGACACAGTTTGAGCCGATATAAAATTCATCGCGCGAGCAAATCCGCCCTGCGCATAACCAAGCACTGCGGTACGACGTAGCGCCAGACATGTCGGTCGCCGCTTCAAAAAATGATCTCCGGGCGCCCGACGTTTGCGAATCCCGCAAATGCAATCAACCCTGATCCGGCGCGCTGTGGAAGGCCCTTGCCGGCCACGCCACAGCGTTGGGCAGGGCTTGCGCGACACTCGCTGCAAGTTCGGACGCCGACGCGCTATTCCACTTGTCCTTTATGGCCGGCGACAGCGCGACGCCGACGCCGACAAGATAGACAATCGCGATCACCAGAATGAGTACACGCATGACGAACAGCCCTCCTTCGCAGCAAAGGCGAAAGGCACGGTATCCCCTCCCGGATTGATGAATAGAGTCGGATAATACCTATAGCCGCCGCGTTGGCATGATTGCGCAGCCGGCGACTTCTTCTGGCTTCGAGTGACAAAACCCGACTCTGGGTAATTTCCGATTCTATCGACCAGCGTTGGGTTCCATTATCGATGCGCTTTACATGAAGGACGTCAGATGAAAAACAGTTTCGCTATTTTGGTCGTTGCGGCAGCAGGCTTGTTGTCGTTACATTCCTCGCAGGCGCAAGAGCGGATTCGCGATGGAGTGATAGGCGCAGGAGCAGGCGCAATCGTGGGTGGCCCGGTTGGCGCGATTGTCGGTGGAACGGCAGGATATGTTGCGGGCCCGCGCGTCACGCACGCCGTTTCCGGAAGGTTGCCTCACCGGCATTATCTTCACCGCCGATATCACGCAGTGCGTTAAATCAATCGCACACAGCGCCGTTCTCCCGAAATCCTGAGGCAGCCCGGTCGCCTCAAGGCAGACCGTCTGGCGTGGCGGGCTTTCGCTTGTAGCGCAGCCATCCGGACCAGGCCGACCGTCGGAAATATCAAAGATCCTGGAACTGTCCGCAAGCCAGGCTTGATTGCGCCGAAGTGGGTCAGGTCGCAGAACGTCGCTGCTCTTTCCAACACGCCCGGTAGGCTCAAGTCAGGACCGCTCGGATCGTGTGCGACTTCAACCGATCATATCGCGTGCTGCCGGCAAAGAGACAGCATTTGCTGGTTGCGGTCTTGATTGAATGCTGCGTCTTCATTGAAGTTTTCGGCTCGAATCGCTTGCTTCGAAGCGCGTTTCAGGCCCATGCTATTGAGGAGACAAGATGACGCAGGGCGTGCGGGTATTTCCTGCAACGCGGTCCAAATCCGGCGGGATATCGAATGCAGGCGCTTTTCATCGGCCATACCTATATCGATGTCACAATGCTTGCGGATGCGCTACCGGAAAGCGACGACAAGGCCGTTGCCGATAATTTTGCTGTGTCATTCGGTGGCAACGCTGTGACCGCGTGCTTCGCCTGCGCGAAGCTTGGACAGCGGCCCGAACTTCTCACCTCGCTGGCGGACGATTGGCTTGGCCACATGTTCCTTGCGATGGCTGCTAAATATGAGATTCCTGTGCACGCTCGAAACGTCCATCGAACCTCGCTGTCTTTCGTGCGTCCTCATGCCGGACGGCGCGCAATTTTGCGCGCGCGAGACGACGACTATCGCGATCCATTTCCTATGCTTGATTTAACGCAGTGTCGTGTGCTGCATCTCGATGGACACCAACCGGATGCGGCCATTCACTATGCGAAAGCATGCCGCGAACTCGGCATAGTGACATCGCTTGATGGTGGGGGACTGCGATCGAACACGCATGAATTGCTGCTGCTGATCGATGTCGCGATCGTCGCCGACCGCCTTTGTGAGCAAATGAAGCTGGATGCAAACGGAATGCTGGACTATCTGAAATCACGAGGTTGCGCGGTTGGCGGCGTGACCCAGGGGGAGCAGGGCATGCTTTGGTATGATCGCGGAGGAACGGTGCGAAGGCTTCCCGCGCTTCGCGTTCCAGCCACTTTGGTCACAGATACATCTGGCGCAGGCGACGTCTTTCACGGAGCCTATGTCGCGTCGTACCTGGCTCGGCCCGAGGCAAGCTGGGAAGATCACTTTGACTTTGCGCGCGCCGCGGCGACTTTCAAGATTCAACATCTTGGGAACGAAGCCGGGTTGCCGACAGTATCCGACGTCGCGAGGATTCGCGCCGAATACTCAGCCGGCTGATATCAATCAGGATCGTTAAAATCGCGCCGCGTCTTTGATACAATGAAAACGCGCTTCATTCGGCGGCAGGGTCGCCTCTTCGTTGCTCTTCAAGTTCGATCCGCACAACTCGCTGCGATCACCGCTATTGCTGTGACCTCAATTGTATCGCGCGTTCAAATCGCATGTTGTAACGTGGGCGGTTGCCCGCTCTGGTGGCTGACGTTCGCGCCGTCGTCGGCTTTCAGCTCGGCGAAGACCATGGCGGAGATGATCGTCAGCGCGCCCAGCATCATGAAAGCCAGATGCAGGCCGTGAATCATCTCCGGGGCTGTGGCGTTCGTGTAATCGGGAATAAACAAAGCCGCTGCGAGCGACGCCACCGCAACGCCAAAGCTCATTGACATCTGCTGCATTGTGCTCGCAATCGTGCTTGCCATGCTGGCGTCGGCATCGACAATATCCGCATATACCAGCGTGTTCATGCTACTGTACTGCAGCGAAGAGCAAAAGCCGAACAGAAACGCCAGAAGCAGGTTCAACGCAACAGGCGTATCGGGTCCGATGCCGGAAAAGGCCATGATCAGGGCGCCCATGCATATCGTGTTCAGCGTCAACACGCGCCTGTAACCGAACCGCCTCAGGATAACCCGCACGCTGGTTTTCAGGATCATCGCGGCCAGCGGCTGGGGAACAATGAGCATTGCCGACTGGACCGGCGAATATCCCAGCCCGACCTGATACAGGAGCGGCAGAAGGAAGGGCATTCCGCCCGCGCCAAGGCGGGTCACGAAGCTGCCGCCGACCGCAACCCGGAATGTCCGGATGCGGAATAATATCAGTCGCAGCAGCGGTCGCGCCAGATTGGCTGCGTGGCCGCCATAGGCGGCGAGCAGCGCCAGCGAAATCGCTAGAAGCATCAGAATCTCTCCGCGCGCCAGCGAATGTTCGCCAAAGACTTCCAGCACGTACGACAGGAGCGCGACGCCCGAGCTGAACAGGATCAGGCCCACCCAGTCGAGTGGATCGCTCCGCTCGGCGCGATAGTCTGGAAGGTGCTGAAAGACCAGAACGAGACCTACCAGCCCGACGGGCAGGTTCACGAAGAATATGGCCCGCCAATGCAGGTAGTGAACGATGAAGCCGCCAACCACTGGCCCCAGCATCGGGCCGATCAGGGCGGGGATCGCGACAAAGCTCATCGCCGCCACCAACTCATCTTTCGGAAAGGTTCGCACCATCGTGAGGCGACCGACCGGCACCATCATCGCGCCGCCAAGCCCCTGAAGAATGCGACAGGCCACAAGAACATGAATGTTGCTCGAAAGGCCACACAGCAGCGAGCCCAGCGTGAACAGCGCGATTGAGGCTGAAAACACCCGGCGCGTGCCAAAGCGGTCGGCGAGCCACCCGCTGATGGGAACGAAAACCGCTACGCTCAATGTATAGCTGCTGAGCACAGCCTTCATGCTGAGCGGCGGCACTTGCAGCGCTTCGGCGATGACAGGCACGCCGGTGTTCAAAATCGTTGTGTCGAGCGATTCCATAAAAAATGCGACGGCCACCAACCATGGCAGCAGGCGTTTGATGGCCTCGCCGGCGGCGGTGGCCGCAGTTGCATCGCTGGCCATCCGCTTTCTCCATTTGGCGGTTCTGGATTCGGTCCGTCAAACGCGGGGCCAACGGCGTCGTCCACGATCACGCATATTCAAACAGTCAATAACAATGCGAGGCAACGCTCATCAACAACAGATTGCTCCTTTGATCCAGCCCGCGCTATTCGATCGCGCCGCCGTTCACGCCCTGTCGAGCGCCGCCTTCACCCGGGAGGCGGTAAACGGCACGCGGCGCAATCGCACGCCTGTGGCGTCGAACACGGCATTTCCCATCGCTGCGGGCACAAGACCCAGAGCCATTTCAGCGGCGCCGGAGGGCGCAGCCTCGGGCCGATCGATGAGATGAACCTCGATCTTTGGCGGAACGTGCTCCATGTGGAGCACGGGATAGGAAATCCAGTCGACGCTGGTGACCTTTTCCTGATCCCACGTCAGTTCTTCAACCGTTGTGCGACCGGTCCCGTAGACGAGCTGACGTTCGATTACATGCTTCAGGGTTTCCGGATTGACGATGAGCCCGCAATCGTGCGCGCACACGATGCGGGTTGGCTCCACGACGCCGGTTTTGCGATGCACACGCACCTCGACCACGACGCCGATGAACGTGTCGAAGTGGCGGCGAAAGGCGATGCCCCGGCCTTCGAGGACTTCGGAGCTTCGGTCGATATCATTTCGGGGAGAAACGCGCGGCGTCCATCCTGCCTTTTCTGCGGCGATTTTCACAGCCTCAATATCGCGGGGGTGTTTCAAATATTTGAGCCGGAACTCCACGGGATCCATCCCTGCTTCGACCGCGATCTCATCCATGAAACTTTCACTGCCAAAGAGGATTGGCGGTCCATAGGGATCGCGCAGGTGCGTAGAGCGAAGCGGCGACGCCCGATCCATCAAGGGGGCGATGGTTTCCCATCCAACCCGGTTGTGGGGGAATGTGTAGGACGCAAAGGGGATGTTGAACGTATTCTTTGGCTCGAGCGGAAAGCCGAGCAATTGCCCGGCAAGCGTGGCGGCGGCGCGGCCTTCGTTCGTCGCGACATTCTCTCGGGAAAAGGCCTTGGAAATCAACTCATAGGCGATGACCTCTCCATTGGCGTCCAGCCCCGCCCGCAGGCGATTGACGGCGGCGGTCCCCTTGGGGTCCCAGCCCAGCGCTTCCTGACGCATCCACTGCACCCGCACCGGCGCGCCAAGCGCTTTTGAGAGCACAGCTGCGTCCGCTGTCGCATCGCCCTGATCGTTGCGACCGTAAGAGCCAGTGCCGTACATCCAGATCGCGCGAACCTTTTCGCGCGGCACGCCCAGAAGATCGGCCACGCCGTCCGCCGCGTAATGCGGCTTCTGGGTGCTTGTGTAGATCGTCACACCGTCATCACGCACATCGGCGATTCCACAGGCTGGCCCCATGCTGGCGTGCGAGTGGGTCGGATATTCATATTCCGCCGACAAGATGCGCGCGGCTGACCTGAGACCGTCCTCGACATCGCCGTTCTCCCGCTCGATCGTGCGCTGGGTTACGGCGGCGCTGCGAATGTGGTCGTGGATGCGATCATGGTCAGGAAAGTTTGGTATCGATGTGGACCATGCGACCTTGAGCGCGCGCAGGGCGCGTATCGCGTTCCATTCCTTTGCCGCGACGACAGCGATCAGGTCCTTGACCCGGACGAGACGAGCGTCGGGAATTTGGCCTATGGAGCTTTCATCGACGGTGACTGGAACCGCTCCGGCGACGGGCGGGCGCACCATGCGGGCATGGAGCATACCTGGAAGCTTGATATCGCCAGGAAAGTCCTGCTGTCCGAAAACCTTGCGGGCGAGGTCCGCGCGACGGAACGACTTTCCCACGACTTTGTACTCGGACGGCTTCTTGACCGACGCCATGCCATTTGCAGAATGGGCGTTGCCCCATTGGCCGTTCCATTTGACATCCGAACCAAACGATCGATCGCCAATCAGTTCTGCGAAACTTACACGCCTTGCAGGCTCCGCCTTGAGGAAGACCACGCCATCTTCGACGCCAAGTTTTTCCACCGCTGCGCCGAGCTTGTCAGCGGCGCGTTCGACAAGAATGCGCCGTGCGTCCGCAGCCATGCTCATGAGCATCACGCCACGGCGCGACACGCCGGTTGCGCCACTTGCGCCGCCCATATTGAGTGTGCGTGCGCTGTCGCCCATCACCATGACGATCCTGGCGAAGTCGACATCGAGCTCCTCGGCGACCATCTGGGCAATGGAGGTCGCGAGGCCTTGTCCACCATCAATGGCTCCATAAAAAACATCGACTGTTCCATCGGCTTTGATTGCCAGATAGGAGTCGAGTTTCGTTGCGAGCATCGCGGGATTATTCGGAGATGCGGCTGAGGGCGTCTGCGCCCAAGCGTCATGGCTTGCAAGACCCACCACCAGAGCGCCGGCGCCGTTCAAAAACGCGCGGCGATGCAGGTTGGCCAAAATGTGCGAAGGTTCGTTCATGTCGACCTCCCTCAAGCCTGATTTGAAACGCGCATCACAGCGCGGAGCGCCGCGTTGTGCGTTCCGCATCGACAAATGAGCGTGCTGAACGCCGCCCGCGCTTCCTTTTCTGTCGGCTTTGGATTGCGCGCGAGCAACGCCGCGCCCTCCATAATCCAGCCGTTAATGCAATAGCCGCACTGGTTCACTTGCTCCTCGATCCATGCGATCTGGAGCGGATGCGGCTTCTCGGGCGTTCCCAATCCGTGCAAGGTCGTGATCTCAAGACCTTCGACCGCCGAAACGGATATCGAGCACGAGCGCGCCGTCCGACCGTCGATGTGAACGGTGCAGGCGCCGCATTGACCGAGCCCGCATCCGAAACGCGGATTGTTGAGACCGATCTCATCGCGTAGCGCATAAAGCAACGGCATTTCCGGATCGTCGATCTCGATGTCGTGCTGGCGATTGTTGATTTTGAGCGTGACACGTTTCGCCATTTGCGCTCCCTCCCCTGCTGGATATGGACCGAACCCGATCCATTGAGCGTCGATCCTGGACGGAGCGTTGTCAAGGAGCGCTGATAGCCCTCAATATCAGTTACGAAGGCGCTAAAAGCTTAGCCGGGAATGCACATCCGAACCGCCGCTGCGCCCATGACGGCCGTACCGATCCAGCCAAGGGCGACGAGCGTCCGGCTTGAGGTGAAAGCGCCCATCACGGATGTCTTCGAAGCCAGCAGGATGATGACAACCATGAGGGGCACCGCGACCACCCCGTTGATCACGGCGCTCCAGAAAAGCGCCTTCATCGGGCTGATCGGCGAATACTGAATCGCGAGGCCTGCGAGCACGCTGATAGCGATAACCCCATAGAAACCCCAGGCATCGGTCGCCTTGCGTTCAAGACCCCAATTCCAGCCCATGGCTTCCGAAAGGGCATAAGCGCCCGAACCCGCAAGCACCGGGACGCCAATCAGTCCGACGCCAAGGATGCCAAGAGCGAACAGCATGAATGCAAAATCACCGGCCAGCGGCCGCAACGCGCTTGCCGCCTGCGCAGCCGTCTCGATATCGGTAACCCCGGACACGTTGAGTGTGGCAGCGGTCGCCAGAATGATGAAATAGGCGGTGATGTTGGAATAGAGCATACCGCTCCAGGTGTCCCACTTGATGCGGCGAAGTTCCGGCGCGGCGGTCTTCGCGTCCAGTGCGCGCAATGCGGCCCCGCCGTTCGCCTGCATATCCTCGACCTCTTCGGACGCCTGCCAGAAGAAAAGGTAGGGACTGATGGTTGTGCCGAAGACGCCGACGACCACGGCTGCGGCCTCCCCGTTTGGCGTAAATTTCGGCCACACGGTTCGAAGCGCAACCTCGCCCCACGGAACATGGACCGTGAACAGCACGGCGGCGTAAGCCAGCAATGAGAGCGTCAACCATTTCAGGAAAGAGACGTAGCGATGGTAGGGAACGAATATCTGCAACAGCAGCGTCACGCATACAAAGAACGCCGTCATGAGATGGCGATTGAAACCAGACACGAGTTCGGCGACCTCTCCCATGGCCGCGACATCGGCGGCGATATTGAGCGTATTCGCGATCAGCAACAGCACGACCACGCCTTTGAGCCCAATTGGCGGGAAGGCATCCTTGATGTTGGCCGCAAGCCCCTTGCCGGTCACGCGCCCGATGTTGGCGCACATGGCCTGGATGGCGCTCATGAGTGGATACGCCAGCGGCATCGTCCATAGCATGTTGAGGCCGAATTGAGCCCCGGCCTGCGAGTAAGTGGCGATCCCGCCTGGATCGTCGTCGGCAACGCCAGTGATAAGGCCCGGTCCAAGTCGAGACAGCGGGTGCTCTTTGATTCGCCGCCAAAGGGTCGGAGCAGGGCTCGTTGGCCCCAGTCCCTCATCGCCGCCTGGAGTCGCTTGCATGAACTTTCTTTCCGCTCAAGCGATCCCGACACCCGAATTATCAAGGAAAATATGATCGACTCTGTCGCTCCCCATAGTCAAAGAGCGAACACAAGGGGCGCCAACAGCTTTCGCGACTTTGATATCACGATCCACGAACGTGTGGTCATCAAATCCCCGAGAGCCCCCGAAATGTCTCGCGATCCGCCGGCCGCCAGCCTGGATTCCAGTTCGGTGCGCCAGGACGCGCCATGGCGATGCGCAGGCGCGCCGTTCGCGCGGGCAGCAGTGGATATGCCGGCGTCGCTGGGAACTCGGATATAATCCGTCGGGGCAGGGACGTTCCCGCAGGCGTCAGGCAAGCGACAGTAGCTGGTGGAGACGCCCTTCCGCTCTTCTCTCAAGATATCGTCAGCTTTGTTGCCGGTGACCCGGCATTTCAAAAGACCCTATCGAAGAAGCGCCAACTCGTTTTGCCTCTGAATCAGTCCTCGCCCGAAGAACGCCCGCACCCCGCCGCAGGAACTGGCGCAACCTTTGCGGCTGTTCAGCGCGAATGAAAACATTGACGATTTCTCGCAAATCATACACTATCCGGACATATTTGGCGGCACGATTCGTTCTGCAGCGCCGCTCGTTTGCGGCCTTCATCAGCGGGACCTATGATAAGATGAAATCCTGGTGGAATGTCGGGTGTGCGCTCCTCCTGGGCCTGTTTGTCGCTGGATGCAATAATGGCGCGACGGTTGTAGCAAGCGCGGCCGATCTTGCCACGCCGGCGACATTGACTCCCGTTCTGCGCGGCGGCGACAAGATCAAGGTGACCGTTTTTGGCGAAGACAAATTGTCCGGCGAATATGAGATCGACCCGGGTGGCTTTGTGTCGCTACCGCTTGCTGGAACCATCCCTGCCGCTGGATTGACCAAAAGCCAGCTTGAAAGCGAATTGGCGAAAAAGTTTAAAGGCGATTATCTCAAAAATCCGAAAGTCACGGTCGATGTGTCGTCGTTTCGCCCATTCTATGTTCTCGGTGAAGTGCAAAAGCCTGGCGAATATCCTTATAAAAGCGGCTTGAATGTCCTGAGCGCAATTGCCGTCGCAGGCGGGCAGACTTACCGGGCCAGCAATGATTCGGTCCTGATCCAAAGGGATGGCGAGTCCGAACTGAAGAAGTTCCCGCTGAATACCGGCGTCGCCGTTTATCCAGGCGATCTCATCCGCTTGCCTGAACGCTATTTCTGATCGAGTGGCGAGTTCCTGACGATAGAGGCTGACGCCGGTCTCTCACCGGTGTTCGCGTTCCCGAGCCAGCTGAGATAAGCTCATTGAAGCGAATTGCTTTGTTCGCTCCATCTCACGCTTGAATTTCAATCTCCGTTCTTATCATACCAACGGCGATGCGCCTTGACACATCGTCGCTGGCAAGCGCGCGGTTCTTATAACAAGATCCGACTGACGCGCCGAATGCTTCGGTTTTGAGCATCGGTCAATCCGAAACGCCCCTGGTATTATTTGTGTCGCGCGGGAGCGCAGGCGTCGGCGGCGCTCGCGCCGGGTTCAATCAGCGACGCACAATTAAAATTGGGATCGTCCGGAGGCGGAGGCGGAGCCTTTCCGACAGGAGCGCCGGGTTGCTGTTCGCCAAATCGAGCGCCCGAACCGCCGTGGAATCCGGCGGGCGGCCTGGCTGCCGCCTGCCGGATACGCGGATCGACATGCGTATCTGAATGCAGCGCAGTGCGGGGACTGAATGGAAGGGCGGCGCCCTGCGGGACCACTGTGAAATTGTTGCTGGAGGTCGCCCTGACCGTAAATCCATCGAACCGTAACGAAAAATAGAGCCCGCTCTTGCGCCCTTGCCAGCCTTGGGCCCCAATGAATCCGACACTGCAACGCCCCGCGCCGAACGCTCCCTCGCAGGCGGCGCGACTGTTAAACCGGGGGGCCTTTTCGTCGAATTCCGCGGCGGCGTTGGCGGCCGCGGTCGCACAAAGCACGGCGTCGAGTTTGCCCGCCGACACGCAGGCGTGTTCATCCGCATAGTTAAAGACCCCGTGCGGCGAGGAATCCGCAAGCGCCATTTCGAATGCGGGAAGGAGTGCGAGCAAACAGAAACCTGTCCGCGTTCGGCGGAGAATCCGGGCGCGCCACATTGCGCCTTTGTTTTGCAGCCCGTTCTGGCGTTTCATAATTGCAAACGCTTTCCGCGATCGTCAACGGCCCTAATAGGCGGCTGGATCGTGCGTAAACATCAGCGCAGTGCGCAGGATGATTTTGATATCCAGCCATGTCGACCAATTTTCGATATACTGGATGTCATAGGCGACACGTTGCTGAAGTTTTTCAACCGAGGTCAGTTCGCCGCGCATTCCGTTAATCTGCGCCAGGCCCGTGACGCCGGGTTTCACCCGGTGGCGCGCGGCGTATTGCGTTGAGGCGTCGTCAAGCGGTTGGCCGCCTGCTTTGGTCTGAAGGGCGTGCGGGCGTGGCCCGACAACGGACATCGTCCCTTGCAATACATTGAAAAACTGAGGTAATTCGTCAAGACTGGTGCGTCGGATGAAGCGACCGACTCTCGTTACGCGCGGATCGCCGCGGCTGCTTTGCACGGACGCGTCGAGATCTGTTCCCTCAACACACATGGAGCGGAATTTATAGAGCTCGAAAACGCGCCCGTTAAACCCGACGCGCTTTTGCCGGAAAAGAATGGGTCCGGGACTGTCCAACCGGATCGCAACCGCAACGGCGAAAAATATAGGCGCAAAAAACAGAATCAGAAGCGCGGCGACCATGATATCCTGCTTGCGCTTCAGCCACAGGTCCCAGCCGTTGATGGGCCGGTCAACTGCGGTAAAGGACAAGGTCCCGCCCCTCATGGAAACAGTCAGCGGCGGCGCCCCCATGTTTGCATCATAGGGCAAAACAAACACTTCAGCTGATAGATGGCCGATTCCCTGCAAGGCGCGCATCACGACAGGCGCAGCGTTCCACGGAACTGTCAGATATATCTGATCGATCTCGTCGTGGGCGATGACATCGGCCAAACTGCTGAGCTCATCCAAGGACGTATATTGGCAGGAGCCGAGCGTGCGCACCTGACGATCGCTCCTGCGGGCAATTTCGTCAGCGCTCAAAGGCGCGCAAAACAATCCAGCTGTGAAAGCGCGAAAGACATAGGCATTCTCTGCCAACTGCGCACGGACGCGGGCGAGCGACCAGAATCGAGCGATCGGCGTAAAAACGCATACAGCAGCGGCCCAGGAAAAAAACCAGATACGCGAATAATCCTGCGATGTTTTGGTCGCAGCGCCAACGGCGACCAGGCCTGCAAAAGTCAGTAAAAGAGCTATCGCTAGCCGGTTCGTCGAATATTTCTGATCGAGAATCCGGCGCGTGCGATAAGCATCGACAATGCGCGCCAGCAAAAGATACAGAAAAGCCGAGGAGACCACGACGGCCATTTGCGGTTGGAACGCCGCCTCGCCAAAATGAACGATGCCCGAACCAATCAAACTCGAAAGGACCCCAAAGCTGACAAGAATAGAAAGATCAACGATAATTGATTTTATCACCCATGCTTCCAGCGAAATGCGCTGTCCATCCATTTTCGCACTTGCCTGATTAGAAGAGCTATGTCTACGCGTGAGTATTTGGCTATCAAGCAAGCTATTTGTACGTACGCCAGGCCAAAAAGTTGGCATTTGACCATTCGACGGCATTTAGAATCCATCAGCTTTGATTGGAATGTTTATACATTTACTGTCCGCTTGACGGTTCCCAAACGGTTTACGCCCGCAGATTCACGGCGATGCCAATCGTTTGTTCATTGGGGTTCAGTTTCCTAACATCGCCGATTCGGACTTTCGTGCCCGGGTGGTAAACACGGAGTTAAGATCGACCGATTTTGGCACATGTTTCGTAATGAAGGCTTATAAATTTGATTGTATCATTTATATTATACAAGCCTAGATTGTAAACTTTGGCGTCCAGCTCACCTGCTTCAGCGGGCCTCGCCGACGAATGGCAAACGTGGAGAGTTTTAAGAACGCAACAGCTCGGCGGGCTCCGATGGTGCGTCCCACTCCCTCGACTGGAAGGAATCGCTATAGGCCATGGTCTCCACGCCGCGCCATCACGACGATAACAGCATGGTCAAGAGAGCCTGAAGTCCATTCCTGAAGTCCATTGATGCGCGGCAGTTCATGACAATATTCATGTTGCGAGCGAGGGCGGCGTGACCTCTGAACTTGCAAACTGGTTAGTCATATCCCAGAACATTCGCCATCGAATAATGGCCTGGCTTTTTGTCGCGTCCCCACAGGCATGCGCGAATAGCGCCATGAGCGAACAGGGCGCGATCCTCGGCGCGATGCGTCAGCTCGATGCGCTCGGAGGGACCTGCAAAAACAACGGTGTGTTCCCCGACGACCGTCCCGCCGCGCAAGCTGGCAAAGCCAATATCGCCGACCTTGCGCGGGCCGGTGATCCCGTCTCGCCCGCGCTGGCTGTGCTGCGCAAGATCGATGCCGCGACCCTGGGCCGCTGCTTCGCCCAGCATCAGGGCGGTGCCCGAGGGGGCGTCCACTTTCATGCGGTGGTGCGTTTCGACAATTTCAATATCGAATTCCGGACCCAGCGAGGCAGAAACCTTGCGAACGAGGCCCGCCAGCAAATTGACGCCAAGGCTCATATTTCCAGAGCGTATGATGACTGCGTGGCGCGCGGCGGCGTGAATTTTGGCGATATCGTCGGGCGACAGGCCCGTCGTGCCAATGACATGAATGATGCGCGCCTGCGCCGCCAGCGCCGCAAGCTCAACTGTGCTGGCGGGCGCAGAAAAATCGATGATGGCGTCGGCATGCAGCACGGCGCCAAGCGGGTCCTGCGTCAGCGCAACGCCAATGCGCCCGACGCCGGCCAGTTCGCCGGCATCGCGGCCAATGGCGTCCGAACCCGCGCGCTCCAGCGCGCCCGCTACGACCATTTCAGGCGCAGCGTGAACGAGCGCCGTCAGCGTGCGCCCCATTCTCCCGCCGGCGCCAGCGATCACAACCTTCAATTCCGCCATGGACAAACTCCCGCAGGGATGAGGTCACATCCCGCCCAGATGTTCCGCAACATTGAAAATATCCTTGTCGCCGCGCCCGCAGAGGTTCATGACCAGCAGGTGGTCGCGTGGCTTGGTCGGCGCCAGCGTGATGACTTTGGCGAGCGCGTGGGCGGGTTCCAGCGCGGGGATGATGCCTTCGAGCTTGCAGCAAAGCTGGAATGCCTCCAGCGCCTCCGCGTCGGTCGCCGACAAATAGGTGACGCGGCCTGTTTCCTTCAGCCAGGCGTGCTCCGGCCCGATGCCGGGGTAATCGAGCCCTGCCGAGATGGAATGGCCCTCGTTGATCTGGCCGTCTTCGTTCATCAAGAGATAGGTGCGGTTGCCGTGCAGCACGCCCGGGCGCCCGCCCGCCAGGGAGGCCGCGTGTCCATCGGGTATATCCAGACCATGCCCGGCCGCTTCAACGCCAAAGATTTCAACCGAGGGATCGTCGAGAAACGGGTGGAAGAGGCCGATGGCGTTGGAGCCGCCGCCAATGCAGGCGACCAGAGAATCCGGCAGGCGGCCCTCGGCCTGCTGCATTTGCTCGCGCGTTTCATTGCCGATTACGCATTGAAAATCCCGCACCATGGCCGGATAGGGATGCGGCCCAGCCGCCGTTCCGATGCAATAAAAGGTGTCGCTGACATTGGTCACCCAGTCGCGCAAGGCTTCGTTCATAGCGTCCTTCAGCGTGCGGGCGCCCGATTGCACCGGCACAACCGTCGCGCCCAGCATTTTCATGCGAAACACATTGGGCGCCTGTCGCGCCACGTCGACAGCGCCCATATAGACCACGCATTCCAGCCCGTATTTGGCGCAGGCGGTGGCTGTCGCGACGCCATGCTGGCCCGCGCCGGTTTCGGCGATGATGCGCTTCTTGCCCATGCGCCGCGCGAGTAGAATCTGCCCCAGAACATTGTTGATCTTGTGGGCGCCGGTGTGGTTGAGCTCATCGCGCTTGAAATAGATTTTGGCCCCGCCCAAATGGTCGGTCATGCGTTCGGCGAAATAAAGCGGGCTCGGGCGCCCGACATAATGGGTGGCCAGATACGCGAGTTCGGCATGGAAGGCCGGGTCCGCCTTCGCCGCCTCATAGGCCTTTTCCAGCGACAGGATCAGCGGCATCAGGGTTTCGGCGACGAACCTCCCGCCGAAAATGCCAAAATGCCCTGTAGCGTCCGGGCCTGAGCGGAAGGAATTGGGGTTTTGCTGGTTCAACTCGCGGGCTCCCGGAGAATTCTGGCGGCGTGGGCGGTTCACCTCTTACACTGCCGCCCGCGCGTTGGCGATAAATCTGGCGATCAGCGCGGGATCCTTGACAGCAGGCGCGGATTCGACGCCCGAAGACACATCGACCGCCCGAGCGCCCGTGATGCGGATGGCGTCCGCAACATTGCCGGGATCGAGCCCGCCCGACAGCATCCAGGGGAGCCCGATTTTGACTCCGGCAAGCAGCGACCAGTCGAACGCAAGCGCATTGCCGCCGGGCCTTGTGGCGTCTTTCGGCGGTTTGGCGTCAAGCAGGATCAGGTCCGCCACCCCGCAATAGGCCGGAATGGCGTCGAGGTCTCCAGCGACTGAAACGCCGATCGCCTTGATAATCCGGAGCCCTGTCCGGCGCTTCAGTTCGCCCGCGCGCTCCGGCGACTCTGCGCCATGCAATTGCAACCAGTCCGGCGCTAAAGCGGCAATCATGGCGTCAATGTCGTCATCCCCCGCGTTGACGCTGAGCGCAACCTTTGCAGCGCGACCTTGCACGCGAGCGCCAATTTCGCGAGCTGTGTCGAATGAGAGATGACGCGGGCTTGGCGGGAAAAACACAAAACCGACCATGTCGGCGCCAGCATCGAGAGCCGCCGCAAGCGTGTCGGGTGTTGAAAGGCCGCAGATTTTGACAGTCAACGCCAAATCACGCCACCTTGCGGGGAATTACGGCGGGCAGAACAGGCGTCTGGGGCGCAGCGGCGGCCAGCGAGGCGCGCAACCGGGTCGCCTCGGCTTTGGCCTCCCGCGCGTTTCTGCGATGTTTACCTTGACCGACCCAGGTCACGAACCCGCCTGCGAGCGCACCCAAAGCTCCACAGGCGAACATGATCGCGAACAGCGGCGCCTCAAACGAAAATTCCGGCACATCCGGCACAACGGACACAACCTGCCGGTTCAGCACGGCAAAGGCCACGATCGCCAGCGCGAGCGGCGTCAGCAGGAGCCATTTAAGGGCGGTCTTCATTGCAGCCTCCGCAATGCTCGATTCACGTATCATGCGTCACAAGACTTCCGGAACGGCCCGCCGCTTGTCAAGCCCGTGCAGCCAGCTCACTTGACAGCGAGCACTGCGGCGCCAACGCCGACGCGATCGTAGAGGTCGATCACATCCTCATTGTACATGCGGATGCAGCCATAGGAGGCGGCGGTGCCGATGGATTTGCGCATCGCGGGCGTGGTGCCGTGAATCGCAATTTCCGAACGGTCCAGCGTCATCGCGCGTGCGCCCATCGGATTGTTTGGCGCGCCGCCGGGGATGAGATCGGGCATCCGGGGATTGTCGTGCTTGACTTCGGCGGGCGGCGACCAGGCCGGCTGGACATATTTGCCATTGACGCGCGACCATCCGAGCCAGGCCTTGCCGGATTTGCCAATGGCGATGGGCCAGGAAAGCGCCGTTCCATCGCCCTGCTTCAAATAGATCCGCCGCTGGCTCTGACTGATCACAAGGGCGCCCGCCGGCACATCCTGTCCTGCTACTCCGGGAATGATTTTGGCGGCGGAGGGATTGGCGAGCGCCGCGCCAGCGGGAAGGCAGGCGGCGAACGCCAATGCCATGATAGAAGAAAGGGGCGTCGTATTTTGCATGGATGCGTTCCAGATCGAAAATGGGCGAGACCGGTTTAGTCGGCTCCTCTTAAGTTTCATGCCGCCGATAGGCAACAGGCTTCGGAAGCGGTGGGGGCTTATAACGTTTGACGCGCCAGACCCCGCTTGCAACATCCGGCCCTTGGCGTAAACTTGATAATCGAGCCAGCGTCGCATTCGCCATCAGTCAGCCATCATCGGCCCGTTTCTACCCCAGATAAATAAGTCAGGCGGGACGGACCCGCTCTATCGGAGGGAGGTCATCGCCATGAAAAATCATTCTGGATCCCATCGTTCGTCCAGCGCCATTATTGCGGTCGCGTTTTTGGGCGCGTTGTCGCCGGCGACGGCCTTTGCAGAAGATGCGTCTGCGCTCCTTGCCGGCAAAATCGTTGCGACCTCAGGGGCGCCGCTGGCTGGAATTCCGGTCAAGGCGCATCGCGACAACAGTCCGGTCACGGTTGCCGTCTACACCGATGGCAAGGGCGAATATTCGTTCCCCGAATGGTCAGACCTGTCCCCCGGAACGTATTCGGTCGCAGTCGAATTGCCGGATTTCGTGCGGGTCGCGCAATCTGTGGCGGTGAGCCCGGGGAAACCAGCCAGGATCGACTTCACGTTGCAATCCAGACCGCTCGCCTATGAAGACGCGACGGATTCGGAAATCATTGCGGGGCTTCCCGGCACAGACCATCAGAAGACGCTGTTTGCTCAATGCGGCAATTGTCACACGCTGCAATGGGCGTTGCAGGCCGGGCGCAGCAAGGATGAATGGATTGCAGTGATCCGCAAGATGGCGGGACGCGCTGGCGATATTCATCAGCCCGGCACATATGCCTTCAGCCAGAAGCAATTCATTGAGCCGCTCGCCGACTATCTGGTTTCGATCCGGGGTCCGGATTCATCCGAAGTCATTCCTTTCAAGCAACGACCGCGCCCGACTGACGAGGCATCCACGCGTCTTGTTGTGACTGAATATGCGCTGCCGCGAGGCGGCAAGCGCGAGCTTTATATGTTGCGGGGGGACCGGCGTTTCGTCTGGCCGCACGATGTCATCATGAATGACAAATATGCCTATTACACAGATCATTTCTCATATGTTCTGGGCCGCATCGACGTGAAAACAGGCGAGGGCGTCGAGATGCCATTCACGGTGCCGCAAGGCGCCGGACGCGGTTCGCGCGCCGGAGAGGACGACCGTCCTGGCGATCCGGGCGGCGGGGCGCATGAGTTGCAATTCGACAGCCATGGCAATGTCATCATTGGCATGGACAATGGCACCGTTAAATATGAGCCGGCGAGCGGCAAATTTACCGGCTGGTCCGCCGGCAGCGCTATGTTCGGTCTGGATCCCCAAGGCTACGCCTGGAGTATGCGGAAAAATGGCGAACTGGTGAAAGTTGACACCAACAGCGCCGAACAGAAACCGACGACATATCTTGTGCCGAAGAACGCCGGCATCTATGACATGGATACGGATTCGAAGGGACGCACCGACCTTTACATCTGGCGCGACGCCAAAATCGGCGTCTTCGATCCAAAAACTCTCGATTATGCAGAATACACAACGCCAACGCCCATGTCGGGGCCGCGACGGGGGCAGATTGATGCGCAAGACCGGCTCTGGGCGGCGGAATTCTATGCTGGCCAACTTGCGATGTTCGACCCGGACACGAAAGTCATCAAGGAATTTCCGCTGCAGCGCGGCGCCAAACCCTATACGCCGCCTTACGCGGCGCCCTATTCAGCCAGCGTGGATGACAGGAATCACATCGTCTGGACCCATGATTTCAACAGCGGGCGGCTCTATCGCATCGACATGAATAGCGGGCAATCCACCGAATTCATGACGCCGTCGAATTACGAAGTGCGAGATTTGAAGGTCGATACGGCGGCGCCGCGCCCCACGGTGTGGGTGCCGGCCTATCGCCCGCCATCCAGGCTTGTGAAAATCCAGGTGCGTTAAAACAACGGGTTTGCGAAAGGCCATGAACGTTGATGCATGGTTTTCACGCAGGTTCTGGCCACTGCGGCTTATTTGTCCAGGGGATAGCGACTGGCTTGTATCCTTTGCGGGCCCGCCGCCGCCCGTTCATCCTGTATTCACGCCGGTTGTTTTCAGATAGGCTTGTCAGAACAGCCGGAAACGCCCCATGTCCAGTTTTAAACGCCCCATGTCCAGGATTGCAGATTGCCTTGAGTTTGCGCCAGAGATGTTCAAATCCGTATCTTTCAAATCCATGTTGGCGCCAAAATCCTTCGCCACGGTCTGCGCGGCTATCTTGGGCCTGGCGCTCGCCGGGCCCGCGAGCGCGCAGGCGCCGGAAGCGCGCTTCGCCTTTGTGATCGGCAATGACGCCTATGAGGGCGCGCCGCTGAAAACCTCGGCCAACGACGCCGGGCTGATCGCCGAAAGCCTGAAACAAACGGGGTTTGACGTTACCGGCGCGCGCAATCTCGATCAGGACACGTTGCGCGCCTCGTATCGCGAATTTCTGGAAAAAGTGGCGGCGGCGGGGCCGAACGCTGTCGCAGGCGTCTATCTCTCGGGCTTTGGCGTGCAGGCGGAAGGCGAGAATTATTTCATCCCCGTTGGCGCCAAAGTGCAGAACGAGGGCGATCTCGCGCTGAATGCGGTGCGGATATCCGACCTCACACGCGCGCTGGACTCAACGCCCGCTCGCGCCCGCTTTACAGCGCTCGATCTTGCCTACGCCAGCCCCTTTGGCAAAGGCGCCGCGCCCGGTCTTGGCATCGTTGAAGCTGACGCCGGGTCGCTGATCGCTTTCAATGCAGCGCCAGGCGTCGATGCGCCAACCCCGACTGCTGATTATGGCCCCTATGCGCGGGCTCTGGCCGAGGCGCTGCACATTCCCGGCCTGCCGCTGAACGATATTTTCGCTCGCGTCCGCACGCTGACGGCTCAGGCGACAAAGGGCGCGCAGACCCCGTGGGACGCCAGCCGGGTCGATCCCGATTACGCGCTCACGCCGCCCGCGCCAGCGAGCGCTGGCGTTGCCTCTGCGCCCATAGCGCAAATCGACGCTGCGCGAAAAAAGCCATTGCGGGAGTTTGACGATGCAGACGCCTATGCCGCCACGCTCGACCGCGACACGATTGGCAGTTACGAAGAGTTTCTGGCGACCTATCCGCGCAGCCGTTACGCCAAGAACGTGCGGGGCCTGCTGGCCGCGCGGCGCGAGGCGCTGACGTGGCGTCGGACCTTCGCAGTCAATACGCCCAACGCCTACTGGACATATCTCACACGCTATCCGCGTGGCCCCCATGCGGGGGATGCGCGCCGCCGTCTCGACCGACTTGCGGCCGCTGAGGCGCCGCCTCGGGAATTCGCGCCCGTCGAATACGATACGCCGGCGCCTCCGCCTGATGAGGATGTCTATTTCGAGGGGCCTTCTCCCGTTTATTACGATCCTGAAGGCGCGCCGCCCCCGGACGTTTCCTTTTACGCTCCCGCGCCGGGATGGTGGGCGCCGCCGCCCCCGCCCGCCTATGTTGAAGATGAAGATGAAGTCTATTTTCTGCCGCAGCCGGCCGCGCCACCGCCGCCGCCGTGGTGGGGCGTGCCGGCCTATGTCGCCCGTCCCGCAGCGCCCTACGCCTATCGCGGCGGCGGGGCCGGGGCTGCAGCTTATGTCGCCATCCCGGCGGCGCTGGCGGCGGGTATCGTGGCGGGCAAGTTGATCAGCAATCTTGGCCAGCGCCGGCAGGCTGGCGTGACAGGCTTTGCCCCGGCTCCAGCGGGCGTTGCAGCGCGGCCTGCGCCGCCAGCGGGGCAAGCGGTCGCGCGGCCCTTTTTGCCGCCGATCGCCGCGACGCCGCAGGCGCTGTCGCGCACCGGCTTGAGCGGCGTCGTCACGCAACGCCCCGCCGGACTGCCCGCCGCCGCTTCGCCAGCCGTTCCGCCTGCGGGCGGCGTGGCGGTTCCGTCCGCGCCTCCGCGAATCCAGCCTGGCGCCCTGCCCGGAGTGGCGCAACCGGGCGCAGCGCGTATTCCGGCGCCGGTCGTTCCTGTGGGCGCCGGCGGCGCCGTCACGCAACGCGCCGCCGGACTGCCCGCCGCCGCTTCGCCAGCCGCTCCGCCTGCGGGCGGCGTGGCGGTTCCGTCTGCGCCTCCGCGGATCCAGCCTGGCGCCCCGTCCGGAGTGGCGCAACCAGGCGCTGCGCGTATTCCGGCGCCGGCCGTTCCTGTGGGCGCCGGCGGCGCCGTCACGCAACGCCCCGCCGGACTGCCCGCCGCCGCTTCGCCAGCCGCTCCGCCTGTGGGCGGCGTGGCGGTTCCGTCCGCGCCCCCGCGGATCCAGCCTGGCATCCTTCCCGGAGCGGCGCAACCGGGCGCTGCGCGTATCCCGGCGCCGCCCGTTCCTGTGGGCGCCAATGGCGCTGCGGCGCAACAGCAGCGCCAACAACAGTTGCAGCAACAGCAGCAAATCCAGCAGCAGCAACAGCGCCAGCAGCAAGAACAAGCGCGGCAGCAACAGCAGCAAATCCAGCAGCAGCAACAGCGCCAGCAGCAAGAACAGGCTCGGCAGCAACAGCAGCAAATCCAGCAGCAGCAACAGCGCCAGCAGCAGGAACAGGCGCGGCAGCAACAGCAGCAAATCCAGCAGCAGCAACAGCGCCAGCAGCAGGAACAGGCGCGGCAACAACAGCAGCAAATCCAGCAGCAGCAACAGCGCCAGCAGCAGGAACAGGCGCGGCAACAACAGCAGCAAATTCAGCAGCAGCAACAGCGCCAGCAGCAGGAACAGCAGCGCCGTCCAGCGTGCGGACATCCGGGCGAACCGGCATGCGCGAGGTAGCGTCTGGAGACTGGCCTATTTCAGGCGCGCAAGCAGGCTTGACGTATCCCAGCGCCCGCCGCCCAGCTTCTGCACTTCGGCGTAGAATTGATCGACGAGCGCCGCGACTGGCAGTTGCGCGCCATTGCGGCGTGCTTCGGCAAGACAGATTGACAGGTCCTTGCGCATCCAGTCGACTGCAAAACCAAAATCGAATTTGCCGACGTCCATGGTCTTGTAACGGTTTTCCATCTGCCAGCTCTGCGCTGCGCCTTTCGAGATGGTCTCGATCACGGCGTTGACGTCCAGCCCCGCCGCCTTGGCGAAGTGAATGCCTTCCGCAAGGCCCTGCACGAGGCCGGCGATGCAAATCTGGTTGACCATTTTGGTGAGCTGACCCGCGCCTGTCGCACCCATCAAACGGCAGGCGCGCGCGTAAGCGGCGATCACAAGTTCAGCCCGGGCGTATACCGCAGCGTCGCCGCCGCACATCACCGTCAATAAGCCGCTTTCAGCGCCCGCCTGTCCGCCGGAGACAGGGGCGTCGATAAAGCCAATGCCGCGCCGCGCCGCAGCTGCGTGAAGTTCGCGCGCAATATCGGCCGAGGCCGTGGTGTGATCGACAAAAATGGCGCCCTCGTCCATCCCGGCAAATGCGCCGTCGGGCCCAAGCGCGACCTGCCGGAGATCGTCATCGTTGCCAACGCAGGCGAACACGAATTCCTTGCCGATCGCCGCTTCGCGCGGGGTCGGCGCTGCAGCGCCCTTGTATTGCGCAACCCAGACAGCGGCTTTTTCCGCCGTACGGTTATAGACTGTAACCGCATGGCCTTTGGATACCAGATGCCCGGCCATGGGATAGCCCATGACTCCCAGTCCAATAAATGCCGTTTTCGCCATAGCTGAAGGTCTCCGTTGCCGTTATCGCTTCCCACAATGGCGCGGCGCGTTCAAGGCGTGCGGGCGTTTGCCGCGCTGAGGTCATCGGGGGAATTCAGGTTCAGCGTCCAGTCCTCGCCGGGCATCACGGGGATGTCGACGCGCTGCGCCGATAAATGCTCCAATAATTTCCAGACGGACTCATGGCCGGCCGCCAGCGCTATCTCGATGTCGGCGAGTCTCGCCAGCGGCCAGTATGCGAACAGGGGTTCGACGCCACGGGGGCCGATGGCGACTGCTGGATGAATGTCGTCCGTCCCCCCTATCAACAGCGCTGCCAGGTCGCGCGGCGCGAAGGGCGCATCGCAGGGGACGGTGACAATGCCACGATGATTGTTTTCGCGCGCGAATTTCAATCCGGCCACAACGCCCGCCAGCGGACCGGGATGGCAGGCGCTGGCATCGGGCAAAATCGGATAGCCAAAGGCGGCAAGCGCGCCGGGATCGCCATTCCAGCTGATGGCGAGGCGCGCGACCTGCGGTCCAAGCCGTTCGATAGCATGGGCGATCAGCGCTCGCCCGCGAAAGTCCACGAGCGCCTTGTCGCGCCCCATACGGGTCGATTTGCCGCCTGCGAGAATGAGGCCGGTGAGAGCTGTCATGGGGATTTGACCCGTGGCGGCCCCCACCCCCGGCCCCTCCCCGCTTGCGGGGAGGGGAGGACGCGGCCCCCGACAAACTCACGCCAACTCGAAAACGTCCGCCTTGACGCGCGCATAGGCCCATTCAATCCAGGGTAAAACGGCTTGCACGTTTGATGCTTCCACCGTCGCGCCGCACCATATGCGCAAGCCGGGCGGGGCGTCTTTATAAGCGTTGGCGTCGAGCGCAACACGCTCTTCCTCCAGCAGCGCATAGACGCGACGGGCGAAATCGGCGCGGCGTTCGGCGTTCAGCGCCAGATATTCTGGGTCAGTGTAAATCAAACACACAGATGTCTGCGATCGCGTCTGCGAATCCCGCGCCAGAAAACTGATCCACGGCGTTTTTGCAACCCAGGCTTCAATCGCCGCATAGGATTTTTGCGTGCGCGCCGCCATAGCCGGGCGCCCGCCAATGTCTTCGGCCCATTTCAGGGCGTCAATCGCGTCTTCGATGCACATCAGCGAGGGCGTGTTGATGACTTCGGTGTCGAAGAAATCCATATTCACCTTGCCCTTGTTGGCGAGGCGGTACAATTTCGGAATTGGCCATGAGGGAACATGCGTTTCCAGCCGCCTGATGGCGCGCGGACTCATAATAATCGTGCCATGCGCGGGCTCGCTGCCCAGCGACTTCTGCCACGAGAAGGTGAGCACATCGATCTTGCGCCATGGAATATCCATGACGAATACCGCAGATGTGGCGTCGCAGATTGTCAACCCTTCACGCGTGTCGGAAATCCAGTCGCCATCGGGCACCCGCACGCCCGCGGCCGTGCCATTCCAGGTGAAAACGCAATCATTTTTCGGATTGGCCTTCGAAAGATCGGGCAGCACGCCGTATTCGGGCACATAAGCCTGCGCGCCGGCGGGCTTTAGCTGTTCCATTGTATCGACAACCCAGTCGAGGCCGAAGGCCTCCCAGCCAAACAGATCGACAGGCCGCGCGCCAAGCAGGGACCACAACGCCATTTCCATCGCGCCTGTGTCGGATCCTGCTGTCATGCCAATGTGATAATCGGCTGGAACGCCGAGCACACGGCGGATGCGCGCGTTGAGATCGCGGATACGCGCGCGCGCCTCCTTCGAGCGATGCGATCGGCCCATCAGGGAAAAATCGAGTTTCGCCGGGTCCCAACCGGGATGCTTGGCGGTCGGCCCGCAGGAGAATCGGGGATCGGCGGGTTTAACCAAGGGTTTGGCTGGGGACATCAGGACCTCAAAGGATTCCAACAGAATTGCGACACTCCAGTATCACCCCCATTTGCCTTGTAAAGGGGCGGAAACGTGAGCATTTACGCCAAATGTGGCGCGCGAATAGGCATCATCCGCCGGATATGATGAACAAAGCGTTGAGGTAAAGAGCGGTGGCCTGGCGAATTGGAATCTCGCAGCCTTCGCGTCCCGCTCCTCACCACCGCAAAACCCGCGGGCCGAGCCATGCGCCCAAAGCGCCGACCAGCGTCACGGCGATGGAATACCAAAGCGCGAGGAACAAGGGGGAATCATCTGTGCAATGCAGCGCATAGGCGGCTGCGCCCATGCCGCCAGCCGCAAGGCCGCCCACAAATCCCGCCAGCCGCTGATGCGTCGGCGCGCCCTGGGACAGCGCGAGAAAAATCCCCGTCAGGGGCGCCAGCGAAAACACCGGCACGCAGACAAGGCAATAGAACGGATAGTTTCCGGTCGCTTGCGCGCCCCAGCCGGAGGCAGGCGTCAGCGCAATGTCAATTCCGCATCCCAACGCCAGCAACGCGGGCGCAAGCACAAGCATGGCAAGTCCCGGACCTGGCCCAGACTGCGGACGAGACAGTCGGTAAGCGAGCGCAGCGGCCGGACCCGCCAGCGCCAGCGCTGCGACGAATTTGAAGAGGAAGCGGGGGTCGTGAATGGCCTCCCCGATATCTGGCCGCGCCTTGACAATCATCAACACCATGAGAACGGCGGCTGCGGCGCCAGCGGCGAGTCCCCGGGTCCAGTTGCGCGCCTCCGATTGCGATAACTGAACCGCATTATCGGCGCTGAGCGCATTGATGAGTTCATCTGTCTTCATAAATCGGAACTCCGGTACAGCTTCGCAAGCGTTTGCAATCCGCGATGCAGAGCGACGCGCACCGCGCCTTCGGTCATGCCGAAGCTTTGCGCGGTTTGTCCGATGCTGGCGCCATTCATGCTGACGGCCCGGACGACATCGCGTTGGCGTCCGCCAAGCGCGGATGTGTAACGATCGAGCGCCTCGCGCGAAGGCGGCGGCGCCTCCTGTGTATCGGGGAGCGTCTCAATCACATCGTCGATGGGAATTTCATCGTGGCGGCCCCGGCGGCGAATGCCGTCGATGACCTTGTGGCGCACAATTGCCCGCAGCCACGGGCCGAGGCTTTGCGCGGGGTCCCACGTATGGCGTTTGAGATGAACGGCGAGCAAAACGTCTTGCACCATATCCTCGACATCGCCTTGCGGCATTCCAACGCGCGCGCAGGCTGCGCGCACCAGCGGACGAAGGCTCATGCCCAGCGTCTGAAGCAACTGCCGGTAGGCGACTGCGTCGCCGCCATTGGCGGCGCGCATCAGACCTGTCAATTCGTCATCCCGCGCGCTCAAGATCCCTCGTTCTCCGGTTATTCGTCGGCCGCCAGTTGAACGTTACATTGAAATGGAAGGTTTCACGATCTTGTGATCCCGGTGGCGGCTGGCCTGTTTCTCGCAGTTGCGAACACAAATGCGTGAACGCCGCAGGGCTGACGTAACAATGTCGCCCGGCGGTCCGTATAGTCAACATAGCGGGAGACGCGTGATGTCTACGGACCGATTCGGAATGACTACGGCGACAGCCGATGAGAGCGCAATTGACGCCCTGGAACAGGCGACCTACGCGATTGCCGCGCATAAGCCCGGCGGCGCTGTCGCGCTTGACGCGGCGCTGGATGCCGCGCCCGATTGTGTTGCCGCGCAAGCGCTTCTGGGTTTCGCCAACGTCATGCTGGCGCGCCGGGAAACGACTGCCCTCGCAAAACGCGGGCTCTCACGAGCGCGCGCATCGCTGGAGCAGGCTGGCGGTTCGTGCGCTGAAGCAGCAATGGTCGATGCGCTTGCCCTTGCCGTCAACGGTGGATTGAGCTCCGCCGCCGACCGGCTCGACGATTATCTTATCGGCGATCCCGGCGCCTTCGTGATCGCCAAACTCTCTCACTCCTTGCGCTTTATGACGGGCGACGCGCTCGGCATGATGAACAGCGTCGACCGTACGTTGGCTGTTCTGCCAGAAAGCCATCCTGGCTATGGCTTTGCCTTGGGCTGCCGCGCCTTTGCCATGGAAGAACTCGGCGCCTATGACGCGGCCGAAAAGATCGGACGTCGTGCGGTCGATATCGAGCCGGAGGATTCCTGGGCCATCCATGCGGTCGGTCATGTCCATGAAATGACGGGCCGTGCAGCCGATGGTCTCGCCTGGATCGAATCGCGGCGCGCCACCTGGAAAAACTGCAACAATTTCGCGCTTCATATGAGCTGGCATTCTGCTTTGTTTCATCTGGAGCTCGGGCGCCTCAGCCAGGCGCTGGACATTTTTGACAATGAAGTGTGGCCGCGCGCCAGCGATGACTTTCGCGATATGTCCAACGCCGTGGCCCTGCTGGTGCGGGTCGAACAGTTCGGCGTGGATGTCTGCGCGCGCTGGCGGGGCCCTGCGGCCATCGCAGCTGCGCGCGCTGGCGATACAACTCTCACTTTCGCAGCGCTGCATAATCTTGCGGCGCTCGCGGCGTCGGGCAATCTGCGCGAAGCGCGCGAACTGGCCACGGCCATCGAAGCGCCGGGTTCGAAAGACGACGATCAGGAAGAGGTTCGCGCCTGCGCCGGACGTCCGCTCGCCCGCGCCATTCTGGGGCTGGCGGAGCGGAATGGCGGCGCGGTGGATTTTGCCGCCATATTGCGGGAGCTGCCGCGCATAGGCGGCAGCAATGCGCAGCGCGATGTGTTCGTGCGGCTGCTGGCGCGGCTCGCCAGCGAGCGGCGCGACATAACGGCTCTGGAGGCGATTCTTTCCACGCGCCGTATCCTGAAACGCGACGACAGTTTTGTCGCGTTGCTTCGTGCGCGGTTCCATGCCGCCGGGACACGGGGGCAACAGACTTTTGCGGCCAACGCGGAACCGCAATTCAAATTGATTGCCTGACATCGACATCAACATCTATCAAACGTATGGAGAGCAGCCATGACCGCTATCGAGACAGCCGGATCGCACCCTCGCGCGCTTTTTCCGCCACTGACCGGCGCCACGCTGGCCACAGCGCTGCTGGCGGGGCTTGCGGCAGATCTCACCTGGGAAATCTGGGCGCGGATTATCACGCCACATCTGCCGGGCATTGATGGGCCGCTGGAGCCTGCGGCGCTGGTTGAAAGCGTGTTCGGGTTCCACAACCGGCCGCTTGGAGAAGCGATTCATCTGCTGGTCGGTTTCGCCTTCTACCCGCTCGGATATCTGTTCATTGCGCGGCCGCTGCAACGGGCGATCATCCCGGCGCTGCCATGGCCGTTGACGGCGCTGGGCTTTGGCGCCGGCCTGTTTGTCTTCGCGCTCTATGTGATGGCGCATTTGCTTGCGGGGTTCCCGCCATTCCTCGGCTGGATTCCGCTTGCCTATGCCTCGCTGGCGGGCCATCTCCTGTTTGGACTAGTTGTGGGCGCAGTAACCGTGGTTCGCAAAACCTGAATTTGCCAGAGACTCCCGTGACTGACAGGGCAACGACAAAAACCGCCGCGCCGGGACGCGCGACCCGGGATCCCCGCCTCGATTTCTTCCGCGGGCTCGGGATGTTCATCATTCTTTACGCGCATATTCCGGGCAGTGAATTCGTCAACTGGATTCCCGCCCGCTTCGGCTTTTCAGACGCCACCGAAATTTTCGTCTGCTGCTCAGGTTTTGCATCCTCATTCGCCTTCGGACGAACCTTTATCAAAGCGGGCTGGCGCATTGGCGCGACCCGCATCCTCTACCGCGTCTGGCAGGTCTACTGGGCGCATGTCGGCGTGTTTATCGTTAGCGTCGCTTCGCTCGCCTGGCTTGATGGCAAGCTGGGGACCAAAGTCGTGTCCGAGGAACTCAATCTCGAACCCTTTCTCGCCAACCCCGGTCCGGACCTCGGCCACTTCCTGACGCTGACCTATGTGCCGAATTTCTTCGACATTCTGCCGATGTATCTCGTCATCCTGGCAATGGTTCCTCTGATGATGGCGCTCGCCGGAAAATCCTTCAGGGCGATGGTCGCATTCTCGCTGATCCTCTGGCTGGCGACCAATTTCCATCTGACCGACCTGCCGGCCGAACCCTGGAGCGACCGGCCCTGGTTCTTCAATCCCTTCGGCTGGCAACTGGTGTTTTTCACCGGCTTTTCCTTTGGCATGGGCTGGCTGCCGGCGCCGCCGCGCGACGGGCGCCTGATTGCGCTGTCGATCCTGATCCTTGCCGCCGCCATGCCATTTTCCTGCCATTGGGGCTTTGAGTGTTACGCGCTGTGGGGCGCTTCGCCCTGGAGCGCGGAAATCCATGAAGCGCTGCTGCCGGCGCTGATCGACAAGACGCATTTTGGCGTATTGCGCTATGTGCATTTTCTCGCGCTCGCCTATCTCGCCTTTTTGCTGGCGGGCGAAGGCGGACGGGCGCTGCGCGGCTGGTTTGTCGAAGCGATGATGCGCGTGGGGCAGAAAACGCTGGCTGTGTTTCTGTCCGGTCTGTTGATCGCCCAATGGCTTGGCGTGGTTTTGACGGTTATTGGTCACGGACCGCTGATGCAAATTGCGGTCAATCTGGGCGGCAGTTTCGCCCTGTACGGGGTCGCCGTCACCGTCGACTATTTCAAGAATGCCGGCAAACGCGCCAGTCTTCCGCCTGCGCGACGGCAGAGCGCGCCCGCCACACAACAGGGAATAGCCGATGGCGTCGCGCCTGCGGAGTAGTTTTGCTGCGCTTTGCGTTTTCATGGCGGTGAACGCGCCAGCCGGGGCGAGTGAACTCTCGCTTGATCTGGCGGCGCCGAGCGCGGGATTGCCGGGCGGCGCCCTGTCTTTTTCACTCTATAAGCCTGCCGCTGAACCGCCTTCGGGGCATCGCTGGCCTGTTCTATACCTGATGGCGGGCACGCACAGCACCCATCGCGACTGGCCCACCATGGGCCACGTGCAGGAAACGGCGGACGCCCTCATCGCGAGCGGCAGGATTGCGCCGCTGATCATCGTGATGCCGACTGGCGGCGTCAGCTGGTTCGTCGATAATCCAGACCCCGGCGGCGAAGGTATGATGGCGACCGCCATGACCCGCGATCTCCCCGCCTTTATCGATGCGCATTATCCGACGCGCGCCTGCCGGGGTGGACGCGCGGTCGCCGGTCTCAGCATGGGCGGCTATGGCGCGCTGCTCTTCGCGATGGATCATCCAGAAGAATATGCCGCCGCCTTCAGCCTGAGCGGCGCGCTGTGGCTGCCGATGCCCGACGATCCCGCCGCGCGTGCGAAGCGGCCCACGCGGATGTTTGCACGCGCCTACGGCGACCCCTTGGACTGGACGCGGTTCAATCGCTGGAATGTCTTTCCGCGCATTCCCGCCTACATCGCCGACAAAAATCGCTCGCCCTTCTATTTTGCCGTGGGCGAGGATGATTTTCCCAATCTCCGCGAAGCCAACAAGATTTTCGTCGACGCCTTGGCCAAGGGGGGCGTTGCAGCGCCATTCCGGAGCGATCCGGGCGGGCACGAATGGTCGACATGGGAACGCCAGCTCGGCCCGGCGCTTGAATGGCAGGACGGGAAACTTTCGCGCGGCTGCTAGACTATTTCCATGTTTGGTCGGAACATAGAAATATTGAAGGTTCCTGTTTTTACGCGTGTTCTTCACGCGAACCGGTTCCCATTTCGCTTGAAAACGCTTCTGACCCGTTTGACCCCAAACGCAGGATGGGTTCTCATCGGCAAAAATCACGGGAGGTGTTGCTATGGTCTTGCGCGCGGGCGCCTTGCTGGCGGCGTTGCTTTCCTGCGGTGGCGCAAAGGCGCAGAGCGTCGCCGATTTTTACCGCGCAAACCCGCTCCATCTCATTGTCGCGGCCACTGCTGGCGAAGGCTACGACGCGGTCGGGCGGCTGATGGCCCGGCATCTCGGGCGGCATATTCCGGGCGCGCCCAATATCGTTGTTGAAAATATGGGCGGCGCAGCGGGCCGCCTCGCCGCAAACCACCTTTTCAACGCCGCGCCGCACGATGGATCGGTGCTTGGCGAGGTCTTGCAGACGTTTGCGCTGGGGCAGGCGATCGGCGAAAGCGGCGTGCGCTATGACGCCCGGAATTTCACGTTTATCGGCAGCGCCATTACGCCAACGGATGTTTTCGTTGTGCGGCGATCGTCGGGCGTCGCGGTTATGGCGGACGCAACGATGCACGAAATAGCCATCGGCTCGACGAGCGTCACATCCCAGAATTACATCTATCCGGCGCTCGCCAATCGATTGCTCGGCGCGAAGTTCAGGATCGTGACCGGCTACAAGGGCGCCAGCGAAATCAATCTCGCGCTGGAGCGCAACGAAATCCAGGGGCGCGGCGCATTCCCCTGGTCGCAACTGAAGGCTGAACACAAGGACTGGCTCGAGACGGATTTCGTGGCCTTGCTGGCGCAGGGCGGCCTGAATCGCGATCCGGAATTGCCGGATACGCCGACCCTCGTCGATCTCGCGGGGACGCCCGAAGCGCGCGCGATTTTCGAATTCATGTCGCTGACAACCGAAGTCGGACGCCCCTTGCTGGCGCCGCCCGGCGTCCCGGCGGACCGGGCGGCGGCGTTGCGAACCGCGTTTGACGACATGCTGCGCGATCCGCAATTTCTGGCCGACGCAACGGCCCTGAAGGAGGAGGTTTTGCCGAAGACCGCCGGCGCGCTCAAATCCATCGCGCAACGAATCGTCGAATTCGATCCGCGCGCGGTCGAGCGTTTCAAGGCGGTGATCGGAGGGTCGGGGGGGTAGAGCGCTTTCAAACGAAGTGGGGACCGGTTCGCTCCGGACGATTGCTTCGCAAGCGCCGCAAGAAAACGCGTAAATGTTTGAAGCCAAAGACATTCTTCGATCCAGTTGGATCGGAAAAACTCTAGGAAAACACCTTGCGCGCCTGCGCCACCGCCTCCCACAACTCATCGAAATGCGAAATCACGACATCGGGCGCAAGTTCGCGAACCGGAACGTCGGTGTAGCCAAAATCGACGGCCACCACCGGCAGTCCGGCGTTGCGGGCGGTCTGGATATCGGTGCGCGAATCGCCAATCATGATGGCGTGCGTAATATCGCCCCCTGCGCGCTGGATGGTCGCCTGCAACGCCCGCGCGTCAGGCTTGGACCAATCAAATGTGTCCTGCCCGCAGATGGCGCGGAAACGCCCGGAAACGCCCAGCTCGTTCATCAGCTTCAGCGCCGGACGCTCGGACTTGTTGGTGCAGACGGCAAATTCGAATCCTGCATCTGCGAACCGGTCGAGCGCGGACAGCACGCCGGGATAAAGCTTGCTGTGAACGGCGATATTGGCTTCATAGATCGCCAGATAATCGTGGAACAGCTCTTCCAGCCGTTCCGGCGTTACGGTCTTTCCATCGGCGGCAAAACCCAGCGAAATCAACTTGCGCGCGCCCATGCCGACCATGCTGCGGGCGTCGGCCAGCGCGATGGGAGGCGAACCCTCCCGCGCCATGATGGCGTTGAGGGTCGCGACAAGATCGTCCGCCGTATCGGCGAGCGTTCCGTCAAGGTCAAAAACAAGGAGGGGATCGGGTGCGTTCATGCGCCGGGGTTATGCCGGATTCGCGCTGCAATCAACCAAAAATTAACCAAATTGGAATTGGATCGCGGGACCGTGCGGACACCTTCGGTTCGCGCCGCTGGAACCCGCCATGCTCTTGAAATCCATCCTTGCAGGCGCCAGTCTTGCAATTATCATTGCCCCCGCGCTCGCGGCCGATGGTCGCTATGATTTCATGGCGGCGCCGCAAACCGATCTGAATCGCGTCTATCGGGTCGATCGCGCCACGGGCGAAATGGGCGCCTGTCAATACGGCCTCAAGGACAGCGGCGTCGGCGTCACGCTCTGCTATCCCGCCGGCGAGGGCGCCGGGCCGCAGCCGGCCAGCGAATATGCGTTGCTGGCTTCGCGCCACGAACATGAAGCGGGTGTGTTTCGCGTCGATATGCGCAGCGGCGGCATGTCCATTTGTTACGTGCTGGATGAAGCGGTGGTCTGCACGCCGCTTGCTAGATAAACATCTGTATCAGGCAATAATATCCGGCGTGATCATATCTTCGGTAAAGGCGATGCGGTCGCGCAGGGCGAGTTTGCGCTTTTTCAAACGTTGAACCTGCAACTGGTCGCCCGGTCCTGCGGCCAGCAACGCGGCTATTGCGGCGTCAAGATCGCGATGTTCCTCGCGCAACCGCTCAAGCTCCGCCTCTGCTGCAGCCATAGCCTCCCTGCCGATCCTGCCGTCCATCGTCAATCCTGTTTCGATTCTGCTGTCCACAGAAAGATTTCAAGCGAAATGAAAGCCAGATCGCCCGAAGACTTCGCATTAACCTGGTGGATTAAAAGACATCGTCCGTTCCCGTCGGATCGAAAGACACACGGCCAGTCGTGTCGCGCCGCGGGCCTGACCAATCAGGCGATCCCGGCATTCCAGAAACAAGCATCACAATCTTAGCATTCCGGAAACCGGATTTGAATGGCGCCGGTCAAAAATCGCTTGCCCGGTTTCACAAACGTGTCACACTCCGCTTGTCCACTTCAATAAGGGAGTTGCCGAATGTCGATGCAAGGTCATCTCGTTGAACTCGAAAAGCGCCATCAGGCCATCGATAAGGAAATCGAGACAGAACTGCACCATTCCTCCAGCGACGATTTGCGGATCGTGGAACTCAAGCGAAAGAAATTAAAGCTCAAGGAAGAGATCGCCCGGGTCCAGTCCAGCAAACCAGGCGGGCGGATCCACTGACATCGCAGCTATGATTGAGTGATATGTATCGCGCGCATATGGGCTGACGCCGGTCTGCCGATGCGGTGGCGGGATTTGCGTTCTGTCGCTTGAGTCTGTATCGCAGGGCCGAGGCAACCCCCGGCTTGCATATGTTTACTGACGCTCTCGATCACGCAAAACGCCTCGCCGCCGCTCGCGCGGTCGAGTTGGTGCGCTCTGGCATGCGTCTGGGGCTTGGCACTGGCTCGACGGCAAAGCATTTTGTCGACCTCGTCGGAGAAAAAGTCCGGGACGGGATGGAGCTTGTCTGCGTGCCGACGTCCGAAGCAACCCGCCGGCAGGCTATCGCCCTCCATATCCCGTTGACGGATCTGGACCAGACGCCAGAACTTGATCTGACAGTTGACGGGACGGATGAGTTCGATCCCGCTCTGAATCTTATCAAGGGCGGCGGCGGCGCTTTGCTGCATGAGAAAATCGTCGCCAGCGCCTCGCGCAAGATGGTGGTCATCGCGGACCGCTCCAAACAGGTGAAAATACTGGGAAAATTCCCCCTGCCAGTCGAAGTGAATATCTTTGGACTTGGCGCAACCGCCCGTCAGATCGCCCGCGCGGCCAATACGTTGGGCTGCCTCGGTCCGATCCGGAGGCGGGTTGCGCCGACGGGCGCGTATTTTCTCACTGATGGCGGGCACGCCATACTCGATTGCAGCTTTGGCGCGATCCCCGATCCTGCTGGTCTGGCGGAGGCGCTCGCGCGCGTGCCGGGCGTCGTTGAACATGGCCTTTTTACCGGTCTTGCAACCGCAATCATTGTCGCCGATCCCGGCGGCGTCGAAATCATCGGCCAATTGTAAAAGAGTTTTGGTCTAACCAGGGAGCCACAACGCGTGCAATTCCATATCCTCTCCAGAGCGCCGGTGATCGCCGGCTTCGCAGTGGCCATGTCCGTCGGTTACGCCAGTGCGCAAGGAGCTGCGCCAAGCCTGAGCGCTCCGCAGCAGCAATCGATCCAGATTCCCAATGCGACTCCCACCCATCTTGCTGCGGCGGTGGAACTGGTGGCGGTTACAGGACTTGCTTCATCAATTCTCCAGGTCATTCCGGGCCTCATGGGCCAGATCAATTCGACCGTCACAACGACGCGTCCGGAACTGGGCGCCGATATGAAAAAAGCGTTCGAAACGCTGGCGCCGGAGTTCGGCAAATACCCGCAGGAAATTGTGGTGGCCGCCGCTCGCGTCTATACAGCGGTTATGACCGAGCAGGAATGCAAGGACGCGCTCGTCTTTTTCAAGGGCCCGGTTGGCAAGAAATTCGTGGATGTTCAGCCGACTATCATTGGCAATGTGAACCCGATGATCCGTAACTGGCAGCAGCAATTGTCTGTCAAGATGATGGACCGGGTGCGGGAAGAAATGAAGAAACTGGGGCACGACATCTGATTGCAGGGGCCTGGGATGAGCGGGTTCGATACAGATCTTTTCGTGATTGGCGGCGGTTCGGGAGGCGTGCGCGCGGCGCGTATCGCAGCGGGATACGGCGCCAGGGTCATGATCGCAGAGGAATACCGTCTTGGCGGCACCTGCGTCATTCGCGGTTGCGTGCCCAAAAAGCTTTACGTTTACGCCAGCCGCTTCCACGACGATTTCGCCGATGCCGCCGGTTATGGCTGGACCCTTCCGGAAAAGCCAGTTTTCGACTGGAGCCGGCTGGTTGCCGCCAAGGAGGCGGAAATCTCTCGCCTGTCGGGGCTTTATCGGCAGACTCTTGACAAGGCGGGCGTGCAGATTGTCGAAACCCGCGCCGAAGTGACGGGCCCCAATGAGGTCAAGCTTGTTTCGAGCGACCGCCAAGTCCGGGCCAGATATATTCTGGTCGCGCCAGGCGCTTCACCCACCTACGAGACCAGGATTCCGGGCCTCGAATATGCGATCTCGTCGAACGAGTTGTTCGACCTCAAACAATTTCCTTCCCGATTGCTGATTGTTGGCGGCGGCTATATTGCGGTCGAATTCGCCAGCGTTTTTGCGCGGCTGGGCGCGCAGGTTCACCTCGCGCTGCGCGCCGACAATGTGCTGCGCGGGTTTGATGGCGACATGCGCAACGGCGTGCGCGATGCGCTCGGCCACGCAGGCGTGAAGTTCCATTTCGGGGATCTGCCAGCCCGTATTGAGAAAGTGTCGGGTGGTTTGCGCGTTGAAATGACCGCCGGCGAGGCCTTGCTCGTTGATGAGGTCATGGTGGCCACGGGCCGTCTGCCGCACACAAGGGGACTTGGACTTGAGACTGCTGGCGTCGCGATGGACAAGGTGGGCGCAGTTAAGGTCGACGGTTATTCGCGCACCAATGTTCCCTCCATCTATGCGGTCGGCGATGTCACCAATCGTCTCAATCTCACGCCGGTTGCGATCCGCGAAGGCCATGCGTTTGCAGACACGGTCTTTGGCGGCAAGGACATTCGCGTCGATCACAGCAATGTCGCAACGGCTGTGTTTACAACGCCCGAACTTGGCACAGTCGGTCTGAGCGAAGAACAGGCGCGCGAAAAGTTCGACATCGTCGACATCTACAGCGCGGGATTCCGACCGATGAAAGCCACGCTTTCCGGCAGCCCTGAACGCACGCTGATGAAGATCGTTGTCGACGGCGCCAGCGACCGGGTGCTGGGCGTTCATATCCTTGGGCATGAAGCGGGCGAGATGGCGCAATTGCTTGGAATCGCGGTGAAAATGGGCGCGACCAAAGCCGATTTCGATGCGACCATGGCCGTGCATCCAACCGCCGCCGAAGAGCTTGTCACAATGCGCACCCGCAGCGCGCGCCATGAAAAGGCCAGGTAGGGCGCCTCTATTTCCCCGCCCCGACTTTTGAACGCCGCGCGCGGGTCGATTCCGCCCGCTCGATGCGACTCGACAATTCCCGCGTTGAGGGCAGGCGGCGCTGGCCAGCCAATTGCGTCATCTCATCGGCGGCAAGATTGTGGATCATTGTCAGCAACATTTCTCGCGCGGCGGAAATCGCCTCCGGCCTGACGCCCGCAACGGCGATCTCGTTGACCTCCTCGGCGAGCGGCACAAGCACGTTGCGCAATGCGTGGCCGCGCGGCGTCAAAAATGCGTAGACTTTCTTTTTGCTGTCCGGCTGACGCCGGCGCTCGACGTAACCCAGGCGCTCCATCGCCAGCAAAGCCGAATAGGTAGTGGGCTCCATCAATCCCGCGCGCTCGCTCAGGTCGCGCTGCGTCAGTCCATCGCTGTCCCACAATATGCGCAGAAATGTCCAGTGACCGAAGGAAACCGAATGCTCGGCGAGGCGCAGTTGCAATGCGCGCGACAGGCCGCGCGTTGCATCCTTGATCAAATGGGCGAGCCGGTCATTGGGCACGGCTTCGCGCCAGTGATGAACGATGGCTTGCGTCGCAGGTTTGGTCGACTTCATGGCGTCGCTCCGGCGCATTGGCGCGACAACATGATTTCCCTGCCCGTGCGCGAGGATTCAAGAATGGCGTAACAGACTTCCATCGTGGCCATCGCCCAGCGGCCATCGTGCAGCGGCGCGCGTCCATGCTCGATGGCGCCATGCAATTCGTCGATGACCTCGGCGCGATGTACGCGCGGACGCGGCAACGGCTCGAAGCGCTTTTCGTTATTGGCGTAGATCATCAATCCATCAGGTCGCGGGCGAATGTCGGCGCCGTCGCAGGAGGCGATCAGCAGGCCGAAATGCTGATGCCAGCGCCGCGCTGCATCGTCGTCGCCATGCGGCGGTCTGTATTGCGCGCCGCCGTAATTCGAGCTCGATTTGAGATTGAGCTCCTCGATTTCCGAGAGCCCCTGCAACGCTGCGCGCGCGCCTCCATATCGGGTGGGGTCTTTGGGCAATCCGCTTTCGGCAATCCATTCGCAGAGTTCATCGCTGTCGAAATGCGCGTAGCCGCTATAGGTCAGGCTCGCAAAGGCGCCGTTCTCGAAATTCAGGAAGGCGGAATAAGCGCCTTGCGTCCGTCGAGCGGGGTCCCAGGCGCCAGCGCCGGCCCGCACGCTGCGCGTCAGGCCGCCGGCGATGACACGGACATTATCAACCTGATGCGGCGCCTGATTGAAGATCACGCCGCCGCCCGAGGCTGTATCGAGTTCTTCCGGCCTTCGCGGGCGATACAGAAAATCTGTGAATTGCATGGCGTTGATCATACGCAACTGGCCAAATGCGCCGCTCTCGACGAGCGCGCGCGTTCTGGCTATGGGCGCATCGAAGCCATGCGAGTGGCCGACAACCATTGTGACGCCAGCCCTCTCCACAGCTGCAATCATCGCCTCGCAATCGTCGAGCGCGAGCGCCATCGGCTTTTCCACCAGCACATGCTTGCCGGCCCGCGCCGCGATCTCGACATGCGGGCGATGGAACTGATGCGGCGAGGCGATATAGATCACATCGATCTCAGGTTCTTCGCACATGGCTTCGACGGTCTCAAAAGCGCGCGCAGAAAAATCCATCGCAAATCGTGCGCGCGCTTCAGGCCGGGGATCTGCGCCTGCAACGATTCTCAATCTTGGATCGCCCGTCAGGGTCGGCAGCATCAGCGAAAAGGCGCGACCGACGCCCGCCACGCCAAGACGCAATATTGCCTCGGGCTTCAAGCTCATTCTAGATATCCAGCACGAGTTCGCCGCCCGGCGCGCGCGATACGCAAATCATGATATGCGACGCTTTCTCGTGCTCGGCCAGCACGAGATCGCGGTGATCGGGAGCGCCCGCGACAAGCGCCGTCTTGCAGGTTCCGCAAGTCCCGCTTTCGCAGGAGCTGGAGACATTCAGCCCATCGGCGCGCAAAGCGTCGAGGATCGAAACGCCAACGGGAATCGCAAGCCGCCGCCCGCTGCGCGCCAGCGTTACATGGAATGGCTGATCGTCAGGCCTGTGCGCCGGCTTTGACGACCCGAAATCTTCAAAATGCACCGCTGCGCTCGACCAATGGCCGGACATGTCGCGCACGGCCTCCATCAATGGGCGCGGCCCGCAACAATAGAGATGGCGACCCATCGGCTTTTCCAGCAGCGGCCACAGATCGAGCATTTTATCGGGGTCGCCGCCATCATGATGAACATGGACCTTGCCATGAAATTCGGGCATGGCGAGTTCATCGCGGAACGCTGTCGCCTCTCTGTCGCGGGTGAGATAGGCGAGCTTGTAACGCGCCGCGCCGGTTGCATTGAGTTGGCGCACCATGGACATGACAGGCGTGATTCCAATCCCGCCGGCGATGAACAGGAAATTCGAAACGCCGGACGCCAGCGGAAAATCATTGCGTGGCTCAGACACAAACAGGTCTCCGCCAATGCTGGCGTCATCCGCCATGCTGCGCGAGCCTCCCTCGCCGTTGGCTTCGCGCTTGACCACAATTTCATAGCGGGTCCGGTCTTCCGGATCGCCCGACAGCGAATATTTGCGCATCATTCCATTGGGCGCCTGAACCTCAACATGCGCCCCTGGCGTGAAGGGCTCGAGTTCGCCGCCATCGCCGCGCTGAAGCTCAAAGCGTATAATTCCGGTGGCGATTTCCGACTTTGAGGCGATACGCAAAGGTGTCAAAGCCATGTCCATATCCAGATTTCCGGGCGCCCGCTGCAAGCCCTCTCGACAGGACTATCTGTCCGATGTATTGATAACTTAGATCGCTAAGATATCCGCCGGATGCCACAGGCGCAAGGAGAATTCATGCTGACTTCAGCCGAAAACGAACTCCTGACGCGCGTTGAGGGCGATGCGCCGATGGGTGGAATCATGCGCCGTCACTGGTTGCCCGCCTGCCTTTCTGAGCAGGTGAGCGAGAGGGATGGCGACCCCTTGCGCGTGCGGTTGCTGGGCGAGGATCTTGTCGCGTTTCGCGACAGCGAGGGCCGAGTTGGCGTCATTGACGCCTTTTGCCCGCACCGCAAGGCGTCGTTGTTTTTCGGACGCAACGAGGAATGCGGGCTGCGCTGTCTTTATCACGGGTGGAAATTCGACGTAGACGGCAATTGCGTCGACATGTCGTCGGAACCTGCCGAAAGCCCCTTGCGCCAGAAGGTGAAAATCAAATCCTATCCCGTGCATGAACAGGCTGGTTTTATCTGGGTGTGGATGGGGCCTGCGGATGAAAAGCCGGCGTTCGACCCACCTGTGTTTCAGCCTTCGCCCGACACAAAAATTGCCATTTCACGTGTCATTGTCGATTGCAACTGGGCGCAGATTCTTGAAGGCGCAATCGATTCAGCGCATTCCTCGACGCTGCATTCCTCTGACATGGTGCCCGCGCGCGTCGAAGGCGCGCAGGCCAACGATCAGAACTGGCTGCGTCCATCCACGGACAAGGCGCCGCGCCTTTACGTCAACCGCACCAAATTCGGATTCCGTTATTCGGCTATCCGCCGCCCGATCAAGGATGCGGCGATGAAGGACTATGTCCGCACAACGCTGTTTATCGCGCCCTATACAGTGCAAATTCCGTCCAACAACATGTATAATATCGCCATCCTGCACATCCCGGTCGACGATGCGCATACAGCGTTTCATTTCATCGCCTGGGGTGGCGCGACAACGCCGGACACAGCGTCCTGGCGCGAATTTCTTCATGCGCGCGTGGGCGTCGACATCGACCGTGACTGCAAGAAAATCCGCACAATCCACAATAATTATCTGCAAGACCGTCAGGCGATGAGGCTTGGCAATTTCACCGGGATTCCCGGCATTCCCAATCAGGATATCGCGATGTGGGAGACCATAGGCGCTATCGCTTCGCGTGAGGACGAATTGCTTGGCGCGAGCGATCTGGCCATTGTCGAATTCCGTCGCCAAATGGTGGAGGCTGCACAGAGTTTTGCCGCCGGCGGGTGTGCGATTGGCGCCCACCAACCGCGTGTGCCGCAAAGCAAATTGCAGTCCTTTGAAGGCGTCGTCGCCAAGGGTTACGACTGGCGCACGCTCGGCGCTTCGGCAGAGGAGCTTGCGTTCGAAGGGGCGCCGACCGGACATGAACAGGCCGCGGAATAATCGGCCCGTCAATACACGCCTGGAATCAGCCGCGCCGTGCGGTTCGCGTAATCGCGATAGTCCGGAAAAGCCTCGCTGAGGACACGCTCCTCAAACGCCATGCGCGGCAATTGAACGATACTGATCCCGAGCATCGCCAGTTCTGGCCAGGGCTGCCGATATTCCAGCGCGACGCCCGCGATGAAAACAAACTCCGCCAGATACAGGGGATGACGCACATAGCGGTAGGGGCCGCCTGTGACGAGGCCTCTGGCCTGCGGTAAAATGCTGAATGCTGCGCCCAGCCAGCGATAGACAAAGATCGCCGCCAACGAGCCCGCGAGAGTCAGCGCATTCGACGCCCCGAGCAAAAGCGGCGTCAGCTCGGCCCTTGGCAGCGCAACAAAAGTCAGTGGAAACAGGAACCCTGCCAAACCAGCGGCGCGCGGCGCCCATCCCTGCGCCTTGCGCAGCGGCGGGCGGCGAACGATCAGCAAAACCATGACGCAAACGATGCTGGCCATGTTCAATACCGCCGCGCCGTCAACCAGATACACAGTGACGCTGGATGGCGGCCAGATCAATTCGCCCCAGAGGCCTGAGATGGCAATTCCGAGAAACACAATCAGTGGCGCGGATACTGCGAGGTCTGCAATCCGGGCTTTCACATCGGCGGTCACGCCTTCTTTTCCCAGCCGCCGTTTTCGCTCTGCTGATAATAGGACATGTTGCGGTCCTGATCTTTCAGACGCTTCCACTGTCCTCGCGCAGCCTGAAGACGTTCAGGGTCGGCGCCGTCGAACATCAGCACAAAACGCTCGTAGGCGGCGTCTGGCAAATCGATCACATCGGCGACATCCGCGCCGTCGATGAAAAACCGGATTTGCGCGCCATTCGGGCTCTCGCTGCCGGTCGTCAGGTAAATCGGCTGCATCTGCGCATCGCCATCCCTGGCCATGCCATGGGCCAGGAATGAATCGCTTGAACAGGTCCAAAGCCATTCATCGAGCGCGACGAGGCGTTCCTCGTCGACGCCCTGTATGACAACGCGCCATCCGCGCTGGAGCGAACGCTCCAGCAGTGTGGGCAACGCCTGTTCCAGCCTTTGGCGGGTCAGATGATAAAACCAGATTTCCAACAGGCGGCCCCTACTGCCGGCGCGTTGCGCCGGTCACTCATTCCGAAGAACGATAAAAGTTCGGTCGGTTTTGGTCCAGATCAGGCCAAGGTCGACGCCGCCAGCCTCGTGTTCCTCCACCTTGCCAGCGATGCTGACATCGCCGCGCTCTTCGGACGCGCGCAAATAGTCGGCGGCCTCTGCTTCCATTTCGCGGACCGAGCGCTCCGCTCGCGCGGGCGTCCAACCGAGAACCGCCATCGAGGCCGCGCGCTGGACATGGGCGAAGCGCTCCAGAAGCTCGCTAACCGCAGGTGTCGCGATGCGCGCTTCGAAATTGACGAAATTGTCGCCCTGACAGCGCAAAACGCCGTCGATTTTTGCGATGGTCACAAGATCGAAGGAATCAAGTCCCGATCCCGCGCCGCGGGAGACGACGAGGGGCCGCACAAAGTCAGCCTTGAGGTCGCCGCTGTCGCGCAGCATGGACGATTTGAAGGCCTCGCAGCCCTGCGTCGCAGCCCGGACCGGGACGGCGAACGAGAGGCTTGCCAAAGCCCCGGCCAAAACTGCTGATACCCGCGCCATTGCTAAACCCCGGCAGGCTGTGAACTGCGAGCGCTTTCAGGCGAAGCGGGAACCTGCCCGCTCCGGACGATTGCCCCGCAATCGCCGGGAGAAAACGCACAAAATTGTGAATCCGGAGACATTATTCAATCCAACTGGATCCAATAATGTTCTAGCCTTCGTAATGGTCGAAGACCAGCCTGTCGAGCAGGCGCACGCCCCAACCAGAACCCCAGCTCTGATTTATATCGCTTGAAGGCGAAGCCATGCCTGTCCCCGCGATATCAAGATGCGCCCAGGGCGTATCTTTGACGAATTTTTGCAGGATTTGCGCCGCAGTGATCGAGCCCGCATGGCGTCCGCCAACATTTTTCATATCGGCGAATTTGGATTCGATCAGCTTTTCGTAAGCGGGCCCCATCGGCATACGCCAGACTTTTTCGCCAGTCGCAATTCCTGCCGTCGTCAGGCGTTCAGACAGTTCGTCATTGTTGGAGAACAGACCGGCGTATTCATTGCCGAGCGCCACCAGAATGGCTCCGGTGAGCGTCGCCAGATTGACCATAAACCGGGGCTTGAACCTGTCCTGTACATGCCAGAGGACATCGGCGAGCACGAGCCGGCCCTCGGCGTCCGTATTTATGATTTCGATCGTCTGGCCAGACATCGTCTTGACGATATCGCCAGGGCGTTGCGCCTTGCCGCCGGGCATGTTTTCGACAATGCCGATGGCGCCGATGGCGTTTACTTTGGCCTTGCGTGCGGCAAGCGCATGCATCAGCCCCACAACGCAGGCGGCGCCCGCCATATCCCCCTTCATATCTTCCATGCCGCCAGCGGGCTTGATCGAGATGCCGCCGGAGTCGAAGGTCACGCCCTTGCCGACGAACGCAACGGGTTTCGCGCCAGCCTTGCCGCCGTTCCAGCGCATGATGACGCAGCGGCTGTCATGCGCCGAGCCCTGACCGACGCCCAACAAGGCATTCATGCCGAGCTTCTTCATGTCGGCGACATCGAGAACCTCGACTTCAACGCCAAGCTTTTCCAGTTTCCGGGCGCGCGCAGCAAATTCCACCGGGAACAGAACATTGGGCGGCTCATTGACAAGATCGCGCGCCAGTTTCACGCCATCGGCAAGACTGTCAGTCCGTTTGGCGGCTTTCTTGGCCGCCAACGGATCGAGGACGCCGACCTGAATTTTGATCTTCTCAGGCTTGTCATTGTCTTCGTCTTTTTTCTTTTTGGTCTTGTAGAGGTCAAAATTATAGGTGCGAAGCTTCAGGCCCATGACAAAATCGGCGGCGGCGGCGTGGGAATCGCTTGCCCACTCCGGCGGATCGAAGGCGATGAGCACGCTCGCAGCGCTTCCGGCCTTGCCCAGGACCTGCCCGCCAAGCGCGGCATAATCATAGGCTGGGGCGCCTGCGGGCGGCTTTTTCGCTGGCTCGACTCCGATCGCGATCAACCGGCCGGCCTTGCTTCCTGCAGGGCTCAAGACGTCCATTGAAGAGCCGGATTTGCCCTTGAATCGAGCGGTTTTGGCTGCGCGCGGCAACGCGCTCGCCGCCTCGCCCAGCAGCGATTTGGTTGCATCCGACAGCGCCAGTTGCGCCCCGACAAAAACAACCAGCGTATCGCCGGCGTCAGGCTTGAGGTCCGACAGGGAAACAAAAGAAATTTCGGTCGTTATGGACATTCGATCCTCGTTCATCGGCCCGAACCGGTCGCGGCGCTGCGCCATCATGCAAAGAAAGCCGGGCTCTGCAACCATAACATGCCTGTTGCGGGCCGCAGCCTTGAATTTGCCGCGCGAGGCTGAGCTAACGGGCAGGCTTGCGCGCCGCAGCAGGAGTGGCTAGCCAGAAGGCGGATCGCGGCGCGTCGCCGGGGGAGACCGCGTTTATGCCTGTTGCGCAAAAATATCTCTTCCGGCTTTGTACGGGGGCCTTCCTGGCCGCGATGCTGGGCCTCACAGGCATCATATGGGTGACCGAAGCGCTGCGCGATTTTGACCTGCTGACGTCCAAGGGCCAAACAATTCTGGTGTTTTTATCCGTGACGGCGATGGTTTTGCCGTCGCTGATCATGGTGATCGCCCCGGTGGCGCTGTTCGCGGCGATCGTGTTCACACTCACCAAACTGAATAGCGACAGCGAACTGATTGCGCTTTCGGCCTCCGGATATTCACCGGGGCAGATCATGCGCCCGCTCGGGGTTCTCACTTTGGCGACAGCCGGCCTGGTTGGAGTGATGTCGCTCTGGCTCATGCCGGCCGGCTTTGTCAGTCTCCGCAATATTCTTATGCACGTGCGAAGCGATTTTCTCGCCAATATGGTGGTCGCAGGTCAATTCACAACGCTCGATCGAGGGTTTATTTTCCATTATCGCGAAAGGGCAGGGAGCTCGGGCCTTCGGGGTATATTCATCCAGGACCGTCGCGACCCCGACCATATCAACACCTATCTCGCCGAAGCCGGCTACACGAGCGAGAAAGACGGACAGAATTACCTCGTTCTTGAAAAGGGCAGCATCCAGCGGCAGACCGCCAATTCAAAAGACCCCGTCATGGTGGTTTTTGATCGCTACGCCGTCGATCTCGCGCAATTCAGTCCGGATATTGAAGGCGCTCCCCTCAAGCCAAGGGAGCGCTCGACATTCAATCTGATGTTTCCTGATCCCAACGACGCTTATGTTCAGCGCAATATTGGAGCGTTGCGGTCCGAATTGCACGACCGAATTGCAAACCCCCTTTACGCCCTCGTTTTTGCAGCCATTGGTTTTGCAGCCGCCGGCGGTGTGCGCACAACCCGGCAGGATCGCGGCATGGCCATCATAAATGCGGTCCTTGCGGCGCTGGGCGTGCGCCTGCTCGGGGTCGGCGCCGCTGCGCTCGCAGCATCTTCTCTGGCGGCTGTGTTCGCGCAATATCTCATTCCGCTGGCGGGACTTTTCGGAGCGCTCTGGATAGCGCTTGGCGATCCCGGAGCTTTTGTCGCACGATGGAGCAGGCGCACGGGGGAAACCGACGTCAGCCAGGTTGTGGCGGGATAACCATGCCCGGCTGGACGCTCTCCCGCTACATTCTCGGGCGCTTTGCAAAAACCATCCTGGCGGGCGCGGCCGCTATGCTGATTTTGATTTATTTGATCGATTTTATCGAAATGTTTCGACGAGCGAGTGGGACCGCAGCCGTTGGCGCGGCGTCGGCGGCTTTTCTTTCGCTTTTGCGCACGCCCTCGATTGCAGAACAGGCCATGCCCTTTGTCGTCCTGGCGGGGTCTATGTTCGCTTTTTTCAGTTTGTCGCGGCGGATGGAGCTGGTTGTCGCGCGTGCGGCCGGAGTTTCAGCCTGGCAGTTTCTGAGCCCCGCCGTCGCGATTGCCGCATTGCTTGGGATTGTCATGGTCGCCGCCTACAATCCGATGGCGGCCTATATGAAAGAGAGCGCCGATCGGCTGGAAACCCGGCTTTTCGGTGGGCTTTCGCGAGAGACGGACACGAGCCTGTGGTTTCGCCAGCGCGGCGTCGACGGACAGTCCATTGTCCACGCCAATCAGTCCAGCGACAGAGGGGCGCGTCTGAGCGGCGTGACAGCATTCGTGTTTGAAGACGACGGAACGTTCGTCGAACGCGTGGACGCGGAAAGCGCTGTCCTCCTGCCGGGCTTCTGGCAGCTGGCCGAAGCCCGAATCAACGCTCCGGGCGCAGAGGCGCAGGCGGTCGGCGAATATCTTCTGGCGACGAATTTGCGGGCTGAACAGGTGACCCAGACCTTTGTGCCGCCTGATTCTGTGGCTTTCTGGTCCTTGCCGGAGGTAGAGCGGCGCTCGATCCAGGCTGGTCTGGCCGCGCATCGCTATCGTTTGCGTTTTCAGTCTTTATTAGCCCTACCTGCATTTTTCGTCGCTATGGTGCTCATTGCGGCTGCTTTTTCGTTAAAATTTTTCAGGTCAGGTGGACTCGGCGGTTTGGCGGCGGGTGGCGTGGCGGCGGGCTTCGTGCTTTATGTAGCTGTGAAAATTGTTGGCGATCTGGGCAATGCAGGGCTTTTGAGCGCGCCTGTTGCGGCTTGGTCGCCAGCAGTTATCGGAGGCTTATTGGGGATCCTGGCTCTCTTGTATCAGGAAGATGGGTAAATGGGGCTGTGGACTGGCCCGGGTTATGTTCGCCTACGGCAGACTGACAGTCTGACGACGGGGGCTTTCTTTCTGCGTCTTGCATGGGCGAGCGCGGCGCTGATGCTTGCTGTCTGCATTTTGCCGGCGGCGCAGGCGCAGACGCTGGTGGATCGCGTCACGCAGGGCCTGACCGCCAAGCCCGGCGCCGCGCCCGAGCGGATGCTCGTGAACGCCACTGAGATGGTCTATGATCGCGACCGCAAGACGATTGAAGCGCGCGGCGACGTCCAGATCTACTATGAGGGCCGGGTTCTTCAGGCTGACTTTGTCCGCTACGATCAAGCGAAAGACCGGATTTTCGCACAAGGCAACGTCAAACTGACCGAGCGCGACGGCTCAGTCGCCCGCGCCGCAGTTATGGACGTTACGAAAGACTTCCGCGACGGGTTCATCGACAGTCTGCGCATTGACAGCGCGGAGGCGACGCAATTCACAGCGGCACGCGCCGAGCGGACCAATGGCGATTCCACGGTGCTCGACAAGGCGACCTACGCGGCCTGCACGCCCTGCGAGGCCAATCCGGAAAAGCCGCCGACATGGCAAATCCGCGCCAAAAAGATCATTCACAACAATGAAGAGCGGGAATTTTATTTTGAGGACGCCGATCTCGAATTTCTCGGCGTGCCGATTGCCTATGCGCCGTATTTTTCCGTCGCAGATCCCAGCGTGACCCGAAAATCCGGTTTTCTCGCGCCAGGATACAATTACAATTCGAGAATCGGTTTTGGCGCGTCCGCCCCGGCCTTCTGGGCGCTTGCGCCCAATATGGATCTGACCGTGACGCCGACTTTTTACACGCGGCAGGGTTTGTTTCTGCAAACCGAATGGCGTCATGCGCTGGCGGATGGCGCCTACAATATTCGCCTGTCCGGCATTTTCCAGAGCGATACCAACGCTTTCAGCCTGCCGCCCTATGGTCCGGGCAATAAAACCTTTCGTGGCTCGGTCGACTCGAAAGGCGAGTTTAACCTGAACCAGAACTGGCGGACAGGCTGGAATGTCAATCTGGTGACGGACAAGTGGTTCATTCAGGACTATCGCCTGCCTTCGAGCGTCACATCCTCGAATTTCTTTCAGGAAACCACCTCGACTGCCTATCTCAACGGGCAGGGCGAGCATGGCTATTTTGACCTGCGCGGCTATTATTTTCAGGGTTTGAGCCGATACGACCTGCCGGAACAGCAGCCGCTCGTTGCGCCTGTGGTCGACTGGAACAAGATCGTCGATCTTGATCCGGCAAAAACCGGCGGCATCGGCGGGCGTATCGAAATTGACGCCAATGCAACCCATATTTCGCGCCAGCTGGCCGCTTTCCAGTCGACCGGAATGCGTACGCTCGACTCACAATATAACCTTTTTGACGTCTGCAAGGTCTATGCGCCCGGCAGTTGTCTGGTGCGCGGCGTTGGCGGCGAATACAGTCGCGCCACGCTGAACGCCTCGTGGAAGCGCCAGTTCATCGACCCGCTTGGGGAATCCTGGACGCCATTTGTCTTTGCGCATGTCAATGGCGAATATTACGCCTTCAATCAGGGCCGGACCGAAACCTTCGGCGCTTCGACTATCTCCAACGCTTCGCAGGCAGCGTTTTTCGGTCCAAATTTCGACCGCAGCGCAGGCAGCGTTACGCCGGGCGTCGGGCTTGAATATCGCTATCCCTTCGTTCTGGCCGGCGACTGGGCGACGCATGTGTTCGAGCCTATCGCCCAGATCATCGTGCGTCCCAATGAGCCGGTCAATCAGGCCTTGATCAACGAGGATGCGCAGAGCCTTGTTTTTGATGATTCCAACCTGTTCGAATGGAACAAATATTCTGGTTACGACCGGTTTGAGGGTGGCGCGCGCGCCAATTATGGCGCGCAATATACGATGACGTTCAAAAACGGCGCCTACGCCAATTTTCTCGCGGGACAGTCCCTTCAGGTTGCAGGCCAGAACTCCTACGCTTTGCTGGACGCGGTCAATACCGGCGCTGGCTCGGGCCTCTCCAATCGCAAGTCCAACATTGTGACGCGTTTTGCATTCTCGACCGCTTCGAGTTTCGCATTCATCGCCAAGACGCAATTCGACCCCAACACCTTTCGCCTCCGCCGGATTGACGTGAACTCGACGTTGCGCTTTGGCGGCTTCGAGGCCAGTGTGCAATACGCCCGCTATCATTCGCAACCGCTGATCGGCTTCGACGTGCGACGCGAGGGCATTTCCGGCGCGCTCAAATATCAGATGGACAATGGGCTGTTTGCGACCGGCACCGTTATTTTCGACATGTCGCGCCACATCTACGACGCCAACCCGCAGGTTGGCGGCACCGCTCCGCTATTCTTCCCCGCCGGATTCGGCGCCGGCGTCGGCTACAAGGACCCTGACACTACGCTCAGCCTGAATTACACTTCGATCTATCAGGACGATGGCACTGGCAATCCCGTCCGGAACCAGACGGTGATGCTCGATCTGAAACTCAGGACGTTGGGAGACGCCAAAGTTTCAACAAGTCTGGGCGAGATTGGCGTGCAGGATGGTCTCAGCAGCCTCACGCCCTGACAGAATGGCATAAGCGCTGCGCAGACGGTTTCATGTCTCCATATACGCGGCGTCGAATTCGTGAGAAACGGAAAAACCCTGGATCAGAGCGACCCATCATGATGCAAACGAATATGACCGCACAACGCCGCAGCGGAGGCCTGGCGGCAATTGCCGCCCTTGCCGCGATCTGGTTTGTCACGCCCGCCGCCGCGCAAAATGTTGTCGCCACTGTCAATGACGATCCCATCACAAACGTCGATATCGCGCAGCACGCCAAGATCCTCAGCGTCCTGCACAAGCCGGCCAGCCCACAGGCTGCGCTCGATGACGTGATCGACACACGGCTGAAACTGATTGAAACCTCGAAGTTCAAGATTTCGCCATCGCAGGCCGATATCGGCTGGGCGCTCGGTTTTCCCGCCAGAGAGATGAAGGTCGATCCGCAACAATTGCTGGCGGCGTTTTCCCGCGCCGGGATCACCTCCGATCAGATCGAACAGAAGTACAAGGCCGAGGCGGCGTGGCTGATGTATATCCGCGCGCTCAATCGAACGCTGGAAGTCAGCGAAAATGAAGTCAATGCTGAACTGGCGCGCCGCGGCGGCGGCAAGGCCGCCATTTACTCGATTCGCCAGGTTATTTTTGTCGTGCCCGGCGGCGCCGGAGCCGCAGTGCTCGAGAGCCGCTTCAAAAGCGCCGGGGCCCTGCGCTCGCAATTCACCTCTTGCGACTCAGGCGAGGCGCTCGTGCGCAGCGCTCCGGATGCGGTCATCCAGCCGCCGGTCAGCCGCACGGCGGCTGCGCTGCCTGCGCAGCTCAAACAAATTCTTGACCATACCGAAATCGGGCATCTGACTCCGCCCTCGCGCGGGGCGGAGGGCATCGTGATGCTGGCCCTTTGCAGCCGCGTGGAGCGCGACGATTCGGACGCCGCCGAGTCTGTTCGCAATGAACTTCTGTCAAAACGCATGATTGGCGTCTCGGACCAGAAATTCGCAGAGTTGAAGTCGCGCGCGATCATTGTGAAGAAATAGCGGGACGCCGGACGTGACCGTTTCGCCTTGCGATCCTCGGGCTTTGAAGGCCGCCAGCGGCATTCTTGCCCTGACGCAGGGCGACCCATCGGGCATAGGTCCCGAAATCGCCTTGAAATGCTGGATCGCGCGTGATCGGCTTGCAACGCCCTTCTTTTTGCTGGCGAATCCGGACCATATCGCACGCGTTGCAAAATCGCTCGGATTTGCGGCGCCGCTGGCGGTTGTCAGCCCATCGGAGGCGATCGCGGTCTTTCACCGGGCGCTGCCGGTTGTCCCGCTCGCCAATCCTGTGCGCGGCGCGTTTGGAGCTTCTGACGCCTACGACGCCCCGGCGACACTGGAATCGATCGAGCGCGCTGTCGGTTATGTCCGCTCTGGCCAGGCGTCGGCCGTCGTCACAAATCCGATCGCCAAAGAACCGCTCTATCGCGCGGGGTTCAAACATCCGGGGCATACCGAATGGTTGGGAGAACTGGCCGAACGCGACTGGAACAGGGGACCGCTTCGCCCGGTCATGCTGCTGTGGTCGCCGCTCCTCGCCGTCGTTCCGGTGACTATTCATGTCTCGCTGGCGCAGGCCATCGCAACGCTGACTACCGATGCGATTGTTGAAACCGCGCGCATTACGGCGGCTGATCTGCGGTCTAAATTCGGTGTGGCGGCGCCCCGCCTTGCTATTGCCGGACTGAACCCCCACGCGGGCGAAGCCGGAACCATGGGGCGCGAAGATATCGAGATTGTCGCGCCCGCCGTCGCGCAATTGCAGGCGGAGGGGATCGACGCGCGCGGCCCGCTGCCGCCCGACACCATGTTCCACGCCGCAGCGCGCGCCAAATACGATGCTGCGATCTGTATGTATCACGATCAGGCTTTGATCCCGATCAAGACGATCGCTTTCGACACCGGGGTCAATTGCACTTTGGGCCTGCCCTTCGCGCGGACCTCGCCCGATCACGGCACAGCCTTTGACATAGCCGGCAAAGGTGTCGCCGACCCGGCCAGTCTGATGGCGGCGTTGGATCTTGCTGCAAGGCTCGGCGCGAGACATTCGGCTTGAGCGCGATCGACGATCTGCCGGCGCTGCGCGATATTGTGCGCGACCACGGACTGTTGCCCAAAAAATCGCTTGGCCAGAATTTTTTGTTCGATCTCAATCTGACCGCGCGGATCGCGCGGGCCGCGCAGCCTGCCGCAGTTCCCGTCATTGTCGAGATTGGCCCGGGCCCCGGCGGTCTCACCCGCGCGTTGCTCGCCGAAGGCGCGCACAAGGTCATCGCGATCGAGCGCGACGAACGCTGCCTGCCTGCGCTGGCGCAAATCGCCGGGCGTTATCCTGGTCGGCTAGACGTAATTCATGGCGATGCGCTGGAGACCGATCTTGCGGGCCTTGTCGCAACGGCGGGTTGCAAAGCCCGCATCTGCGCCAACCTGCCCTACAACGTCGCAACCCCGCTTTTGGTGCAATGGCTGCTGAGCGAGCCCTGGCCGCCGTGGTTCGACCGCATGGTTCTGATGTTCCAGCGCGAGGTCGCCGAGCGCATCGTCGCAACGCCCGTCCAGCGCGAGGATTACGGGCGACTTGGCGTGCTTGCCGGCTGGCGAACACGGGCGCGCATTCTATTCGATATTCCGCCAAGCGCCTTCACGCCGCCACCCAAAGTCGTCTCAAGCGTTGTCGAACTCACGCCGCGTGAGAGCCCTGCGGATTGCCGCGCTGCGGATCTGTCCAACCTCACCCGCTTTGCCTTTGGTCAGCGCCGCAAGATGCTGCGCCAATCCCTGAAAGGTTTGAGCGCGCATGGCCAGCCGGTCGAGCCCCTTGCGTTGCTCGAAGCGGCCGGCATCGAGCCGACCAGACGCGCGGAGGAAGTTGACGTTGAGGGATTCGCCGCGATGGCGCGTTTTTTGGGGGGCTGAGGGGCCGTCTCCGGCGAGCGATCTTGCAGCAGTCATCCGGCCCGGGGATGGGCTTGTCGCCACGCATCGAGCAGTCGGGTGGAATCGACGGCCGTGTAGAGCTGTGTCGTTGACAGCGAGGCATGGCCTAGCAACTCCTGAATGGAGCGGAGATCGCCGCCGCGCGCCAGGAGATGGGTTGCAAAGGAATGTCGCAGCGCGTGCGGCGTCGCTGTATCGGGCAGGCCCAGTGCGCCGCGCAGCCGTTCCATCGCAAGCTGGATGATGCGCGGCGACAGCGGGCCGCCCTTTTCCCCCCGGAACAGTGGCCGGGTAGGCTCAAGCGGCCAGGGACAAAGCCCGATATAATTCTCGATGGCCGCACGCACCGGAGCGATGACTGGAACCGAGCGCATTTTCGAGCCCTTTCCGATGACGCCAAGGGTTTCGCGTCCGGTCACAGGGGCATCCTGGCGCACGATCGCCAGAGCCTCGGAAATTCGAAGCCCGGCGCCGTAGAGCAGGCAAAACACGGCCGCATCGCGGGCCAGAACCCAGGGTGGGCTGGCCTCGCCTGCCCGGCGCTCCGGGTCGGTCACCGCGCGCGCCAGAGCCGGCCCGAGCGGTTTGGGAAGCGTGCGAGCCAGTTTTGGCGAGCGTATCGCGGAGAAGGCTGAAGCCTTGCCTCTTCCCGAACGTTCGAGATGGCGTGCGAACGAGCGCACACCCGCCATGATTCGCAGGAGCGAGCGGCTTTCGACCCCATCGCGCCGTCGTTGCGCCATAAAAGCGCGGATATCGGACGGCGTCAGGGCTGAAAAACCGGCAATATCGGGCGTCTCGCCAAGATGACCGGCAAGAAAATCGAGAAATTGCCTGGCGTCCCGCGCGTAGGCTTCGACGGTGTGCCTGGACAGCCGCCGTTCGCCGGAGAGATGGCTGAGCCAATCCCGTCCCGCTGCGGCCAGATCAGGCGCAGCATCGGGAAAAATTATCACATCGTCAGCGGCCTGGGCCAGGGCGGCGCGGTCTGTCATTGCGTGAGGATGCGGCGCCCCACCTAAGAAAGCGTTGCGAGACCGGCGCGCCGGGAAGCGACTCAGCCGGAAGTCTTGATTTCCGCCTTGGCCTTTGCAAGGAACTCGTCCATTGTTCGCCGTATCTGATGATCGGACCTGACGACGCCGGCCGCGTCGAAATCCTTGCGAATCTTCAGGAAAACAACGTCTTCACTGGTTTTTGAGATTTCGGCCGCGAGAATCTGGCCGACATAAGCCTCTTCGTCGGCGCCTGACTTGCCGAGCAGCCCGGCGGCCCAATGAGCGAGCATTTTGTCGCGGCGCGCATTGGCCTTGAATTGCAGTTCCTCATCGTGCGCGAACTTCTTTTCGAAGCCCTCTTCGCGATTATCCAATGTGCTCATCGACAGCTCTCCCAAACACCGGGCGAAAACGGGACGCTGTCCCATCGACCCTGGCGCACTCGATATAACCGCAGGCGCCAGGCTTTTCCAGCGCCCAAACGTCGCAAGCGCAGTTTCTCCAGAGCGCCGCGCGCGATCTACGTGACATTTGCCGTGTTTACATTGTATCGTTTGCATCAATGGGCTAGTTTGACGATGCACCCTGAATTTCCGGACGCTGTCCGGGCCGAAGGGAGTCATCGTTTTTGCCGGTTTCAGGGTTTCGTCCAAACGGGACGATTCTGTGAAACCTCAGGACTGGCTACGCAAAAAATGGATTTTCTCAAGACACGGTTGACCCCCATGAACCGCCGCCGCCGAATCTATGAAGGTAAGGCCAAAGTCCTGTATGAGGGACCTGAGCCGGGAACTTTGATTCAGCATTTCAAGGATGACGCGACCGCGTTCAACGCCAAAAAACACGAAGTGATCGATGGCAAGGGCGTGCTGAACAACCGTATTTCGGAATATGTGTTCCAGCATCTGAATGAAATTGGCGTGCCGACACATTTCATTCGTCGGCTGAATATGCGTGAGCAACTGATTCGCGAGGTCGAGATCGTTCCGCTTGAAGTGGTCGTTCGAAACGTTGCCGCGGGCTCGCTGTCGACCCGGCTCGGGATCGAGGAAGGCACACAGTTGCCCCGTTCGATTATCGAGTTCTATTACAAGAATGATGCGCTGAACGATCCGATGGTGTCCGAAGAGCACATCACCGCGTTCGGCTGGGCCACCCCCCAGGAAATCGATGACATCATGGCGCTTGCCATCCGCGTCAACGATTTCCTCTGCGGCGTATTTCTTGGCGTGGGCATCCGGCTTGTCGATTTCAAGATGGAGTGCGGTCGCCTGTGGGAAGGTGAAATGATGCGCATTGTCGTCGCCGACGAGATTTCGCCGGATTCGTGCCGTTTGTGGGATATGAAATCCAACGACAAACTCGACAAGGACCGCTTTCGTCGCGACATGGGTGGCCTCGTGGAAGCCTATGCCGAGGTCGCGCGCCGTCTCGGCATCATGCAGGAGAACGAACCTGCCCGTTCCAGCGGACCCAAACTGGTGCAGTAAGGGCGGCTTTATGGCGAAGCTCGCAGCATATCCTGAACCGATGAACGTCGAGCAATTTCTCGCGTTTAACGCAACGCGCCCGGATGGCGAGAAATGGGAATTGCTGGAGGGTGAACTGTTCTTGAACGCCAGCCCGGTACATCCTCATCAAAGAATTGTCGGCAATCTTGTTTTTCATCTGGGTGGTTCGTTGCGCGCCGCAGGGCGGATTCATGAAGCCATCCCCGGCATTGGCGTCATTCTTTCTGATATCAGCGCGGTCGAACCTGACGTCATGATTCGAAAGCGCGACAATCTGCGCGGGAATATCTGTGACGATATCCTCGTGGCGTTCGAAGTGCTGTCGCCGTCCACCCGTCGTAATGACCTCGAATTCAAGCGTAAGGGCTACGCCAATCTAGCTACGCTGACCCATTACGTCGTTGTCTCCCCCGAACAGATTGATGTTCGCGTATACGCCCGCGCCGCGAATTGGATGGAAATCCGCCACGACGAACCCAGGGACATTATCGATTTCGCGGATCTGGGCGTGGCGCTCAGCCTGTCCGAGATTTACGAGGACATGGACGACATTCTGGAGCCTGTTCAAGCATGAAAGCGCGTGTCACGGTTACGCTGAAACAGGGCGTTCTCGACCCCCAGGGCAAGGCCATCGAAGGCGCGCTGAAATCTCTCGGCGTCGCGGGCGTTTCCAGCGTTCGGCAGGGCAAGGTTTTTGATATCGAGGTTGACTCGAGCGATCGGGCGGCGGCGGAGGCCGCGTTGAATCAGGCCGCAGAAAAGCTGCTTGCCAATATGGTGGTCGAGAATTACCGGGTCGAGATTATTTAGCTTCAATCGCCGGACATTCGCTATGAACGCCGCTGTTATTCTCTTCCCCGGCTCCAATCGCGAAGGCGATGTTGTTCGCGCGCTTGCGTCAGCATCGGGCCGCAAGCCGGACATCGTCTGGCACGCCGACACCGAACTGCCCGCCAAAACAGACCTTGTGGTGTTGCCCGGCGGCTTTTCCTATGGCGATTACCTCAGATGCGGCGCCATTGCCGGACGCGCGAATATCATGGACGCGGTGCGCGCCCACGCCGCGCGCGGCGGACGTGTACTGGGCATTTGCAACGGTTTCCAGATTCTCTGTGAAAGCGGCCTGCTGCCGGGCGTCTTGATGCGCAACCGCGAGCGCCGCTTCATCTGCAAAATGCAGCACCTGAGAGTCGAGCGCGCCGATACCGCGTTCACTCGCGCCTACAAGCATGGGCAGGCGATCAAGGTCGCCATCGCGCATGGCGAGGGCAATTATGTCGCCGACGACGAAACCCTTCGCCGGATCGAGGGCGAGGGTCGCGTTGCATTCCGCTATTGCGACGCAAACGGGACTGTTGGTGGCGCAGCCAATCCCAATGGCTCCGCGCATGATATCGCGGGGATCTATTCGGAAAAGTTCAATGTTCTTGGCTTGATGCCGCATCCCGAAAATCTGATCGATCCGCTCGCCGGCGGCATCGATGGCCGCGCCATGTTTGAAGCCCTGGCCGCTGCTTAACTCCGCTGGCGCGGATTGCGACCCGCCATGAAAAAAGCCCGGTTCGCAAACCGGGCTCGATATTCAGAATAGTCAGGATCCGCTCAATATTTCGCAACCACTGACGATGAGCCTCCGCCAAAGCGATAGGTCACGCCTATGCCAAAAACGAGCGGGTTGATTGCGACTGTGCTCTTCAGCCCGCCGAGCGCCACCGGATATTTCGCCGAGGGCGACATTGTGATGTATTTCACATCGGCGTTGAAGCCCCAGTTCCGGTTTAACATGTAGTCGAAGCCCGCCTGAAGCGCGACGCCGAACGAATCATTGATCCTGAGCGGCCCTGCGGCCAATCCGCCTGTCGCATTCGTGTTGAAGTAATGCGTGTAGTTCACGCCGAGGCCAAGATAGGGCTGGAAATCGCCAAAATTCCGGAAATGGTATTGCAGAAGGACTGTCGGCGGAAAAACCCAGGTATTGCCGACCGTGCCAAGCGCCGCCAGTGCGTTGACGGCCTTGATGGAATGGTAGCTGAAGCAGCAGATGGCCTCGACAGCGATATTGGGCGTGAAGAAATAACTGACATCAATTTCTGGAATGACCTGGCTCTGAACTGTTAGCCCCTTGCCAACGAATCCTCCACCAAGCGTGTAAACCGAGTTGTTGCTTGCAAGCGGCGCGACATCGACCACACGCACACGGATTTGCCAGGGGTCGTAACTGACGAGGCTTGGCAGCGGCGCGGGGGCTGGCGGTTCGCCTTTGGTCGATGGCAGATCGGCGGCAAACGATGGCAGGGCGATGGTCGCCAGAAACAGCCCGGCGACGGCGGAACGTAAATTGAAGCGCATGATAGAGTGACCCCTTGCACAAACCGTTGCGCCGACAGGCTCAACATTCGATCGTGCTAGGAAATGGAATTTGCGGGATGCGGTGGTTGATCTGAATCAAGCTGGGGGGGCCATGTGACATTAGGCGCGCGTGCGTGGCAAAAAAGCAACGATTAGATCGCACGACCGCCGAAGCGTGGCCGGCGCAAAACCGGATCGCGCCCAGGCCTCAAACCCACCAGGCGAGATTGCGTGAGGGTCGCGGCGGCTGGCCAGTCACGGCCGCTTCCACCGGCAGGCGGTGGCGCTGCCAGATCGACAGGAAGACGGTTGGAATTTCGGCGCTGGCGTAAATCCGCACAGACGGACCGGAGACCGATACGGAAATAATGCAATCGCCGAAATCGAAGATAGAGATATCGCCGGCCAGCCGCTTTTCAGCCTCGGCTTGCAACCGGTAGAGCGAGGCCGGGCGCATGGTTCTGGTCAGGTCGTCAGCGGTATTGGCGAGCGCTCTTTCCAGCGCGTTTTCAGCAAAACAGGCTCGGGCAAAATCAACACCGCCGCCGCCCAGAATGAAAAAGACGCCAAATGCAGCCATGAACACAGCGTATTTGCTGCAATGGGACAACAGGCCATTGCGTTTGTTTTGCTTGCCAATTCGGGACATGGGCGCCTCCATGTCCGATTTGTTTCAATAGTCGGGCCGGTCGCCGATGGGTTGTTAACGCCTTGTTTACCAGTCTTTTCCGCGAGGGCTGCGCCTGCCACTACGGAAATTGGGCGCACCGCTGTTCCATTTATCGACAGTCGTGCCGATCTGACGCGGAAGTGTTAACGGCGGGGCTGGGTGGGGGCGATTTTTATACGTTCAGGCTGCAGCCGCTTGGCCACAGCCGATCCCGCCCGCCGTCGGCTCCGGGACGTCCGCTCTTGAAGGTGTCGGCGAAAAGGTGGAACAATGACCTGAATGAAGAACGATTGAGCGCGGGGGATGGAACATGCGAATAGCCGGGCTTGTGGCGCTGGGTTGCGCGTTCGTGGCGGCATTCGCGCCTGCAAGGGCGCAGCAGGACTTTCCCAATCGCACGGTGCGCATCGTCATGCCGTTTCCGCCGGGCTCGGGCACGGACATTCTCGCGCGCATTCTGGCGGATGAACTGACGGGCGAATGGGGCAAAACGGTCTATGTCGAGAATGTCGTGGGCGGCGTTGGCAAGATCGGGGCGCAGCAAGTCTATCGCGCCCAGCCCGATGGCTACACACTCATGGTGGCGCCTCCGCCGCCCCTCGTCATTGCCCAGTCGCTCATCAAGGACTGGGGCATGGACTCCGCGCGCTGGACGAAAATCTGTATATTGACAAGCGTTCCCTATGTGCTTGCAGCGCGCCCCGATTTTCCCGCCAACGACGTGCAGGGCATGGTGGCGCTGGCGCGCGCCAATCCCGGCAAGTTGACGTACATGTCCTCCAACGTTGGATCGACCGCCCAATTGTCGACGGTTCAGATTGAAACCCGCGCCAACATCAAGATGGTGCATGTCGCCTATAATGGCGCGGCGGCGGCGTTGACGAGTCTCATGGCGAGCCAGACGGACATTGGATTCGATATCACCACCACTGCTGAACCGGCGTATCGTGATAAGAAGATCAAGTTTCTCGGCATCGGCAGTCCGCAACGCGCTCCATCAATGCCGGAGGTGCCGACCATCGCCGAGCAGGGCTTTCCTGGCTATCGTTCGGTGATCTGGTTCGGGTTCATCGGGCCGCCGGGCATGCCGGCGCCGCTCGTGGACAAGATCAATGCGACGTTGACGAAGATCCTTCACAAGCCCGCAATCATCGAACGGTTGCGCAATCTCGGCCAGGACGCGGTCGCCGCGACGCCAGCCGAAAGCGCAAAATTCTTCGATGATGAAATCGCGCTTTGGGGCGGCATCATCCGGGATGGCGACGTAAAGATCGAATGATGCGTTATCCGCCGCGCGCCGCCGGCGCCGCCCGATTCTCCAAACGACGTTCGTTATCGAACGGCGGCAATCCCTGAAACATTCCCAAAACGCCTTCTGTTTTCAAGGCGAAAGCTCGATTCCAAAAAGCTTGCCTTCCTTCCATCGGGGCCTTAATCGAAAGGCCAGCCGCTCCCGGCGCCTCGCAGCAAGGCAAGACCAGTGTCGCGCAACGAACCGCAGATTACGCCAGAGCTTGTCGCCGAACACGGCCTGAAGCCCGATGAATACCAACGCATTCTGAAACTGATCGGGCGTGTCCCGACATTCACCGAACTCGGCATTTTTTCGGCCATGTGGAATGAGCACTGTTCCTATAAATCCTCGCGCCTGCATCTGCGCGGCCTGCCAACCAAAGCGCCCTGGGTCATTCAGGGACCTGGCGAAAACGCCGGGGTCATCGACATCGGCGATGGCGTGGCCTGCGTCTTCAAGATGGAAAGCCACAATCATCCGTCCTTTATCGAGCCCTATCAGGGCGCGACAACGGGCGTCGGCGGCATTTTGCGCGATGTCTTCACCATGGGCGCGCGCCCGGTCGCCTGTCTCAATCTGCTCCGGTTTGGCGCGACCGACCATCCTCGCACGCGGCATCTCGTTGAGGGCGTAGTCGCCGGAATTGGCGGCTATGGCAATTCTTTTGGCGTGCCGACGGTCGGCGGCTCGGTCGGGTTTCACACGCGTTATGATGGCAATATTCTCGTCAACGCCATGGCGGTCGGCATCGCGCGCGCCGATTCGATCTTTTATTCGGCGGCCTCCGGCGTCGGACGACCGATTGTCTATCTTGGCTCCAAAACGGGCCGCGATGGCATTCACGGCGCGACCATGGCGTCAGCCTCGTTTGAAGCCAGCAGCGAGGAGAAGCGCCCGACCGTGCAGGTCGGCGACCCCTTTTCAGAAAAACTGCTGCTGGAAGCGTGTCTTGAAATCATGGGCAAGGGTTGCGTCATCGCCATTCAGGACATGGGCGCGGCAGGGCTCACCAGCTCGGCGGTCGAAATGGGCGCGAAGGGCAATCTTGGCATCGAACTCGATCTGGACACCATTCCATGCCGCGAAGAGGGCATGACCGCCTATGAAATGATGCTGTCGGAAAGTCAGGAACGGATGCTGATGGTTCTCGATCCCGCGCGGGAAGCCGAGGCCGAGGCGATTTTTCGCAAATGGGGGCTTGATTTCGCCATTGTCGGGCGCACCACCGACACGCTGCGGTTTGTCGTCAAGCACGGCGGCGAGGTGAAAGCCGACCTGCCGATCAAGGAGCTAGGCGATCAGGCGCCGCTGTATGACCGTCCCTGGGTCGCGACTCCCAAAAAACCTGTGATTTCTGCGAATTCGATTGTGCCGCCGCTATCGAACCGCGAGGCGTTGCTGAAACTCGTCGGCTCGCCGGAGCTTTGTTCGAAACGCTGGGTCTGGGAGCAATATGACCATCTGATCCTTGGCAACACCATCCAGCAGCCCGGCGGCGATGCAGCCGTGATCCGGCTCGGCGAAGGCCCCAAAGGTCTGGCTTTGTGCACAGACGTGACGCAGCGCTATTGCGAGGCCGACCCTGTTGAGGGCGGCAGGCAGGCTGTCGCCGAAGCCTGGCGCAATCTGACGGCGGTTGGCGCGTTGCCGCTGGCGCTGACCGACAATCTGAATTTCGGGAACCCCGAAAAGCCTGAGGCCATGGGACAACTCGTCGGTTGCATCGAAGGCATTGGCGAGGCCGCGCGTGCGCTCGATTTTCCCATCGTGTCCGGCAATGTGTCGCTCTACAACGAAACGCAGGGGCGTGGCATTCCGCCAACACCCTCCATTGGCGGCGTGGGGTTGGTCGAGGATGTCGCAAAGACTGCGACGCTGGCGTTCAAAACGCCCGGGGACGCGATTATCCTGATCGGCGCAACCGGGGGCTGGCTGGGCCAGAGCATGTATCTTGCGGAAATCTGTGGCCGCGAAGAGGGCGCGCCGCCGCCTGTGGATCTGGTTGCAGAGCGCAAAAACGGAGACCTCGTGCGTGGGTTGATTCGCGCGGGGGACGTATCCGCCGCGCATGACCTGTCGGATGGCGGCCTCGCAGTGGCGTTGGCCGAGATGGCGATGGCGGGCGGCGTTGGCGCGGCCATTGACGCGCCGGCGGGCGTTCCTGCCCATGGCTGGCTTTTTGGCGAGGATCAGTCGCGTTATCTCCTCACGGCTTCGCAGGGCGCGGCAGGCCGCATCATCGCCGCGGCGGAGAAAGCGGGCGTGCCTGCTGTCGTCATCGGGTCCACCGGCGGCAATGCATTGACGCTGCACGGGCAAGAGCCCATCCTGATTTCAGACCTCGTTTCAGCGCACGAGGGCTGGTTTCCCAAATATATGGCCGCTGCCATCTGATCGAGCAAACAATGGTCTTCATCGAAGTGAAATCCATGGCAGGCGTGAACTACATTCGCGCATCCGAAGTTCTGGCCGTGCAATATTCCGACCCCAATCGCTGCAGCGTCGTGATGGTGGGCGGTATTTCGCTGGCCTGTATGGAATCGGCATCCTCTGTCGCGGGAAAAATCACCGCCGCAATGTCGGGCGGCGGCGAGGCTGAAAAGGCCGCCGAGCCGCAAGCCTGACGTTTGTTTCAAGGAGAACCGCTGTGGCGATGCAAGCTGAAGAAATCGAAAAGTTGATCAAGGCTGCTCTGCCGGACGCGAGGGTTGAAATCACCGATCTTGTTGGCGATGGCGACCATTATTCTGCAACGGTGGTCTCGTCAGCCTTCGCTGGCAAAAGCCGCGTCCAGCAGCACCAGATTGTCAATGCGGCGCTGAAGGATGTGCTGGGCGGGCAGTTGCACGCTCTGGCGCTCAAAACCAGCGCGCCGGCTTAAAATTCCGCCCGGTTTTGCGCATGGGCGATGACCTTGCGCATGACGGTCGGGAAAGCCTCGTCTGCCAGATCGTCGTGCGTCGCCCAGCGCATTCCTGCCGGCGCTTTGGAGCCCACGCGCGCCTTTGCCGCGAAGACTGAAAGCCGCAGCGCAAAATGCGTGAAGATGTGGTCGACGCCCCCGGGCAACAGGCGCCAGTTCGCCTTCACCGGCGCCGCGTCAGCCGCCTTCGCCAGATCGAAATCTCCACTCCACGGCGTGCCGGGAACTTCGGTCATGCCGCCCAGCAACCCGCGCGGCGGGCGCGTGCGCACAAGCACAGCGCCATCGCTGCGTTCAAGGAAGAAGGCTGCGCCCGCACGTTGCGGTCGTTTTTCTTTGGGCGTCCTGACGGGGTAGCGCTCCATCTCGCCAGACGCATGGGCCGCGCAGGCGGGCATGAACGGACACAGCCCACAGGCGGGATTGCGCGGCGTGCAGATCGTCGCGCCAAGGTCCATCATCCCCTGCGCAAAATCACCGGCGCGATTTTTGGGTGTGAATGCGTCAACGGCTGCGCGGATGGCAGCTTTTGCCTGTGGCATGGTCTGCGAAATTGCAAACAGCCGCGCTGCGACACGCTCGACATTGCCATCGACCACGACCGCACGCCGCCCGAAGGCGATAGCGGCGATCGCCGCCGCCGTATAGGGGCCAACGCCGGGCAACAGGAGGAGTTCGGCCTCGTCAGGGGGAAAGCGTCCGCCATGCTCGCGCGCCACAACGCCAGCGCAGGCATGGAGGTTGCGCGCCCGTGAATAATATCCCAGCCCGGCCCAGGCTTTCATCACATCGTCCAGCGGCGCTGACGCCAAAGCGTCCACAGTGGGCCAGAGCGTCAGGAATTTCAGATAATAGGATTTAACCGCCTGAACCGTGGTCTGTTGCAGCATGATCTCGGAGAGCCAGACGGCATAGGGGTCCGTTGTCGCGCCCGCTCGGGCGCGCCATGGCAGATCGCGGCGGTGGCGATCGTACCAGTCAAGCAGGCTGCGGGAATCAGGCTTTCGCATTCAGGCCTCTGTGGGACGGCTTTGGCGCCGCAAAGGAGCATATTAATTAAAGTTCGAGGAAATGATTGTGCAAACGTCCGCTTGTGCGCAATTTCTCAGGCGTAGCTACGGATTGAGTCGGGAGCGCCCGCCGGGGTTACGGGCAAAGCAAAAATGTACGACATGCCGTGTCATGCTTTGCCAATATCCTGCGTGGGTTTTCCGAGGAGTTTTACGCCGTGATTTGCTTCAACCACCGGAACGCCCATGCTGTCGGCCTGTGCCGCAATTGCTTTCGCGGCGTCTGCGGCGTCTGTGCGCGGGAAGTGGATCCGGGCCTTGCCTGCTCGGCGGCTTGCGCTGAAGCTTTGGCGCCGGCGGCGGGCAAATCCCTTGGCGGGCAGTCTGTTGGCGCCCGTTTCGCGGCTTTCGCCGCCCCGAGGCTGCCAGCGGACATTCAGGAGGCGCCTGCCGAGCTGCCTGAGCGCGCCGCTCAGCCGCAACCTGAACCCGCCGGGTCGGCCCGGCAAGAGCGCCCGGCTCGCCGCGAGCGCCAGCATGCGCAAAAACATTCCATTAAATCGGGTCGATGGCTCGACTTGATAATGGATTACATCAAAAACCTTGGCGTGCGCCCATCCGAAATGGCCATATATTTTGTTGTTGCAGTCGGGATCGCTGCGGTGGGCGCGCTCGCGCTGGGGTGATTTGCCCGATTTTCAGTCGGGATAATTTTTTCGTTGGCTCCCGACGCCAGGGGTTGTCCGCTTCATTCCCGCATCCATTTTTGCGAGAGGTCTCGCACTTCGGTCGGCGCGGCGACGATGCCTTCGACAATCGCACGCACCTCTGCGCCTGTGGCGGGGTTGATATCTGCGCCAATTGTTCGCGCATCGGCGAGAAATTCGGGATCCCGCATGGTTTCATCGAAAGCGGTTCGCATGGCTTCGACGCGCGCCGCCGGAACGCCAGCAGGCATCACAAAGGACTTGCCGATGGCTATATCGGCGGACAAAAAAGAAAAGGTCTGACGCTCCAGATCGTTGGCTCCCAGTTCCACCGATGTCGGGATATCGGGCAGGTCCTTCTCGCGTGTCAGTCCGAACTGAACGAGAATATTGACTTTGCCCGACCGGACGAGATCGCCGTGTTTGTCACGCAAATCAGACCAATTGTAGCTGCCGCGCCCATCGACCTCGCCGCGCTCCATGGCAAGATCGACAATCTGCCCGCCCGCATAGCCCTGAACCAGTTTGAACTTTGTGCCGATGGCGTTGTTCAAAATCAGCGGGTGCGTCGTCATTGTGCCGCCCGCGCCGATGGAGCCCATGGTCACAATTTTCTGCCGGGCGTCCCCGATGGTTCGCACGCCTGTGCGGGCGGCGACGATCACAAGATCGTTGGAATGACCCGTGCTGCCGATCCAGTTGAACTCGCGAGATTTATAGGCGGTGTTGGCGACGCCGGTCGCCTCATAAAGCGCCATGCTCTTGTTGAAAATCGCGAGCGTCGAGCCATCGCGCGGCGCGGCGGCGTAAAGCCAGTTTGCCGATTTGATGCCCGAAGCGCCAGGCATATTCTGGACAATGATATTCGGCTTGCCGGGAATGTGCGCGCCGAGATGGCGGGAGAGCAGGCGCGCCGCAATATCGTAGTCGCCTGTCGCGTCCGCGCCGACCACAAGAGTAAGCGTCGCCCGCCGGTAGAAATCCGCGATGGTTGCGTCTTCGGCGCGCGATGGGGATGAAACGAGCAACGCGATAATGAAAAATGGGGTTGTCGCTCCCGCGAATGCGCGCATCCAGAAGCCGCTTCTGCGGCGAAAGAGTTTTTTGCTCGTGGACATGAGCAAACTGGGTTCCCGCTTGCTCAAGACGATTGCAGAGCAAACGTCCGGCGGGAATGACGCAGGTCCTTTGCACCACCTAAACATCACGCGCTGCTATCTCCATTCAAAAACCGCAACTTTCCCGCCCAGCGCTTTCTGATTTCGTCCGCATAGTCCGGTCTCACCGCATTGACCTGCGGAAATTCCTTTTTCCACGCGAAGGGCCGAACGGCGTAAATGATAATGCGGCTGTTGGAGAGATCGTCCTTCTCGCGTCGCGCGGGTTCGATCATCGGGTCGATATAGCCCGTCCAGCAGCCGTCGATAATATCGGTCTGTGTTTTGGGGTCCCAGCGCGTCGCCAGCGCCCACATCACTTCGGCCGTTTTGGTGATATCGATGTCGTGATCGACGACAATCACAATGCGTCCGAGATAGGCGTTGGAGCCGCAGCCCGCCGCAACAAGGCCCGCCATTTTCGCATGGCCCTGATGCATCTGCTCAATGGCGATAACGTTGATGAAACGCGGACCGCCGCCCGGCAGCTTCCAGACGCCCTTGACGCCGGGGACGCCCGCCGCCTCAAGTTCATCCCATAGGGCTGCCGCGCGAATGTGTGAGGAGCCCGCCGTGCCGTACCAGAAGCCGGGCAAGGTTGGCTTCATCGGCGGCGCGCCCGTGATGATGGGATCGTTGCGGTGATAGACGGCTTTGACCTCCAGCACCGGCTCAGGCCTTGTGCTTGAGGCGTAGTAGCCGGGCCATTCGCCGAACGGCCCCTCAGGCTCGGCGCGGACTTCGGGCGCAGGCATGAAACCCTCAAAAACAAGTTCGGAATCGGCTGGAAAAGGCAGACCGGTGTGGCGCCCCTCGATCACCTCGATCGGCCGGCCGAGCCTGCTGCCAGCAATATCATATTCAGACACGCCCGGTCCGGGCGTGGAGGCGGCGGTTGCGCCTAGCACGGGCGCCTGCCCTACGCTGATCGCCATCGGGCAGGGCTTGCCCTGCGCCCAATATTTTCGCCGGATGACATCGCCATGCTTGCCATGCTCGATAAACACGACCAGCGTTGTCTTGTCGTGCACCTGCACGCGGTAGGTGCCGAAATTCACCCAGCCGGTATCGGGATCCCGCGTGATGACCATGCATTCAGTGCCGATATAGCGGCCACCATCGTCCTGATGCCAGCGCGGCGCGGGAAACGCCGATATATCGACTGCCGCGCCTTCATGGATATTTTCCAGCGTGGGACCCTTGTCGACGACGACGGGCGGTATGGGCGCCACGCTTTTGCGCCTGTGGCGACGATAGTTCTGGACAAGTTCGAGGCCGCGTGCGCCGGTGTCGAACACTTCAGACGAACGCACATTGACCGCCACCTGGTAGCCCGGCGGATAGCCCTTGATGTTGCGGAATACGAGCACCGGGGGGCGCTCGGATTCAAGGCTGATTTCGTAAAGCGCGCCGAGTTCAAGGTCGGGGTCCGCGCCATCGACATATTCGAGATTGCCAATGGACTCTGCAAGCTCGAGGCATTTGCGCAAATCGCCCAGCGCCGCCGCCGCCATGCCTTCGCGATTGTCCATGTGTGTCCTCCCGGTGTTCGTCATCATTTCTGGATCGATAGCGATTTTCGCGCATCCGCCGAAATTAACCAGCGGGCGGCCGCGTCACATCTCCAGCACGATCTTGCCGAAATGTTTGTTGGCGCGCATGTGCTCCAGCGCCTCGCCCGCCTGCGCGAGTGGATAGACGCTGGAAATCGGCAGGCGCAACTTGCCTGCCGCCACGGCGTCGTAGAGATCGATCCGTGCGCGGCGCACGATCTCGCCGACTTCTTCAATTGTGCGCGTGCGAAAGGTGACGCCGATGTAGCTGATGCGCTTGAGCGCATGGAGATCGTAATCGAAATCGCCGCTCATGCCGCCGAGCCGCCCGACATTCACAATGCGGCCCAGGATCGCAGCGGCTTTCAGATTGCCATTGATGACGCCGCCAGACACCATGTCTATGATCAGATTGACGCCCTTGCCGCCCGTCGCCTCGCGCGCGTGGTCGGGCCATGCGGGGTCCGTCGTATCGAGCGCGATATCGGCGCCGAAGTCTTTCAGTTTTGCGCGGCGCTCGGGGTTGGTCGATCCGCCCATCACAAGCCCCGCGCCCATGGCCTTGGCGATCTGGAGGCCGAGTAGCCCGACGCCGGAACTGGCGCCCTGAATGAGCACGCTTTCGCCCTTCTTCAATCCGCCGTTGGTGACGATGGCGTCATGCATGGTCTGCATGGCGACAGGCATCGAGCCGGCCTGACGCCAGTCGAGCCCGGCAGGCGCGAGGTTCGCGCGCACGGCGGGCACAACCGTATATTCAGCGAACGTTCCTCCGCCCGAACACATCACGCGGTCGCCGGGCTTGAACCCGGTCACTTCGGCGCCAAGGCTTGCGACCTCGCCCGCGCATTCAATGCCGAGGATCGTGCCGGGCCCGCCGCGCGCGCCATGCATCGAGCCGCCCGCCATCATTGCGTCAGCGCGATTGAGGCCCGCTGCGCGCACGCGCACCAGCAGGTCGCCCGGTCCCGGGCTCGGCACAGGGGCCTCGCGCGCTTCCACCTGACGTGGCGCAATCAACATGGCGGCTTTCATCGGCGTCTCCTGTTTTGGCTGTGGACGCATTTTCCCCCGCACGCGTCTCAGCTCTTGAACCGGCAATTCTGATTCTGTCTTTGCCTGAATTTTCATTGACTGCAACCGTGCAGGCTTTTTATCCATCGTAATCGATCGGGCAAGCCTCGGTCGCTTGGCCATCGGGCAGTTGACTTGCCGCGCGTCTGCGACCACCATCGCCCAACCGAAACGGGCCGGAGAATGCAATGCTTTATGGCGCAGTCGATATGCGTTGCTTTTCTGGCGAAACCGCAATCCGCGAACACAGGCCCTATGCGCCGACGCCATAAGTTTGGGAGAATGAAATGCCAAATGACGCAGCTGCGGGCAAGCCGGTGACCGCAGATCTCGCCTATACCGATTTGCGCGAATGGATCGAGGAGGCGCGCAAACTTGGCGAAGTCAGGGAGGCGAGCGGCCTGAGCTGGCAGCAGGATATCGGCATGGCGGCGGAGGTTTTGCTGCATGACGAGAAGGCGCCGGCGGTTATTTTTACAGATGTTCCCGGCACGCTGAAAGGCAGCCGCGTGCTGGTGAATTTTTTTGGCGGCAAGCGCGCAGCGATGACGCTGGGTTTTCCAACCGACATGAACAAACTTGAATTGAGCGAGGCGTTCCGCACTAATTATATGACCGACCTCAAGCGCATCGAACCGCGTTATGTGAACGACGGGCCGGTTTTTGAAAATGTCATCAAGGGCGAGGACGTCGATATCGGCATATTCCCGACGCCCAAATGGCATGAGGACGATGGCGGGCGCTACATCGGCACAGGCAGTTTCAATGTCACGCGCGATCCCGAAGATGGCTGGATCAATTGCGGCACCTATCGTGTGATGATCCACGACAAGCAGAGCGTTGGATTTTACATTTCGCCGGGCAAGCACGGCCGCATTATGCGCGACAAATATGAGGCGCGCGGCGAACCCATGCCCGTTGCGATTGTGGTGGGTTGCGACCCCATGTCGTTCCTGATGTCGTCGAGCGAAATCCCCTATGGCGTCTGCGAATATGAAGTCATCGGTGGCATTCGCGGCAAAGCCGTCGATCTCGTGAAGGCGCCGATTACCGGATTGCCGGTGCCCGCCGACGCGGAAATCGTCATCGAGGGATTTGTGCAACCGGGCAACATGAAACCCGAAGGGCCGTTTGGCGAATGGTTTGGCTATTACGGGTCAGACGTGCGACCGGAACCGGTGATGGATATCAAGGCGATCTATCATCGCAACGATCCAATATTGCTGGGCTGCGCGCCGCAGCGCCCGCCAGATGAAATCGCCCGTTATCGGGCGCTCACGCGATCGGCCATTGTGCGTGAAAACATCGTGAAAGCCGGCGTGCCAGATGTGACGGCGGCCTGGGCGCATGAAATCGGCACAGCCCGCTTGTTGCTCGCCGTGGCGATCAAGCAGCGCTATGGCGGGCACGCCAAGCAGGCGGGCCATGTCGCGGCCATGTGTCATTCGGGCGCCTATGCCGGGCGTTATGTGATTGTCGTTGACGACGACATTGATGTGTCGAATCTGGAAGAAGTGATGTGGGCGGTGCTGACGCGCTCGGACCCTGCGACCTCGATCGATATCATCACCAACGCCTGGTCGACCCCGCTCGATCCACGCATCGAACCCGAACGCAAGGCGAAAGGCGATTTCACCAATAGCCGCGCCATTATTGACGCTTGCAAGCCCTTCTACTGGAAAGACAAATTCCCCAAGGTCAACCAGCCCTCGCCGGAAATGCGCGCGCTGGCGCGGAAGAAGTTCGGGTATCTGACGGAGTGATCCGGGCTGACTGCCCCTACAGCTTCGCCAGCTTTGGCGCGACCTCGGCCATGAACTGTTTCCAGGTGCGGTCGCGACCTTCCTTCGTTCCCCAATCCTTGCCGCAGACCAGCAACAATGTGCCGAAACCGCCGGTGTCATGGTGGAATTCGGCCAGCAGGCTGGTGACCCGATCGACATCCCCGGCGATAAATGCGCCGCAGTCCACGAGATGTTCGAGGCTGAGATCGTCGCGCGTGCCGCCCTTGGGCACATAGCCATCGAGCCGGTTGCGGCGCATGGGCTCGATATCGACGTTGCTCAATTCGCGTTTCGCCTGGGCCGTGGAATCCGCGATATAAACAAAACGCCCGATGCGCACATTCCGCCGCGAGGGCGCACGCTCTTCGCCCGGCGTGTGCAGATAGGTTTCGATCATTGTGCTGAGCGGCGCGGCAGGCGTCGTCCATGTCAGAAGCGGGAAAAAGCCTTTGCGCGCCGCCATTTCCATGGTGCTGTCGGTGCGCGAACAGGCGATGCCGACATCCATGCGCGGCCTGGTGTAGGGTTTGGGAACGATGCGCACGTTCTTGACCTGCCAGAACCGGCCATCGAAATCGAAGGGCTCGGGTTCGCTCCAGGCGCGAAGAATGAAATCGATCGATTCGGCAGACATTTCGCGGGGCGTGCCTGGCAGTTTGCCGCGCGGTTCGCCGCCGCCTCCAAGCCCCAAGCCAAACCCGGCCATATAGCGACCATTGGTCAGATGGTCGCAAACTGCGCTGTCAGTCGCCACTTGCAGCGGATGGAAAAACGGCAACGGACGGATACCGGGACCGAATTTGATCTGCTGCGTCAGCGCGGAGGCCTTTGTGATCAGCAGATCCGCGCAGGGGAGATGATCGGGCTCAGGCCGGCTGACGAATGTTCCGTGTTCGCTGATCCAGACCTCGCGAAATCCAAGCGCATCGGCGAGGATGATTTCCTGCAAGTCCTCTTCGTAAGATATGCTTGCGATCGCGTTGCGCCGCTGGCCGTTCGAAAAAATACCAAATTGCATCGGTGTTGTTCCCTTAATCGCAGTCGCAATCCTCATTATGCGAATGGCCGCAAGCCTTGACCGCCGCGATCACCTTGGCGGCGTTGGTCGCTTTCTCCTGCTGGAAGTCAAGGTCGCGGGCGTATTTCGCGTCCGGGCCGGGGCTGGACTTATAGAGATTGTCGACAAAACCCATGTCGTCGATTCGCCGGACGTGGTGCGTGTCCCAGAGCGCCAGCGGATTGACGTGATGAGAATCCTTGTCTTGCCGTTTGGCCTCCTCGAAAACGTTGAGGATGGCGGGCAATGAGGGAAAAAGGCGGGAGTCAAGGTTGGACGCGGTATTGTCCCAGCAGAACGCCGCCTGCTCGTAGGTCATGGGGCCATCTTTGGTGCAGCGCTCCTGAATCACCTTGATCGAGCGCTCGCGCTGCGTCTTGTAGAAATGTATCCCCTCGATCATGCCTTTCAGAAAACGCTCGACGAGATTGGGGTGCCGCTGCACGAACCGCTGATTGGACGACACTGTTGTGAACCAGATCATTGGCATGGGGTCGAGATCGATCAGCTTCAGTCCTGCGGCTTCCGCAAAGAGGTTTGCGGGCGCAGGCAGCAGAGCGGCGTCGACCTGGCCATCCCTGATCCAGTGCCAGTGCGGCACACGTTTTGGCTTGGGCGCATCGGGGTCTTCATTGCCCTCGGGCTGCGCATTGACGGAAATCTGTCCGCTGACGCGTTTGATCATTTCAATATCGCCGCGATCGACATCGAGGCCATGCTGCTTGAGATAGAGCCAGTCGTTGAGCGAGGGATGATTTCCTGAGGTTGCGATGCGCTTGCCCTTCAGATCGGCAAGCCCCTCAATGCCCGAATCCGGGCGCACGCACAGTTTTGTGCGGTATTCGTTCACCGATTGGGCAATATAGACCCAATCATCACCGCGCGCCCGCGCCCCATAGGCGGAGATATGATTGCCGCCGACAAACTCGACCTCGCCTGCATCCATGGCGCTATGGGCGTCGGACTTTGAAATCTGGAAATTGTAATTCACGTCGAGGCCGTGTTTTTCCCACGCGCCGGACTCTGCGACCACGTGGAGAAACATCAGGTGGCTGCCCGACCTGTAAGGAAATGACACCTTGTCCACGAAACCCTCCCTTGAACCAGCGACGCCTGGCCGCGCCGTCGGGGCGCATTCCGCTCGCATCTTAATCGACGCCTTTTGCTATCGCGGCTTGACAGAATATGCAATGGCCCTTTCAAACCGTTTCTGAAAACCAGGGAGGACTGCGATGAAGGGGATGATCGAACTTGCCGCCAGCGGCGTGGCGATGGATTGCTATGTGTCGGAGCCCTCCGGTTCCGGCCCGCACCCGGGCCTTGTCTTCGCCCATCATCAGGATGGCGTCGATGAATTCACGCGCGTCTGGGCCGACCGGCTTGCAGGCGAGGGATTCCTGACGATTGCGCCCAATAACTATCACCACAGCGACAGGACTGCGACGCGCGACGCCAAGAAAGAGGCGCTGCGCGATAGCCATCTGGCCGCCGATGTTGAAGCTTGCGTGCAATGGCTGAAAGCCAATCCGCGTGTGCGCGGCGACGCCATTGGCCTGCTCGGCCATTGCATGGGTGGGCGAACGACATATCTCGGGCTGGTGACAAACACCGCATTCAAGGCTGGCGCCGCCTGGTATAGCGGCGGATGTTTCGCCAGCCGTGGCAAGGAAGGGCCCTCGCCGTTTGAAAGGTTCGCCAATATCAATTGCCCCGTCATCGGCTTTTACGGCATGGAGGATACCAATCCATCGCCTGACGACGTCAACCGTCTGGAAGCGGAACTCAAACGGCTTGGTAAATCCGTCGAATTCCATCGCTACGAAAAGACCGGTCATGCGTTTTGCAATTTTGCCCATCCGGAAAAATATCGCGAAGGATCTGCAGAAGACTCCTGGCGTCGCGCGGTCGCGTTCCTGGCCCGCCATCTGCATCTGAAGGTGTAACGGGAGGCCGAACGTCTGTGTCAGAAAACGACCTGAGCATCGCCATTGATATAGGCGGCACCTTCACCGACCTTGTGAGCTGGTCGCGCAGGAGCGGGCGACTATCCTACGCGAAAAGTCTGACGACTTATGACAGCCTGTCAAATGGCGTGTTCGATTGCCTGCGCTTTGCCGGCGTCAATTTGTCGGAGGCGGCCTGGTTCCTGCACGGGTCCACAATCGCCATCAACACGGTGATTCAACGCAAGGGCTCCAGAACAGGATTGATCACGACGCGTGGGTTCCGCGACATCTACACAATTGCGCGCGGCGACCGGCAGGAGGCGTACAATCTATTGTTCAGCAAGGCCGAACCGCTCGCGCCGCGCGATCTGACGATGGAAGTCGATGAGCGGATGAACGCGCGTGGCGAAGTCACGCGCCCGCTTGACCTTGAAAGCGCCCGTATCGCCGTGCGCGCGCTGGTCGAGAAGGGTGTGGAGGCCATAGCCGTCGTACTGCTGCACGCCTATCGCAACCCGGCGCATGAACAGGCCGTGAAAGCGGTGCTCGAGGTTGAGGCGCCGGGCGTCTATGTTTCGCTGTCGCATGAAATCCTCCGCGAATTTCGCGAATATGAGCGCACATCGACGACTGTGCTCAACGCCTATGTCGGACCGATTGTCGCCAACTATGTCCGCGAACTTGAGAACCGGCTGAAGACATCGGGTTTTGCCGGCAATTTCCTCGTGATGCAATCAAATGGCGGCGTCATGTCCGCCAGCGTTGCGAGGGAAAAGCCTGTCACCATGATGGAATCGGGCCCGGTTGCGGGCGTGATCGGCGCGGGGCGGCTTGGCGTGGCGCTCGGGATTCCCGATGTGATTTCCTTCGATATGGGCGGCACGACAGCCAAAGCGAGCCTGATCGAAAAAGGCGAGGCGCGCGTTGTCTCAGGCTATCACATCGGCGGCCAGGGTCAGGGCCATCCGATGATGCTGCCGGTGGTCGATATTGTCGAAGTCGGCGCAGGTGGCGGCAGCATCGCCTGGATCGACGCAGCAGGCGGATTGAAGGTTGGCCCTCTCAGCGCCGGTTCGGCGCCGGGGCCGGTTTGTTATGGCGCCGGCGGCGTCGAGCCCACGATCACCGACGCCAATCTTGTCTTGGGACGACTTGACCCCGATCATTTTCTTGGCGGCCAGATGAAGCTCGATCTGCCGGCGGCAAGAGGCGCGATCGAAGTCAGAATTGCGAGGCCTTTGGGATTGAGCATCGAAGAGGCTGCGCTCGGCATCGTCAAGATTGCTGATACCAAGATGTCGCTTGCGGTGCGCGAGGTCTCCGTCGCCAAGGGTCATGACCCCCGCGGGTTTGCGCTTGTCGCATCGGGGGGCGCGGGGCCCCTGCATGCGCTCAGCATCGCGAGGGAATTGTCGCTGCCGCGTGTCATCGTGCCAGAATTGCCGGGCGCCTTTTCCGCCTTCGGCATGTTGATGACCGACGTGCGGCATGACTATGTCCGCACGTTGATTTGCGATCTCGCATCGAGCGATCCGGCGCTCCTCGCAAGCTGTTTTGATGACATGGCCGCGGAGGCCGCGGCGACCTTGAAGCGCGATGGCGTGAATCGTGATAACGCCATTCTCTCACGTGCGCTCGATCTGCGGTACCTCGGTCAGGAATATACGCTGACGGTTCCACTCGTTGGCGCGGTATCTCTTGATTCGTTGGCGAAAGCGCGCCAGTCATTCGATGACAAGCATTTGGCGCAATACAGCCACGCCGCGTACCAGGAGCCTGTGGAAGTCGTCAATCTTCGCCTTGTGGCTGTTGGCGAAATCGAAGGACGCGTCAAATCCTTTGCAAGCGTCCGCGACCTCCGCCACATCGCGACCGGAAATCCAAAGGGCGCCCGCAGCGTTATCTTCGAACAGGGAGCGATGCAATGTCCGGTCTTCGATCGCGACAATCTTGTGGTCGGAGCGACTGTGATGGGGCCCGCAATCATTGAGGAACGCGTATCGACAACGGTCATTCACCCTGGAGATTGCCTGACGCTCTTGCCCATGGGGCCCCTTCTCATCGAAGTCGCGGAGTGAATATGGTCAATCCGATCACCCTTGAAGTTGTCCGCAACGCGCTTGTCGCCCATGCCGACGAAATGGCGACTGTGCTGTGCCGCACCGCCTACAATATGATGATTTTCGAAGTGCGTGACTATTGCGTTGGCATTGTCGATCCGGATGGCAATATCGTCGCGCAAAACACCGGCGGTCTGCCGATTTTTCTCGCCGATCTTGGCGCGGCGGTGAAAGGCGCCATCGATATCCATGGCCGCGACGGCTTTGAACCTGGCGATGTGCTGATCAGCAACGACCCTCGCCTCTGCGGACAACACCTCAACAATGTCGTTGTGTTCACGCCGTTCTTTCATGAGGGCGAACTGATCGCCTTTCCAGCCCTGCGCGCGCACTGGGTCGATGTAGGCGGCGGCAGTCGCGGTTTTGGTTCGACGCAAAGCCGCGAACTTTTTGACGAGGGTTTGCAGATCTGTGCGGTCAAGGCTTACCGGGCTGGCAAACCCAATGAAGACCTGCTGCGTCTTATACGCGACAATATTCGCTTTCCGGAGTCGTCGTTCGGCGATTTGCGCGCGCAGATTGCGGGCTGTCGTCTTGGCGAACGCCGTCTCGGCGAGCTTTGGAAAAGATATGGTGCCATTACGATGCGCGCTTGCATTCACGCGATCTGGGACCAGTCCGAGAAGCTTGCGCGCGCCGCGGTACGGGCGATTCCCGATGGCGTTTATGAAGCATCCTCCTATATGGATCATGATTTTCTGGCGCTGGATGAAACGCTGCCGATCCAAGTCAGGGTGATTGTCGCTGGCGATGAAATGACGGTGGATTTTTCGCGGCTGCCTGCACAACGCAAGGGTCCGATCAACTCGGGGGAATCGGGGGCTATTGCGGCAGCGCGCGTTGCTTTCAAATGCGTGACGCAACCGAACGGAGTTGTGAACGAAGGCGAGATGCGCCCGCTCAAGGTTATCATTCCCTCCGGCACGATGTTGAGCGCGGTGGCGCCTGCGCCGCTGACATTCTGGTCAGCGTCCTTGCCTACGGTCATCGACACCATTTTGAAAGCGCTGGCGGATGTTTTGCCGGACCGAATTCCTGCGGCGCATAAGGGCGACATGAGTGGAATCGCCATGTACGGGCGCGATGAGAGGCGCAAACGCCCCTTTATCTGTCTCAATATATTCGGTGGCGGATTTGGCGCAAAGCCCGATGGCGATGGCGTCAGCGGCGTTGTGTCTGTCTGTCAGGGGGGTGTGCATAACGCGCCGGTGGAAGTTCAGGAGGCCTATTACCCGCTCACGATCGAGGCGCACAGATTGCGCATCGATAGCGGCGGCGCGGGTCTGTATCGCGGTGGACTTGGCGCGGAAATTGTTGTCGCGGGCGAGCAGGAATTTTTTATGGACACCCATTTGCAACGCACGAAACTCGCGCCCTGGGGGCTGCATGGCGGCGGCGACGCCATGCCGATGGACGCTGTGATGGAGCGTCTCGATGGAACCACTGTCTCGGCTGTTGCGCTCGACAAGCAGCCCGTTCTGCCCGGTGAACGGGTCATTGTGCGAGCGGGCGGCGGCGGCGGCTATGGCGATCCATTCGAACGTCCGGTTGAGAGAGTTCAGAGGGATGTTATAGAAGGCAGCGTCAGCGTCAGAACTGCGCGCGAGCTATATGGCGTGGCGATCGACGCCGCTCTTTTTACGATCGACGAGGCAGCGACACGCCAACTGCGTGCGCGCAAGTGAACCCGTTAAGGCGACCGATATGACCGATCTGAAATTGACGCTCGCATGCGGCGATTACGAGATTACCCGAGCCCTGACATCCGGCGCGGTCAAGGCGGAGGGGATCGAGTTTGTATCGGACACGCGATTTGGCGCGCGCGACCGGCATTGGGCAATGGCGAAAGAAAGCGCTTATGACGTGTGTGAATTCAATGCGCCTGCCTATGTGATGGCCAGAGATCGTGGTTTTGCGTGGACAGCAATCCCGTCCTATACGCATCGGCGCTTTCGGCATGGCTTTGTTTTCGTCAATCCAAAGAGTGGATTCGTCAAGCCATCCGATTTGAAAGGCGCACGCATTGGGGGAACCAATTTTCAGCCGGCCGGCAATATCTGGATCAGGGGCATTCTCGAGGAGGAATGGGGCCTGCCGCATCGCTCCGTTCACTGGTTTACCGAGCGCGGCGAAGATATCGATTTTACACCGGCGCCTGATTTGAGGCTCACCCGAATTGAGAAGGGCCAGAACCTCAACGAGATGTTGATGAACGGGGATCTCGACGCGCTGATGCAGCCGGAATTTCCTGATCCGTTTCTGGCGGGCGATCCTCGCATTGTCAGGCTGTTCCCTGACTACAAGACCGCTGAGCAGGACTATTTCAAGCGCACCGGCATATTTCCGATCATGCATGTGACCGTTGTGAAGAGGGATATCGTCGATGCGCATCCCTGGGTTCCGGCGAGTTTGATGAAAGCGTTCGAAGCCGCCAAATCCATCGCCTACAGGCGTGTCGCCAATCCCCGCGTGGTGCCGCTCGCCTGGTTCAGCTGGGCCCTGGAAGAACAGAACGCCTTGCTTGGCAGGGATCCCTGGGCCTATGGATTGGGCGAAGCCAATCGCCGCAATCTTGAGACCATGATACGCTACACGCATCAGCAGGGACTGATCAGCCGGATATGGTCCGTATATGAATTGTTTTGCGCGCCATGAGCCTTAAGCCGCACTCGCTCGAGGATCGCAAATCCGCCATTGCCGCAGCCATGCGCGCGGTGGGCGTTCAGCGATTGCTGCTGGCTTCAAACGGCCATCATCAGATCGACCGTTTCAATCCCGTGCAACATCTCACGGGCTTTCGCGCGATCGGCCCTGCGCTGGCTGTGCTTAATTCAGAGGGCCGGATATACGGGTTTGGTCTGGAACATGACGCCGGGCATTATCCACGTTCCAACATCGACGGCGTCACATGTCTGGACGACCTCCAGGACATTGATTTTGATCCCCGCAACGCCGGCTCGGTCGGTTTTGCAACACTGCCGAGGCGTCTTGCCGGCGCGTTGCGTCAGCGCCTCGGCGAACTTCCTGCTTTTGACCAAGCATTCTATGCGGTGAGCGCTCGCAAGACAGATGCGGAGATTGATCACGTCAGACGGGGAACGCGCATTGCAGAACTTGGCATGGACCGTTTGCTCGAAATTGCGCGGCCGGGACGGCGCGAATGCGACGTCGCTATTGAAGTCAACCTGTACATGAAAGAGCTTGGCGCCAACGATTCATTCCTGATGCTGAATTCAGGTCCACGCGCCGATGCAGTCATGCCATCGAGCGAGCGACCGATTGAGACTGGCGATCTCCTGCTTTGCGAATTGTCGCCCTGCGTTGAAGGGCAATTCACGCAGATTTGCAGGACGGTCAGCATCGGGGCGCCGTCGCAATGTGTTGTTGAAAAATATCCGTTGCTTGTCAAAGCCATGTTGGCTGGCATCGCGGCGGCGAAACCCGGCGCGACAGTTGGCGATGTCTGCGCCAGGATCGACGACGATCTCTCGAACGAAGGCTATGCGCAATATTCGCGTCCGCCGTTCATTCGCCGCAGGGGTCATGGCTTCGGCGGCGGCTCGATGGCGCCAGGCGATGTCGCCGTCGATAATCGAACCGTTCTTGAGCCGGGCATGGTGTTCATCGTGCATCCAAACCAGTTTCTTCCGGAAACTGGATATATGATGTGCGGCGAAACCATCCTGATCACCGACAACGGGCACGAGATTCTGCCGCAAAACACATCGCGGCTGCTGGTTGCTGGCGCGGCAGGAGCCCGGCTATGAAAGCGATGAATATTTCGCTGCCGACGGGACCCTTTGACTGGGCGCCGGAAATCCTGCCGCGCGCTGAGTTTGAGCGCCGCCTCGAGATCACGCGGGCCGCCATGCGGATAGCCGGTCTCGGCCTGTTGATCGTTCACGGCGACGGGTTCGATCACGGCGCGCTGAGTTGGGTTAGCGGGTTCACACCGAAGCTTGGCGCAGCCTATGCGCTGATCCCCCTGGAGGGCGAGCCCGGTCTGATTGTTTCGGGCAGCCCGGGAATGAAACCTTCGGCGCTGAGGCTCAGCTGGATCGCTGACATGACGGTTCAGCGCGATCTGGCTGACGATATACGAAAATGGATCGAAGGCCACGGCGGCCTGAAGACGGGCCTCTACGAGGGGCAAGCGATGGCGCAAGCTGCTTATGTCGCGGTTTTGCGCGGCGCTGGCGAGACGCTGTCTGACATGACCTCCGTCGTGGACGATCTGCGGAGGAGGAAGTCGGCTTGTGAGATTGCATTGATCGTGCAAGCGGGCAGATCTGTTGAGGCCGCGCTGGCGGCGTTGGAGCAGAGTCTTCCACGTGGTCGCCGTCACGCGATCATCGCTGCGGAGCGCGCCGCCTATGCCGCGGGCGCGCAGGATGTGCGGGTTCTTACTGCAGATCGTGCAGGCGGCGCGCCGCGCCCGCTTGACGATTTCGATCCGGTCATTATGGGTTCTGTTCCTGTCGCCGTTGCTGCGCGTGTCAGGGGCTATTGGGCCAGTGCGGAAACCGTGCTCGGAGATGACAAGACGATCCCTGCGCGCGAAGCAAAAGCCATCTTGCATGCATTGGCTACGACGATCGATTTGTCGCTGACAGCGGAACAATCGGCGCGATGGTCATTGAGCTGGCAGGGGATCGGGCTATCGCTTGAGGAAGCGCCACAGCGCAATGCGCCGTTGCGGGCGGGAGACGTTGTCTGCGCGCGGCTGTCGCTCAAGAGCGGATCGTCAGGTCACATCGCCTGGACTGCGATCCTGGCGATAGATCCAAAGGGCGCGCGTCTTTTGCAGACGGCTTGAACAGCGAACTCTATTTGACCGCTGCGCAGGCGGTGATATCCTCGATAGAACGGTTGCAACAAGCGACCGGTCGGGGGGTGCGATATGGCTGATGCCGCAATAGACGTCGCCGCTTTTATCGATCAGCGCAAAGTTGGCGCCTTTCAGACCCGCATTCTGTTCCTTTGTATGGCTGTTCTGTTTATGGATGGCTATGACACACAGGTGATCGGCTATCTTGGCCCTGCGCTCGTGAAGGCGATGAATGTCCAGCCTGCGGACCTGCGACCCGTATTTCTGGTTGCGCTGGTTGGATTGATGATTGGCGGCCTCGTTTGCGGCCCGCTCGCTGACCGCTTCGGCCGCAAGACATTCGTCGTAACCTCAACGCTGGCCTTCGGCGTGCTGTCATTCGCGACCGCTTGGGCATGGTCGGTGGAGAGTCTGATTGTTTTACGCTTTCTGACAGGTCTTGGCCTCGGTGGCGCCATGCCCAACACAGTTGCGCTCGGCGTCGAATTTTATCCCAGGTCGCGGAAGGCCTTTATCACGTCGAGCGTGTGGGTCGGGTTTTCGATTGGCGCAGCAGCCGCGGGATTCGCAACAGCCTGGCTGCTGCGTCTTGGCGGCTGGCAGGCAGCGTTCATGGTTGGCGGCGTCGTGCCTGTTATTCTCGCGCTCGCGCTGATGTTCCTGTTGCCGGAATCGCTGCGGTTTCTCGTATTGCGCGAAAGGAACGGCGTGCGCGTCGCCGATTTGCTTCGGCAGGTGGCGCCCGAAGCGACGATATCTGATGTCGCAACCTTTACGACCTCCGAAGAGCGCTCGTCAGGACAGCCCGTTGCGGAACTGTTTCGCAATGGACGAGCCCCCGGAACGTCGGTTCTTTGGGCGATTTCGTTTTTGGGGCTTGCCGTCACGTTCCTGCTGACAAGCTGGTTGCCGATTGCCTTCAATCAGGGTGGCCTGCCCGAAGGTCAATCGATCCTGGCGCTGACGATGTATCAGGTCGGCGCGGTTGCTGGCGCGCTGACCGTCGGTCGACTGATGGATCGTTTCGACCGATTTTATGTATTGCTGACAGCGTTTTTGATCAGTGGCGTCTGCATCCTGACTCTCACCTTTATCAGCGCGTCGGTTCCGGTCTGGGCTTTGCTGTCGCTGATGGTTTTCAACGGCGTATTTTTATCCATGGGCGGTACGCCTGGAATCAATGCGCTGACAGGAACCTACTTTCCGACCCATATGCGCTCCACCGGCATCGGCTGGACGCTTGGCGCCGGGCGTATTGGCTCGCTGTTCGGCATCATGCTCGGCGGGGCGCTGATCGCCGCCAAATTCAGCGTGGCGGCGATCTTTCTTTATGTGACCTGTTCGGCTTTCCTCTGCGCTGCTTTGACGTTTGTCCTGCGCGCCCTGAATGTCAGCCGCGAGGCGTCGGTTTCCGGCGCCAGGTCGCAACCTGCCGAGTGAAAGGTCGAAGCATGGTTTCCTTGGAAGGGAGGCGATCGATTGAAGCGCATTTGCGCGCATCCGTGCCGCCGCTGGGCCGCGAATTGACGCGGGAGTTGCTAACAAAATCGCAGCGGCTTTATGCCAATCTGCATGAGTCCGCGCCCTATGCGGGCGTCCGATTGCATGAAGATATGGCCTATGGGCCCGCTGCGCGCCACCGCCTTGATATATTCGAGCCCGACGATAGTGTCGCGCTGCGACCGGTGCTTTTTTACGTTCATGGCGGCGGATTTGTGCGCGGCGACAAGAAGTCGCCTGGTCTTCCTTATTTCCATAACATCGGAGTCTGGGCCGCGCGGCGCGGCTTTCTCGGCGTCAATACAACCTATCGTTTGGCGACGACCGACCCCGCGCCCGCCGCGCAGGACGATGTTTGCGCCGCGCTGGATTGGGTGCGACAGAACGCGGCGGCCTATGGCGGCGACGCCAAACGCATCGTTATCATGGGCCATTCTGCGGGCGCGGTTCTTGTCGCCGATCTGGTCGCCCGGATGGGAGAGGATACGCGCGGCGTTGTGGGCGCTATCGTGGGCTCGGGCTACTACGATTTCGCGCGCATGAAAAACCCTGGCAATGCGCGAAACTATTTTGGCGAGAACTACATCGCGCATTCTCCCTTGCCGGGCCTGCGCCGTTCGAAATTGCCGGTCATGGTGACTGTGGGTGAAATCGAAACCCATGATTTTCAGGACCAGGCGCTGACGCTGGTCAATGCATTGTTCGAGCGCGACGGGCGCTTGCCACGATTTGTGCGCCAAAGCGGACAGAACCATTATACCTCATGTTTTCGCATCGGCTTCGGCGCGGGCGATCCGATCGAGCAGGAGATCGAGGCGTTCATCCGCCTGGATTGCGCGCCCGTGCAGACCTGTCTTGCGCCTGGCGTCGTCGGCCCGGCGTCAGGCTTGCCTGACAGGCGTTAAAATGCTCCTATTCAAAAAACTTCTGTCGCCGTGCTGAATGCGCGGGACAGGATAAGCCAGATTATTACCGGGGAGGGCGCCATGTCGCGTGGCAAAAAGGATCCTGCACTCAGTCGCCGTGGATTGTTGCGTGGGGCTGGCGTTGCGGGCGCAGCTGTTATTGGCGCGCCTTTGGCCGCTGAGGCTCAAACGCCCGGCCAACCTGACGGGCCGCCGAGGCCCATCGGTCCGGTCACGCCTGCGCCCAATCCCCGTATGGAATCCGGGACGCCGCCTGAAATGCCGATCCTGCAGGGAACGGCAGGCTCCGACTACATGGTCGATGTCATTCAAAGCCTCGGCATCACGCAGATCGCCGCCAATCCTGGCACGAGCTTTCGCGGATTGCATGAATCGCTGATCAACTATTCTACGCTTGACTGGCACACATGCACACATGAGGAAGCCTCGGTAGCCATGGCGCACGGCTACGCCAAGATCGAGGGCAAACCGATGCTCGTGCTCGCGCACGGCACAGTCGGTCTGCAACACGCCTCGATGGCGATCTACAACGCCTGGTGCGACCGCGTGCCGGTTTACATCATGGCGGGCAATACGGTCGACGCCCCCAAGCGGGGCAGCAACGCTGTCTGGGCGCATTCGGTTCAGGACGCTGGCGCGCTGGTTCGGGACTTTATCAAATGGGACGACAGTCCGGCGTCCCTGACCCATTTCGGCGAATCCGCTGTGCGGGCCTACAAGATCGGCATGACGCCGCCTATGGCGCCCACGTTGATTATTATCGACAGCGAAATGCAGGATGGACCGGTTCCGGAAAACCCGAAGCTCGAAATACCAAAACTGTCACGCATTGCGCCTGTTTCAGGAGACCAGAATGCTTTGGCGGAAGTCGCCAAACTACTCGTGAATGCCGAAAACCCGGTCATTGTTGCGGATCGCAACACGCGCACGCAGGCTGGCATTGACCGGCTCGTCGAGCTTGCTGAAACGCTCCATGTTCCTGTCTGCGACATGGGAAGCCGAATGAATTTTCCAACCCGTCACAAGTACAACATGAGCGAGCGCTCGCGTGGCCTGGTCGCGCAGGCGGACGTGATACTGGGTCTTGAACTGCTCGACTTTTATAACGCCACGCACAGTTTTCACGACAATATCGAAAGCTGGTCGGATTCCCGAATCAAAAAAGACGCTAAATTGATCAGCATCAGTTCGGCGGATCTTTTCAACCACGCGAATTATCAGGACTTCATGCGTTACCAGCCGGTCGATCTTGCAATTCCGGCGGATTCGGAAGCCTCGCTCCCGTATCTGACAGAGGCGTTGCGCAAACTGATCGACCCCGGGATGAAAGCCAAATTTGAAGCGCGCGGCGAAAAGATTGCCTCCGACCACGCCAAAGCTTTGACTGCGGCGCGGGCCGATGCGCTCTACGCCTGGGACGCAAGTCCGGTCGCGACGGGGCGTCTATGCGCAGAAATTTATGAAGCCATCCGGAGTGAAGACTGGTCGCTCGCCTCGACCACCGGCAACTTTCTGAGCGCATGGCCACAGCGACTGTGGGACATGAGCAAGCACTACCACAACACCGGCGCCGCAGGCGGTTCTGGCATTGGCTATTGCGCCCCCGCATCCGCGGGCGCTGCCGCAGCCAACAAGAAACATGGCCGTATCACGGTTTCCATCAATCCGGATGGCGACATGATGTATTCGCCCGGCGTCCTGTGGACGGCTGCGAACAGCAAGTTGCCAATCCTCTACGTGATGCACAACAACCGCGCCTATCATCAGGAGATCATGGGTATTCAGCGTATCGCGAACCGCCGGCAGCGCGGTATCGACCGAACCCATATTGGCGTCACTTTGCGCGACCCATTCATCGACTATGCAACGATGGCCAAAGGCCTTGGCGTCGCGTCTTTTGGACCGATTACAGACCCCAGGGAGTTGGGGCCGATTCTGAAAAAAGCCGTCGAAATTGTCAAAAAAGGCGAGCCGTGCCTTGTCGATGTCGTCACCCAGGGACGTTGAGGAGAGTTCGATGAAACATCTTTTAGCTTCTCTCGTCCTGACTTTTGGCGCGGCTCCCGCGCTGGCGCAATCAGCAGCCCCGGCAGGAGACGCGAAGCATGGCGAACTCCTGTATATGGCTGATGGCTGCTACCAGTGCCATGGCACCGTGGGTCAGGGATCGCGTGGCACGGGCCCGCGCCTGACGCCGAATACAATTCCTTATGATGCGTTCGCGGCGCAACTGCGCAAGCCGGCCGATATCATGCCGCCCTATACGGCGTTGGTGGTCAGCGAGTCTCAACTGGCTGACATCTACGCCTATATCAAGAGCGTTCCTGGGCCGGCCAAAGCCGGGGATGTTACCATCCTGCATTGAGTGATTCACAACATCGGCGATGAGCGTTGGTCTATCGCCGATGATATCCGCATGTGTGCGCGGTTCCTGAAACAGAATTCGACTGATGCGCCGTCAGAGCCCGAAAACAAACAGCATGGTGGTGTATTTCGCCATGTCGTTAAGCTCAGGCGTGTTGACGAGACGGCCGGCCTGATTTCCCGTCAGCCCGGTGACGACAGCGATATATTGCTTGCCGTCGACCGAGTATGTCATCGGCGGCGCATTGATCCCCGTCCCGACGTTGAAACTCCATAACGTCTCAAGCGTCGTATCGTCGAGCGCCAGCACTGTGCCATCGAGCAGCGCTGTAAACACGAGCCCGCTCGCGGTCGAAAGCACCCCGGACGTGTTGGGATAATCCATCGACGCCCGGCTTTTGATATCGCCGGTTGCTGGGTCCATCGCGATGACGCCGCTGGTCATGCGCGCGTCGTAGCCGAACGAGCCGCCGTCGAATTTTCCTGGAACATGACGCGTCTGATCGCGTGTCACATGCGTGCAACCGACAAGCTCAGGCGCGTAGAGAAGCTTCGTTCGTCCACTATAGGACGCCGGCCAGAAATTGCCGGCGCCCGGCACGCCGGGACACACGCTGCTGCGCTCGCCATTTAAAATCTTGCCAATGGGATTGGCGTAGGTCTGCAAATCCTTTGACGGATCGTAGTCGACAGGGCGCCCCGTTTTCGCGTCTATCACCTTTGTCCACGTCACTTCCGGAACATATTGCGTGGCCCTGATAAATTGGCCATTCAGGCGATCGAAAGCATATTCAAAGCCATTGCGCGCGGCATGAACGACAAGCTTCCGCTCCGCGCCATTGAGAGTCGCATCGACAAGAATATGCGTGCCGACCTCGTCATAATCCATCGTGTCATTCGGCGTATACTGATGCCACCATCTGATTGCTCCCGTCGCAGCGTCGAGTGCGAGCGCGGAGTTGGTGTAAAGATTGTCACCAGGACGATAGGACGAATCATATTTTGGCGTGGGGTTGCCTGCGCCCCAATAAGTGACGTTAATCGCAGGATCATAGGAGCCGGTGACATAAAAGGCGCCGCCGCCGGTGCGCCACGCGTTATTCTTGTCTTTCCAAGTTTCGCTGCCGGGCTCACCCGGCGCCGGAACTGAATAGGTGCGCCAGATTTCCCTTCCGGTGCGCGCGTCGAGCGCGGCGACCCAGTCGCGGACGCCCTGATCTCCGCCCGAGGCGCCGACGATGATCGTATTTTCGAGCGCCAAAGGGGCGGCGTTGAGCGTGAGGTCAGGTTCATCGCTCAACTTTTTGTCCCAAACGATCTTGCCGATATCGCGGTTTGTTGCGATGACGCGTCCATCATTGCTCGTGACGGAAATTACCAGGTTGCCCCAGAGCGCCACGCCGCGATTGCGGTCGATTTTTTGTTGGCCGGGGTCCATTTTCCACACGATGCGGCCAAGTTTGCCCGAGCGCACATCGATCTTGTAGACAGCGCCCCAGGCGTCGGGCAGATATAAAAACCCGTCATCGACGAGCGGCGTCGCAACCAGATTTTCCTTGGCCGAAGCGCCGCCAACCCCCACCGTGAAAACAGGCCTGAGGTTGCCGATATTGGATGCGTTGATCGTCGTCAGTGTCGAAAAGCGGTGCGAACTGTAATCGGCATTGTTGGTGAGCCAATTTGCGGTTTCAGGATGCAGCAGACGCTCAAAGCTGACGTCCGCAGCTTTTGCCGGGCTGCCTGCCATAAAACAGACAATGCCAAGCGTTGCGCAGTCGAATCCCGCCTTCGTGCTCATCGCTTGGTCCTTTTTGCGCTGGATTTCAGATCGCTGCCGGCGGCTTTTCCACCCACGGATGCCCGTCAAGCTCTGAATCGTTGTACCGTTTCACGGACGCGAGATGTTGCTCAAAATCTTCGCGAACAAAACTGTTTGAAACACCGATCATCAAACGGCGCACGCCATATTTCAATCCACTGACGCGCCCCGTCGGCCCCATGCTGAGGGTTGCCGATTGGGTGAAATTGAAAATATGTTTCAGCCAGGGCGCGGCGCCCGGCGTTTTTTCAAGAAATTCATAGTGGCGCCCAAGATAGGGCGAATTCGAGAACTTCTCCGATCCTCCGGGTGGTCCGGCAAAACGATCCTTCCACAAGGCGATGTCGCTGAAAAAAGGCCGGAACAGCGGGGCGCGCTCAAGATTGAAAGCAAAACCGGTCGCGCACAGTACATAATCCGCGCGATGTTTGCCCGCAGGCGTTTCAATGACCGCTTTTCCATCTTCAATCCCTGCTGCAATCATTGGCGAGTTGAAATGGATATGGAAATTTTCGCGCTTGTCGACCCTGTTGAGCGCACGCATGGGCGGCGGCGAGGGATTGCGTTGCACTTCGGATGCGAGTTTCCATTTCTGTTCATCGTCAAGATCGGCATAGGTGTTCATAAAGCCTGACCAGTCGGCCCAACGGATGAGACTGAGGCGGGGTATATGCGGTCTGCGCACAAGCATATGGACTGCTTTGGCGCCCTGTTCGAGCGCTGTGCCTGCATTGTCGAAAGCCGATGCGCCTGCGCCGATGACAACGATTGTTTTGTCTTTCAGGCGTTCGAAATCGACCGAATGATAGACGTGGCCATAGAATGAATTTGGCAGGTTCGTCGAAATCGAGTCTGGAATATTTGTGCCGCCAGTTGAGAGCGGTCCAGAGGCCAGAATGACGCGCCGGGTCAAAATATAGTCTTGCGCGCCGCCGGCGTTTGTCTTGAGACGGAAGATGTTTCCTTCCGGCTCGATGCCTTCGACGCGCACTCCATTTCGCACAGGCAATTCCAGCAGACGCCGCATCCATAAAAGATAGGATGTCCATTCGCCGCATGTGATACGTTTCAGTTCCTGATAGGTTTCTTCGCCAAAGCGCGCTTCAAAATATGCCCGATAGGTGAGATTGGCGTAACCAAGTTCCGCGCCGGTAACCGATTTTCGGGTGCGCAGATCAGGCATCCGGGCGTAGGTTTGCCACGGACCTTCTTCGCCTTCAGAATTTTCGTCGAGGACAATTGAATTCAAAATTTTCTCGCGCTTTAGCGCAAAGGCGGCGCAGAGACCGCTGTGTCCGCCGCCAATTACAACAACATCGAAGACGTGCGCGCCATCATCGCGCTTGAATGGCCGCAACCACGACTTGACGGGATAATCCAGAATTTCAAGATCGCGGCGGATTTCTGTTTCAAGGTCAACAAGTCCAGCCGCAGCGCCATGCAGTTTAACAGCACCCATTATCTGACTTCCTAATGTAGCGACGATCCGCCAGAGACATCGAGGCAAGCCCCGGTAATATGGCTTGCTTTCTCGGAAATGAGAAAGACGATGGCGTTTGCGACATCGCGTGCGCTGGTGCGCGAACCGATCGGCGGCAGGCGTGCGCCGCCTTTTTGCAAATCCGGCTGCCAGCGCGATTCGGCGCTGCCCGGCGCAATAGAGTTGACGCGAATATGATAGGCGCCGACTTCCTGACAGAGCGCGCGGGTAAAGCCGATAATGCCGGCCTTGGCTGCCGAATAGGTCGACATGCCAGCGGTCCCGCGCAGGCCCATGCCCGATGAAATATTGACGATGGAACCCTGGCTGGCCGCAATCATATGCGGCAGGACGGCGTGGCAACAATTCAACGTCCCGTATAGATTTGGTCGCAGCACCAGATCCCAGTTTTCAGGTTTCATCTCGTGAAATGGCAGTCGCGGCATGTTGAGATAGTTCGTGCCGCCTGCGACATTCACCAGAGCGTCAATCCGCCCGTGTTTCCCGATCACGCCGTTCACAAATGTTTTGACAGCGCCGATATCCGTCACATCGAGCGTGTCGCCGGAAATACGGTTGTCATCCAGCGCAGCCAGCACGTTATCGAGTGCGGGCCGATTCGTGTCTCCAAGCGCAATGTCCCAGCCCTCGTCGAGAAGCTGTCGCGCGGTCTCGCGGCTGAACCAGCTCGCTCCGCCCGTGATAATGGCAACCGGCATCCTGGCTCCTCCTCCCACTCAGATGTTATCGGTTCGCCAGACTATGGAGCTTCGTGCGGTCAGGCAAGGCGTTCCATTTATTTTGACAGAGGTCGTAAAGTCCTGACATCATCGGCGCAGCAATCGCTTGCAGGGGAACCGGACAATGAATGCAGATCGCCCGCACGAATTCTTTCCGTATCGCGCGTTGCCGGACGCCCCCGCCATCCGCTGGCCCGGCGGGGCTCGCGTTGCGGTCTGGATCGTGCCGAATGTCGAACATTTCCATATTGAGATCGGCGACCTGGCGCCCGACGTCCGAAACTTTTCGCGGCGTGATTATGGCAACCGGGTCGGCGTCTGGCGCATCATGGACGTGCTATCCAAACACAATGCGCGTGGAACTGTGGCTCTCAATGGCGAGGTCGGTCTCCATTATCCCCGCATCATGAAGGCCATGGTCGATCTTGACTGGGAATTGATGGGACATGGGCTCACCAATTCAAAATCGCTTTCGGGTCTGGATATATCCGCCGAGCGTCGGGTGATCGCACAGACGCGCGCCATCATCGAGGACCACGGCCTGAAGATGCAAGGCTGGCTCGGGCCGGGCCTGACCGAAACCTTCAACACACTCGATCTGTTGAAAGAAGCTGGCGTTGAATATGTCGCCGACTGGGTGAATGACGATTTGCCCTACCGGATGAACAACGGGCTCTATTCGATTCCCTATTCCATTGAAATCAACGATATGCCGCTGTTCAACATGCCCTCTATCAGCGTCGCCGATTTCGAACGGCGCATCCGCGACGCTTTCGATGTCTTGTATGCCGAGGGCGCGCGCAATGGCCGTGTGCTGTGTATCGCCCTGCATCCATTCCTGATTGGCGCTGCGCATCGCATCGGTTATCTCAACCGGGCGCTTGAATATATCGCCGGGCATGACAAGGTGTGGTTTGCAACCGGCGGCGAAATTATCGACGCCTATGCAGTGCAGACAAAGGCGGTTGATGCTGCCGCCAGCGCCTGACGGGAGGCTTCATGCACAAGAGCGTTACGTTGGCGATATTGGGCTGTTCAGCATTGTTTGCATGGGCTGCGCAGGCGCAGGACGCGGCATTCCCCGCGCGCACTGTCAGCGTGGTGATTCCCTATCCGCCGGGTGGCTCAGCAGATGGCGAGGCGCGGCCTTTGGCGGCGCAGCTTTCCAGACTGTGGTCATCGCCTGTCATTATCGAAAGCCGCACCGGCGCCGGTTCAACGGTGGGCGCAGCTTATGTTGCTGCAGCAAAGCCGGATGGTTACACGCTTTTCAAGGCCGCGACCTCTCATGCGATTTCGGCAAGCCTCTATCCGGGCCTGCGTTACGATCCGGTCAAAAGTTTCTCCGGCGTCGCGCTGACAGTGACTTCACCCTTCATCATAGCGGTTAACGCCAAGTCAGGTATCCATACGCTGGCTGAGCTTATCGCTCGCGCCAAAGCCAATCCGGGTAATTTGAACTATGGGTCGTCGGGCATTGGCGCGGGTCCGCATCTGGGCGGCGAGATTTTCAGGAAAGCCGCCGGGATCGAGGTTACGCATGTGCCCTACAATGGCTCGGCGGCTGCGCTGGTCGAACTGGCGGGTGGCAGGCTCGATTATCTGATGACCGACGCCTCGGCCATTCCGATGATCAAATCGGGTCTGGTTATTCCCCTCGCTGTCACGAGCCCGAAGCGGTATCGTCTCCTGCCTGACGTCCCAACGATGAGCGAGCTTCTGCCGGCCGCGGCAGATGTCACCAACTGGGGCTCTGTGCTGGCGCCAGCCGGCACGCCCAGAACCATCGTCGATTTTCTCGCCCGGTCGATCGCCAAAGCGCTTGAAGCGCCGGAGATCAGAAAAATCTACGAGACTGAGGGTTACGATGTGCAGTTCTTCGGTCCCGAAGAAACGGACCGCTTCCTGGCGGCGGAGGTCGCCAAATATCGCGCCGTTATTGCGGATGCGCATATTATGGCCCAGTAGCGGGGCCTGGCGTTACGCTGCGGCGTCCACTGAAATGTGAACTGCCAGCCAGACGGTGGCGGCCTGAGGCTCTGTCCATGCCACGCGGTGGCGCACATGGGCTGCAATCGCGACCCAGTCGCCTGGGCGCATCGTGCGGGGGCTGATTTCATCGGCAAATTGCAGTTTCGCAGCGCCCTGCAACAGGACAACCCATTCATCCCGATCCTGATCGAGCCACTCGCCCTCCGGTGTCGCCTGCCCAAGCGACACGATGCGCTCGATACGCGCGGCCCTGTTGCCAAACAAATCGTCGCAACATTCGACCGCCGCGTCCGGCAAAAGCCTGGCGAACAGATTGCCCCCAAGTCGCATATCGCCCTCCGCCTGTCTGGATTTCCCATGCCTGGCATCTATACGTGGACTGGAAATCCGTTAAAAGAGCGCCACGGGGTTCGCTGTCGCATATCTGTGGTGTTCTTGGATGCAGGTGGCGCAGCCCAGCAGGAAACGTCAGCCGCCATGAACTTTGCTCAACGCTTCACTTTTCTGTTTTGCGCCCCCGGCTTTAATGCGGATGATCTGGAGGGCGCGCGCGTTCACCAGATTGTTGCGGCGATTGAACGCATGGGGTTTCAGGTCGTCAAGGCGCGGCGCAATGAAGACGCAGAGATTGCGGTGCAGACCGATGCCGCAATCGGTTGTCTTGTCGTCGACTGGGGCAAGAAGGGCCTTGAGGGCAAGAACGCCTCGCTCATCAATCTGATGCGCCGCCGAGGTCTGGAAATGCCCATCGTATTGCTGATTCGTCGCAAGCGGTTCGAGGATATTCCGGTCGAGGTCCTGGACTATATCGACGGCTATGTCTTCCTCGCCGAAGAAACCCCCGAGTTCATCGCCAAGAACCTTGTTAGCCGCCTCAAGCAATATGCCGATACGCTGAAAACGCCATTTTTCGGCGCGCTCGTCGATTATGGCGAAGAAGGCAATCAGCTCTGGACCTGTCCTGGCCATAATGGCGGCATTTTTTACAGCCGCAGTCCTGTCGGGCGGACGTTTATGGAGCATTTCGGGGAGGAAATGTTTCGCGCCGATCTTGACAACTCGGTGCTGGAACTCGGCGATCTTCTGACCCATGAAGGGCCTGCATTGCAGGCGCAAAAGGAAGCTGCCGTTATTTTTGGCGCGGAGAAGACCTATTTCGTGCTCAATGGCACGTCCGCGTCGAACAAGATTGCGTTGTCAGCCCTCGTTGCCGAGGGCGATCTCGTGCTCTTCGACCGCAACAACCACAAAGCGGCGCATCATGGAGCGCTGTTGCTGAGCGGCGGCATTCCGGTTTATCTGCCAACAGATCGCAACGCCTACGGGTTGATCGGACCGATCGATCCTGAAGCGCTCGACGAAGCCGCGATCAGAGCCG
>CAIZEI010000090.1 GCA_903931945.1 uncultured Hyphomicrobiales bacterium | reverse complement strand
TGGCGCGGGCGTTGTCGCAAGCATTATCGAGTAATTGAAGAGAGGCAGTCGGCAGTAGGGCCTGGGCAGTAGGGATATTGCCGATCGCCGCGTTCTTTCTACCGCCTGCTGCCTACTGCCTGCCGATTTGGTCCACAGGACTATTTCAAAAGCTCCTGCATCCGCGCCACAACGGCGGGCGGGACATTGGCGGTATCGGCGATGATTTTTTGTAATTTCTCGCCGCTCGCAGGATGAAAATCGAGTTTGGCTTTCTCGATCTCCGCCAGCAATTCCGGGTCCGCCATGGTTTCGTCGAAAGCCTTGCGCAAAATTGCAATGCGATCGGCCGGAACTCCGGGCGGCGCCATGAACGAGCGACCGACCTCGCCGCCGCTCACGTCGAAGGAGAACATGGCTCGATCCTCGGGCGTTTTGCCAAGTTCAACCATCGTCGGGGTGTCGGGCATGTCGGGATGACGCTCCTGCGCATATTGCACCAGAACCATCGCTTTCCTGGCGTCGAGCCAGTCATGCTTGGTCACATTGAGCGTATTCCAGGAGGTAAAAGCGGCATCGGTTTCGCCCCGCTCCATCGCCAGCAGACCGTCGGTCGATCCTGGATAGGGCCCGATCAACTTGAATCGCGTGCCGATGACGGCGTTTAACAATTTATGATAGCCCTCGGATGGCGAGCCAACCCCAGTCGAGGCCAGAGGCACGTCATAAATCGTTGCGTCCTCTATTTTTTTGACCTTCGAGCGCTGCCACAGAACGGTGATTTCCACGTTCGAGGTGCCCCGGCCGATCCAGTTGAATTCATTGGCCTTGTATTGAATGCCGGGCGAGCCAAGCGCCTGATCGATCGCGAGGGTTTGCGAGGCGATGCCAATCGCTGTGCCATCCTTCGGCGCAATACGGAACATCCAGTTGGCCAGCGTCAGCGAACCCGCGCCCGGCATGGCCTGCGCCACCACCGTGGGGTTGCCCGGAATGTGTTTTCCAAGATGGCGCGTCAGCAGACGGCCGAAATAATCGTACGTGCCGCCTGCCGAAAAGCCGATATAAACGCTGATCGTCTTGCCCTTGTAGAATGAGGCTGCATCCTGCGCATGCGCTGCGCTGGCCAGCGGAGCTATTGTTAACAAGGCGGCGCAGAGGCCGCGCAATCCCGACATTTTCATCTCAACGCCCGTTTCTGAATGCTGGAACTCTTGTAGGTCCGCCAGGCCTGACCTGCAACCCGTGCGCGCCTGTTGACGCATGGGGCCTATGCGCAATATGCGAGAAGGGCAAGATGTCCGGGAGGCGGCGATGCTTGGTTACGACACATTCGGCAAGGGACCGCATAAGGTGATCGCCCTGCATGGCTGGTTTGGCGATGAAAAGACCTTTCAGCCGATCTATCGGGCGCTCGATCCGGACGCCTTCACATGGATTTGCCCCGCCTATCGCGGTTATGGCGCCTCCAAGAGCATTGCGGGCGAGTATAACGTCTTTGAAATCGCAAGGGACGTGCTCGCTCTTGCCGATCATCTGGAATTCGATGCGTTCAGTCTTGTCGGCCACTCCATGGGCGGCATGGCGATCCAGCGCGTTCTGGCTGATGCGCCCGCGCGGGTAAAAAAACTCATTGGCGTGACGCCGGTGCCGGCCTCCGGGGTCCCGTTTGACGCGGCGACCTATGGGATGTTTGAAAGCGCGGTGAGCAATCCCGAGGCTGCGCGCGGCATTGTCGGCTTTTCGGTCGGTGGACGTTTGTGCCAGCGGTTCATCAACGAGATAGCCGATTACCCCAAGAAAGTCGCGCTTGATGCGGCTTTTTCCGGCTATCTCAAAAGCTGGGTCAAGACCGATTTTCACGCCGAGATCGCGGGCAAAACGCTGCCGGTCAAAGTCATCGTCGGCGAGTATGACGGCGGGCTCAACGCGGATGTGATGCAAGCGACCTGGATGAGCTATTATCCCAACGCCGAACTCGAAACTATGGCGAATTCGGGACACTATCCCATGGACGAAACGCCCATTGCGCTCGCTACGTCCATTGAAGCTTTCCTCAATCAATAATCACATACGTGAAATTCGGGAGACGAGATGGACGACCTCGGCAGATATAAAAAAGGCAAGACGGGCCGCGACCCCCATGAGCTTGAGTGGCGGGAGCCGGCGACCGGCCTGCGCTTTGTCGAACTCAATCATGTCTGGGGCCATGGCGCGCCTGTGATCCCCGGCGATCCCGATCTGCGCATCGAGCGGCCTGCAACGCACGCGCGCGATGGCGTGACCGCCCAGAAATTCACTGGAAACATGCATATATCGACGCATCTGAATGCGCCGATCCATCTCATTCAGGGCGGCGCGGATGTTGCCGATCTGTCGATAGACCGGTTTTTTGGAACAGGCGTCGTGCTCGATCTGCCGCGCGCGCGTTGGGAGCTTGTGACGGCGGCCGACCTTGCGAAAGCTGCGCCCGCCATTGCCGAAGGCGATCGCGTTATCATCAACACAGGCTGGCACCACAAATATTCCGACAGCATGGAATATTTCGGACTTGCGCCGGGCCTGGCTGAAGACGCCGCGCATTGGCTTGTGGCAAAAAAGATCGCGCTGTTTGGCATCGATACGCCATTTGTCGATCATCCCATGGCGACCTCGATGGCCGCCCATCGCAACGGCCCGCTGATGAAGCGTCTGCCAGCATTCTACAAATCGCAGACCGGACGCGAGGGCAAAGCGGATTTTCCAAAATGGAACCCCGCCCACAAGGCTTTGCTCGCGGCGGGCATTCCGACAATTGAAAACATTGGCGGCGGCGTTGACCTCGTGAAGGGCAAACGCGTGACCATACAGGCCCTGCCCTGGCGCTTTCGGCATGGCGACGCCTGCGTCGTGCGGGTGATGGCGATGCTCGATCCCACAGGCGCCTGGCGCATCGCATCCGGTCATTAAAGACATTCAAACAAAAGAGCACTCCCATGGCGGAAATCATCGGCGCAAACGGGCTGCGCTATTACGACCTCACCAATATCTACGGGCATGGCGTGCCGCAGTGGCCATCTTCGCCCAATCTCGATGTGCACACTGCAAAATACCATTCCAAGGATGGCGTGTTCGTGCAGCAGGTTTCAGCCATCATGCATCGCTCGACGCATATGGACGCGCCGCTGCACGTGACAGAGAACGGGGGAACGCTCACCGATTACGAGCCCTGGCGGTTTTTCGGCACGGGCGTGGCGGTCTCGATCCCCAAGGGCAAATGGGGCGTCATCACGCCGGACGATCTTGAAAAGGCGACGCCGCGCATCGAACGCGGCGACATATTGATGATCAACACCGGCAGCCATCATCTGCTCGGCGACAATGACGACTATTACGCCTATTCGCCGGGGCTCTATAAAGAATCTGCCGAGTGGATTGTCGAACGTGGCGTTAAACTCGTTGGCGTCGATGTGCAGGCGCTCGATCATCCGCTTGGCACCAAGCTCGCCGATCATGGCCCCGGCCCATCGCACTGGTATCTGAACGACGAATATCGGGAACTCACCGGCAGACATATTGCCGAGGATTTTCCGCACTGGGAGCCCGCACATAAGATCATGATGGGCAACGGCATACCCGGCATCGAGAATATCGGCGGCGATCTTGATCTGATCACCGGCAAACGCTGCACGTTTCTCGCGTTTCCGTGGCGCTGGCCCCAGGGCGAGGGCTGCACCCTTCGCGTGATGGCGGTGATCGACCCAGAACAAAAATTCAGAATTGAGAGTGGAGCCTGAATATGCACGTCACCCGCATTGCCGCCGCCAGGCCCTACGAAGCCAAACTGCATCACGCCATGACTGCGCTGCAGTTGCAGGGCGGCGCGGAAAGCGAAACGCAACACTTCACGCTGGGCCTGTCGCATTTTCTGCCCGGCGGCGGCGCACAGCATTCGGCCTCGGCAACCGAGAAAATCTATCTCGTGATTTCGGGGCATGTCACTGTCATCACAGACACAGGCGAAGCAACGCTTGGCCCGCTCGATTCCTGCCATCTCGCGCCGGGCGAGGGCCGCTCGATTGAAAATCGCACCAATGAACCCGCCACAATGGCGGTTGTTGTTTCAAAATAACGAGGCGTCATGATCACCGAACCCCTGCGTAACCCCCTCTCGCTCTTCAACGTCAAGGGCAAATCAGCCATCGTCACGGGCGCCACTGGCGCATTCGGTCGCGCGACGGCAATCACATTGTCCTCGCTCGGCGGCAAGGTCACAATTGCCGGCGCCAATGTGAAAGAACTCGAAGAGGTCGCCGAGGAATGCCGGTCCGTCGGCGGCGAGGTCTGCACAGTCCCGCGCCGGCCCGACACGCTGGACGACGCGCAGGCCATGCTCGACGCCGCGTTGAAAGCCTTCGGACGCGTCGATCAACTGGTCGTCGGCTCAGGCTACAACAAGGCCGGTTTCATTCAGGATCTTGCCCTTGAGGACTGGCAGGCGGTGATGGACGCCAACGTTCGCGGCATCTGGTTGATGGCAAAGGCCGTGGGGACCTACTGGATCAAGGAAAAGATCAAGGGCAAGGTCGTGCTGATGTCCTCGGTGCGCGGACGCCACGGCAATATCTCCGGCTACACCGGTTATTGCGCCTCGAAAGGCGCGACGGATTCGTTGACGCGCGTGCTGGCGACCGAATGGGCGAAATATGGAATTACCGTCAACGCGATTGCGCCCACAGTCTTCCGCTCCAAACTGACCGCGTGGATGTTTGGCGATGATGAACTCGGGCAGGCGACGAAAGCCCGCTCGCTCGCGCGCATTCCACTTGGGCGGCTTGGCGAGGTTGAAGATCTCATGGGCATGGCGCTTTATCTGCTGTCGCCCGCATCCGATTTCTGCACAGGTCAGGTGATGTATGTCGATGGCGGGTTCAGCGCGGGCTGATACAATCGGCGTGATTGGCGGCGGTCGTATGGGCGGCGCCATCGCGCAGATTTTCGTCTCGAGCGGTTTTGACGTTCTGGTCGTCGAGCCCAATGCAGCGCTGCGCGCTGGATTGCCCGCGCGCATTGCCGATATCTGTCGCGCGCGCGGACAGGGAGATGACTGCGTTCAGCGCGTTGTTACGCTGGAAACCATCGATCGCGCGCTTGCAGTTTGCGCCCTTGTCATCGAAGCTGCGCCCGAAAAGCTCGAACTCAAGCAGGAAATTTTCGAGACCCTTGGCGCTGTTTGCGGACAAACGACGATCCTCGCCACCAATACGTCCGTCATTCCTGTCACAGCTATCGGTGCGCGAACACAACACCCCGCGCGTGTGGTTGGAACGCACTTCTGGAATCCCCCCTATGCGGTGCGTCTTGTCGAGGTGGTGCAGACCGCGTCGACAAGCGATGCGACGATTGAAAAAACGATGGCGCTGATGACGCGCGTCGGACAGCTGCCGGTTCATGTCAAACGCGATGTGCCAGGGTTCATTGGCAATCGCTTGCAACATGCGCTCAAACGCGAGGCGATTGCACTGGTGCAGAGCGGCGTCTGCGACGCTCAGACTGTTGATTTTGTGATCCGCAATTCCTTCGGCGCCCGGCTTGGAATCATGGGCACGCTGGAACAATCCGACCTTGTCGGCCTCAACCTGACTCTCGACATACACAAGGTCATATTGAGCGACCTCGATCGCAGCGTTGAACCGCAGCAATTGCTGGTGGATCTTGTGGCTGCAGGCAAGACAGGCGCCTCCGTGGGCGAGGGTTTTCGCACATGGAACAGCGATGAACGCAAGGAATTGCAGGGCCGGCTCGACAAGGCGCTGCTGTCGCCGCGCGCGCAGTCTGCTAAAGAGTAGCGCCACGCCAACGCGCAAACATCTGAAAACTCATGCCCCGCTACAAGCTCACAATTGAATATGACGGCGGCCCTTTTGTTGGCTGGCAACGGCAGGCCAATGGCGCGTCGGTGCAGCAATCGCTGGAGGAGGCGTTTCAGAAGTTCTGCGGGCAAAAGCTTGTTGTCCATGGCGCCGGGCGCACGGACGCGGGCGTTCACGCGCGCGGACAGGTCGCGCATGTCATCCTGGACAAGGATTGGCGCACCGATGTCATTCGCGACGCGGTCAATGCACATCTGCAACCTCTGCCCATTGCAGTGCTGCTCGCCGAAGGCGTTGCCGACGATTTTGAAGCGCGGTTTTCCGCGCTCGCCCGTCACTATGTCTACGAGATCCGCGACCGCCGCGCGCCATTGACCTTCGAGCGCGGCAAGGCCTGGCATATCAAGCGCCGCCTTGACGACAGGGCGATGCACGAGGCTGCGCAACAGCTTCTGGGCAGGCATGATTTCTCGACGTTCCGGGATTCGGAATGTCAGGCCGACTCTCCTGTCCGTACGCTCGACCGGCTCGATGTCGCGCGCGAGGGCGACACAGTTCGCATCTACGCCAGCGCCCGATCCTTCCTGCATCGGCAGGTGCGCTCCATTGTGGGCTCGCTCGAACATGTCGGCGGCGGCAAATGGAGCGCAGCCGATCTTCGCGCAGCGCTCGACGCCAGGGATCGCGCCCGCTGCGGCATGGTCGCGCCGCCGGATGGGCTTTATCTTTTGAAAGTCGATTATTGATCGCCAGTATCAGGCGATCAAGGCAACGTTGCCGCGCGCATCAATCGCCAGCATCCCGCTGATTTCTTGCGGCACGAGCATCGAAAGCCCGGATTGCGCTGGCCCGCCCGTCACAGCCAGCGATGCGCCGGGGTCGTGGATAAGACCACAGGCCAGACATGGGCCCGCAGCGCCTTCGAACAGATCGAAAGACACGCCCTTGCGCAGCGCTGGCGCATAAAATCCACGCACGGTCACGGTTTCGCCTGTTTTGCCGAGGGCAAGCTGCGTTGCGCGGCCATCTGCGCCGCTGAGATCTCCGACCTGCAACGGGCTATTGCGCAAGCGGCGATCAAAGGCGCCGGGTTTGGACGCAATCAAGGCCAACAGAGGCGCGCCGGCGCCAATCCCCACAAGCACAGCGCGGCGTGTTGGGGCGTCACAAGCGAAGCGGGAGCCGGCCATAAGAGCATCCATAAATCGAGCGCCATCATGACATGACGGTATGTTTCACGCAAAGATTTGGCGATTCAGATCGGCGCTGTATCGCAATTATAGGTAAACAGCCATTCATAGCGCGCGGCAATCGCCGAAGCGCTCCATTCGCGGTCGATATAGGCGTCGGCTTTGGCGGCGTCGCGGTAATCGGGATTGTGAAAACGCGACACCATGTCATTGGCGCCCGCGACCATCGCATTGTCGCGCGTCATGCGCGCGTCCTGGTATTTCTGGAAAGCGGTCGGGACATCGCCGTATTTTTCAAGACAGCGCGCCAGCACAACGCCGTCTTCCAGCGCCATCACGGCGCCCTGCGCCAGAAAAGGCAAAGTGGGATGGCAAGCGTCGCCAAGCAATGTCGCGCGGCCATAGCTGTAGCGGTTGAGCGGCTGGCGCGTGAGATAGGCCCATTTCAGAAGCTTTGGCGCAGCCTCGATCATCGTGTGAACATCGTCATGCCAGCCCGCGTAATCCTCGTGGCATTGCGATTTACGACCTTCCGCCGACCAGGCTTCTTCATCCCAAACAGGTTTTTCAATCGTCGCGGCGAGGTTCAGAATTTCGCCCTCGCGCAAGGGATAATGCACGCAATGGCCGTTGGGGCCGATCCAGTTCACAGCCATGCTCGCGCGCATCCGCTCGGGCAGCGATTGCAGTGGAATCACGCCGCGCCAGATCATCAGGCCGGGATATTTTGAGGGCTCGTCATTGGCGGTGAGTTTTCGCACCATCGAGTTCACGCCATCGCAGCCGATCAAGCCGTCGCCAAAATGTTTGGCGCCATTTTCGAGGGTCAAAACAACTTGACCGTTCTTTTCCTCAAAACCCGCGCAACGGGAATTCAGATGAATGGAATCGGGGCGCTGGCGTTTCACCGCATCCGCGCAGGCTGTGAGCAAATCGGGCCGGTAGACGGTGAGATAGGGATAGCCGTAGCGCGCCAGTTCCTCCGGCCCCATGTCGAAAAGTTTCCAGACCTTGCCGGAATTCCACAATCTGACTTCCTTGCTCTGCGCCCGGCAGGACAATTTGCGCAGAGTCTCGAACGCGCCGATGGAATCCAGCGCGCGATTGCCGTTTGGGCTGATCTGGATGCCCGCGCCAACCTCGCGCAATTCATCCGCCTGTTCAAAAATCTCGACGTCAAAACCACGCTGCAGCAGAGCTGCGCCGACAGTCATGCCGCCGATGCCGCCGCCCGCGATCAGGATTTTGGGTTTCTTCGCGCCGCTCACGTGGGGCCTCTTGTGCTTCACCCGAAGCGGGGGAACAGTTTCAACGCGTTGCCGCGCTCGATGGCGGGCTTTTCCGTCGCCGACAAAGTCGCGTCAAGCGATTTCACCATGTCATCGCCCATTTCGGTCGGACAATAGGGCCAATCGCTGCCAAACAGGACGCGGGCGGGGTCGGCCACCTCGCGCAATGCGCCGAACGTCTGCGGCCCGGCGGCGAGCGCGGTATCGAAATAGAAGCGCTTCAGTCGGGACAGGATGAGGTCTTTTGTCACATGGCCCGCGTTATCGGCGATCAGCGGGATCTGGAAACGCTCCTTGAACGGCGAGACCGCAAGCTGGCGCTCGGAAATCTCTGCAAGGCGCCACGAAATAAAGGGCAGCGTGCCACCCGCGTGCGACAGAATGAACTTGATGTCGGGATAACGATCCATCGCGCCCGAGAATACGAGGTTGGCGGCGGCGCGCGTGGTGTCGAACAGATATTCCATCAAAAAGCCCGGCACGCGCAGATGGATCTGATTGCCCGCCGGAAGGTTGTTGGGATGGATCGCAACAACCGCGTGGCGCGCGTTCAACACCTCGAACAGGGGATCGAATGAGGGATCGCCGAGATAGACGCCATTGTAATTGGCGAGCAGGCCAACGCCATCCTGTTTCAGCACATCGAGCGCATGAATGGCCTCGGCGCAGGCGCCGTCCATATCGGGAATGGGCAGCGTCGCGAACACGCCGAAGCGTTTGGGGTTTTTCGCGACATATCCGGCGCTCTCCTCATTGACGGCGCGCGAAAGCGCGCGCGCTTTGGCGTCGTCGCCAAGGTGGCAGCCGGGCACCGACAGCGACAGGATCGAGGCGGCGATGCCATTGGCGTCCATGGTCTTGAGCGCCAGGTCTTCGGACCATTCGGGAATGCGGATGTGGACGCCCAGCGCCGAGTCCGCCAGCGCCTTGGCGTAGGCTTTGGGCACGGAATGAAAGTGAACGTCGATGCGATGCGGCGCGGGCATGGGGGCTCCCTGAGGGTGATTGTTGGGCAGTGAGCCCGGCGCCAGAGTTGTAGCGCGGCAGGCGCGGCGACCGCAATGCAGCCTAGGCCCAGACCCTACCCCGGCCAATTGTCCCTGATCCACCGCGCGAGCGATTCTTCGCTTACCTCGCCTGCGGCGAGGGCGAGGATGATGACTGCGGCTTGCACCGGATCGGGCGCAAAACGCACGCCATTGCGGCGCAAGAAAGCCATCATCGCAACAAAAGCGATGCGTTTGTTGCCGTCGATGACGGCGTGGTTGCGCGCCAATCCAAAGGCGTATGCCGCAGCAAGCGCGGCCAGATCGGTCTCGCCAAAATGAAACTTGTTCATGGGGCGGGCGAGCGCCGGTTCCAAAGCGCCTTGATCGCGGGTCCCGGCGGGGCCACCAAACTTTTTCAGCTGTTTGGCGTGCGCTGTGACGACTTCGTCAAGCGTCAACCACCTGGGCTCGTTCACGACGCCAGGACTTTTAGCGTGTCCCTATACTCGTCCATGATTTTATCTACGATGTTCATAGTCGCCTCGAAATCCGGATCGTAAGGCGTGATCAACACGCCGCCATCGGCGGTTTCGGTGAGGTAGAAATTCTTGCCCTGTTCAATGCCGAGCCGGATGACGACATCCCGCGGGATAATGAATCCCGTGGAGTTGCCGATGCGTTTGGGTTCGATTTTCACGGGACACTCCATGTTGCTTGATTTGTGAGCTATTTATTCGCGTCATCAAAATCAGCCGATCTCGCTCATTTGGCGAGCGCCGCGAACGTGTCTTTGTATTCATCCATAGCTTTGCGTGCGATGGCCATGGCCTTCGCATGCTTGGCGTCATCGGGTGTGAGTTTGAAAGCGTCATTTGTCTGTCCAATTACACGCAGCTTGTCGCCCTCCTTGAGGCCGAGATTCGCCAGCATCTCCTTCGGCAAAATGAACCCGAGCGAATTGCCAATCTTGCGGACCTGAAGGACAGACGTTTCGCCTTCAATCTTGCGCGGAACTTCGTTCATAGCGAAACCCCATCGAATGTTATACAAAACGTATAACACCGTGTCCTTCTGAAGTCACGCTCTTCGCCCAAACTTACGCAAAAGCGTAGGCGTCCATCATCAGCACGCCGTACTGGCAACTGGAATGCACGCGGCGGCCTCTGGCGCCCTCGCCCGCGGCGGCCATGGCGAAGGGCAGCGGCAGGTAATGGTCGGCGCTGGGGTGGTTCTCCCGCGCATAGGGCGCGCGCTCCAGATAATGCGCAATATCGTCGAGCGCGCCGGTTGTTGTTTTTTCCAGAACCCATTCGTCAAATTTCATCACCCAGTCCGGCGTCGGGGCGTCAATCGCCGCCCGGGTCCGCATCAACTCGCGCAGATTATGCGTGATCGAGCCTGACCCGATGATCAGCACGCCCTCCTCGCGCAAGGGCGCAAGCGCGCGGCCGAGCGCAACGTGGTGTTCGCCCCCCAGATTGGTCTGGATCGACAATTGCACAACCGGGATATCGGCTTGCGGATACATGAGTTTCAGAGGAACCCAGGTTCCGTGGTCGAAGCCGCGCCCCTCGACCGGGCGGGCCGCGATGCCGGCCTCGCCAAGCATGTTTGCGGCGCGCAGGGCAAGTTCGGGCGAGCCCGGCGCGGGATACTGCATTTCGAACAGGGCGCGGGGAAAGCCGCCAAAATCATAGATCATCTCGGGTTCGCGATCGGCGGTCAGCAGCGGCGCACGCGCTTCAAAATGCGCCGAAGCGACAAGGATCGCCCTGGGGGCGCCAAGCTCCCTGCCATATCCGGACAGAAAATCGCGCGCAGCCGAGTTCTCCAGCATCACCATTGGCGAGCCATGGGAGATATAGAGGGTGGGAAATGTCTGCGTCATGGAAGGCTCCCGTCGGGCCCCTGATATGGGGCCTGACCCTCGATTCAACCAGTGCCGCCGCGCATGGCAGCCATGCTGGCTAGCCCCACAAACGCCCTGCAACCAGCATCGCCCAGATGACAAAGGCCGTGGCCTGCGCGCAAAAGCAAGCGGCCGAACCCATGTCCTTGATCACCTTGATATCGTTATGCAGTTCCGGCGTCACATGGTCGCAGAGCTTTTCGATACAGGTGTTCAGAAATTCGACGCTCAGAATGGCGACCAGCGACAGGATCAGCGCCAGCCGTTCCCACGCCAGCGCGCTGACAAAAAACGCCAGCGGCGCCCCCACCAGCAAAATAATGAACTCCTGCCGGATCGCGCGCTCGGTGCGCAGACCATAGCCGAAACCGGCCATGGAATTCCAGAATGCCTGATAAATTCGATCCACTTTGAATATCCCTGCGGCGCACGATGCTCGGCTCAAACACGCCATGCCATTTCAGGCGGGATTCGCCAAGAGGCGCCGCATCCCGTTCTATCCGGCTTTGGCGTGATCGCGTTCGGCCTTCAGCAATTCAGCCACCAGAAACGCAACTTCGATCGCCTGCTCGGCATTGAGGCGCGGATCGCAATAGGTGTGATAGCGACTGGAGAGGTCGCCGGCTGTAATCTCGCGCGCGCCGCCCGTGCATTCGGTCACATTCTTGCCCGTCATCTCCAGATGCACGCCGCCCGCATGTGTGCCCTCGGCGCGATGCACGGAAAAAAATGCGCTGATTTCCGCCATGATCCGGTCGAAAGGCCGCGTCTTGTAACCATTGGCGGATATTGTGTTGCCGTGCATGGGGTCGCAGGACCACACAATGCTGCGACCTTCGCGCTGCACGGCGCGCACCAGCGCAGGCAGCAGTTCGCCCACCTTGTCCGCGCCAAAGCGCGTGATCAGCGTCAGGCGTCCCGGCTCATTGGCTGGGTTCAGCAGATCGATCAGCCGCAGAAGGTCCGCCGGCTTCAGGGATGGACCACATTTCAGACCCAGCGGATTTTTCACGCCCCGGCAATATTCGACATGGGCGTGGTCAAATTGCCGCGTGCGATCGCCAATCCAGATCATGTGGCCTGACGTCGCATAATAATCGCCGGTGGTGGAATCCACGCGCGTCATGGCCTGTTCAAAACCCAGTAGCAGAGCCTCATGCGAGGTGTAAAAATCCGTGCGGCTGAGTTGTTCGTGCGCTTCGGGATCGAGACCAATGGCGCGCATGAAATCGAGCTCCTGCGTGAGGCGGCCCGCGACCTCCGCGTAACGCTCCGACTGCGGGGAATCCGCGACAAATCCCAGCATCCAGCGATGCGCATTTTCGAGATTGGCGTAGCCGCCCCAGGCAAAGGCGCGCAGCAGGTTCAGCGTCGCCGCCGATTGCCGGTAGGCTTCAAGCTGGCGCGAGGGGTCAGGCGTGCGGCCTTTGGCGGTAAATTCCATATCGTTGACGATATCGCCGCGGTAGATCGGCAATTCCACGCCATTCACGTTTTCGGTGGGATTGGTGCGCGGCTTGGCGAATTGCCCCGCAATGCGCCCGATCTTGACCACGGGCGATGCGCCCGCAAAGGTCAGCACCACAGCCATCTGCAGGAACACACGAAAAAAGTCGCGGATGTTGTCGGCCGAATGTTCGGCAAAGCTCTCGGCGCAATCGCCGCCCTGCAACAAAAACGCGTCGCCCGCCGCCACTTTGGCAAGCGCCCGCTTGAGCTTGCGCGCCTCGCCCGCAAAGACCAGCGGCGGAAAGCCGGCGAGCGTGCGTTCGACCTCGCCCAGCGCAGCAGCGTCCGGATAGGACGGCGCCTGCTGGATGGGTTTTGTGCGCCAGCTCTGCGGCGACCAACTATCTGAGGGCATCACTCGCTCCAACTCCTGCCCGAACGGGCGAACACGATCTGCGCTGGCCTCCCCCCGGCGACGGGAGCGCGGGGTATAGCGGGTTGCGCCGGACTTGGGGAGTGGACTTTTGCGGGGGCGGGCTGTTTTGGCGCTGCGCCTTTTCTTCCCCCAGATAGGCCATGAAGTCTGAAAACGCGGCAGGATCGCGTCAAAGCCGTCACGCTTCCTTTCGACCCACCCTTTTTCCACGCGCAAATTCGGTCTCGCGACGTTTTTGCGCCCGTGGTCTGCTTCCGTTCGGTCCCTCAAGATTGAGGGGCAGGGGGCGCCGTCCTGGCGGCGCGGGTGGTTCGTCCGCAATGGATGCCTCGCGGCGCCCCCTGCGCGGTTTTGACAGGTCTCGCGTCCCACGTTTGGCCAGGTCTGGCAGGGTTTTGCCGCTGGCTGGGCGGAAAAATCCTGTTGCGCCCGGTTTGTGGGCCAGATTGAACAGCCCGGACCGGTCGTAGCGCCGGACGAATGGGTGCTGGTCGTTTCGGCATCTACCGCTCGAAAGAGCGCGGCCCAGACTGGAGGCGCCCGCCCCCAGCCATAAACGACGTTTGCGAGTCCGCCCGAGGGCAGGGTTTCGGTCAAACCCCGTCCGCAGGAACCGCTCCCCGCCCGCCGTTCTTGCCCTCGCGCGAAGGCCCCTCATCGGGCGGGGATGGCGGAGAACCAGAATAAATACGGAACATTGTCAAGGAATGTTGTCTGGATGGGGGGGCGAAAAACAGCGGCGCGCGGTCTTCTTCCCGTCCTGACGTGGAGAAGATGTCAGCGAAGCTGACAGATGAGGGGCGGCAAGACGCTTCGGGTTGCGGACCGACAAGCCTGCCGGGATCGGCGCTGCCCCTCACCCGGCCCTGCAGGCCACCCTTGTATCTGGACAATGCTCTGATTTTCAGGTGGAAGCGGCCTAGCCACAGGGCAATCGGGACAAGGATTCAATCCCTCTCCCTCATGGTGAGGAGACCCGGAACGGTCCGTCTCAAATCACGAGGGAGAGGATTTAACACCTTTTTATCAGCCCCCTCGTGCTTCGAGACGCGCCTTTCAGGCGCTCCTCAGCATGAAGGGACCTTCACCCGATTGCCCTGGCGGCGGCGATGTCGCCCGTCCACCCTCCGGCTTCAAACGTGGGAGAGCTTGGGACCCTCCCTGTTGTCACGCCCGACCGAACAGTCGCTTGGCTTCAACCGTACCAACAAGGCAGGTTTCCGTGATGACGATAATTTGTGGAGTCGATGTTTCAAAAGACTGGCCCGACGCAGCGATCCATCCGCTGCCCCCCATGCGAGATTTGCCAACGACGCGGCGGGGATCGCGGCGCTCGCCGCCTTCTGCCGTAAGCATGGCGCCGAGCTCGCCGTCACGGAGGCGACAGGCGGATATGAGCGCTCGCCGGACTTGCTGTTCTGCGAGGAAGGCGCGCCAAGCGCGCTCGTCAATCCTCGCGGAGTGCGCGACTTTGGCGCGCGTCGCCGCCAAAGTATTCAGGAAATAACACGTTGATTGTGGGCGTCAGATCAGTGCGCGAATTGGCGCAAAGGCGGCCTTTGATTTAGCAAACGCCAGCCTGATCTTGTCGCGCGGATATGCCGAATCCAATCGTGCAACGCACCGAACAATTTGGACGCCGACTTCCGATCCCTGCGTCCAACGTCTATTGACATAAAGAAGAAGGCCATCGGTATCCCGGATCATCAGAAAATCCTTTGCTGGCAATTCAAAATTGAGATTCTTTAAACGACACCCTGACTCGGATTGATCAAATATCGAACATTCGCCAATCCAAATAAAGTCCCGGTTCAAAACTTTGCAAGAGTCGAGGCGTGTTCGACGCCTGCTCGCGCCTCGCCGTTCGCCCGGCTTGCCGCGATTTTCCTGCACGCCCACCGCCTTCGCTGGCTGATTGCGGACGAGCGCGCGCGTCAATATTTCATGATCCTGTCGGAGCGATACATAGGCGGATTTGAGCGACGCCAACTCCCGCCGTAAATCCAGAAAATCGCTTTCGAGTTTCTTTTGTTCAACGACGACGCTCTCTCGCGCGCCTTCGGGCTCATCGAAACTCATTTGAAGCGGGCCGCCGAGAGTCGTCATCACGCATATTCCAAGTAGTGAGTGTTTGTTGCATGCTATCAGCAACGCTATTTTCCCAAAAAACTCTTACCAAAGCGTATTTTTCTATCGAAGGGTTTTGATCTGTCCCGGACGAAATGAACTTCCCTTAGGGTAACTATTGTTTTCAATCGTCGTTCGAGTGCTATCTTAGGCATGAATAGGCCGTACCCTCGGCCCTGAAGCCATCGCCGAAGCGCGACAAGCGAGCAGACACCGTCTCCGGCGCCGCATGGCCACACGTAATATTTTCCCGGTAAAGAACACGCCACAGCTGTCCAGCTCTCTGCTCTTTGAGACGACGCGAAGAGTCCCGATCAGGAGTTCCCAAACCCATGCAACGGACGCGCCCCACAACGGCCTCACCCATCGCAGCCGTTGACGTTTGTCGCCATTTGGCGTTTCCGCAACAGGCCGGCCGGCAACGCGTCGAACCTTTGGCGTCCTGGGTCTGGGGTATCGCGTCGATGCGCGGGACGTGAATTTCAAAAACGGACAGGCTCAAGACGATATGACAAAAATCCGTCAAAAAGCATTGCGGCACAGGCGGTTCTTGCGTTTCACGAATCCCGTAATTCGACAATCCATACTTTTCTGCAGCCATCCCGCGTGACCGCTCCCCTCACATCCAGCGCTGGATTTCCTCAACAGCCTTCTGCGGGTCGGCGAGATTCAGCGCATTCACAAAACGCATCTGCTTGTCCATCAGATAGATGATGGCGCTATGGTCCATCGTATAATCATCGCCGGTTCCGGGGACTTTTTTTGAATAGACGCGATATTCCTTCAACATCGCGTCAATCGCCGCGCGATCGCCGGTCAGTCCGATGATGCGGTTATCGAAGCTCGACAGATAATCCTTCATCACAGGGGCGGTATCGCGTTCCGGATCGACGCTGACAAAAACGCCGCGCGCGGGCGCGCCGGGCTTCAGTTTGCGCAGGATTTCGGACATCTCGAAGAGTGTGGTTGGACACACGTCGGGACAATGCGTATAGCCAAAAAACATCAGACTGATCTGACCTTTCAGGTCGTCCTGCGAGAGGGGCTTGCCATCGCCATCGATCAGGCTGAACGGCCCGCCGATGAGCGAGGGCGCGGGCGCTCCGGGGCCCGTGTCGATCATGGTCAGAATAGCGCCGCCGGCCACCAGCGCAGCGCCGGCGCCAAAAGCCAGCAGGGGCAACATCGAACGGCGGGTGGGGGCGGGAGCCATGGGCGATACCTGCAAATAAACTAGAAACAGCCCTGCATGGCGGCGAGCATGTCAAAAAAAATCGCAGCGCCAAATTGCAGCCAGAGCCACGCGCCTGCGAAGGTGAGCATCGCGAGGCCGGCGCCGATGGCCAGCCAGAAACGGCGGCTGTCGAAGCTGGTTTCGTCCCCGACCGGATCGGCATGAAGAGGGGTTGTGGGAAGCGTCGCCATGCCTTCAATATAGACCATCGCGCGGGAAATGCGAGCGACCGGCGGAAAGGCGATCAGTGCCGGGAAGCGATGGTAAATTCGCCATTGCGAATCCGTTGCGGCAATTTTTCAGCAAAATCGGCGACGGGGTCCTCGCCATAGGCGCCGACCAGCTCCTGAAACGCGGTAAATAGCGCGGCATGGGCGAAGCTGTCGCCTTCAAGTCCCGACAGGATCGCTTCCTCGAACGCGCGCGTCACATAGCCCAGCGCCTCGCGCCTTTCTTCGGCGGCGTCTTCATCAGCGTCGGGCAAACGGCTTGTGATCATGGATTGAAGGTTTAGCGGCAATTTTCTCCCGCTGCGAGAGCCGTCTTGCAAAAGGGTTAATTTGCATGAAGAAATACCCGTTAATGGATTTAAACCATCATCCGCCGCCATAGCGGGTGGCGATATCGCGCACCAGAGCGGCCGCTTCGGTGAGATAACGGTGGATAATGGCTTCGGCGTTGGGCGTGCAGGCGCGGTAGATCGTCTCGTAAGCTTTGAAGCCCCGGTTATAGGCGCCGGCAATGCGTTCTTTCCGAGCGGGGCTGCCGCCCTCCGAGTCCACCAGCGTCCCCATGCGCGCCCGCCAGCTGTCGCCATCGCCATGCCCGCAGAGATCGCGCAAATACGCGAGCGAGCCCATGATTTCGGCAAGCCTGAGCATCGCCGGTTCATAGGGCGCGGGCGCCTCCTGAGGGGCCGCCGGCGCAGGATTGCCGGGCTGTTGACCAAAGGCAGGCGCTCCAGCAGTCAGCGCCGCCAGCACACCAAGCGCAAGGCGCAGGCGCAAGGACGTCATGCCGCAGAATTCGCAAGCGCAAAGCCGCGCGCGAGAATGGGCGCGAGATTTGGCGTCAGTTGCAGCGCAGCTGTCTCTTCAGGGCGGACCCATTGCATAACAGGCAATTCCTCGCCAGGCTCGCCTTCGCCTGAAATCCATTGCGCGGCAAACGACACAACAAGGAAATGCGTTTTGACCTTGCCGGCGTCATCGCGGACGATCACATCGGAGTGGCCTGCAATGCCGAGCAATCGTGCGCTGACGCCGGTTTCTTCCAGCAGCTCGCGCAGCGCCGCCGCTTCCAGCGTTTCGCCAATTTCGACAAGGCCGCCGGGCAAGGTATAGACATTCACAAAGGGGGGGCGACCGCGCGAGGCCAGTAGCACCTTGCCGTTCCGGAACACGGCGACGCTCGCCGCAAGAAAGGGCCGTGTCGGATAGGCGCGGGAATCCGTCATCTCGCCTCCATGAATTCGGGATTTCGGGGAACCTTTCCCTTTGTCCTGAAACTGCTAGCTTGGGTGAGGGGTAACCGGGGCTTTGGCGCCGGGTCAAGGGAGAGTTGGTCGATGCCGAGCCGTCCGGGAGTTTATTCCGCTATGTTTGCGCTTGTCGCGACGCTTGCCACGATGCCTGGCGCGCAGGCCGAGCCGGTGGAGGATTTTTATCGCGGCAAGACGATCGCGTTTATCGTCAGTTCCTCGCCCGGCGGCGGCTATGACACGCTCTCGCGCGCCATCGCCCGCAATCTGGGCAAGCACATCCCCGGCAACCCCTCGATTGTGATTCGCAATATGCCCGGCGCTGGCGGCATTGTGGCGACCAGCTACATCGCCAAAGTCGCGCCGCGCGACGGTCTGACCATTGCCGGCGTGCAGAACAACACGCCGTTCGAGCCTTTGTTCGGCACCAAGGAGGCCGACTACGACGCGACGAAACTGATCTGGCTCGGCACGCCGTCGGTGGAAACTGGCACGCTCATCGCCTGGCATACGTCGCCCATCAAAACGCTCGATGACGCAAAGAAAATGGAAATGACCGCCGGCGCCTCGGGAGCAAATTCGACGCCGAGTTTCTATGCGCGACTGCTCAATGAGTTGCTCGGCCTGAAAATCAAGGTCATTACCGGTTTTCCCGGCCAGAATGAGGCCTATCTTGCGATGGAGCGGGGCGAGCTCGATTCCTATGGCGTGACATTCTGGTCTTCGCTGACGTCAACCAAATCCGACTGGATCCGGGACAAAAAAATCCGGATTTTGCTGCAATACGGGCCGGAGCGGAATGCGGCCTTGCCGGATGTTCCCTTTGGACCCGATTTGATCGCCGATTCAGACGACAAACTGTTGTTCGAGGCGGCCAATGCGCCGCTGGCGGCGGGCCGCCCCTTTGTCGCGCCCCCCGGCCTGCCGCCCGAGCGCGCAGCGGCGTTGCGTGCGGGAATGCTCGCCACCTTCAGGGATCCCGATTTTCTGGCCGAGGCGGCCAAGCAGCAACTGGAAGTTGATAAACCGACTTCGGGCGAAGCCCTGCAGGCGCTGATCGCGCGCGTCTACACCATGCCGCCGCGCATATCGGAGCGGTTGCGCCGGATTGCGCAGGATTATTGAGGTGGGAAGGATGAGTTCCAAATTCACCCGAGTTACTTATCTATGCCGCGATGTATCAAATTATAAATTTTGGGACACGTTCGTACTCGAAGGCGATTTTGATATTGAGGACGTTCGTCGGTGGATGTTCGATGGTGAGTTTTTCATTCCCGAGCGTGTCGGCTTGCCGAGACTTCTGCCTGAACTTCGCAATGACGATGATCATGATTTGCGCTCGTTAGAGTGGGTAGAACGGTGCCTCGACGGCAGGGCGCTGCGCTCTGCCGCTGAATTTGGAGAACGCATGGCTGCGGCTTCCAAGAAAGGATCGTTTACGGATGTTGACAGTTGGTTTTTTGGTGCGTCCACCCATTTGTTGTTGCGTGAATGACCAAAGCCGTATTTACGACGAAGGTCGATCCGACCTATGATGATCTTCCAGAACAACGGTATCATTTTCCGCGGACTTATCTGCGACAAGTCGAGGCGGCCTTTGGCGATTGGATCGTTTATTATGAGCCGCGTCGATCAACCGGACATTTATCGAGCACCGGGGGAAGGCAAGCCTATTTTGCCACGGCGAAAGTAACAAAAATCGAAGCAGATCCATCCAAGAGGGATCATTATTATGCCTTTGTAGATCAATATCTCGAATTCGACCGAGCGGTTTCGTTTCGAGAAGTTGATCAGACATACGAGCTAGCTCTGACCAAAGGCGACGGGTCGACAAATCGAGGCGCATTTGGGCGTGCGGTTCGCGTTCTTACAGATGCAGAATTTGATCGCATATTGATGTCTGGCTATTCGCGCACTATTGGCGAAGAATGCCCTCGTGGTTCATCACCCTCGATGCGTGCGCCTTACCTTGAAGGTTTCGAAGAAGTACAACAGGCCATTTTTGAACGGCCTATTGTTGAAAGGCTCCTCGCACGTCCATTTCGGGATATTGCGTTCGTTGGAGCAGTCAAGGACGCGTATGAAAACACCTGCGCCATGACGGGTCTAAAAATCATCAATGGTGGTGGAAAAGCAGAAGTCCAAGCTGCTCATATCATGCCGGTGGCGGACAATGGACCCGATTCCGTTAGAAATGGATTGGCACTGTCGGGCACGATTCACTGGATGTTCGATAGAGGGCTTGTGTCGATAGATGACGACTATTCCTTATTGGTTGCGCGCGATAAAATTCCAGATACGATTGATCGTATGTTGAATGCCGACAGACGGCTTAGATTGCCGATGAGAAGTGAGCTTAGACCACATAGGCAATTTCTGAAACACCATCAACAGCGCTTCAAGGGTTGATCGTTTCAATATTCGAGGTTAGCGGCTCTCTCGAAAGCGAATTCTTTCTCTTGTCCCCCCCCCCACCGCTCGCCCCATTGAGCCCCGACGCCAAATGGTGTTGATAACGGCCATGATCGACGCCCCTTCGGACTTCCCGCCTCTCCCGCCCGGCCTGACGCGCGCGCCCTATTGGCTGTTTCAGCGCGCTGATGTCTACGCCAGCGAGCAGAAGCGCGTCTTTCAGGGCCCATGCTGGAGCTATCTCTGCCTTGCGGCGGAACTGCCAGACGCTGGCGCCTGGCGCACAACCGCCGTTGGCGATGCGCCTGTGGTTGTCACGCGCGATGAAAAAGGCGCCATCCACGCGTTCGAAAACCGTTGCGCGCACCGGGGCGCGCTGATCTGCATCGACAATGCAGGCAAGGGCGCCCGACAATTCGCCTGCGTCTATCACGCCTGGACCTATAATCTTGAAGGAACGCTCACCGGCGTCGCATTCAAGAATGGCGTCAGGGGCAAGGGCGGGATGCCCGCCAGTTTCAACATGGCGGAACACGGCCCTCGCAAGTTGCGCGTCGAAATCATCGACGGGCTGGTGTTCGGTTCATTCGATGCGCAGGCGCCGTCGCTTGCAGATTATCTCGGGCCGGAGATTGTGACGCGCATCGCGCGCGTCTTTGCGGGTCGCAAGCCGGTGGTGCTCGCACGCTACACGCAAGCGCTGCCCAACAACTGGAAACTCTATATGGAGAACGTGAAGGACAGCTATCACGCAAGCATCCTGCACCTGTTTTTCACGACATTCGAACTCAACCGCCTGTCCCAGACCGGCGCTATCATTGTCGATGAAAGCGGCGGCCATCACGTCAGCTATTCGCAGATCGCCAAAGCGGCGACCGGCAATGCTGAATATTCTGCGCAGGCCATTCGTTCGGACAGCGATTACAAACTCGCCGACCCCAGCCTGCTGCATGGCTTTGATGAATATCCCGACGGCGTGACATTGCAGATCCTGTCGGTGTTCCCGGCGTTCGTCTTGCAGCAAATCCAGAATTCCATCGCCGTTCGCCAGATTGTGCCGCGCGGGCCGGACGCCGCCGATCTCAACTGGACGATTCTGGGTTTTGAAGACGACACAGCGGCGCAGCGACTGGCGCGGCTGAAGCAGGCCAATCTCGTGGGGCCGGCGGGATTTATTTCGATGGAGGATGGTTGCGTTGGCGGCTTTGTCCAGCGCGGCGTCGTCGGCGCGCCGGACGCTTGCGAAGTGCTGGAAATGGGCGGCCATGACGCCACAGGCAGCGAAAGCCGCGTGACGGAAGCCTCTGTGCGCGGCTTCTGGAAAGCCTGGCGCGCGCGCATGGGGATTTGACTGTGCAAGAGCTTTTTTTCGCCATCGCGCAGGCCAATGCCGCCTACGCCCGCTGCATCGACGACGACAGGCTGGAGCAGTGGCCGGATTTTTTCACCGACGATTGCCTCTATCGCATTACGACCGCGCAGAATTTGCGCGACGGTCTTGAGGCGTCCATGGTGTTCGCCAATTCGAAGGGCATGTTGCGCGACCGGGTCTCGGCCCTGCGCACAGCCAATATTTACGAGCGGCAGTCCTATCGGCATATGATCGGCGCGCCTTCAATTCTGAAAGTCGAGGGCGACCGCGTGGAGACAGAATCTTCCTTCATCGTCGTGCGCATCATGCGCGATGGCGCGACCGCGATCTTCGCCACCGGGCGTTATCTGGATGTCTGGATCGAGAAGAGCCGCGCGCTGAAACTCTCTGAACGCGCCGTCGTCTGCGATTCGCACCGCATCGACACGTTGCTTGCCCTGCCGCTCTAGATGTGCGCCTGAACCCAGCCGGAGACCATCATGATTATCGATTTCCATCATCATTTTACGCCACGCGAACTGATCAGGGACGATCCGGGCGACAGGCTCGTGCTGACCTATGACGAAAATGGCGCGCCAAGCTATACCACGCACAAGCTGTTGTTCGACATGGATGCGCATGTTGCGATGATGGACGCGTCAGGCGTCGATTGCGCCGTGCTGAGTTGCGCTGCGGGCATGTCGACGGATACGGAGCGCTCGAAAATCGTCAACAACGCCGCGCGGAAACTGGAGACGGATTATCCCCGACGTTTCGTCGGTTTTGCCCACGCCAACCCGCTCGGCGGGCCTGATGCGATGCAAGAACTCGCGCGATGCGCCGACGAGCTTGGCGCGCCGGGCGTGGTCATCACATCCGAGCAGGACGGACTCTATCTCGACGCGCCGGAGTTCGAGCCTTTTTGGGCGGAATGCGTGCGGCGCGGCCTGTTTGTCTTCGTGCACCCCGCATTGAAACTCAATGAAAGCGCGCAATTCAATGGCTATGATCTCGCGCGGTCGGTCGGACGCGAATTCTCGCTGATCATGGCGACGATCCGCCTGATCAATTCGGGCGTCTTCGATCGACACCCCACTCTCACGGTGCAAATGTCGCATCTTTCGGGCGGCATCGCCTCAATGATTTCGCGCATCCGCTCCTATCAGGACAAAGTGTTCTGGGGCACGAAAGGCAATGCGCGGCATGGCGCGCTGCCGCAGCAGGCGTTCGATCATTACATCCAGCACAACATGATTTTTGACACAGGCGGGTTCTGCGGCGCGATTGAAGCGGTCAAGATTGCGCTGATCGAATTGCCTGCCGCACGGCTTGTGTTCGGCACGGATTACCCGCAGGAAATCAGGCATTCGCCAGTCGTGAAGACATTTGTCGACGGCATCCGCGATCTTGGCGCCGATGGCCAGAAAATCCTCTCCGGCAACGCCAGAATTCTGATGAAGGGTCGGGTCTGAAGGCCTGACACGTTGGACATGCGTCTCGCGGTTTTGGGAGTCGGGCCATGCGTGAGGATTTGATTTTTTCATCTTTGCCCGGACATGGCGAGGCCATCGATCCGGTTGCGATGGCGCGCAAGGATTTGTCGCGCAAATTGCCGGCGCGGTTCTTCAAGGAGGCGACGATAGAGCCAACCGGCGAGGGGTTTGGGCTCTTGCTCGATGGCAAGACCGCGCGCACGCCGGGGCGTAATATTCTGTCGCTGCCCGGACGCAGGGCTGCGATGGCTTTGGCGGCGGAATGGAATGGCCTGACGGACGTGATCGATCCCAACGTCATGCCGGTGACACGGTTGGCGAATTCTGCGCTTGACGGCGTTGCAAGCCAGATGGCGGCGACACGGACCGAAATCGTCAGATACGCAGGCTCTGACCTTTTGTGCTACCGCGCCGGTGAACCGGAAAGCCTGGTTGCGGCGCAGGCGGCGGCATGGGACCCGGCGCTGGAGCGGGCGCGGAGCGAGATTGGCGCGCGGTTTATCCTCTCGCAGGGCGTGATGTTTGTCGAACAGCCTGAAAATTCCATACAGGCTGTGGCGCGCGCCGTTGCGGCCTTTACGGCGCCAACCCGGCTGGCCGCGCTGTCTTCGATGACATCGCTCACGGGGTCGGTCCTGTTATCTTTGGGCGTGGCATACGGCTGGTTCACGGCTTCTGAAGCCTGGGCGGCAGCGCATGTGGACGAAGATTTCCAGATGCGCAGCTGGGGCGCCGACGAAGAGGCGCTGGCGCGCCGCGCCCGTCGCTGGCGGGAGATGGAGGCGGCAGCCCTCATGCTTATGGGCGAATGAGCGCCGCGCCGCAGATTTCGATCAATCGTTAACGCCGCGTTAAGTCGCGGTAAAGGATTCTCGTTGATAATCGGCCCATGTTCCTTCAAGGGCGCGGTCATGCAACGGCTTCTCGGATCGATCCTGTATTTCGGCTGTGTGTATTTTCTGAAATTCATCATGTTCGGCAATCTGGCGTCCGGCGACGCGTCATTCCGCATCGCCCGCGACGCCGTTGTCCGCACGATGTTGCCGTGGTTTGGCATCGGAACGATCGGTCATGACGACTTGCAGACCGTGTTCGTGGTCATGGGCTTTTATTGTTATTGTCTTGGGTTCGTTTTTCACTTTTTCATGGGCGATAAAGGCTTTGGAGCCAATCTGAACGGGGCGATTTCCCTGATTGGATGCCTGATCGTCCTGCTGTTCTATGGGACGTTCATCGGGCAATTGCGACCTGACCATATCAATGCGATCATCATGGCGGCGATTGTCGCGTCGGCGGCGTCGGTCGCGGCGGTTGCCCTGCTCCGATCCTGGATGGTGCACGAAGTTGAAATGCAAATGGCGGGCGGGCGCCCGTCCGCGCCCACGCCAGCAGCCATCGAATCGCAAGTTATGGCCAGCCGCTTGGGCGCATTGACCGCGCGCAAACGATAAAGCCATTCGCGTTTTCGTCCAGCCCTCCGTCTGATTGGAAGTCCGTTAAATCCCGGCTCCGGGGTCAATTGTATCGTCAGGGCTGGCGGGCGCCGGTTTGACAGTTGCGCGGAGCGCTGGCCTCGCCACTATGTCTGCGAGCGCGACGGCAATGCCCGCGGGAAGCGATGCGGAAATCGCCCAGGCGAGCAATCCCAGCGCTGCGGCCAGCGGCGCGCCGACCATCAATTCCTGGCGAAACCGCGCGCGTTCGGGCGAACCGGGCGCTCCGGCGATGCGCGTGAAAATGCCCGGGGAATGCGGCGTTGCGGAGTCCGCAGGCATTGCTGCCGCCTCCAGCGCTGAGGCGGCGTCAAGATCGATCACGCCAAGCGCCGCTGTTTGATTGGTCAATCTGTCGATCAGAATGAACGAACCCAGCTCCCTGTCGCCGCGATCTCGCGCCACGATCAATGGTTTGTCGCAGGTGAGCGAAACCAGTCCGATCTGGTTCATCGCCAGCGCATCCGCGGGCTTTTGAACGAAGCTCTCGATATCGATAACGTAATGCAAGGTCGCCACATGGGCGTTGGCTGAAGCGGTGGCGTGCTGGATGATATATTCGCGCCCGGCAGTCATGGGTTCATCGATCATCCAGAGCACGCGCGCTGTGAGCGCGCGGCGCGGCGTGAGGCGATGCAGGGTCGCCGCCAGAACATCGCCGCGCGAACAATCGACTTCGTCGGCCAAAGTCAATGTGACGGCCTGCCCGGCGCCAGCTTCCGGCAGATCGCCGTCGCTTGTCACAATCCTTGTGACACGGGACTTGCGTGCGCCGGGCAACACCATGATTTCATCGCCCGGACGCAGTTTTCCGGACGCGATGGTTCCGGCAAATCCGCGAAAATCGAGATTGGGCCGGTTGACCCATTGCACCGGCATGGCGAAAGCTGCATCGGAGCGGTCTGCGAACGAGGGATCGACCGTATCCAGATGCCCGAGCAACGTGGGGCCATGATACCACGGCGTTCGTTTTGACGGCGTGGCGATGTTGTCGCCATCCCTCGCCGAGAGCGGTATGCTGATGATGGATTCGAAGCCGAGTTCAGACATCGCGGCGCGATATTCAGCAACGATTCGATCGAAAACGGCCTTCGAGAAGTCAACAAGATCCATCTTGTTGACGGCGAGAACGATATGCCGCACGCCCAGCATGGAGACGATGTAGGAGTGCCGCATCGTTTGCGGCAGGATGCCCTTGCGCGCATCGATCAGAATGATGGCGAGTTCGGCTGTTGATGCGCCGGTCGCCATGTTGCGCGTATATTGCTCGTGACCGGGCGTATCGGCGACAATGAACGCGCGCGTCTTCGACGAAAAATAGCGGTAGGCGACATCGATGGTGATGCCCTGCTCGCGCTCGGCGCTCAACCCGTCAAGCAGAAGCGCGAAGTCGAGATTGTCGCCTTGCGTGCCAAATTTCTTGCTGTCGCGTTCCAGCGCTTCGAGCTGGTCCTCAAACACCGAACCGGTGTCATAGAGCAGGCGACCGATCAGCGTGGATTTGCCGTCATCGACAGAACCGCAGGTGAAAAAGCGCAGCAAGCTATCCGCGCGTGGCGCGATTGCGGCGGGGGGAGCCTCCGCCACCGCCAGAAGAGCGTCTGACATCAGAAATACCCTTCCTGCTTCTTGGCTTCCATAGAGCCCGAGCCATCATGATCGATGATGCGACCCTGACGCTCCGAAGCGCGCGACGCTCTCATTTCGGCGATAATGTCCGGCAATGTCGCCGCGCTGCTTTCAACGGCGCCAGTCAGCGGATAACAACCCAGCGTGCGGAAACGGACCATCCGGTTTTGCACGACCTCGCCGGGCAGAAGCGGCATCCGCTCGTCGTCGCGCATGATCAGCGCGCCGTCGCGCTCAACAACAGGCCGCATCGCGGCGAAATACAATGGCACGACGGGGATATTTTCACGCGCGATATAGTCCCACACATCCGCCTCGGTCCAGTTGGAAATCGGGAAGACGCGAAAGCTTTCGCCCGGGCGCTTGCGCGTATTGTAAAGGCGCCAGGGCTCCGGACGCTGGTTCTTCGGGTCCCAGCGATGCTGCGCAGAGCGCAATGAGAAAACGCGCTCCTTGGCGCGGGATTTTTCTTCATCGCGCCGTGCGCCGCCGAAGGCTGCGTCAAAGCCGTATTTGTCGAGAGCCTGCTTCAGGCCTTGCGTTTTCATTACATCCGTATGCAGCCGCGATCCCGAATCGATGGGGTTGACGCCGGCCTTCACCCCCTCCTGATTGATATGCACGATGAGATCGAGGCCAAGTTCCTTCGCAAGGCGGTCGCGGAATTCGATCATCTCGCGGAATTTCCATGTCGTATCGACATGCAGCACTGGAAACGGCGGCTTTGCAGGGTAGAACGCCTTCATGGCGAGGTGCAGCAGGACAGCCGAATCCTTGCCGATGGAATAGAGCAGCACGGGTTTCTCGCAGGTCGCGGCGACCTCGCGAAAAATCTGGATGCTCTCGGCCTCCAGCGATTGCAGGTGTGACAGACGCATCATGCTTCGCTCATGTTTGCACGCGCCAGCCGCCCGTCGGGCGCCACGTGCAGTCCGCATTCTTTCTTGTCTTCTTGCTCCCACCACCAGCGCCCCGCGCGTTCGGGTTCCCCCGGCGCCAGGGCGCGCGTGCAGGGCGCGCAACCGATGGAGAGGAAACCTTTGCCATGCAGCGCGTTGACGGGGATGTCGTTGGTTCTGGCGAATTCGACGACCTGTTCGCGCGTCCAGTCAAAAATCGGACTGAGCTTGAGGAGTTCGCGCGCGCTGTCATGGGTGACAAAAGACAGTGCGCCGCGATGTTCGGACTGATCGGCGCGCAGGCCCGCAATCCAGCCTGACGCGCCTTTCAGCGCACGCGCCAGCGGCTGCACCTTGCGGACCTCGCAGCAGGCCTTGCGCGCCTCGGTCGCTGCGCAGAAACCGTTGATGCCCTGGCGGGCGACCAACGCTTCGGTGGCTGCCGTATCGGGATAGAAAGGCCGAATCGTGATCCCGTAGCGCTCTTCGGTCCGCGCCCAGACATCGTAGGTTTCCGGGAACAGCCGGCCCGTGTCGAGTGTCGCAAATTCGATCTCCAGCCCGGCTCCGGCAATCATATGCGTGATCGCCTGATCCTCAATGCCAAGGCTCGTCGTGAAGACAACGCGACCGGACAGGGCGGCGCCAAAGGCCCGCAGCCGGTCCGGCGGCGACAGTTTGTTGGCCTCGCCGTTGAGGCGGTCGGCGAGGGACAAAAGCAATGGAGCGGACATGGCTGAACTCAGGCTCGAAGAGCGTTGGGCGCACCCTTATCACTATAATACAAAATTGCAACGATAATAGAAAAATAACACATAAAATATTCGTAATTTATGTGTAGCCGCCGTCGCTTTATTATGTCGGATGTTCATCTTTGGAGGGCGCTGGCAATGCAATGGGATCCGAAAATCGGATGGGGATTGGTGGCGACCGTCAGCATCTTCGTTGCCGGGTATTTCATTCGTTGGGCGCTGGATTGGTTAGCCGAGCGACGACAAATTCGCCGATATTATGTTGCAATGCTCCACGAGGTCGAGCGCAATGTGGAGGGTATCGAGAAGGCGGTCCTGAGTTTTCCGCCGCTGGCGGATATAAATTCAAGGCTTGCCGGGAGCGCTTCTTACCGACCCCATTTCATTTCGACCTACAGTTCAAAGATTTTCGAGACAAATGGGGCTTTGTTGACGACCTTGCCCAGCATTGTCGCGAATGATCTGATCAGCTTTTACGACCGATTGGAGTTCATAGAAGCCAATATCGCAGCGTTCGAGCGGAAAAGTTTCGAGGTGATCACTCAACCGGGGCGCGAAGCGGCAGTCGCAGCGCTCCTTGCACACTTCCGCGAAACAGAAACGTTTGGACGCGGGCTGCTCAGCCTGATCAAGAGGGAATTGAAGCTTTAGGCTGGCCGGACATTGCCGGTTCCGCTTAAAGCAGGATGATTGTTCCAGGCATACGCATATGAATCTCCTCGGCGAACGGGACGCGCTGAATATAGGCTCGAACCCGCTAAATTCCAATACCGTAGACGGACCGCATCCGCCTTGTTGGCCGAAAGCACGATTGACAATCGCCCTTGGTCAGACCCAAACGGGTCCGGCAGACACGGACCCCGCCTCATGCAACATATCCTTGATGCCCTTGAAAAACGCCGCGCCAGCGCCCGCCTTGGCGGCGGTCAGGCGCGCATCGACACACAACACACCCGCGGCAAGCTGACGGCGCGCGAGCGGATCGAACTGTTGCTCGATCATGGATCGTTTGAAGAATTCGATATGTTCGTGCAACACCGCGCGGTCGATTTTGGCATGGACAAAGCCGAGAAAATTCCGGGCGATGGCGTCGTCGCCGGCTGGGGCACGGTGAATGGCCGCGTGGTCTATGTCTACGCCAAGGA
>CAIZEI010000089.1 GCA_903931945.1 uncultured Hyphomicrobiales bacterium | reverse complement strand
GTCAAGCAACGCGCGAAGGCGCGGTTTTTCAACGAAAACATCAATGGCAAGGCTCATGGCGGCGGCTCCCCGAATCAAACCGCTCCATGGAATCACGCAAAACGCAATCCGTTAAGGCCCATTAACTTGAGTTCGGTGCCCTGGTTTGCATCATCCTTGGCTTGACAATACGGCGTACAACTAATTTAAATTAAATTGATCATCTGAATTGTTAAAATTGAGAATTTTGCTGGGTCGTACCGTCGTGGTGAGTTGCAAGGAGGTTTTTATGGCGTCTCGTTTTGTTCGATCGTTGACAAGTTTTGGTTTCGCGGCGTCGGTCTGCGTGGCGAGCACGTCAGCCGTTCGCGCTTCTGCCCTCACATGGATTTTTGCGCCAAACTCTCAATTCGTACTCAATGGAAGCCTTGAGACCCTAACCGGGTCGTTCACTTACGATCGAACCCTTAATCTAGTTTCCGATGTTAATATTACGGCAACAGGCGCCACGCTCAATCAGACATACACGTTTGCGGATTGCGGGTTCATGCCTTGCACAAATACTTTAATAACGATTGCTTCATCAGGGCTCGATGCAACCAGTGGCCCGCGTGCAAAAATTGCCTTCCATAATGTCCTTGACGGGACCACGAACCCTGATCGTATGTTCACGACTTCAAATAACTCAATTTTCTATGCTGTGGGCGGCAATACATATCCTGTTACCGCCGGAAACCCGACGGTCAGCTCCGCATCCGCCCCCGCCCCCATTCCCGGCGCCGGCCTCTATTCATGGCTGGCGTTGATCATCGCCGGGTTGTGGATCAAGCGCAAGACGATACAGGCGCTAGCGAAGGAGACAAAGCACGGGGTAGTCAGAGTGCTCGGCAGCGCGAGAAAATTATTTTCCAGACCCGCCCGCGCCCAGTCCGTCCAGCGTCTCACATAGGCTCCAGGCGGCAGGAGCATTTTTGTGTGCGTGCGCCCCTTCTCCCGCTCATGGCGGCAGAGGGAGACGCGCGCCCCGGCCCGCCCGCTCAAACCCTCTTCGCGGCCAAATCCGCGCCCGCGCGCAACGCCGCGAGCTTCTTCCACGTCACGACCGGATCAATCTTGCCGTAGCCGGCAAACGTGCCAAAGCCGCAATCGGTGCCGGCGATCACACGCTCCGCGCCCACGATCCCGGCGTAACGCTCGATGCGCTGGGCGATCAGTTCGGGATGTTCCACATAATTCGAGCAGGTGTCGATCAGCCCCGGCACGAGCACTTTTTCCGCCGGCAATTTTACGTCGCGCCAGACAATCCACTCATGCTCGTGGCGGGGATTGGCCGCCTCGAACAGGATTTGCGCCGGACGCGCTTTCAACACGATATCGATAACCTTTTCCAGCGCGATATCGTGATCGTGCGGGCCTTCGTAATTGCCCCAGCAGATATGAATGCGCATCCGCTCGGGCGAAATATTGGCCGTCGCCGCGTTCAGCGCTTCGACATTTTGCGCGGCGCGTTTCAAAAACTCAGTCTCGCTAAGCGACTGGAAACCGGTGTGCGCAGCCATCGCAAGATCGGGCGCGTCGAGTTGCAGATCGAAACCCGCTGCCGCGATGGCCTCGTATTCCGGGCGCATCGCGTCCACGAGATCGGCCAGATATGTTTCGTGCGAGGGATAGTATTGATTGGGCTGAAAGGCGGTGATGAGGCCCGGCGAGGCCGAATTCATAAAGCCGCGAACGCCCTGCCCTTCGCGCGCCATCGCCGCGCGGAAACGGCGGATGTCGGCTTGCGCAGGCGCGGAATCGACCAGCCGCACCCTGTCGATACAGGACGCCCGCACAAAACTCTGCGCGCCCATGATTGCGGCCAGCTTTGTGCGTAATTCGGGGAGATCGGCAAGGTCTTTGGCCGGCGTGCGATCGACATGGCCGCCAAAACCCGACAGGCGCTGCGTGACATAGGTGGAATAGCCCACCTTGCCGAGCTCGCCATCGCTGACAATGGAGACGCCCGCCTTGACCTGCGCTGCGACGGCGCGCGCGATCTCGGCGGAGACGAGCGCATCGAACGCCGCCTCGTCCACCGCCTCGCCATGGTCGCGCTTGATCAACTGCGCCGCGAGCTCCGCCGAGCGCGGCAGACTGCCCACATGGGTGGTTTGAATGTGGGTCATGGGGGCTGATCCATTGAACTTGCAACAAAAGGCGTTTTGTCCACCTTCCTACCATTCACCGAAACGGGTTCACAATCCTCACCCCGCCAATCCTCTGCCCGTGGCTCAAATCTTCCGAGCACAGTTCGGCGCAGCCGAGCGCCTGCGCTGCGGCCATGATGGCGCTGTCCCAATAGGAAAAACCACAGGCGGCCTTGATGTCGAGCGCCGCCTTCATGACTTCGACTGTCGTGTCTTGCACGGGAAACCGCAGCCAGGCGCGCATCAGGCCGGCGGCGATGTCGTGGCTCAGCGCGTCCGGACGGCTTTGGCGCGTCGCCTGAACATAGAATTCCTGCAACACCTGAACACAGAGGCCGCAATCGCCTTCATCAAGCAGCGCGATGGCGCGCTCACGTTTGCGCGCCTCGTCGGGCGCCCGGCTGATGGAATAGAGCAGGATGCTGGTGTCGAGAAACCGCGCAGGCGCCATGTCGCGCGCTCAGGAACGGCGCGCGTGCAGATCGTCGCGGCTCCAGCCGCCGCCCGCCCGGAAATCGCTGATCGATTCCCGCAGTCTGGCTTCCTCGCGCTTCAGCGCTTCGGCTTCCGTCTCGGCGGATGCGATCTCGATCAAATATCGCCGCACCAAGGCCGAGACCGAAGTGTCCCGCTCGGCGGCGCGGACCCGAGCGCGCCGGTAGATCTCATCATCGATCGAAACTGTGATATTTTTCATTAATGCACAGTATCACAGCTGCATTGGCGGCGCAATCGCGCGCCGGGACAAGCCCCTCACCCGATTGCCTGCCTCTGGCGTCGCTCACCGTTTCGGCAACCGCACCAGGAACGTCTGATGATAATCGATCAGCGTTTTGTCGCGGTCCCCGTCCCCGGCTTTGGACTTGTCGAAGGTGAAATCCGTGAAGGGCGAATCCGGCAGGCCCCAGCTATCGAAAAAATACGCTGTCCGGGCGTCTGCGCCGACCAGCACCGTCCAGTGGTTCCACGGCTTGTTGAGCCCGACAATGACAACGCGGCCCTCGTCGTCGCCTTCGCGAAGGGTGTCGCGCAAAAACCGGAACCAGGCCGGCGCCGTCGCAAAATCCCGACGCCAGACCGGCGCGCTCCATTCGAGATCGCGATGGTGGGCCTCGCGCACCCATTGCGCTGCACCCGTCAGCAGGCGCCGCACGCCGTCGGTTCCTGCGCCCTCAACCATGATTTTCGGGAAAAGATCGGGAATGGTCTGTTCGCAAAGATGTTTGAACAGCCTGTTGTCGCTGCGTTCGGAATGATCGAGCAGATATTTGCAGGCGTTGAGAGTCGAATAGAGCGCGCACATGCCGTCGATCCGGCTCTGCTGCTGCGGTTTGAGGCGTTTTTTACGAAATATCATATTTTTACCGCAGTGCTCTCATGTAAAATATACACTGCGCGCCTTCAGAAAACGCATCAGCGCCGCTGGGTCTGCCCGGGTTTTGCCGCATCAATCAGCCGAAGTTGAATCCGCTCGCCATTGCCCCACCGGTCGATGGTGAGATAGCCGGCAAGGTGCACGGGCTCCCCACGATTGTTGAGCAGGCCCTTTCCCAGCGGCTCCCCGATTGCGCGAAAGGCGATCCCCGAAATCGTCGCGCCATCCCCCGCGCGGGCGCGGAAACGTAAATGGCCTGTCCCGACTTCCGCCACATCGATCAGGCGGTGATTGGGAAAGGCGAATACGGGTTCGGGATTGGCGGAGCCAAAGGGACCCGCCACCTCGATGGATTCAACCACTTCCTTGCGCGCGCCGCCCGCCGTCAAGGCCGCATCAATCAACAGGGCCTGATCCAGCCGCGCCCGCGACACCGCGTCCTGTAACCGTTCCTCCAGAAAGGCGCGGAAGGCGCCGAGATTTTCTTTTGCGATCGTCACGCCAGCCGCCATGGCGTGGCCGCCGCCTTTGACAAGAATCCCGGCGTCAACCGCTGCGCGAACCGTTCGCCCAAGATCGACACCGATGATGGAACGACCTGAACCAACGCCGGTTTTACCATTAAAAGCAATAGCAAATGCAGGTCTGTTAAAGCGTTCTTTGAGGCGTGCGGCGACCAGACCCACCACGCCGGGGTGCCAACCCTCGCGCGCAGTCACCACGCAGGCGCCCTGATCAGATTGCCCCAGCGCGGCCCAGGCTTCGCCCAGCGCCTCCTCGACCGCCGCTTTTTCAATCGCCTGCCGTTCGCCGTTCAGCCGATCGAGTTCCCCCGCCACGCGCTCGGCCTCAATCGGGTCTGGCTCCAGCAACAATCGGGCGCCAAGGGACGCGTCGCCGATCCGCCCTCCCGCATTGATGCGCGGGCCAATCAGAAAGCCAAGATGATAGGCGGTTGGCGGGCCAGACGCCCGCGCGGCGTCAAACAGCGCGCGCAGGCCTGGACGCCCACGCTGGCGCATGATCGCGAGCCCGCGCGCCACCAGCGCCCGGTTCAGTCCGGTCAATGGCACAACATCGGCAACGGTCGCCAGCGCGACAATATCGAGGCTGGCCATCAGGTCTGGCTCGGGCCTGGAGGCCGTCCAGAACCCGACTTTGCGCAAATGCCGGTTCAGCGCGACCAGAACCATAAAGGCGACGCCCGCCGCGCAGAGCTGGCCAAGGCCGGACAAATCGTCCTGCCGGTTCGGATTGACGATGGCGATGGCCTCGGGAAGAATTTCGGGGGCCTGATGGTGATCGATCACCAGCGTATCGAGGCCAAGGCGGCGCGCCTCCAGGAAGGGCTCGTGGCTGGCTGTGCCGCAATCCACCGTCACAAGCAGGCGCGCGCCGCGCTCCGCCAACCCGCGGATCGCCTCGGAGTTCGGACCATAGCCCTCAAAAATCCGGTCGGGAATGTAGATCTCGTGCGGGACGCCGCACAGGCCCAGAAATTCTGCAATCAAAGCCGAAGCGCAGGCGCCATCGACATCGTAATCGCCGAAAATCGCTATCTTTTCCTTCTGCTCGATGGCGCGCGCAAGTCTGTCCACGAGCGCTGGCATGGCCGTCAGCGTGTCGGGGTCTGGCATCAACGCCCGGATGGTCGGCGCGAGCCAGGATTCCGCCTGTTCAGGCGCGACGCCCCGGCCCGCCAGCACCCGCGCGAGCAAATCGGAATGACCATACAGCCGCGTCATCGCCTCGGCGCGGCCCTGCCCTTCCAGCGTCAGTCGGTCGCGCCACGCGCGCCCCTGAAACGAGGCTGCGACGTCAAGGAAAAGGCGGTGCGGGTTGGGAGCGCCGGGCATGGATGAACCTAGCGCATTTCACATTGCAAAGGCGAGCCCGGCGCAGCGGAGGCTTACGCGAGTCGGCGCGGGCAAACGACAGCGCACTTCCGGGAAAAGCACAACGTCGTAGCTTCTGTCGCATGACAGGATCCACGGAACTCGATCGCCGCCAGCCCCTGCAACGCGCCGGGGACGCCACACTGATCCCCGCATAAGCCAGCGCGCAGGCCTGACCATCGCTGCCCGCACGCCCGCTTTTCGGTTTCCCCGCGCGAAGCGCCGGAAATATTTTCGCCCGCCTGATGGACGAGCGGCTGTCGCACGTTGCGCGGCTATCGTTCGATCAACCGCGCCAACGACGGCGCCCTATGACTGATATCTCAGAAGTCCCTGCAACAGGTTCTTCACGAAACTCGCTTCGCCGCCGGCGGTCGGTGTCGTCCGGGTGTTGAAATCGAAGACTTTACCGTCCTGCAAGCCGTAATTGGCGATGCGCTCGACCCGTTTCTTGTCGTCGAAATAGATTGCGAACACCCGCCGATCGATAACATTCGGCTTTTGAAAAGCAAATGACTGCGTCTGGTGGGAGGAAATATAATACCAGGCGCTGCCGCCAACCGTCGATGTTGTCGAGGGCGAACCCATCACCACAAGCACCTGCTCGGCCGAAGAGCCGGCGCGCACCTGCTCCATCTGCCGGTCGTCAAGCACATATCCGGTCTGGAGGTCGCCATCATAGCCGACGCAACCAGTCAGCGGGGCCGCCAGAAGCAGAGCCAGCAACAGACCCCGCGCAGCCCGGCTCCGGGAATCCGTCTTGCCCAAAATCAACTTCGACTGTCGCCGCATCGCCAGCATTCCTTCCACACCGATGCAGAAACAAAACAACCGTCGATTGGCCCGACGATATTTTGCTTGCATCCAAACCTGCCGTTGCCTAACCCCCGGTTCCATGTTTTGCAAGCGCGCTCCGCGCTCGAACGACAGGTTGCGCTCATGTTCCCGAATTTCCGCCGCTCCGGCAACAAGCGGATCGTGGAAAGACTTCACGGCGATATCGTGGCGGCAGTGCGTCAACCTGCGTTTTACGTGGACTACGGCGTCGCCGACACATTTGACGGCCGCTTCGAATTGCTGGCGCTGTTCTCCAGCCTCGCCGTCATGCGCCTGACGACCCTTCCCGCGCCCGGACCCGATCTGGCGCAAGCGCTCACCGACCATCTGTTTCAGGCGCTGGACGACGATCTGCGCGAAATCGGAGTCGGCGATCTTGCGGTTCCCAAACGGATCAAAAAACTCGCCGCCGGATTGCTCGGTCGCCGCCACGCCTATACGCAGGCCCTGGACGCTGGCGATGACGACCTGCTCTGTGCGGCGCTGTCCCGCAATGTCCATGCTGAAGCCATTGGCGCTGGCGACCCGCAAACGCTCCGTCTGGCAAGCTATGTCCGCGCCGCAGCCGCGGCTCTGGCGACAACCCCGATCGACGCCTTTGCGCGTGGGCCGCTCCGGTTTCCCGACCCGGCGCACACCAGAACGATCTCTTGAACCCCGGCGCTGAACGTCCGGCGCGCTCCAACCTCCTGATGAGGCCTTTATGAAAAAGTCTCCTTCCCGCGACGACATGAAGAGCCACCCGTTTTCGCGACCTTTCCAGGTCGAAATGCGCCGCGAATATCCGTGCAATGTGGATTTGACGGCCAATCCGGAGGAATTCGTCGCCATCGCCGAAATGCTCGAAATTCCAGGAATTGCAGGGATGAAAGCCAGACTGACAATAAACCAGGAGCCCGGATTGCGTTTCAGGGTCACAGGATCGGTTGGGGCGCGCGTCACGCAAATTTGCGTCGTGACCCTCGACCCCTTTGAAGCCGACGTGAACGAACCGGTGGACATCGCTTTTGCCGCGCCCCCGATTGAAAGCCGCAAAGGCGCCCCGCCGCGTGAAATTGTCGTCGCCAGCGACGACGAAGACCCGCCCGAACCCATAATCAATGGCCGCATCGATCTGGGCGCTGTCGCCTGCGAGTTTCTGGCGCTCGGGCTTGACCCCTATCCCCGCAAGCCGGGCGTCGCATTTGCCGAAATGAGCCTTCCCCGGCAAGAAAAATCATCCCCGTTCAAGGTTCTGCGAACGCTCAGGGGCGACGAAAGCGATGACAGCGCCCAATAGCGTTGGATGCGGCTTTGCCTTGCGGACGCAACGGGTTATTGTCCGTCGCGCTTGCGCAGGCTTCAGCGCCGCCGCGACGGGGAGCGTTTAAGGGTTCATGTCCGACACCATTCGTATTGCGCTTGACGCCATGGGAGGCGATGCCGGCGCCTCTGTCGTCATTTCGGGCGCAGCCCTGTTCCTTGAACGCAAGCCTGGCGTCCGTTTCCGCCTGTATGGCGACGAATCCGTCGTCGCGCCCTTGCTCGAGGCCTATCCGGCCCTGAAAGCAGCCTCCCAACTGACGCATACATCCGTGCAGGTGCAGATGGGCGACAAGCCGAGTCAGGCCCTGCGCAAGGGCCGGCGCGTGTCTTCGATGTGGCAGGCGCTCGACGCGGTGCGTCTGGGCGAAGCCGATGTCGCGGTCTCGTCCGGCAACACCGGCGCGCTCATGGCGATGGCCAAGTTTTGCCTGCGCACAATGGCGCAAATCGACCGACCGGCCATTGCAGGGCTCTGGCCAACGCTCAAGGGGCGCTCCGTGGTCCTCGATGTTGGCGCCAGCATCGGCGCGGATTCCGCGCATTTTGTCGATCTGGCGATCATGGGCGCGGCGATGGCGAGCGTTATCCTGAACCGTCCGCGCCCCACAGTGGGCCTGCTCAACGTCGGCGTCGAAGAGGTCAAGGGGCTGGAAGAGGTGAAGGCCGCCGGCCGCATATTGCGCGCGCTGCCCAACCAGAACTTCAGCTATCTCGACTTTATCGAGGGCGATGATATCGGCAAGGGCGTCGCCGATGTGGTGGTGACAGAAGGCTTTACTGGCAACATCGCCCTGAAAACCGCCGAAGGCACAGCGCGGCAAATCGCGACCATCATGCGCGAAGCCATGGCCTCTTCCCTGATGGCGAAAATCGGCTATCTGTTTGCGCGCGGGGCGTTTCAGCGCATCCGCGAACAAATGGACCCCCGGCGTGTGAATGGCGGCGTGTTTCTCGGTCTGGACGGGATTGTGATCAAAAGCCATGGCGGCGCAGATGCGCTGGGCTTTGCCGGCGCGATCGATATTGGCTACCAGATGGTCGAACAGAAACTGCTTGAACGCATCCGCGAGGCGCTAACGCAAGCGCGCGAATTGTCGCCCCCCAGTCCCCCAGCCCCAGGAAGCGCCAACGTGAACCTTCCAGCCGATCGGAAACAGCAGTGACTTTTGAGCCAAAAACGAAAATCCGTTCGCGCGTGCTGGGCGTCGGCGCCTGTCTGCCCGGACGCATCGCCACCAACGCCGACCTCGAAAAAATGGTCGATACAAGCGATGACTGGATTGTGCAGCGGACCGGAATTCGTCAGCGGCACCTTGCTGGCCCCGGAGAAACCACATCCACGCTGGCGACGAAAGCCGCCGAGCGCGCGTTGGCGGCTGCGGGCGTGAGCGCCGACAGTATTGATCTGATCGTGCTGGCGACATCGACGCCCGATTACACTTTCCCGGCGACCGCGACGCAAGTGCAGGCGGCGCTTGGCATAACGCAGGGCGTCGCCTTCGATATACAGGCGGTCTGCTCCGGTTTTGTGTTCGCTGTGGCGACCGCTGACAAGTTCCTGACCTCCGGGTCGCACAAGCGTGCGCTGGTGATCGGCGCGGAGACGTTTTCGCGCATTCTCGACTGGGAGGACCGGACGACCTGCGTGCTGTTTGGCGATGGCGCAGGCGCGATGGTGCTCGATGCTGTTTGCGATCAATCAAACACGGGCGTGCTCGGCTCACGACTGAGGTCTGATGGCCGCCACCGCGCCAAGCTTTTTGTGGATGGCGGGCCCTCAACCACCCAGACCGTCGGGCGACTGCGCATGTCTGGACGCGAGGTTTTTAAACACGCGGTTGGCATGGTGACCGACGTGATGACGGATGTATTCAAGGATACGGGAACCCGTTCGGAAGATCTCGACTGGTTCGTGCCGCATCAGGCCAATGAACGCATTATAGACGCCTCGGCCGCCAAACTCGGCATTCCCTTGTCGAAGATCGTCAAAACTGTCTCGATGCATGGAAATACATCGGCGGCTTCAATCCCGCTGGCGCTTTGTACCGCAGTCAACGATGGCCGTATCAAACGTGGCGACCTCGTGATGATCGAAGCGATGGGCGGTGGATTTACATGGGGGGCGGCGCTGATCCGTTGGTAGCGCCAAAAATCGCGGTAAATTGAACGCGATAGCTTGCGCACGACAACTTTTTCCATTAGTCATATAGATATCCTGCGAATGAGTAATTCGGTTGCGGTAACTCATTAAAATCGAACTGAATTTACAATTTAATCCTTGAGTTGCAAGATGACAGACACCGGTTCGACACGACAGAGCGGCAAGACGATCACCCGGGCGGATATGGCCGATGCGGTTTACGGTCGCTTGGGCCTTTCCAGAGCGGAATCGGCTGAATTTGTCGAGATTTTCCTGCGGGAGATTTCGGATGCGATCGCTCGCGGAGAGAATGTGAAACTATCGTCTTTCGGTTCGTTTGTCGTTCGCTCCAAGGCCGAGCGTGTGGGTCGCAACCCGAAGACGGGCGTTGAAGTTCCGATCACGCCACGCCGGGTGATGGTCTTCAAACCATCCAACAAGCTCAAGGCGCGGATCAATCATCTGGATGAGCCGGACGAAGATTGAACGCCTTCTGGCTGAAGCGGCGTTGACCGCAGGTCGCAGGGCGTTCAAACTGCATCGGCTTTCGGGTGATGCCGTGATGAACAAATAACGGGCGGGCCGGATGGAAAAGACGGAAGACGCTTTCCGGACAATCAGCGAAGCGGCGAGCGAGCTCGATGTCCCCCAGCATGTGCTGCGGTTCTGGGAAACCCGGTTTACGCAAATCCGCCCGTTGAAGCGCGGCGGGGGGCGGCGCTATTATCGTCCGGCCGATATGACATTGCTGCGCTCGATCCGATCGCTGCTCTATAATGATGGTTATACGATCAAGGGCGTTCAGCGCCTTCTGAAAGAACGCGGGGTGCGCGCAGTCGCGGAAAGCGCGCCTGCGCCTGAAAGCAACGGCGACCTTGCTCCCCTGCCCGCTTCATTCCACGACTCTGGCGAAGACAACCCGGAACCGCCAACGTCATTCACGTCGCAAACCCATCATCTTCAGGCTTTGCGCGCAGCGCTGGCGGATCTGAATTCAGCCCGCCGGGGCCTGCTGGCGGCGCGAGAGCATTGATCCAAATCGCGCCAGCGCGGGCGTGATGCTTTTTGCGACGAGCCCCGGTCGCAACGCGTCAGCGTGGTTGCGCAGTCCGCGACCCTTCTCTATAAGCAGCGCCAGTCGGAGTGTAGCGCAGCCCGGTTAGCGCACTAGTCTGGGGGACTAGGGGTCGTGGGTTCGAATCCCGCCACTCCGACCATCTATCTCATTGAAATAATTTATTAAACCGGCGCTTCGGAAAGAGAACGCGGCATGAACATTTTCGGTTTTCGGGTGG
>CAIZEI010000088.1 GCA_903931945.1 uncultured Hyphomicrobiales bacterium | reverse complement strand
TCGGCGCCGGCGTCGGCGACGAGTTCGGCGGCCTCCTCAACCTTTTCAACCATTTTCAGCAACCGGTCCGGCGACCCCCCGACCAGTTTCAGCCGCGTCGTGTGCACCGCGACGCCATCGGGCAGCAGGGAGGGCAATTCGGGTTCAGCGACCTGATTGCTGGAGGGCAACAACAGGCCAAGCCGCAGGCGCCAGCCAAAACGGACAGGGCCCTGAACGCCCGGTTGCGAGAATGGCATGGCCGCCTCCCAAAACGATTTTCATTGGCATGATCGGTTGCGCGGGCTGCGATTGTCAAATCGCCGGCTTGCCAAAGCCCGCAACGCCAACGCATGATCGCACACTGAACACGCCAGAGGAGAGCGCCATGTCGATTGAATTGCATGCCTGGGATACGCCCAACGGGCGCAAGATCAGCGTTGCGCTGGAGGAAATGGGGCTGCCCTATTCGATCCATCCCATCGATATCTCCAATGGCAAGCAGTTCGATCCGGCGTTTCTGAAAATCAGCCCGAACAACCGCATTCCGGCGATTGTCGATCCCGATGGCCCCGGCGGCAAGCCGGTCAGCGTCTTCGAATCCGGCGCAATCCTGCTGTATCTCGCCGAGAAGACTGGCAAGTTCCTGCCCGCCTCGGGCGCCGGACGCATTGCAGTGTGGGAATGGCTGATGTGGCAGATGGGCGGTTTTGGCCCGATGCCCGGTCAGGTGCATCACTTTTTAATGGTGAAAGACGAGGCCGCCAAAGCCTATGGCTATGACCGCTACCATAAGGAAACCTTGCGTCTTTATGGCGTCGCCGACCGGCGGTTGGCGAGCGTCGAGTTTTTTGCCGGCGAGATCTCGGTGGCCGATTTCGCCATTCTGGGCTGGGCCTGGCGGCATGAGCGGCACAATGTGGAATTCAAGGATTTTCCGCATGTAAAACGCTGGTATGAAACCATGATGGCGCGACCGGCGGTGAAACGCGGGCTGACGGTGGATTTGAAGGCGCCGCGGGGGTAAATTGGTCTCACGCCAGATGGATCGACCCATGTCAAACAGCGCCTATGACAGCGATTTCTACGGTTGGGCGAAAGAGCAGGCCGCGCTTTTGCGCGCCGGGCAATTTTCGCGCGCCGATATCGAGCATGTCGCTGAGGAGATCGAGAGCATGGGCAAGGGGGAAAAACGCGAACTGGTCAATCGCCTCGCCATACTGCTTCTCCATCTCCTGAAATGGCGGTTCCAACCTGCCCTGCGCGGGCCGTCCTGGCGTGCAACGATTCGTGTCCAACGCCGCGATCTGGCGGTGCATATGAACGATAATCCGAGCCTGAAATCCGTGCTCGATGAAGCGATCCAGCAGGCTTACGGCAATGCCGTCATCGAAGCGGAAGCCGAAACCGGCCTGCCGGAAACGACTTTTCCGGCAGAATGCCCGTGGGCGTTTGAAGATATGATGGACGAAGCGTTCTGGCCGGAGTGAGCCGGCGTTCTCATTTAACCCGGGTTTTGCCCCTACCGCCAATACGCGAACCCCAGGCCAGTGCCGGCGCTCGCCAGCGAGCGGTACAGGGGCTGGTAATCCACCAGCGTCATTTTCAACCCGGCGACGTCCATCGCGGATTTTGTCGGGATCCCGTTCTTCAGTTCCGAATTGTCCGAGCGATCATAATTGGATGGAAAGGCAAGGAGTTTGGCGGGATCGCGCCCGGAAAAAGCCTCCAGAATATCGCGGTCGGATTTCTGGCGGTTCGACTTTCGAATTGCGGATGGCGATATGTTTGCTCGATATTCTTGTGCATATTTGGGGCATGTGGGGGGCCTTCCCGGTCATTCCGTCATTCACGCTGCTTGCGCGCGGCGCGGGGAGGCCGGGCGGGTTCAATCCAAATTCACGCGGCTGGATCGATTGGCTCTTGAAAGAGATATATCGTTACCTAGATATTATTGTACCGATACATCGACTTTCCGATGTTCTTCGGGAATGAAGGAGATCCATCATGTCCAGTTGCAGCCAGTCCGATTTCGCCACTCCCGCCGCAGGCGCGCCGCACGCCTGCGGCGGTCCAGCGCTCCCCGTCAAAATGCTTGCTGTCGGAGCGGCCTTCCTGATTTGCCGCCCTCTTGGCGTCGCAGCGCTTGCTTTCGTCCTGTGGCGCAGCTATCGCGGCGGTGGCTTTGGCCCCTGGCAGTTTAATGGACCGGCGCGCGGTTTCGGCGCTTTCCGTCGCGGAGGCGCCGCCTCGACCGGCAATACAGCTCTTGACGAGAAGCGGCGGGAAACGCTGAACAAGCTCGATGAAGAAGCCAGGGCGTTCGCCGAATTCCAGAAAAAGCAGCGCGAAGCCCAGGATAAAGAGGCCTTCGATCATTTCGTCGCCGAACGTGATGCGGATAAGGACAAATAATTCGGGTCTTTTCATCAAAGCGCCCCCGCCGATATCAGGCGGGGGCGCGCCATAAGACCAACGGTTGTCCGAATTGACCCATGGCCAATTCGGACGTTCCGCGCGTCAGCGCGGGCGCGCATTCGCGCTTGCCAAAGGCTGTAAGTCGAGGCTCACAGCCTTTGGTATAACGTCTGCGCCGGCGCCCGAGACGGCGCGAGCGAGCTTCCGCCTTTTGCGAGGTCGGCCTATAATTGAACCAAATTCGCGCCTGAGGCGTCGAGCAGGAGAAAGACCCCATGCGCCCACCTTTCTGCCCGCCGGTCGTTGCTGACGATGCGAACACGAGAAAGTTCGGCGGCGGACCGAAGATCGGCGGACTGTTCGGGCGCGGCGGTCCCTTCACCCGGGCGCGCGGGGCCCGCATGTTCGACTCCGGCGCCTTGCGCCTGGTGACGCTCGGTCTGATCGCCGAGGAGCCACGCCATGGCTACGACATCATCAAGGGATTGAAAGAGCAGTTTCAGGGGGCCTACAGCCCCAGCCCCGGCTCAATCTATCCGCTTTTGCAGCTTCTCGAGGAGGCGGGGCTCGTCTCCTCGCAATCGCGTGGACCCAGACGCCTCTTCACCATCACCGACGCAGGCAAGGAATGGTTGGCCGGGCAGAAAGCCGAGCTTGACTCGATCAAGGCCCAGGTCGCCCAGGCCGCGGCCCCCATGGCTCAATCGGCCATCGGTGAAGCGATTCACCAGTTTCGCGCCACCCTGTACGAAAAGATGCGCGGGAGCGCGCTCACCGACGAACAGGCCGACAAATTGCGGCAATTGCTGGAAAAGGCCCGGAACGACATCGAAAAGATTTAGGCTCCGAAAGCGGCTCTGGGTGAGATCGTGCGCAGCATCACGCTTGCCTGAGTCATGAGGAAGATGGCTGACGGCGACATGACGCAGGTGGAATGACAGCGCCATAATAGACGTTGTCGGGTTCGCCACACCTTGCCGCCCGCTGGATTAAACCCGACCCTACCGCCAATACGCGAACCCCATGCCGCTGCCGGTGCCCGCCAGCGAGCGGTACAGGGGCTGGTAATCCACCAGCGTCATTTTCAACCCGGCGACGTCCATCGCCGATTTTGTCGGGATCCAGTTCTTCAGTTCCGAATTGCCCGAGCGATAGAAATTATCGGGGATGGCCAGCAGCTTCGTTGGGTCGCGCTCGGAAAAAGCCTCCAGAAAATCGCGATCGAATTTTTCGTCCACGACGAAATGCGACATGCCGCCCGAGCCGAGAATGGCGACGCGCAGGTCCTTGTCCCAGTCCGTGATCGCCGCCGCCAAAGCCACGCCCATATCGTAGCAGCGTTTTCCGCTCGGGCGGTTCGGGGGATAGAATGTGTTGGTGAAAATAGGCACAGTGGGCGGCGTGGTATCGCCCATGATGCGCTGATAATAAAATCCGAAGGCGTGCGGGATGCCGGTCAGGCGGCTTTCCTTTTGCTCAGGCATGATCCTTGAGACCGAGACATCAAAATCCCTAGCCATCAGGCTCGCGATCAGATGCAGGCCAAGCTCGGGATGACCGGGATAGGTCTTGGCCTCTTTAGGATGGTGGTTGGGCTCGGCCACGGCAACGCCCGGCCCAAGGCGTTGCTTCTGCTCGTCGGAGAAGGGAACATTGTCGAGCCGGTCGCCGTAATAGACCATGATGGCGGGCTGGTTGTCCTCGCCCATGATTTCCATCTGGTCGTTGCCGAGCATGATCGTGACATCGGGCTTCACCTCGGCGAAGACGCGGCCCATTTCAGCAATGGCCCGCTGGCAGGCGTCGTAGCGTTTCTGGCGCACGGGCAATTCGATCTGCGGGCCGAAGTTTTCCGCCTCGCGCAACGTCGAGAGTTCCGCAAAATTATAGGTCTTGCCGCGATAGGCGAGGGCAGGGTTTTGCAGATCGGCCTGCACGCGCCCGGTCCATAATTCGGGTGGCGTGCCGAGCAGGGGACCATGCGAGGCGACCATGCCGAGAACGATTTTAGCCATGAAAGGTCTCCCTATTTTGCCGCTGTCATAGCGCGTTTTTTTTCGGTCAGCACCAAGTATATGGACGCTGCGGCAATCAGGGCCATGCCCGTGACGCTCCATGGCCTCGGAATCTCGCCAAACAGCAGATATCCCAGCGCCGCAGCGTAAATAATGCGGGAGTAATCGAGCGGCGCCAGCGCCGTCGCGTCGCCGAGCGTCAGGCCTTTGGTGATCATGCCTTGGCCCAGGATGCCGAGAAAGCCGATGGCGGTCAGCGGCAGCGCCTCGCTCCAGTTGGGGGTCACCCAGGACCAGAGCGCCAGCGGGAGCGCAAGCGCGCTATTCCACCAGGCGTAATAAAACATGATGACGCGCGGGGATTCGGTTGAGGAGAGCTGCTTGATGGAAATGATGACAAGCGCGCCAAAGAATGCGCCTGAAGCGCCGACCAGCGCGTTGGGTTCAAAGCCTGACGTGAAGGGCCGCGCGTACAGCAGCACGCCAATAAAACCGACGATTGAGACGAGCGTGCGCCGGATATTGCCTGCGTCGCCAAGATAGATCAACGCCAGAGGGATGGTGAACAGGGGACGCGAAAACTGGAGCGCCATGGAGTCGGCCAGCAACATATGGGTAATCGTCCAGAAGAAACAGGCGTTGCCGAGCGCCCCCAGCGCGCCCCTGGTAAAATGCATACCAAAACGTTTGGTGCGGAAGGGCTCCATGGGCGCGCGTGCGAAGACCGGCAAAACGAACAAAAAACCGACGGCGGAGCGGAAGAAATTGAGTTCGAAACTGGGCAGGCGCGCGCCAAGATATTTGGTGATTGACGCCATGACCACCAGCAGCAGCGAGCCAAGGGAGACATAGGCGACGCCGCGCGCGGCATCGCTCTGGCCCGCAAAGCGCGCCCAGGCCCTCCCGATGGCAGTTTCTGCCTGTGTCATGGAGAGACAATAGGGAGCCTTGAAGAGGCTGGCAAACGTTGTTCGCCGCCGCTGGCGTACCACGAAAGCGCTGGCTCAGCGGTCGCGCATCCCGTGGAATTGCCGCGCTGTTTCTGGATCGACAAATGTGCTAAAAGAATTTCGGGAGATAGCTCATGCCGAAATCGCCGCAGGAACCGGTCAATCTCATGCTCGAGCAATTGCGTCTGCTGCGCGAGAGGATCGTGACGCTTGATGCGAAAATGGACGCGGGGTTCGCGAAAGTGGACAGTGAATTCAAGGTTGTCCGCCAGAAAATCAGCGTCATCCGTCGCCAGACCATCGGCGAGGTCTATAAGGCCAACACGACCTTCGCCGGTTTCGCCGACCTTGAGGCGCGATTGGGGGCTGTGGAGCGATTGATCCACAGGTAGTTCATGAGCGGTTTAGATCAAGTGGCCTCGGGCGGAAACATCATCGATTGCGACGTGCACCCCGGCGTTCCCTCGCTGAATGCGCTGATGCCCTACCTCGACGCCCACTGGCGCGATTCCATCGTCGAGCGCGGTATCGATTCCATTGAAACAGCCAGCTACCCGCTGAAATCGCCATTGACCGCGCGACCTGACTGGCGCGGCGGGGAAAAGCAGGCCGTGACTTCGCCAGAGCATGTCGCGCGCGATGTTTTTGGCGCTCTGGGCGCGGATATGGCGATTCTCAATCCGCTTTATGGCGTGCAGTTGATCCTCAATGAGGACATGGCGCTGGCTTTGACTCGCGCCCTGAATGACTGGACCCGCGAGCAATGGCTGGATCGCGACGCGCGCCTGCGCGCATCAATCGTATTGCCAATGCACAATGTCGAACACGCCATTGACGAAGTCGAGCGCTTTGCGGGCGACCGGCGTTTTGTTCAGGCGATGGTCTTGGTCGGTTCCGAGACCTTGCTTGGTCGACGCCATTTCTGGCCACTGTACGAAAGGCTAGAAAAACTGGGACTGCCGCTCGGCATTCACGCCGGGTCAAGCTATCGCAATCCCGTGACATCGCTGGGCTGGCCCTCCTATTTCATGGAAGATTATGCGGCGCAGGCGCAGGGTTTCCAGTCGCAGTTGACGAGCCTCATCACGGAAGGCGTTTTTGCGCATTGTCCGGCGTTGAAAGTCGTGCTGCTTGAATCTGGCGTGACTTGGTTGCCGCCGTTCATGTGGCGTCTGGCGAAATTCTGGCGCGGTCTGCGCTTTGAAGTGCCCTGGGTCGATCGCCCGCCGTTTGAAATTGTTCGCGACCACGTGCGTCTGACGATCCAGCCCTTCGATGCGCCCGATGACGCAAGGACAATCGAGCGCTTGATGGATCAATTCAATTCCGATGACATGCTGCTTTTTTCCAGCGATTATCCGCATTGGCAATTCGATGGGTCGACCGCCATGCCACGCGGCGTTTCGACTGCGGTGACGCAAAAAATCAAAATTGACAATCCGCTTGCAACCTATCCTCGCCTTGCAGAGGCATCGTCATGACGCATGAAATTCCCCCGCCCGATCCCGCCAAAGCCAGCAACCGGCTGTGCGTGATCGATTGCGACATTCATCCCAAAACGTCGCTCGACGATCTTAAACCATTTCTTTCGGCGCATTGGTGGGACATGCTTGAAACCTATGGCGCGCGACCCCGTCATGGCTTTGCCAGCGGCTTTCCCTATCCTAAATCGCAGCCGCAAGCCGCGCGCCGCGATGCTTGGCCGCCGGGCGGCGGATTGCCCGGCAGCAATCTCGCCTTCATGCGCGATCAATTGCTCGATTTTTACGACATGGATTATGCGATCATGAATTTCCTGTCGCCGACAGGGCAGGGCGCGCAGAATTCAGATCTGTCCGCAGCGATGGCCTTTGCTGCGAACGAGGCGGCGCGCGCGGTGTGGACCGGACCTGACAAGCGTCTGAAGGCTTCCATCGTCGTGCCCTATGAAGATGCTGCGGAATCGGCCAGGGAAATCGAGCGACTTGCCGGACTGCCCGACTATGCGCAGGTGCAGATGCTTAGCCGGACCAGCGAACTGGCTGGAAAGAAGCGCTATTGGCCGATTTATGAAGCGGCGAGCGCACACGGTTTGCCTGTGAGCTTTCACGTCTTCGGCTATAGCGGCTGGCCTTCGACGAGCGCGGGCTGGGCGTCCTATTATATCGAAGAGATGGCGGAACATTGCACGTCCTGTCAGTCGCTGTTGTCGAGTCTGGTGATCGAAGGCGTGTTCGAGCGCTTCCCCCGTCTGAAAGTGGTGCTGATCGAAGCGGGGTTTGGCTGGCTTCCGGCGTTGATGCACCGGCTTGATCGGGCTTATGTGCGGTTGCGCGCCGAAACGCCCCATCTCAAACGCCTGCCGTCTGAATATATCCGCGAGCATGTCTATGTGACGACGCAGCCGATGGAAGAGACGGAAAAACCTGAACATCTCATCCATACGATGGAAGCCATCGGCTGGGATCGCATCCTGTTCGCAACCGATTATCCGCACTGGGATTTTGACGACCCGCGCCATTCGCTCCCGGCCTCGTTGACAGCACAGCAAAGGCGCATGATCCTTTCAGAAAATGCACGCAAGCTCTACGGATTTGCCTGATGGCGCGGCATGTTGTGGCGACCGCGAACGAGATTGCGCGCGGCGGCCGCAAACTTGTTGATGTCGCAGGGCGCGGCATCGTCGTGTTCAATCTGAACGGCGAGTTTTTTGCTCTCGCAAATCGCTGTCCGCACCAGGCAGGCGAACTCGCCAAGGGGCAATTGTGCGGCCTTGTGCGCTCAAGCGAACCTGGCGTTTACAACTATTCGCGGCAGGGCGAAATGATCCGCTGCCCCTGGCATTCCTGGGAGTTCGACATTCGCACCGGGCAAAGCTGGTGCGACCCGACGAAAATACGCACCCGCCGGTACGATGTGAAACTGACGCATGGCGCCGAACTTGTCGAAGGCCCCTATGTGGCGGAACGTTTCAGCGTCGTGGTCGAAAATGAATACCTCGTTATCGATCTCTGACAGGCGCACAATACTCAGGCGCCCATTTTGTGCAAATCCATGATCTCGATGACATTGCGGAACGGATCATGAAAGTAGGCGCTGCGGCCCTGGAATGTTCCATCGCGGCGGTCTTCTTCCTTGAAAATACGCACGCCATGTTTCGCCAGATGTTCCTTCGCTTCGTCATAGGCTTTGCCGGAGACGCGAAAGGCAGTGTGGATTTCGTGCTTGTCATCGACGTTGGGATCGACGGGCTTTTCTGACAGCGTCAACACGAACCACGAATCCGCCACACGCGTAAACAGCATGTGATTGCTGCGCCGCGCAATCTCGAACCCCAGAATGCCGGCATAAAAGTCTTCCGCTTTTTTCAGATCCTTGACCGGGATTGTGAAATGCAGCAGTCCATCAGTTTTGATCATGAATGCCTCCGCGCATTGCTGTTCGACCTATTTTTACGCCAGCGCGAGGCAAAAACAAGCGCTGCGCTTGCACGTCGCGCGCCGGGCGATAATCTGGCGGAAGAAGGGGGATCGACAATATGGCCAGAATTGTTTTGGGGATCGGCGCGCCGCACAGTCCGAACCTGCCTTCTGTGGCAGCAAAAAATCCCGGTTTCGTTGAAGGTGGCCTCTATGCAGACTTGCGTCGTGAACTGGAAGCGGCCCGCGCAGATGTCCTGCTGATATTCGCCAACGATCATTTCAATACATTTTTTCTCAATAATTTTCCGCTGTTTGCGATTGGCGCGGCGCCATCGACCGCAGGCCCTAATGACCAGACGCCGATGCCGCGTTATGAAATTCCGGTGGCGGAAAAGCTTGCCGCGCACATTTATGCAAGCGGCGTATCGAGCGGATTTGATCTCACGCTCTGTCAGGAATTCGAAGTCGACCACGCTTTTGCGGTGCCTGTGCATTTCCTGTGCGACCACGGAAGATTGCCGATTCTGCCGGTGTTTGTGAACTGCTTTGCTTCGCCGTTGCCGCTCGCTGAACGCGCGCATGCGTTGGGCCGTATGATCGGTTCGGCCATCCGCACGCACCACGAGGATATGCGCGTGGCGATTATGGCGAGCGGCAGTTTCTCGCTGGAAATCGGCGGCCCCGCGATCCCGCCGAATGAACGCTCGGGCGTGCCTGATCGCAATTGGGTCGCGCGCATTGTCGAACACATGCAAAACCATCGCGTCAAGGATTTGATTCAGGAGGCGACGCCGCTGCAAATGGCGCGCGCCGGCAACGCGGGCGGCGAATTGCTGAACTGGATTGCAATGCTCGGCGCCATTGGCGATCGTGTCCCCACGAGCCTCAAGCCGCAACCGCATGGCCACGCTTTCGGCCTCTGGCGATGGGAGGATTGAATGAGCGTTTATGGCGTGCACAAACTTTGCCGCGCGGCGCTGCATGATATAGCCACGCGGCAAGCATTGAAAACGGACCCGGGGGCGGCGGTCGACAAATTTCCCCTGACGCCGGAGGAAAAGAGCCTGCTGCTCGACGGCGATGTCGCTGCGCTGTGGGAACGCGGCGCGTCGGGGTTTTTGTTGAGTTACCTGACACGCTGGGACATTTTCGGCCTCACGGTCGAGGTCTATTCGCAGCGGATGCGCAAGGCGCGGGATTGGCGCTATCCCGATGGCGCCACTGTGACCAGCGGGCGATAGCCGGGTCCGTGCGCGCCGCTTGGCAGTTTCGCGACTTGTGCTATTTGAGGCGCACAATCACTCCAGAGAGGAATTTTGCATGACGCCGCTTACCCAGCTCAAGGACGATCTTGTGACCGCGAACCGGGTTCTTGCCCATCACAATGTCGTGGATTCCTTTGGCCATGTGTCCATGCGCAACCCGGAAAATCCCGAACATTTCTTTCTGTCGCGCGCACGTGCGCCAAACTGCGTCGAAATTGGCGACATCACCGAGTTCACCCACGACGGCAAGGTCGTCGGCCATGAGCCGGGCAAGCCCTATTCGGAGAGGTTTATTCATGGCTCGGTCTATGCCGCGCGCCCCGATGTCATGGCGGTTGTGCATAACCATTCGCCCAATGTCGTGCCCTTCACAGTGCAGTCGAAAAAGAAAATGAAGCCGATCATGCATATGTGTGCGCCAATCGGGTCCGACATTCCAACGTGGGATATTTCCCATAAATTCGGCGTGACCAATCTGCTGGTCACATCGACCGAGATGGGCGCCGATCTGGCCTGCTGTCTTGGCCATCGCACAGTGGCGCTGATGCGCGGACATGGCAGCGTGGTTGTTGGAAAATCCCTGCGAGAAGTCGTTTTCACGTCGATCTATATGGAAATCAACGCCGAGATGTTGCTGAAGGCCTACCAGTTGGCGGGCGATGACATCGTGCCGTTGTCCGATGGCGAGGTCGCCGCCAATTCAGGCGCGCGGGCCGGCTTTACGCTGGAGCGCGGCTGGGAGAATTTCTGCCGGCTCACCAACCGCCCGTATTATCCGATGGCCTGGGATATGGGTCCGGGTTTTTCCAAGACGGATAAGTAGGCGGTTGGGCGCGCGGCCTATCCCCTCGCGCGCCGGCCTTCCCAGAGCCACGCGCCGATGACGCCCGCCAGCAGCGCGATCAGCCCGATAAAGCCGATCGCCAACGGCGCGACGCCAATGCCGGTCACAACGCTGGCGCCAGTCCGTTTGAAGCCGATATAATCCGAGCCGCCATAGACCGGGCTTTCGTGCATGGCGGCGAAACGGGGCAGGATGATCTCATCGCCCTTGCCGGTTCCAATACGGCGGACGGTGCCGCCGGTGGCTTCGGCAAGGCCGCGCAAATGTTCGGTCGTCGAAACCACTTCCTGAAATTCACGCGGGTTTTCCGGGCCGACATTGACCAGCGCGGTGAGTTCGCCATCGCTCAGTTTGTAAAGTCCGAATTCGGTTGCATCGACATCAGCCCTGGACACGCCGGCGATGGCCGGCGCCAGCGCGACAGCCTGAGTTGCGCCCGAGGGCGCGGTCACGACGACCGGCTTTGTTTCGTCTTTCAGCGTCTGCCGTTCGATCGAAATCACATGGCCCCGCGCGCTCGCGCGCAGCGCTTCCTCTTCGAGTTCCGGTTCCTTCATAAGCCAGTGTGCGAGGCGTCGCAGGAGGTCGATATGCGGCCCGCCGCCCTGATAGCCGCGCGCCCACAACCACATCTGGTCGGTCAGCAGCAGCGCGATGCGACCTTTGCCTTCGCGCGACAGCAGCAAAAGCGGATCGCCATCTGCGCCTGAAAGCACCGGCACGCCCCGCAATCGTTCCGCGGCGACGACGCGGTAAAATTCGCTCCAGGCGGGCGGGTTCGAATCCGAACCGGGCAGGCCGCGCGTCACGGGATGTTTTTGCCCGTCAGGCGTGATGGCGGCGCGGAAAGGCTTTTCGATCAGCTTGCCCGTGGGCCGAGCGGGCGCAATGCGCCCGAGCGGCGAATAGTAAAGACCGTCCTCGGTTGCGTAATCGGCGCCGACAGCCATGAGCAGGGCGCCGCCGTTGCGGACATAACGCACGATATTCTCGAAATAGACCGGCGACAGCAGGGTCTGGTTCGAATAGCGGTCGAATATGATGAGATCGAAATCGGTGATCTTGCGGCCGAATAGATCGGCTGTGGGAAACTGGATGAGCGAGAGCTCGTTGATTGGCGTTCCGTCCTGTTTGTCGGGCGGTCGCAGAATCGTAAAATGCACGAGATCGACATTGGCGTCGGATTTCAGAAGATTGCGCCAGGTCCGTTCGCCAGCATGTGGTTCGCCCGACACCAGCAGCACTTTTAACTTGTCGCGCACGCCGTCAATCGTGACCACAGCCTTGTTGTTCAGCGCTGTCAGCTCATCTGGCAGCGGCGCAACATCAAGCTCGATGACATTGGGTCCGCCATGGTCGATCCGCACAACAGGTCGCATGGTTGCGCCGGGCGTGGTGCGAAAGGTTGTCAGCAATTCGCCATCGCGGCGCACTGTAACAGTGACGGGTTCGCCGTTCGGATCGCTATCGATCACGCGCGCGACGATTGTCTGGTCCTTGCCGACAATGCCAAAACGCGGGGCCTCGATCAGTTCGATCCGCCGGTCGCGTTCGCCTTCATGACCGGTAATGAACGCATGGAGCGGCGCCTTGAAGCCGAGCGCATCGGGATTTGGGGGGATGTCATGAACCACGCCATCGGTGACCAGAATCGCGCCGCCGATGCGCTCTGGCGGCACATCCGCCAGCGCAGAGTTCAAAGCGCCAAAAAGCTTGGTGCGATCGCCGCCCGATGCATCGTTGCCGCCGCCATCGACAAAACGGACCTCGATATTTCCAAGCGCATCGAGCTGTTTTGCGATTTCCGCGCGCGCGCGGTCGGACTGCGCCGTGCGTTCGCCGATGGACTGGCTGCCGCTCCGATCAAGCACGACAGCGACCACGTCTTTCAGGGGATTGCGATCTTCGCGCACCAGCGAAGGGTCGCCCAGGGCCAACAGGATGAGCCCGAGACCGAGCGCTCGCAGCCAGCCGCCGCGCCGGCCGGCATAAATGGTCAGGGCTGCAGCGATCGTGGCGACAATCGCCAGAGCGATCAACAATGTCGGCGGAAGCAAGGGCGCAAATGATAGATTGAAATTCGACATCAATGCGCCAGCCTTTCAAGGAGATCGCGCACATGCACCTGATCCGCCTTGTAATTGCCCGTCAGCGTGTACATCACCAGATTGACGCCGCCGCGCAACGCCATTTCGCGTTGCCTGGGCGAGCCTGGGGTGAGTGGAAACAACGCTTCGCCACCGCGCGTTACAGCCCAGGCCGCCGCCAGATCGTTCGAGGTGATGACCAGCGGCGAAACGCCATCGCCTGCGCGCGCCGGGCGGTTGGCGCCATCGCCATCGTCAGGCGGCAGGGCCTCTATCCATGTTTGTCCAACGGTCGTGCGCCCGACAAAGCTGTCCAGCAGATAAAATGTTTTTGTGACCACATGGTCGCGTGGCACCGGCTCAAGTTCGGGCACGTCGACATTGGCGAGAAGTTTGCGCAACCATGCCTGTTCCGGCGTCGGCGGCCCGTCCGGGCGCACCGACAGCGCGTCCCGCGTATCGAACACAATCATGCCGCCCTGTTTCATATAGTTCGAAATCTTCGCTGCGGCCTCGGCGCCGGGCAAGGGCCGTTCGGGCGCGATTGGCCAATAGATGAAGGGATAAAACGCGAGTTCGTCGCGCGCGGGGTCAAGCCCAATAGGGTCGCCGGCGCTCAACGCTGTGCGGGCAGCCAGCACACGCGAGAGATTGGCAAGACCAACCTGACTGGCCTCGTCCACTTTGGCGTCGCCTGTGACGATATAGCCAAGATGGGTTCTTAAAGCGGCGTCCATGTCGCGCTGGCTGATCGATTGAGCCTGGGAGGGGCCCGGAACGCCAAACAGACCAATCAAAAAGATCAAAAACAATGCGGCGGCGGCAGGCGTATGTCGCAACAGACGCAAGCCCCCCGCAAGCCACAGCGAGGCAATCGCGTCCGCAATGAACAGCGCTGCGGCAAGCGCCAGCAGCGCAGGGCGAAGATCGATGGGCGCCGATTTCTGCAAGGGTTCAATCTGAAGCTTCAGCCCCGAAACGTCAGCTGGCGTCAGGCGCGCGCCCGGCGCCATCGCGTTGACGGCGACAAGCGCGTCGGGGGGGCCGTAAAATCCGGGCGGGTGATCCACGCTGGACGCGCCTTCATAAAATGCGGGGATCGGCCTGGCTGTCACAGGAGGAGGCCCCAGCGCGCCAAACCCGTCAAGCGTGCGCGTTGGCGGCACGTTCGCGCTCTGGTCCACAGCGCCGTTGCCGGCATCGCCGCGCGCTGCCCCGGCGCTTTCGGCCGACAGTGACACGATGCGCCGCAAAATATCGACGAATAGTCCGGACAGCGGCAGGTTTGACCAGGTCGTGTCGGCAGTGACATGAACCAGCGCAATCAGACCCTTGCCGCGCTTTTCGGCGGTGATCAGGGGCGTTCCATCGGCAAGCGCCGCCCAGGTCTTGCCGGGCAAGCCTGCTTCGGGCTCGGCGAGCACCTGACGGGTGACGCTGACATCCCTGGTGACAGCCAGACCAAAGAGCGGACTCTCCTGCTCGAATGGCGCCAACGCCTTTGGCGTGTCCCAGGAAAGCGCGCCGCCCAGAACGCGACCGCCCCGCCGCAAGCGCACCGGCACAAGATCGTCAGAGGCGTTCGCGAGCCTGACTCCGGCAAAACGGATCAGCAACCCTCCGGATTCGACGAATTTTGCGAGCGCGTCGTGCGCGGCGCCGCTAACCACGCCGACATCGGTCAACACCATAACGGAAACCTGATCGTCAAGCAGCGCCAGGATGGGATCGCCCCGGTTCGCCTTGGCTTCGCGCACATCGGCGAAAGGCGCGAGCGCCTTGACGATGTAATAGGCGGGGGAGAGCAGGGGTTGTGCGGTATCGGACGTTTCACCGGACACAACGCCGACGCGTCGGCGCTTCCAGCGCGAATCCAGCAAAGTGACGGCCCCTGCCGAGCGCTCGTTCAGGATTTCAATGCGGGCGATATCGTTCCGAAGTTCCAGCGGGAGCGTAAACGTTGCGAGCGTTTCCGTTCCCGAGCCGAGGTCGAAGTGCGTTTCGCCGATAGCGGCGCCTTTCAGGTCGAGCGCGCGCAAAACGCCGGTGGCCTGCCCGTTCGCGACCGGACGCACGATGCTCGCCTCCAGGGCGACCGCATTATTCCGGGTGCCGGAAATGGCGAGCGGCGGCTTCTCCTGTGTCAGCACATGAACAGGCTGGTCACCGGCGGTCTCGATCAGACCTGCGGCGAAGTTTTTGGCGCCGCCGTTTTCAAGGCCATCGGTGAGCCAAACGATTTCGGATTGTTTGTTGGCGGCCAGAAAGCGCGCCGCCGTCGGCAATGCGGCGCTACGATCGGGAATGAACGGCGCAGGCTTTAATGCGCGCAAACGCTCCAGCGTTTTGCCTCCGTCTGCGAGTGTTGCGTCGCGCGCGCCTTCCGACATGGGCAGAATTGCGCTGGCGCGGCCTTCGCGAGCGGCGGCCAGAATGCGTTCGCCTGCCGCAGCAATTCGTTGATCCCAGAGCGGCGCCGCTGGCCAGCCGTCGTCCAGGATCAGCAGAAGCGGGCCTTTGGCGCCTTCGCCTGCCGCCTGCGGATTCCAGAGCGGCCCCGCCATCGCGAGGATGACGAAGGCGGCGAGGGTTAGCCGCAGCGCCATCAGCCACCAAGGCGTGCGCGCCGGCGTTTCGTCTTTCGGTTTGAGGTCAAGAATGAGCTTTAAAGGTGGAAACGCGACTTCGCGCGGCCTCGGCGGAGTCAGGCGCAACAGATAGTAAAGCGCCGGCAGCAGCGCCAGCGCGGCAAGCGCCATGGGAACGGTAAAGGCGAGCGGCAGTGCGAACATCACTGGGCCTCCGCAATCGTTGCGCCGCCTTGCGCCGCTTCAATCCGGATCCGCAAATCGAGCAACGCGCGCGAGGCGGGCTGATCGGTTCTGTGAATAAGCAGCGTCCAGCCGCGTCGCGCGCAGGCCTCGCGCAGGGTGTCTCGATGCGCCGCCAGCCTGGAGATATAGTCGCTCCTGAACGTGCGCGCGTCGCCCGCCCGCAAACGAGCGGCGCTATCGACATCGCGAAATTCGGTATGGCCGGAGAAGGGAAAGCTCTCCTCGACCGGATCTGCAATCATCACAACCTGGCCTCCTGCGCCACGCGAGGCCATCGCGTCGATTGTTTGGACGATATCGGCAGGCGGCGACAGGAAATCGCCGATCAGGACAGCCTGCGAACGCGGCGCCAGAGGTTCGGCGGGCGGCAATTCGCTGGCGTGCGCGGAACGCCGCTCCTCAGCGATCAGGGACTCGCAAATTCGCTCAACTATGCCACGCGAGGCCACAGCGCGCATCAGTCCGATAACGCCGACACGCTCGCCGCCGCGCACGAGAAGATCAGCCGCAGCAAGACCGAGCGTCAGGGCGCGGTCGACTTTTGATTGCATCGCGAGCGAAGATACATAGGCCATTGAGGGCGAACGATCGATCCAGAGCCAGACGGTATGGGCCGCCTCCCATTCGCGTTCACGGACATAGACCCGGTCATCGCGGGCCGAACGCCGCCAGTCGATCCGCGACGTCGATTCACCAGCTGCAAAAGGCCGGAACTGCCAGAACGTTTCGCCAACGCCCGGGCGCTTGCGTCCATGCACGCCATACATAACGGTCGCTGCAACCTCTTTTGCGGCGACGGCCAACGCCGGCAATCGTCGCGCCAGATCGAGCGCCCCTGTTTCGTGGCGAGCCTTAACGCCGCTTTCGTCGGGCCCGAGGAGGCGCGTCTCGACCATGCGATCAGCCAAGCCTTTTATCGGCGAGGCGACCGATCAGGCCGGAGATGGTCTCGCCGTCTGCGCGGGCGGCAAACGTCAGCGCCATGCGGTGTTTCAATACGGGCTCGGCGAGCGCGCGAACGTCGTCGATCGAAGGCGCGAGCCGCCCATCGATGAGCGCGCGCGCGCGGGTCGCCAGCACAAGCGATTGGGCGGCGCGCGGACCCGGACCCCAGGCAATATTTCTGGTGATCGTTGAGTCAGCGTTGGCGTCGCCAGGACGGGCGGCGCGCACGAGGTCGAGGATCGCATCCACAACGCTGTCGCCGATCGGCAACTGCCGCACGAGTTTTTGGGCGGCCATCAGATCGTCCGCAGTCATCGCCGCCGTTGCGACAGCTTCGTTATCGCCTGTCGTCTCGATCAGGATGCGACGCTCGGCGGCGCGGTCGGGATAATCGACGTCGATCTGCATCAAAAACCGGTCGAGCTGCGCTTCGGGCAAGGGATAGGTGCCCTCCTGCTCAAGCGGGTTCTGCGTGGCGAGCACATGGAAGGGGCGCGGCAGGTCGTGCCGTTCGCCAGCGACCGTCACATGGTATTCCTGCATGGATTGCAGCAATGCGCTTTGGGTGCGGGGGCTTGCGCGATTGATTTCGTCCGCCATCAGCAGTTGCGCGAATATCGGGCCGCGCACGAAACGAAACGCGCGTTTGCCATCGGGGCCTTCATCCATGATTTCCGAGCCCAGAATGTCTGCGGGCATCAGGTCGGGGGTGAATTGAACGCGCCGCGAGTCAAGCCCAAGGACTGTGCCGAGCGCTTCAACCAGCTTGGTCTTGGCGAGGCCAGGCACGCCCACCAGCAGGCCATGGCCCCCCGCCAGCAGCGTCACAAGCGCCTGCTCCACAACTTTTTCCTGGCCAAAAATGACGGCGCCGATGGATTTTCGCGCGTTCGCCACATGGGCCAGCGCCGCGTCCGCCGTCTTGCCGATGTCGGCGTCCCTAACCATATTGTTGTCCTGCATCGCGCTCATTCAAACTCCCGCTCGCCAGTTGATCGGGCCAGCCAATCACCGCCGCAAATCGCCAAAGCGTCAACACCACTGCATTGCCAGAATAAGCGCTTCCGCTGCATTGTCGATTCCCGCAGGGCTTGGCGTTTGGCCGGCAAGGGCGGGCAGGGCCTATCGGAATGGCAAATCAGGTCGAAAGCAAGGCGGCTCCCGCTGCCGACATCGGCGGGCTCGAAGACGTTATCCGCGCCGCAGAGCGCGCGCGAGGCCGCGGATTGCCGCCAGTCGAGCAATGGAATCCACCGTATTGCGGGGATATCGGTCTGAAGATCGCCAGAGATGGCGGCTGGTATTATCGTGGCGGGCTTATCGCCAGACCTGCGCTTGTAAAGCTTTTCGCCTCAATCTTGCGACGCGACCCGGAGCGTTACGTTCTTTGCACGCCTGTGGAAAAAATTGCCATAGAAGTCGAGGACGCCCCGTTTCTGGCGGTTGAAATGAAATGCGAAGGTGGGTCCGGCGCGCGGCGAATCGGCTTTCGCACCAATGTCGACGACTGGGTCGAGGTTGGGGCGGCCCACCCCCTGCGGTTCGAGACGGGGCCGTCAAATGGTCTAAAACCATATGCGCTGGTGCGCGGCGGTCTGTGGGCGCTGGCGACCCGCGCGGTTTTTTACGATCTTGTGGAACTTGGCGAGACGCGGGTCGTTTCAGGTCAGGCTGTGTTCGGGGTGGAATCGGCGGGACAGTTTTTTGCGATTTGTCCAGCCGGCGAGATTGAAGGTTTGTCATGATGGCTGGTGCCCGGAATACAGATGTTCTGTATTCAGCCGCAGATGTCCGCAGCCGCGCGGGTCGTTTGTTGGCCGCCCCGGGGGGCGACAGTTTGGCCTTCAACGGCGATCACGCCCTCAATCCGGGGAGCGCGGCTTCTGCCCGCAGCCCCGCCGCAGTGCTGGCGCCGATTGTCGCGCGGCCGGGAGGCGCGACCGTTCTGCTGACGCAACGCTCATCGAAACTGCGTAAACATGCTGGCCAGATTGCGTTTCCTGGCGGACGCATCGACGCAGATGAAACCCCGCTGGCAGCCGCCCTGCGCGAGGCGCAAGAAGAAATCGGTCTCGATGAGCGTTTCATCAAGCCGCTTGGATATCTCGATCCCTATCTCACCGGTACCGGATTCCTGGTGCACGCT
>CAIZEI010000087.1 GCA_903931945.1 uncultured Hyphomicrobiales bacterium | reverse complement strand
GGATCGCAGCCAGCGCCACCTTCGCCTTAAACGCTGCATCGTGCTTCTTCCGTGTCTTCGACATGTTTTTCTCCCGTATTTGCTACTTTTACGGGCAAAACTGTCTCTTAGCTACTGTCTCAAATTACGGGGCCAGCATATTTCTTATTCTGGAGCTGACAATGAAAGACCTGTTTGCCCGCTTTTTGAAAGACGAATCCGGCGCGACTGCGATTGAATATGGATTGACATGCAGCCTTCTGGCCATTGTCATTATTACTGCCGCGACAACTCTTGGCACCAAGATTTCCAACGACTTTTCGAAAGTCTCCTCGAATCTTTAGGCTTTCCCAGCGAAGCGCGGGGCTGTAAACGCGCTCCATTCGCACCGGCGCAGGCTGAAACTATTCATCGTCGCCCGCCTCTTCCATGGAAGGGTCGGGCGTTTCTATTTGCGTCGTGTTGCGTTGTTTCGGGGGCTTGACCTTCACCCCGCTGCGTTGCCGGCTTTCGTGCATCATGTCGAGCTGGACCTGCTGGATTTCCGACAGGCGCTTCCACTGCCGCGCGATCAAATAATCCATTTTCTCATGTAAATGGCGAATTTCGAGCTCCGCTTTCAAATTCACCCGATAATCGTTGTTTGAACGTTGCCGGTCTTTCTGGTCCTGGCGGTTCTGGCTCATCATGATCACAGGCGCCTGGATCGCGGCTATGCAGGACAAAACGAGATTGAGCAGAATGAACGGATAGGGATCGAAGGCTGAAGGATCGCCCCTCCACAAATTATACAGCATCCATATGAGCATAAACACAAAGAAGTAGATCAGGAACGACCAACTGCCGCCAAAAGACGCAAGCCGGTCGGACAGCTTTTCGCCAAAGGTCCTGTTTTCAGCGAATTCCTCTTCCGTGTTCTCGGCGATCGTGTCCTGTTTGGAGATACTTTCGGCGACCTGTCTGTCAAGTTCAGTAAATTCACCGTGCTCCTGCTGCAGGAGCTCTTCGACGAAGAGCATCCGGTAGCGGGCGAGTTCGCCAAAGCTGATCTTGCCATTGGGTGGCAGGTCCGGGTAATCTTGGCGAATGCGCTCGGCCAGCGACGGTCGGAGTTCGTCGATATTCACCAGATCGCGCTTGCGGTATTTGCGTCCGCTGATCGCCGACGCCACCTTTTTGGAAGAGCGCGGGCGTGCGTTCAGGTCGGCGCCGCCATTGTCATCCTCGCCATTCTCGACGCCGTTTTCGTCCGACGAATTGTCCAGATCACGATCCGTGTCATTGGCCGGCGGATCGTCAAGGCGCGGGGGACGTGGCGGCGTATCTGGACCGGACATAAAATTCTCCTGACTTTCAAAACCCTTGAAGCGGCAACATGACCGTCTTGTGACGATCCCGCTTCACCCCGGCGCTCGGCTGCAATCACCCGCCCGGCGAACGAAACCCCGGCATATTTTGCTTGCGAAGCCCTTACGCCTGCCGCAATGAATTGGAAACAGGCTCAGCGGATATTGCCTGCAAATTCACCCATCAACCGGATGAGCACCCGAAATGACTGGACACGCGGCCCCCGGACAGCCGGCCAAACTCAATCTCGCCCTGCGCCCGCGCCGCAACCGGCGAACGCCATGGTCACGCCGCCTCGTGCAGGAAACCGCGCTGACCGTCAACGACCTGATCTGGCCAATCTTCATTCTGGACGGGCAGAACCGGCGCGAACCCGTGGGCTCCATGCCCGGCGTGGACCGCCTCTCGATTGACGAGGCTGTGCGCGCCGCAGAACAGGGCGCCCGGCTCGGCATACCCGCCATAGCGCTGTTTCCCTATACCGATCCGGCGCTGCGCGATGACACAGGTTCGCAGGCGTTCAATCCGGAAAACCTCGTCTGCAAGGCCCTGCGTGCGATCAAATCCGCGGTCCCGGACATAGGCCTTGTCACAGATGTCGCGCTTGACCCCTACACCAGCCACGGCCACGATGGTCTTATGCGCGGCGACGAGATTATCAATGATGAAACGGTCGCGGCGCTGGTCGCGCAATCGCTGAATCAGGCCCGCGCGGGATGCGATGTCGTCGCCCCCTCGGATATGATGGACGGACGCATCGGCGCCATACGGACGGCGCTCGACGCCGCAAACTTCGAACACGTGCAAATCATGGCCTATGCCGCCAAATACGCCTCGGCCTTTTACGGTCCATTCCGGGAAGCCGTGGGGTCCGGCGGGCTTTTGCGGGGCGACAAAAGAACCTATCAGATGGACCCGCACAATTCCGACGAAGCGCTGCGCGAGGTGGCGCTCGATCTCGAACAGGGCGCTGACATGGTGATGGTGAAGCCTGGAATGCCCTATCTCGATATCGTCCGGCGCGTGAAGGACGAATTTGGCGCGCCGACATTCGCGTATCAGGTCAGCGGCGAATATGCGATGATTATGGCCGCCGCGCGCAATGGCTGGATCGATGGCGACAAGGCCATGATCGAGAGCCTGGTGTGTTTCAAACGCGCGGGCTGCGACGGCGTGCTGACCTATTTTGCGCCCATGGTTGCGGAAAAACTGACAAGGGGTCTGTGATACGGAGTCGGACCGATAGGCTTGGGACAATGGAACATAAAAAGGGGCGCGCACTCCGTCTCGCCGTTTCATGGGGAGAAGCAGTGCGCGCGCGTTGGAAGATAGAATGGCGCGCCGCCACATTGGCCATTTTCACCATCGCTCTTGCCAGCTCCGCCCACGCCCAATCGGTCGAGGCCTTTTATCGTGGCAAAACCATCCGCCTGATCGTGGGCTCTTCGGCAGGCGGCAGTACCGATATCCTGGCGCGACTGCTCGCCCGGCAGATGGGCAAATACCTGCCAGGCAATCCGGCGATCGTGGTTGTCGATCAGCCCGGCGGCGGCGGACTTGTCGGCGCCAATCGGATCGCCCATGCAACCGGGGCGGACGGGCTGGAATTTGCAACGATGGAGCGGGCCATACCGCAATTCGCCTTGATGGGCGACCCCAACGCGCATTTCGATCCGCTCGCCCTGACCTGGCTCGGGAGCCTGTCCTCCTACCGGAACGACGCTTTCATGCTGGTCGTCAACGCCAGCTCGCCTGTGATGCGCGCGCAGGACCTGCGCGGCGCCGGGCGTGGAATTGTTGTTGGCGCCAGCCAGCAGGGTTCCACCAATCTGACCTTCGCGCTGATCGCCCGGCAGGTTCTAGGTCTGAATGTGCAGGCGATTCCAGGTTATGCAGGAAGTGCAAAGATCGCGCTCGCCATGCAATCGGGAGAGGTCGATGGCGAATGCATCGGCATCGTTGCGCTTCAGGCGAGCCAACGCGCGCTTTGGGACAACAAGGGCTTGCGACCGTTGGTCCAGTTCGCGCGCGCAGCGCGTCACCCCGAACTGCCCGATGTCCCCACAGGGCGAGAGCTTGCGCCAACGCCAGAAGCGCGAGCCCTGCTCGATTTCGCAGAAATGCCTTTTTACATGGCGCAGTCCTTTGTTGCGCCGCCTGGCGTCCCGCAGGAACGGGCCGAAGCCTTGCGAGCCGCTTTTACGCGCGCAACGCAAGACCCCGAATATAGTGCGGAAGCCCAAAGGCTCGACCTCGACAACAGCCCGATCGATCACACTGAAATCGAGGACTTGCTGCGCCGCGCTGCCGCAACGCCGCAATCGGTGATTTCACAATTCGAACGTCTGGTCAGCCAGAAATAGCCCGTTCCAGCGCGCGCGACGGACAAGGCGACTGGTCTCCCGATGCTGATCTATTGCAATGTGACGCCGGTTTTTGCGACCACCATGTGGAAATAGTCAGCATCCGCTTGCATCAGTTTCAGAAAATCCTGCGGCGAGCCGGTTTGCGGTTCGAGGCCAAGTTGCGCAAAGCGCGCGCGGGTTTCCGGCTCCTCCAACGCAGCATGAACGCCATCATTCAGCGCAGAAACCAGACCGTCGCTGGCGCCATTGGCGGCCATCACTCCAAAACGGACATCCAGCGCCGGCCCATCGAACCCGGCGACGCCCTGCTCCAGAAAAGTCGGGACGTCGGGCATGAGCGGGCTACGGCTCCCGCCGATGGCCGCGATGACTTTGACCTCTTTCGAATTGCCGGTCAGCGTGCGCACCCCGGGAGCGCCGGTAAAGGCGATGGAAATTTCCCCGGTCAGCAAGGCGTTTAACTGCGGCGCCGAGGTCTCATAGGCGACATGGGTGAGTTTCATCCCCGTCTGCAACGCCAGATATTCCATCAGCAGGTGATGCGGCGAACCTGGCCCCGGCGTGCCGTAATCAAGCTTCGGCATCGATTTGGTATAGGCGATCAATTCCGACAGATTATGCGCAGGGACTTTTGGACCGGCCACCAGGAACAGCGGCGATTTTGCAATGCTGGCGATGGGCCTGAAATCGCGAATCGGATCAATGCGCGCATTGGCGCGCAAGACCGGAGTGATTGCGTAAATGCCCACATCGGCAATCATCATCGCCGCCATGCCGTCCTTCAATCCAGCGAAATAATTGACGCCGACAACGCCGCCGGCGCCGGGCTTGTTGTCGAAAATCACATTCTGATTGGCGCGCTTCGCCATGCCTGTTCCAATGAGTCGTGCGATGACATCGGGCGTGCCGCCAGGGCCAAAGGGCGTGACGACGCGAAGCGGTTCGCTCAGGATATTTTGCGCGCGCGCGGGGCCGTCGGGAGTCGCGGCGACCCATGCCAATGCACTGAATACTGCGGCGCGGAGCATCTCGTGTGACTTGAAACGCATGATCAGTGCCTCCGGCGGCGTCCAAAGCGAATTTTGTCTTCCAGACCTAAAGCATGAAATCCAGCCGTTCGGGCTGGCCGAGCATGGACCAGCCGAGATCGCGGCCATGTAGAACGGATTGATTTGTGACATGTTGCCGTCCCGCAGAAATATCCGCCATGAGACGTGTAAATGGCTCGGATGTCGACAGCCCGGCAGTGCCTGAAAGCTCCAGCATTTTGAGTGCGGCGTCGCGGCAGGCGCGCGTGATGGTGGAGAGCTGGTATTTATATTTCAGGCGCAGGGAAATGGGCGGAGCCGCGCCCGTCCGCGCAGTGTCCATCAGCGACGAAAAATTCCGGTCGACGATCATCCGTGCAGAATCGATGGCCGCCGCAGCCTCCGCGCAGGCGAGTTGCGCGTCCGGATCGTCCGCAAGGCACGCGCCAACACGCTTTCTCCGTCCGGCGTTAGCGACAAAAGCGTCGAGCATCGACTGAGTTGCGCCAACACAGGCGACAGACACGCCAGCGCCAAAGATCTGGCCAAAGGGCAGCCTGTACAGGGGCGCGTCATGCGCGGCGAGGCCGGGTCCCTCGCACTGCAGATTGTCGATCATCCGGATTGCGCGATGGGCAGGGACAAAGACGTCCCGCACGATAATGTCGTTGCTGCCTGTCGCCTGCAATCCCGGCGCCCTCCAGGTATCGACGATCTCGAAATCAGCGCGCGGGACAAGCAGCAGTAGATGGTTTTCGGGCTTTGACGCATCGCCATCCATGAGCCCGCCCAGCACAGCCCAGCCGCTGTGATCGCAGCCACTGGCGTAAGTCCAGCGCCCGCTGAAGCGAAAACCGCCAATCACCGGCGTCGCAACGCCAGACCGGCGCAGGGCGCAACACAGGATCGCGCCATTATCCGCCCCCCAGACATCATCGCCTGCGCGGGCGTCGAACAGGCCCATCAACCAGGCAATGACGCCGCCAACGCCCAGCACCCAGGCGGCGGACATATCCCCTTCGCCAACAATCATTTCAGCTTCGTAAACGGTTTGTGGCGGCAGTTCGTACCCGCCATGGCGGCGGGGCTGAAGAATGCGGAAAAGGCCCGCTTCCTTCATCGCTTCCATCGAGCGCGCGACGAGCCTGTTGTGCGCCCGCCCCTCCGTAGCGTGCTGCGAGAGCACTGGAACGATGTCGCGCGCGGGCGCCAGAATTTCGGCCGGCGTTGGCGCTGTCATTGCAGACCTTCGCTCGCAAGACCAAGGCCAAACAGACGGTCGGCGTTACGCCAGAAAATATCCTGCTTCTGCGCGTCTGAAATTGGCAATGCGTTGACGAGATCGACATGCTCCCGCGGGTCGATCGGCACCGGGCCAAAATCGGTGCCAAATAAAACACGATCTGCGCCAAAAACCTCAACCGCCTGCCTGAGATGCGGCCCCCACAGGCCCATGGTGTCGACATGCAATCGTTTGAGATATTCGCTTGGCAAAAGTTTGCAGCGAATTTTGGCCTGTTCCGGCATTCCCTCGCAGCCGAGCCGCCAACCGAAATTGAGCCTGCCCATGACGGGGAGCAACCCGCCGCCCATATGCGCAACCACAATGTTGAGTTTGGGATATCGATCCAGCAAACCGCTCAAAATCATACGTGCAAGCCCCATAGCCGTATCGAAGGGACGGCCCACCAGCTCATCGAGCTTGTACTGCCCCATGTCCTGATCCGAACCGATGGGCGCGCGCGGCGGGTGAATGAAAATCGGGGCGCCGCAATCCTCGGCCCATTCCCAGAATGCAAAGGATTCCGGATGATCGATAAAGCGCCCATGCCAGCTTGAACAGACCAGAATGCCTTTAAAGCCCAATGGCCCCATGCAACGTTGCGCCTCAACAACCTGCGCGGGATCGAGCGGATTGACATGCCCCATGCCAAACAGCGTGTGCGGACTCCGCGCAACAATCTTTGCGATCTGGTCATTGCCGTGTTTCACGATATCCATCGCAGGACTTGTGGAGACCTGAGTGATCGCTTCGGCCGAAAACGGACTCGAGACGATGCGCCGTGTCAGTCCGGCCCGCGCGGACACGTCCTGCTGAAGGTCGAAATCCGTCATCTCGACATAGGAGACCGCCGGCAGATTGCGAAAATTCGAAACGCTATTGCGGCCAACGAGCGTTCCTCTCAAAACATGTGCGACGCCGAAGGGATCGTCGCGGCTCGGCAAGACGCAATGGGTGTGAATATCGACAATATGGGACATGTCCGGTCTCTAAACGAAGGGCACGCAGCCCGTGCCAGGCTGACGGTTCCAGCGATGTTCGAGGCGACAATAGTAATTCCAGCACCGCCCGGCGCGCGCTGCAAATTTGACATCGCCGTCAAACTCGTCCTTGTCCTCCACGCCAAAACAGTGGAATTCGCCAAGGCTTGAGGCCTGCACATGCTTGCGCGCTTCATCTTCCAGAATGAGCGAGGAATAGAGCATTTCCTCAACGCTGCGGGCGGCCAGCGCAATGCCGTGGCCTTTCATGAATATCGCGGGCCGATCGCCCATGGCGCTGGCAAGATTTCGTCCCTTCTGTATCGACGTCACCAGTTGCGGCTCCTGGTAGATTGGCAATCCGCCGGCAAAATACGTGCCTTGCAGGGTGATGGGCCGGAACGCTTGCTTCGAAACTGAAAACAATGTCGCATAGGGCGCATGCAGATGGGCGACTGCGATCGCGTCATCTCGCGTTCCATGCAGCGCCATATGGATCGGCCATTCCAGCGCGAATCGCTGGGAGGTTTCCAGGGGCGCGCCGTTGAGATCGCCGACAACGATATCGTCGGGCGTCACCTCCGCCTTGTCGAAGCCCATGGCGGGCGACATGTAAACGCGCTTTTGCGCGGGATCGAATACGCTGATATGGCCAAACAATCCGAGCATTTCCTGCATCGCGAAGATGCGCGTGCAGGTCGCGAGTTTCTCCCGCAATTGTGTTTCTGTGGTCATGAGGCCTCCCGGATCTTTTAAGGAACGGCCACACGTCTTGTGAACGCTGGCCTGATTGAGTACCATTGGAATTGCTTTTTATCCCAGCGTCAATCGGGGAGCCGCGCGGACGGCTCCGCCAGCCAATTGACCTCGGGAACGATGCAGTCGCTAACCGGAGGCCAGTATGAATCGCCGTTTTCTAAGTTTGATCGTGGGTTCGATCGCATTGGCAAGCCTGCCGTTTTCACATGCGTTCAGTCAGACGGAGCCCCCCGCCAGCGAGCCGACGTCCGCCGCCAGCGCGCCAGCGCCCGCCGCCAGTTCAGCCGAACCTGCAACAACGGCCGCCGCGCCAGTGAAAACGTCGCATCGGCGCGCGCGGCGCAAGCGTTCAGCCGGCGCTACGGCGAAAAACATCAGCCCGGCGAATCTTGAATCCCGGCACCAGGTTTGCCTCGCATTCATCAAACGGCATGGACTGGATTGCGACCCCTGGAACCAGCCGACGTGCGGCTGGGACGTCGGCTACGCCAGACCGCTGGAATGCGTCGCGCCTTGAGGCGCAACCCCGGAAAGGCGGCGCAATGACCGACGAAGAGTCTGTTCTGGCTGCCAATGCAGCCTATTACGACGCTTTCCAGAAATCGGATTATCCCGCCATGGCGGCGCTCTGGGCGGATGACGGCGTTTCCTGCATTCATCCGGGCTGGGCAATTCTCGATGGCCGGGAGGAAGTGTTGCAATCCTACCGGCTGATCTTGCGCAATCCAGATCAGGAGCCTGTCATCAGCCGGCAAGCGCGGGTTTATTTGACTGGCGACACCGCGCGCGTCCTGTGCATCGAACTGGTTGGCGGCGGATCGCTTGCCGCCACAAATCTGTTTATCCGCACGGGCGCGACATGGCGGATGATACACCATCACGCCAGCCCCATCGCGCAGCGCATGACGCAAGCCGAATCCAGCCGCCGCCTGAACTAAGTCGGCTCTACAAACGCTTTGACCAGAAATCGCGCTGAAGGTCTGCGGCTTCCTCCTCCAGCAGCGGGCCGATCGCCTCGACGCGCCTTTGCCCGGCGGCAAAGACCGCGCGGCACGGCAAATCGAGCGTCGGGTTTTCATCATGCGCGCCGGTCATCGCCTTGAGCGACTTTTCACTCTGCCCATAGACGAGGCGACCAATCCCCGCCCAGTAGATTGCGCCCGCGCACATGGCGCATGGTTCGGCGGACGAATAAAGTGTGCAGGACGCCAGAAAGTCCGGGCGCCATCGACGCGATGCTTCGCTCGCCAGAACGCGTTCGGCATGCGCGGTCATATCCCCGCCGCTCGCCGAAAAGCCGTTGGCCTGTTCAAGCAGAATGTTCCCCGCGGCATCGGCGAGGACCGCTCCGAAGGGATGATCGCCATTGCGTCGCGCCTGCCGGGCAACCTCGAATGAACGGCGAAGCAGACTTTCATGCGTGCTCACAAGGATCGCTCCACAGACGCCTCATCCCTGCGCCTTGCATTCCGGGCGCCAATCCGCATGATGCCTGCCACGCAAACGTCCGGCAACCCAACGGTTGGCACATTAATTGAACGAATGCCGGGAGCGCAAAGGCGGTGGGGGCAATGGCGACAGACACGACGGCGCAATCCGGGCCGCTGCTTTCGGTCAAAGGTCTGGTCAAGCAATTTCCCGGCTGTCTGGCCAACGACCACGTCGATCTGACAGTCGGGCGTCATGAAATCCACGCCCTGCTCGGCGAAAATGGCGCGGGCAAAAGCACGCTCGTCAAAATGATCTACGGTGTCATGAAGCCGGACGAAGGCGAGATTGTTTTTGAAGGCAAGCCTGTCGTTATCCAGAATCCCGCCCAGGCCCGGCGCCTTGGGATTGGCATGGTGTTTCAGCATTTTTCACTTTTTGAAGCGCTCACAGTCGCCGAAAATATCGCATTGGGACTCAACAACCCGGAGGATCGCAAAGACCTGCAAGGCCGGATTGCCGCGATATCGCAGAGTTATGGCCTGCCGCTCGACCCCGGCGCGAGCGTCCACGATCTCTCCGTCGGCGAGCGCCAACGCATCGAAATTGTGCGCTGCCTGCTGCAAAAGCCGCGCCTGCTGATCATGGATGAGCCAACGTCGGTGCTGACGCCTCAGGAGGTTGAAAGGCTTTTTACTGTGCTTCGCCGTCTCGCTGCCGAGGGCTGTTCGATCCTCTATATCAGCCACAAACTGAAAGAGATCCGGGAACTCTGCAGCAAGGCGACCATCATGCGGCTCGGTCGCGTCGTCGCGCATTGCGCGCCAGCTGAAAAAACAGCGAAGGAACTCGCTGAGCTCATGATTGGCGCGGATCTCAAAACCTCCGGGCACAGTCGCGAATTGAATCAGGGCGAGGAAGCCCGCCTTGTGGTGGAACGCCTGACTGTGCGCTCCCCGCACCCCTTTGGAACCGACCTCAAGGATATTTCGCTGAGCGTGCGGCGAGGCGAAATTCTCGGCATCGCCGGAATTGCGGGCAATGGACAAACCGAACTGATGGATGCGCTGTCGGGCGAGGTTCCCGCCGGCAAGCCTGAAACAATCATGCTGGATGGTGCGCCCATCGGCCATTTCGGGCCCCGTGAAAGGCGCAAGATTGGCGGCTGTTTCGTGCCCGAGGAACGCAATGGCCATGGCGCGGTGACGACGATGTCGCTGGCCGAAAACGGCTTTCTCTCCGCCCATATTCGCGCCTCCCTGACCCGCAGCGGCTTTATCGATGCCGTTAGGACACAGGCCTTCGCGCGCGGTGTGATCGAACGATTTGACGTGCGCACGACCGGCCCAAGGGCGGAGGCGCGGTCTCTGTCAGGGGGCAATCTGCAAAAGTTTCTTGTCGGGCGCGAAGTCGAGCAAAACCCTGGCGTACTCGTCATCAATCAACCCACATGGGGCGTGGACGCCGGCGCAGCGGTCGCGATCTACGACGCCATTGCGCAGCTCGCGGAAGCTGGCGCTGCGGTCGTCGTCATCTCGCAGGACCTCGACGAAATCATGCAGCTCTGCGACCGCATCTCCGTGCTGGCAGGCGGGCGGCTGTCGCCAGCCGTGCCGGCCAGCGAAGCGACGGTCGAAACAATAGGCATGTTGATGGGTGGGACGGGAATGCCCGCTACGCCTGTTCAAAACGAGGGGGCGTCAGCCGTTGTTTAAAATCGAACCCCGTGGTTACGCCTCGCGTTTCTGGAGCATCGGATCGCCCATCCTCGCGCTCGCGCTGACTGTTTTGGTCACCGGCGCGATTTTCAAATCCATGGGCAGGCCTGCAGGCCTGTCGGTCTACACGTTCATGGTCGAGCCGCTGCTTGCGCGCAACGGCCTGTCCGCGCTGGCGATCAAGGCGGCGCCGCTGATCATGATCGGCGTCGGCCTTGCGCTGTGTTATCGCGCGAATGTCTGGAACATTGGCGCAGAAGGCCAGTTTACGCTCGGCGCAATCTCCGGCGGCGGCCTTGCGCTCGCCCTCCCCGATGCGCCTTTCGTTGCGATCTATCCCGCCATACTGGTTGCAGGCGTTCTGGGAGGCATGGCCTGGGCTGCGATTTCAGCGTGGTTGCGCACCAGCTTCAACGCCAATGAAATCCTCACCAGCCTGATGCTGACCTATGTGGCGCAACTCGTGTTGATTTACCTGGTCACCGGCCCCTGGCGCGATCCCATGGGGTTTGGTTTTCCCCAGACAGCCATGTTTTCCGACGCTGCAACAACGCCAATCATCGCGCCGGGAACGCGGATTCACCTCGGCTGCCTCGCGGCGGTGTTGGTCGCAATCGCGATGTGGCTGTTGCTCAGCAAATCCGTGCTCGGATTTCAGTTGCGCGTTGTCGGCCAGGCGCCGCGCGCGGCGCGTTTTGCGGGTTTCAATAAGCCCAGGCTGATCTGGGTCGCGATGCTGATCAGCGGGGGGCTCGCAGGACTGGCCGGCATTTTTGAAGTCTCCGGCCCCGTCGGTCAGCTCACCACCAGCATTTCCCCCGGCTACGGTTTCACCGGAGTCATTGTCGCCTTTCTGGGCCGGCTGCATCCCATCGGCGCCATCTTCGGCGGGTTATTGCTGGCGCTCTCATATCTTGGCGGCAATTCTGCGCAGATCGATCTGGGAATGCCGAATGCCGTCACCGGCATTTTTCAAGGCATTCTGCTGTTTTTCCTGCTTGGCTGCGACATTTTGATCCTTTACCGGATCAAACGCGTGCGGCCTCTCCCCTCGATTTCGGGCGCCGGCGCATGATCTATTTTCTCACCAGCTTTCTGGTCAGCGTCATCGCTGCGTCAACCCCATTGCTTCTGGCTGCGACGGGCGAACTCGTGGCGGAAAAATCCGGCGTTCTCAAT
>CAIZEI010000086.1 GCA_903931945.1 uncultured Hyphomicrobiales bacterium | reverse complement strand
AGCTTCAGGAGGCCACGGCGGGAATGGTTGTCCTTGACGTGGGTTTTGAAATGCTCGGTGAGGTTGGTGATGCGTTCTGTCAGGATCGCAACCTGGACCTCGGGCGAACCGGTGTCGTTCGCTTTGGTGGCGTATTCATGAACAAGCGCGGTCTTGCGCTCGGCGGTAATCGACATCGTTGTTTTCCTTGTTTTTGAGGTTGTCCGCCTGATCTGGCCGGGCCGGGATGTCGTCCAGCGCGGTCGCGGCAAGCGGGTCGTCCGGAAGGACTCCCTCCGGCGCGATGCGGCCTTATACAGGAATTCCGGGGGATTGCTAGCGGGAGATCCACAGTGGCGGTGGGGTGGGCGACCGCGGTCAATGCATGCATTGCAATCATTGATTGCGATGCATTCCTGTCGTAAAAAGCGACAGCGCCGGAGATTCAGGCACATGGCCAGCCTGACAATCCGCAATCTGGACGACTCAGTAAAGGCGCAACTGCGCATTCGCGCCGCCCTTAACGGCCGTTCCATGGAAGCGGAGGCGCGCGCGCTTTTGTGGGAGGCGGTTGGGCAAGGAAGACAGGCAAAGAGAAACCCGTTTCTTGAACTGCATGAACGCTTCAAGGCAATTGGCGGGGTCGAGCTTCCAGAAATTCCACGGGAGCTTGATCGCGATCCGCCGGATTTCAGCAAGTGGTAGTTGTCGATACAAATGTCGTTTCGGAGCTCATGCGGCGCGACGCCAACGTAACGGTGTTGCGCTGGTTCGACGTTACTCCACAGGGTGCAGCGTTTCTGCCCGTTATCGCGCAAGCGGAGATTTTTGCCGGTATTGCGCTTATGCCAGAAGGACGACGCCGGACTGTGCTGGAAAGCGAAGCTCATGACGTGTTCGCGTTTTTCGCGCCAGAATTATCCTGCCGTTCGATTGCGCCGCTGCCAAGGCGAATGGCGACGTTGTAGCGCTTCGCCGGCGAGCGGGGCGACAGATCGCACCTTTCGACGCCCAGATCGCCGCCATTGCGCGCTCACGCGGCGCCGCGTTGGCGACGCGGAACACAAAGGATTTCGAGGGGTGCGCAATTGAACTGATCGATCCTTGGCGCGAGTGAACGCCGTAGCCGATTGCCACGATCGCCAGCGGGAATAAAGGAAACCTTCGCCCTACTTCCCCCGCCGCGGCCTTGCCTTGCCGCCGTGCATGCCACCTTTGCCTGCCGTGCTTCTGCCTGCGGGCCGCGCTTCGCCGCCGCCGAAATTATGTGGGCCCATATCGGCGTCTGTCGGCTTGTGGGGGCGGGAGGCCGGCGTATTGGCAGCATTGCCGAATTTTTTCTCGCCGGCATAGGCGCCCGCGCGCTCCTCGACATCGCGCTGTCGCGCGAGGGGGTCGTCGCCGATCGCCAGCTCGACAGCCTGCAGACGTTTGACCTCGTCGCGCAGGCGCGCCGCCGTTTCAAACTCAAGATTAGCGGCGGCCTCCCGCATCCGCTTCTCAAGATCGGCGATGGTCGCCTTGAGATTGTGGCCGATGGCGGGCGCCTCGGCCATTCCAATATCCACAGTGACATGGTCGGCCTCGTAAACCGACCCGAGAATATCCTGAATGCCGCGCTTGATGGTGGCGGGCGTGATGCCATGTTCGGCGTTATAGGCGAGTTGCTTTTCGCGCCGCCGCGTGGTCTCGCCCATTGCGCGTTCCATCGAGCCGGTGATGCGATCGGCGTAGAGGATCACCTTGCCATCGACATTGCGCGCGGCCCGCCCGATGGTCTGCACCAGCGATGTCTCGCTGCGCAGAAAACCTTCCTTGTCGGCGTCCAGAATCGCGACCAGCGCGCATTCGGGAATATCCAGCCCCTCCCGCAGAAGATTGATGCCGACCAGCACATCAAAAGCGCCGAGCCTGAGATCGCGAATGATTTCGATGCGCTCGATCGTGTCGATATCGCTGTGCATATAGCGCACGCGAATGCCGTTTTCATGGAGATATTCGGTGAGGTCTTCCGACATGCGTTTGGTCAGCGTGGTCACCAGGGTGCGGTAACCTTTCAGCGCCATTTCCCTGACCTCGCCAAGGAGGTCGTCAACTTGCGCGCGCGCCGGGCGGATTTCAACCGGCGGATCGATAAGGCCGGTGGGGCGTATGACCTGCTCGACGAAGACGCCGCCGGTGCGCTCCATCTCCCAGTTTCCGGGCGTTGCCGAGACATGCACGGTCTGTGGTCGCATCGCCTCCCATTCCTCAAAGCGCAGCGGCCTGTTGTCGAGACAGGATGGCAGTCGAAAACCATATTCGGCAAGCGTCGCCTTGCGTCTGAAATCGCCTTTATACATTGCGCCGATCTGCGGCACCGTGACATGGGATTCGTCAGTAAAGACGAGGGCGTTGTCGGGCAGATATTCAAACAGCGTTGGCGGCGGTTCGCCCGGGCGGCGGCCTGTCAGATAGCGCGAGTAATTCTCGATGCCAGCGCAGGAGCCGGTGGATTCCAGCATCTCGATATCGAACGTGCAGCGCTGTTCGAGGCGCTGCGCCTCCAGCAGACGCCCACCATTGTTGAGCTCGGTCAGCCGCTCCTTCAACTCGCGTTTGATCGAGTCCACCGCCTGGATCAGCGTTGGGCGCGGCGTCACGTAATGCGAATTCGCATAGATTTTGACGAATGCCAGATCTTGCGATTTCTTGCCGGTGAGCGGATCGAATTCGGCGATGGATTCGATTTCATCGCCAAAAAAACTGATACGCCAGGCGCGGTCCTCATAATGGGCGGGGAACAATTCCACCGTATCGCCGCGCACGCGAAACACGCCGCGGGAAAAATCGCCGCCGCTGCGTTTGTATTGCAACGCGACAAGGTCGGCCATGAGCTGACGCATGTTGATGGTTTCGCCGACCTTCACCGAAAAGGTCATCGCTGTGTAGGTTTCGACCGATCCGATACCGTAGATGCAGGAGACGGAGGCGACGATGATGACATCGTCGCGTTCGAGCAGCGCGCGCGTCGCCGCGTGGCGCATCCGGTCGATCTGTTCGTTGATCGAGGATTCCTTCTCGATATAGGTGTCGGTGCGCGGTACATAGGCTTCCGGCTGGTAATAGTCGTAATAGCTGACAAAATACTCGACGGCGTTGTCCGGAAAAAAGCTTTTGAACTCGCCATACAATTGTGCCGCGAGCGTCTTGTTGGGCGCCAGAATCAGCGCCGGGCGGTTGGTGCGCGCGATGACCTGCGCGGCTGTAAAGGTTTTTCCGGACCCGGTAACGCCCAGCAGGACCTGATCGCGTTCATGCGCATTGATCCCCTCCACCAGTTCTTCAATGGCGTGGGGTTGATCGCCCTTCGGTTCATATTCGCTGACCAGCTTGAAGCGCACGCCGCCTTCGGATTTTTCCGGGCGCGGCGGGCGATGTGGCGTCCAGGGTTTTTTCTCACGCAGATTGGGGTCGCCCTGAACAAGAAGCGTGTTCAAGGAATCCACGGTCGCAGTTGCGCCTGTGACGCCCTCGCGCTGCGGTCGATGGCGGCGTGGCGCGTCGGTGGGCAGCGTGATGTCGGGGGCCGCTTCACTCCCTCTCCCCGCTTGCGGGGAGAGGGGTGGGGCGAGGGGCGGCGTAAAACCATCCGTGGTTTTGGCCTGCCCCTCATCCGGCGTTTCACGCCACCTTCTTCCCGTTTCACGGGGAGAAGGAACAAAGCGAGCCTGCGGCGCCTCGCCAAAACCCCGGTTTTCGTTCAACGCAGGATTCAGCAAGGCGGCCAGATGTTCATCCAGCGGTTGCACGTCCGGCCTGGACGCTTTGGATTTGGGCGAGCGAAAGGTGGATTTTGGAGATCGGGCCATGCCCCAATATGGGGCGAGTCCCCCGGCAGGGGAAGACAGGAGTTGTTTGGCGCGGACAAAATGCGCCCAAATTCTTGGCCTTCCCCCGGTTTCCCTGTAGCCTGTGCGGACAGGGAGGGCTTCATGGCGCGGTTCGGGAAAAGGCTGACATTTGCGATTTTTGTCGGCGGCGCTTTGCTTGTCACAGCGCCGGCGCGCGCGGACTTTCCTGACCACCCCGTGAAAATCATCATCGCTTTCCCGCCGGGGTCTGCCCTCGACGCCCTCACCCGTTTCATGGGCAATGAACTCTCCGCTGTCTGGCGCGAGCCGGTGATTGTCGAGAATGTCGAAGGCGGCAGCGGCAATGTCGGCACCGAGCGGTTTGCCCGGGCTGAGCCAGATGGCTACACGCTGCTGTCCAGTCCGCCGGGTCCGATGACATTCAACAAACTCGTGTTCAGGGACATTCATTACGACGCCACCGCTTTCGTTCCCATCTCGTTGATGGCGAAACTGCCGAACGTGCTGTTGGTGCGCAAGGATTTCGAAGCCGCCAATCTCAGGGATTTCATCAGGCTCGCTGTCGCGAATCCCGGTAAGTACAATTACGCCTCGCAGGGCGTGACCTCGACGGGCTTTCTCACAACGCAATTGTTCGAGGCGAGGACCGGCGCAAAAATGGTGCATGTGCCCTATCGCGGCGCAAACCTCGCCCTTTCGGATATCGCCGCCGGCCATGTCGACATGATGTTCGATGTGATCATGACATCTTTGCCGCAGCACAGGGGCGGCGCAGCGCGGATCATTGGCGTCGCCGATGCCGAACGCCTGCCAGCCTTGCCTGAAGTGCCGACCTTTGCCGAGTCCGGTTTGCCGGGTTTTACATCGTCAAGCGCATTCACACTGGCCGCGCCGGCCGGCGCGCCGGTCGCTATCGCCGACAAGATCAATCGCGACGTCGCCGCCATTATTCAGCGGCCTGACATTGCCGAACGCCTGCGCGGAATGATGTACACGCCGGTCGGCGCTACGCGGCCCGAAACCGCGCAATTCCTCAGGGAGGAGACCGCAACCTGGTCGAAGCTCATCCAGGATCTGCATCTTGAACCGCAATAACTGTTTTCGAACGCAAACTGTCCAGAGGTCCATCCATGATCGATATCAGTTTCAAGTGGCCGCGCGGAATGCTTTGCTGTGGCGCCGCCGCCTTTTTGGCCGCCCTGACCGCCCCTCACGCTCACGCTCAGTCGTGGCCGCAAAAGTCAATTTCCATGGTGGTTTCCAACGGGCCGGGTTCGGCGCCTGACGTCATGGCGCGGCTGTTGGCGAGCCGGATGGAACAGACTCTGGGGCAAAGCATTATCGTTGAAGACAAGCCCGGCGGCAGCAATGTGATTGGCGCGATGGCGGTGGCCCATGCGCCGCCCGACGGCTACAAGCTCTTTTTCGCCACTTCGAGCGCGCTCGCCGCCAATCCCTTCCTCAACAAGGATTTGCCCTATGATCCGTTGAAGGATTTCACGCCCATAGCCTTGACTGCGATTTCGCACAATTACCTGCTTGTCCACAAGGATGTGCCCGTCAACACGCTCGCCGAACTGATCGCAGGCGATAAAGCCGCGCCGGGCTCGCGCTCGATCGGCATCGATGGTCCGCGCAATCTTGCAGGCGTCACAGGCCGCGTCCTGAATCTGAAAGCTGGAACCAGTTTCGTTCTCGTATCCTACCCCAACATCATGAATGGCGTGCAGGACCTGATGGCCGGGCGCGTGCAGGCGGGGATATTTCCGATCGCGATCACGCAAGCCGCCGTCGATGAGGGAACGCTCCGCCCGATTGCAGTGACCGCCGCCAGACGCATCCGGGCCTATCCTGGAATTCCCGCAGTGTCCGAAACCTATCCTGATTTTGATTTCAGCGGCTGGTTTATGGTGATGGCGCCAGCCGGAACGCCCGACGATATCATCGCCAAACTCAATGAATCGCTGGCTGTCGCCATGCGCGATCCACAGGTGATCGCGATGGGCCCCAAACTCGGCTACGAATATGAGGAGGGCGGCGTGGGATCGCCGGCCAGCGCGCTGGCCTATCTGCAAAAGCAGACAGCCTATTGGCGCGAGGTGACGCAAGCGCTGCATATTGTGCCAGAATAGCGAGGCGCCCCGCCATGAATCCGCGCCTCCCGTTGACAGAGTTCGTTTTGGCCCTCGCGCTGCTGCTGTCCGCGTCTCTTGCGCGGGCCGCTGACGAAACGCCATCGGCCAGCGCGCCGATCGCCTTTTACATCGGCACATCGCCGGGTGGCGGACATGACGCCTACGCACGAACGCTTGCGGCCTTCCTCGGACGGCATCTTCCCGGCGCGCCGAATTTCATTCTGCGCAACATGCCGGCCGGCGATGGTATGGCGCTCGCCAATCTCATCAACGCAGGCGCGCCGCGCGATGGCAGCGTGTTGGCGATATCGCCTGCCGAACTCTATCTGCCGCAAGTGCTTTCACCGGGGAAGTTTGGCTTCGACGTCAGACAATTTGGCTGGGTCGGCACAATAGCGACGACATCCGAAGCGATGGGCGTGTTTAAAACAACGGGCGTGGCGACCATCGACGACGCGAAAAGGTCGAGCATAGTCATGGGCGCGGTCGGGCCGCTCGGCACCGCGAGCGTCTATCCCAAACTTGCCAACGCATTTCTGGGAACAAAGTTCAGGGTCATTCACGGGTATCCCGGCGGCAGCGAGGTTTTTCTCGCCATGGATCATGGCGAGGTGCAGGGCCGCGTCAATCAATGGAGCAGCTGGGTCTCGCAAAGATCGAACTGGCTGAGCGAGGGAAGGATCAACTTTTTGCTGCAATATGGCCCTTCCGTGCTCGACGGGGTGCCGCATTTCGCCGATCTGGTTCGCGATCCAAAAGCGCGCGCGATCGTCGATTTTGTCGATCTCATCCAGCTTGTCGGCAGGTCGATCTACACAACGCCGGGCACGCCGCCCGCGCGTCTTGCCGTATTGCGAAACGCATTTGACGAGACGATGCGCGATCCCGAGTTCATCGCCCGCGTGCAGCAGCAGAAGCTGGAGCTTGCGCCCCGGCGTGGCGATGCCTTGCAGGCCGATTTTGATCGCGCCATTGGCGCCGCAGCCGGGCTTGGCGGCGACATCAAGGCGATTCTGGACGCGGAGTGAGTTTTTCGCTTGAAAATGTGGCGATCACGGCAATCGCGATTGCCGATAGCATTGTCAGCGCCCACCACAGCGCAAGCGAGGCCCCGAAATACAGATGCGCAAATCCGCCTGCGAGCCCGCCGAACTGAAAGGCGCAAACGCAAACGCCCAGCCGAATACCGACGTTTTGCGAACCAAACCACGCCAGAATCAGCGCCGCTGTTGGCGCCCAGATCGACAGCCAGGATAGCCCATGCAGCGTCGCGACTGCAAAAACGCTCGCAGTTCCGGCGGGGATCGAGATCAGGCACACCATCAGCGCCAGTCGCGCAGCAGCGGTCAGCGCGAGGACGCGTCCGGGCTGCATCCGTTCGAGCAGCAATCCCCCGCCAACAGCGCCGAAGATATTCGCTGTGCAAAACGCCACAAGAAGGATGGCGCCGGTGTTGGCGGCCAGTTCGGCGTCAAACGCGTATTTCTGGAAGCGCTGCGACACAAAAGCAAAAATGAAACCGGTCAGCGCCGTGATCGCCAGCAACGCCAGATACCCTCGCAGCGCAAGGGCCGTGCGCTGTCGCGTCGGCTTCCCACAGGCGCGTTTTCCTGCGCGCGCGGCAACAGTTCCGCAGATTGTCAGACCCAGACTGAAACACAGAACCGAAGCGCGCCAACCCATCAAGCCAACTATGGCGAAAGCCAGCGGCGTGAATATAAACAGACCAAGGCCAGCCGCGCCCGCCGCCAGCCCGAACGCCTGACTTCGCCCGCTCTGAATTTGCGCAAGCGGCTGCAGGGCGGCTGGAAAGGCCAAGGCGGAAAGACCGGCGCCCAGCGCTATTCCGGCGCTTGCCAGCAGCATTCCCGGCTCGGTCGAGATGGCTAGCGCGCCTATGCAGGCCGCCGCCAAAAATGCGCCGCAGGCGGCGATCCGCAATCCGCCAAATCGATCCGCCAGCGCGCCGGCGAGCGGCGCGCTGAGCGCCCACGCCAATGTCTGCGCGGCTTGCCAGTTCGTTGCGAAATCGCCGCTGACATCGAACGCGTTCAGCAACTGGCGTTGATAAACGCCGACAAGGGCGCGTGGCGCCGAGCTCGCAAAAGCCAGCAAGCAACAGGTCAGAATGAGAGCGGTCTGCCCGTGCAGGCGCCGCTGCAAGGCCGTCTCCGCCAAACGCCCCCCATTCATTCCGGCCTCGCGCCGTTCGCGCCGCATCCAGCTTGCTCTTGCTGGAAATCTGTCTCACCATGCCCTGAAATCAAGCCTTGGGCCAGCGTATCCAGCCCAGGACAATCGAGGGAGAGAAACGCATGAAACGAGTTTCGTCCGGCCTTGTCGGCATTTTGTTTATGGGTGCGTCAGCCGCGCTGGCGCAATCGCCGACCGGCAAGGGGACCTGGAGCGATCTTGCGACCATGCCTTCGATACAGGTTGAATCGGGTGCGACGCTTCTGGATGGCAAAATCTACATGTTTGGCGGCTGGAAGGATGAGGGGGCGCCATTCAAGCTCGTGCAAATCTACGATATCGCAAAAAACAGCTGGAGCGATGGTCCGCCCATGCCCGAAGCGGTTCACCACGAGGGCGTTGTGACAACCGGCGGCAAGATTTACATCGTTGGCGGCTTCACCGAACCCTTCCCGAAACGCGAACCCACTGATCACGTCTGGGCCTTCGATCCGGCGACCGGCAAATGGGAAAGGCGCGCGCCTTTGCCTTCGCCGCGCGGCGCGGGCGTCGCCGCTGCGCTCAACGGACTGATTTATTATGCCGGCGGCGAACATCGCCGCGCGCCCGGCGGCCCGCCAGCCCCTCCCGGCGCGCCTGCCGCCTATGAACCTGTCGCCGATCTGACTGTCTATGACCCCGCAACAGATGTCTGGAAAGCGCTGGCGCCGATGAAGGTCAGGCGCGATCACGCCTATGGCGGCGCGCTCAATGGCCATTTCGTCGTCATGGGCGGGCGCGATCGCCCCGTCTACAATCTCGACGCCAATGAGGATTTCGATCCGGCGAGCGGCGCCTGGACTCAGCGCGCGCCCATGCCGACAGGCCGCTCCGGCGGCTATGGCGCCACGCTGAACGCGCGTTTTTTTGCCTTTGGCGGCGAAGGCAATCCCGCTGTGCCCTCCGGAGTTTATCCGCAGGTCGAAGCCTTCGATCCCGCGACGAACAGCTGGACGAAATATGCCGATATGCCGCTGCCCCGGCATTCCCTGGTGGCGTTGGCGCAGGGTAGAAAAATCTATTTGCCCGGCGGCGCCACCAAACGCGGCGGCGGCGAGGTGACGGACAAGGCGAGCGTTTTTGAACCCGAGTAGGGGTGGCGGGGACGGAATTCTTGCGATGAGTGTTATGTTGCAGTAATTCAATCATTGCCCGGGCTTGACAGCGAGGATTATGGCAGCGCTTTTCTTGATCTAAGCAGTTGAAGCTTAAATGATGTGACGCGTATCGCATCATTTTATACTCTTACGTGTTGCTCCCGCCCCGCCAGCGTCCGCCACACGCCCGGCAGGGCCTCGGGTATGTCTTCGGCAATCAGTCCCGGCCCGAAGGCGCGGGCTGCTGCGCCGTGCATCCAGACCGCGGCGCAGGCGGCTTCAAACGGCGGCATACGCTGCGCAAGCAATCCGGCGATCATGCCGGAGAGCACATCGCCCGAGCCGGCTGTCGCCAGCCAAGGCGGGGCGTCACATGCTATGGCGGCGCGGCCATCGGGATGCGCGACAACTGTGTCAGCGCCCTTCAATGCCACGATCGCGCCAAGGTTTTCGGCGGCGGCCCGGGCTCTGGCGAGTTTTGATCCGGCAAAATCGAACAGGCGGGCGAATTCACCCTCATGCGGGGTGATAACAACGTTCATTTCGCTGGCTTTTATGCGCGCAGCCAGAAGTCCTGTGCGCCCTGCATGGATGGTCAGCGCATCAGCGTCGAGCACGAGCCCGCGACCCGGAGATTTCGCCCGCAACGCGGCAGCGACGAGTTCGCTTGCGGTTTCGGTCACGCCCAGCCCCGGACCCAGGACGACAGCTGAAATGCGGTCGTCGGCGAGACCCTGCAAAAGCTCGTCCGGCCCGTCGCAGGGCGCAATCATGATGGCGGTGAGTTGCGCGGCGTTGATGGCGTGGGCGCTGCGCGGCGAGGCGAGCGTCACAAGCCCCGCGCCGTTGCGCAGCGCGCCGCGCGCCGCCAACCTTGCCGCACCGGTGGACCATTCAGGACCCGACAGAACCATGGCGTGACCGCGCGAATATTTGTGGCCTTCAATACCGGGAAAGGGCAGGGCGCCGCGCCAGAGCTCCGGTCGATTGGCGAAGGTTTTGGGCGCGATGTCGGCCAGAATGGAGTCCGGAATGCCGATATCGGCCAGACTGACGGGCCCGCACAGCGCCCGTCCCGGCAGCAGGAGGTGGCCGGGCTTGAGCCGGAAGAATGTGACGCTCGCGCGCGCCTCGATCGCAGCGCCGCGCACTGCGCCGCTGTCGCCATCAACCCCGGAGGGGATATCAACGGCGAGAATGGGATTTCCAGTGTCGCGCGACCATCGATTCAAACGGTCGATCAAGGTCCTGGCCTCGCCATCGATATCGCGCGACAGTCCGGCGCCAAACAGCGCATCGATGACGAGGGCGGCGCTGCCCGGGGCTGCCTCTATGGCATGGGCGATGGGCCCGCCGAAACGCCGCGCAGCTTCCGCAGCGTCGCCTTTCAGGGCGCTTTGCGATGTCAGGAGACTGACGGCGACATCGTATCCGCGCTTGCGCAGGATTCGCGCGGCAATGAAACCATCGCCGCCATTATTGCCCGGCCCGCAGAAGACGGCGATCCGGTCGCCCGGCGCAGTCAGTTGCGCGGCGGCGTCCGCAACAGCCGCGCCCGCCTTTTCCATCAGATCGATGGAGTCGATCCCGCCGGCGGCGGCGTCTGCGTCGGCGCGCGCCATTTCGGCTGTGGTCAGGAGCTCCGGATTGGCCATGGGGTCCAGTCTGGTTATGTCCAGGCGACGCAACGCCGCCCGGAATCCCGATTGAAAGTATCAGCTCTTTTTCATGTTGTTCAAAATCATCCCGATAATAGCGATGACAAACCCTTCCGCTGCGCCGCCCGGAACGTTGTCGCCCACAGCGCCGCCGATACCGTGAATATTGAATCTTGTCAGCAATCCAGACATGAAGACAGCCATGTCGTCGGAGACATCCTTTATTCCGGACTGGCCCCGACCCTTTTAAAATTGAAGGACCGACATCAACCTAGAGCGGCGTTAAACCATTGACCATAAAAATTTCACGCTTGCGTTTCAGGTCAGGCCCGCGCTGCAACTTTGTTCGACCGCACGGCATTGACTTTTACGCGGCCTCCCGGCGAAATGAAGCTATGCGGGACATGTCCTCACATTCGCTGTCTTTCCCGCTGGCGCCCGAGGGCGCTGCGCGTTTTGAAGCCAGCGTTTTTGATGACCCCGCCTTTGCGGGAGGGCGCGTGCGCGCCATCAGATCGCACGAGACCTGGCTCGACACGCGCGATGGCGGCTTGCGGGCCTGCGGTTTGGCGCTTTCGGTTGTTTCTGCGGCGGGACGACATGCGATGCGTCCCCGGCATTGGCCGGACCACGTCGATGTCGATTGGACCGATGCGCCGATCGCGGGGCAATCGCCCGATTTCACGGCTTTGCCGGAAACGTATCGGGATGCCTGTCCGGAGGCGTTTTCCCCCGGGGCGCTAGCGTCGGCGTTCGAATGCGCCCTTGAGGGACGCGAGCGACTGCTCACCTGCGAACGGACGCAGGTCGCGGTTGCAATTGTGCATGGGTCGATCGCCGCTGGCGGCAAGTCAATCGAAGTGTGCGAGGCGCGGCTGGAATTGCACGCGGGCCGACAACACGAGTTCCTAGCCGTCGCAAGAAGTTTGTTTCCATTTGCCCGATTGCGGCTGGATTTCTCCAGTCCGGCGGAAAAAGGATTCCGGCTGGCTGCGGGAGTTTGGGGGGCGCCGGTCGGAAAGATCGGCGCGTCGATTCACAGCCAGATGAATGCAGCGGAGGCATTCACCGCAGTCATCGAGTCGTGTCTGCGACAGTTCTCGCTTAACGATGCGGTGGTCGCCACGGCCGATGAAGTCGAGGCTGTGCACCAGATCCGCGTTGCTATCAGGCGGTTGCGCGCCGCGCTGTCGCTGTTTGCGCCCATATTGCGTGGTGTCGAGTTTGAGCGCCTGAAAGCCGAGTTCAAATGGCTTTTCGCGAGCCTGGGCGCAGCGCGCGACCTTGATGTTTTGCGTGAGCAGGTCGCCTCGTCCGGCAAGGGCTTGGCCGCAGCGCTGGACGGCCGCAGTCTGGACGCGCTGGAAGAGCGCCGACGCGCCGCGCATATCGCAGCAAAACGAATGCTGGCGTCGCCTCGCGTCGAAGCGCTGCTTTTCGATACGGCGGCCTTCATTTATGCAGGGGAATGGCGGCGATCGAGTGAACGCGCGCAAATGCGCGATCGCGGCCTGTCCGTTTGCGAATTTGCGTCGCGACGCCTGGGCAAGCGCTATCGTGAATTCCAGAATATGGCCAAAGAATTCGCTTGTCTGGATTCCGAAGGGCTGCACGATTTACGTATTTCAGCCAAAGGCCTGCGCTATTTTTTCGAGTTTCTTGAACCGCTGGCGCGCGGCCCCAAAGCGCATGAACGCTTCCGCGAGGGCGTGGATTCGCTCGCCGATGTGCAGGATAATCTGGGGCAAGTGCACGATATCGACACACAATGCGCGACACTCGCCGCCGCCAGCCAGAATGATCGCGCTTTTCTCACGACAGAATGGTTGTGGGAGATGAAATCGCGCCGAGATGACCTTTTGCAACGCGCAAGGCGCGACACGCGCCGTGCAGCGCGGGCCAAACCTTTCTGGGAAGCGATCTGACAAAGACTGAACCGCAGCGAATTTGTCATAATGTTTGACTTTGCGCCCTGGCCAGGGCTACGAATCCCTGGCGGCTGGGGCGCCGGATCGAGGCCATGAAGATACGCGTTGCGAAATACCGGATCGGCGATGTGGTGCGGCACCGGAAATATCCGTTCCGGGGCGTCATTTTTGATGTCGACCCGGTCTTCTCCAATACAGAGGAATGGTGGATGTCCATTCCAGCGGAGGTCAGGCCCAAAAGGGACCAGCCCTTCTACCATCTGTTTGCGGAAAATGCTGAGACTGAATATGTCGCCTATGTTTCCGAGCAAAATCTGCTGCCCGATCGCACGAGCGAGCCTTGCCGGCACCCGCGCATAGATGAGATGTTCAAACGTGAGGGCGACGGCTCCTATCGCATCAAGAGTCAGCCGTTCAACTGAGCGGTCCAATGATGCCCGTTACATGCTCTGGATCGGTGCGAAAAAACATTGCGTGCGCACCGGGCTGCCCCAGCGAAAAACCCAATATTCGCCGTCGGGCGAGGGTTGCGCATGATCCCGCGTCACGGTCTCGCCGGTGTCGGCGAGTTCATAGCCGCCAGGAACGATTTTCACCTCCTCGCGCGTCAGGTGTTTGATGTCGTTGTCGCCGCAGCAATAACGTTTCGTTGCGGGGTCGACCTCTTTGCCATTCCACCACTTGTCATGGGCGGCGGCGGCCGTGGAGACAAGGGCGAGGAAGCCAAGCACATAAATGCGTTTCATGGTGCGCCTCTCTATCGAAAGGCCCGCCACGGGCGCCTCCCCGCGATGCCGCCGGGCGCCATGACGCGGCGCCGGGTCTCACAGTGAACAGTTTCGTTAAAGCAAGTTATGGGCCAGTTGATGTTTTGGTCTGGTTGTTTTCATTTGCGCCGGCCGGCAAGCCGGCTGGAGCGGGTTGCGCGCCACATGCAATCCCGCTTGCCTGGCATAGCGGGCACCGTTACATGCCGGCATGGAGCGCGGCCTGACTGGACGTCGCCACGGAACCGGTCGCCATGCGCGTGAATGGAAAACCCCAACGCTCCATTTTTGTCGATCCTGAGACTGGAGCGGTCTGCATCGTCGATCAGACATTGCTGCCGCACAGGTATGAAATCCGGCGTCTTGAAACGCTGGATGAATTCATCAATTCCATTCGGCACATGTGGGTGCGCGGCGCGCCGCTGATTGGCGCGACGGCGGCCTATGGCATGGCTCTGGCCATCCGCGCCGATTCATCCGACGCGTCTCTGGACGATGCGGGACGGCGTCTGCCGTTGGCGCGGCCAACGGCAGTCAATCTGGCCTGGGCCGTCAAACGGATGACGGCGGTCCTGCGGCCGACGCCATGCAATGCGCGGGCAGAAACGGCGATGGCCGCGGCCGGGGCGATTGCAGACGAAGATGTCGCAATCAATTCTTCGATCGGCGAACACGGGCTGGAGTTGATCCGCGCGATCGCTGCACACAAAGCGCCGGGTGAAAAAATCAATATTCTCACGCATTGCAACGCCGGTTGGCTGGCGACGGTGGATTGGGGAACGGCCACTGCTCCAATTTACAAAGCGCATGATGCGGGATTGCCGGTCCATGTATTTGTTGATGAGACGCGGCCACGCAATCAGGGAGCGTCGCTGACCGCATGGGAACTGGGCAATCATGGCGTTCCCCACACGCTGATTGTCGATAACGCCGGCGGGCATCTGATGCAGCTTGGCATGGTCGATCTTGTCATTGTGGGAACGGACCGCGTCGCTCGCAATGGCGATGTCTGCAACAAGATTGGCACTTATCTCAAAGCGCTTGCCGCGCACGACAATGGCGTGCCGTTTTACGTCGCTGCGCCTTCGCCCAGTATCGATTTCGATCTGGCCGACGGCGGTGCCATTCCGATCGAATTTCGAGGCGAAGAAGAGGTCACGCATATATCCGGACATTCGGCGGAGGGGCGACTGGAGACCGTGCGGATTGCGCCGACAGGGACGCGCGCGCTGAATCCAGGGTTCGATGTGACGCCGGCGCGTCTGGCGACAAGCTTGATAACCGAGCGCGGAATCGTTGCAGCCAATAGCGCAGCGTTGTCGAAAATGTTTCCCGAGCGTGTGGCGGGTCGCCTGTAAAAGGCTGGTGGCGCGCTACCAATATTGCTGGCGCCCCTTTATTGCCAATCTTTCATGAAACTGGAGCGGGCAATGACATCGATCAATGCAGCTTAATTGCGTTGACGTTAGTGTTGTCGTGTTGAGTCTCTGTTGGCCAAGCGTCCAAAGATCCGAAAACAGGCCAACGCAATGGGAGAACTATCATGAAATCTCTGGCAATGGCCGCCTGTGCGGCGCTTATCGTTCTTTCAGCCCCGGCCTTCGCGCAGCAACTGCGTCCCGCAGGCGAACAGCCGATGGCTGGAGACACGCTGAAAATGTCGTGCGGCGAAGCCAAGGCCATGGTCAAAGGGAAGCATGGCGTTTTGCTGAGCTCAGGCCCCAATCGCTTTGACCGTTATCATGGGCGCGGCTTTACCTGCGACAAGAATGAAGAAGTCATGCAGCCGGCGATGGTGCGCACGAAAGACAATCCACTCTGCTTCATTGGCTATACGTGCGAACCGAATTCTGACGAATAACGCCAGAACGTACATGTTGTAAAAATATACAGATGAAAGACCCGGACGGTTGTGATGCGATCGTCCGGGTTGCTGTGCGTGCGGCCCTTTTGATTTTGCCTGGCGATCCGCTCACTGCGTCAATCCGCCCGCAGAAACGATGAAGGCGATAATGTCCTGTACGCCATCGCCAGTCTTCATATTGGCGAAAACGAAGGGGCGCTCCTTGCGCATCAGTTTGGCGTCGCGCGCCATCACGTCAAGCGATGCGCCGACATAGGGGGCAAGATCGATCTTGTTGATGACGAGAAGATCGGAGCGCGTAATGCCGGGCCCGCCCTTGCGCGGGATTTTTTCACCGCCCGAGACGTCAATAACATAGATTGTGAGATCGGCAAGTTCGGGTGAAAAGGTCGCAGCGAGATTATCGCCGCCCGATTCCACAAGAATGAGATCGAGCTCGGGGAATCGTTTGTTCATCTGCGCTATCGCAGCCAGATTGATCGAGGCGTCCTCGCGGATCGCCGTGTGCGGGCATCCTCCTGTTTCGACGCCCATAATGCGATCGGCGGGCAAGGCGCCGGTCTCGGTGAGAATGCGCGCATCTTCCTTGGTGTAGATGTCATTGGTGATGGCAGCGATGTCGAGCCTGTCGCGCAAGCGCTTGCAAAGCTGCTCCATCAGCGCCGTCTTGCCGGAGCCGACCGGGCCGCCGACGCCAACGCGGAGGGGGGTGCGGGATCCGGAATGGGTCATGTGGTAAAACCTGATGTGTGATGCACAGTTTGCGCCTCAGGAACGAAACAGCCGGGAATACTGCGTTTCATGCCGCATGGATGCAATATCGCTGCGAAACGACGCCCCGCCAATGTCATCCGATTCAGCAGTCTCTGCATATAGAGCGATATGTTGCGCCAGAGGCATGAGGCCTGCGATGATTTTTTGTCCGTCTGTCTGGCCGATCGAGCCAAGGCGGACGGCTGCTGAAACGAGATTGGACAGGAACGCCAGCAATGCTGCTTCCAGCGTTGCGTGAAGCGGGACATCGTGTCCGGCTGCTGCGGCGGCTAGAGCCACTGGATAGGCGACGCCGTCAGTGGCGCGCGCCGCGAGGCCGTCCATGGTTGCGCAGGGCCACGCGGCGCTGATAGCTGCGATGAAAGCGTCGCCTTGCGCGCGCGTCTCAAGACAACGTTCGCCCGAGGGCGAAAGGGCCAGAGCAAGGTCGTTGATTTCAGTCAGCGCATCAAAATCGCCCTGACGCGCTGCGCGCCAGGCGCAGGCGAGCAATATGGCGTCATTGCGTCCCGCGCCAAATTGCAGGATGTCGCTCAACCAGCCGCGCAGGTTCGCTGCGTCGGAGATGTCGCCGGCTTCAACAGCGGCCTCAATGCCGTGTGAATAAGCAAAAGCGCCCACCGGGAAAGAAGGCGACAGCCAGACCAACAGCGGCAGTGTGGAGCCCGCGATAAAATCCGACTCGAGCGCCTCGTGGGTCACGACCCCAACCTGTCAGCCGTGATCGTGATGGCCATGCGCATGATGCCCATGGCCTTGATGTTCATCGGCTGCGTGGTCATGGCGCTCGTGCGCGGCATGGTCATGGCCCGCGTGGTCGTGATGGTCATGTTCATGGTGATCGTGTCCGCAATGGGGTCCGTGCACATGCGTCTCTTCGATCTCCGGGCCAGCATAGGCGCCGCCTTCGGGATCGAATGGCGCTTCAATATGGGCGATTTTGCCGCCGAGCCCGCGTGCCATCTCTTCAATAATGTTGTCACGCCGAATGCGGATGCGATTGACGAGAATTTGAATCGGCAAATGGCGATTGCCAAGATGCCAGGCGAGGCGGGCGAGATCGCGTGGTTCGGCCACGCGGATTTCCGCAAGTTCTTCGGGCGCGGCGACCACTTCAATCAGCCGCCCATCTTCGAGCACCAGCGCATCGCCGCCCCGCAGCATGACCGCTTCGGGAAGATCGAGCAGGAATTCGAGTCCATGCGTGCCGGTCATCGCAATGCGCCGGCGATGCCGCGCATCGAAATCGAGCAGGATGGAATCGCTGGGCCTGGCTTGCCAGGCGCCCTTGGGGCTGACGAAATTTGCGCGGATCATGGGGACACCAGGTTACGATTGATCATAGAGTCCCACTTCCTTCGGCCAGAAATTCTCGTCGAGAACCTGTTCGATTGTGAAGGGGCACGTCTCCGGGAAGAGCGAGAAGTCAATGCCGGTTTCCTTGGCGGCAAGCAAGCGGCCTGAAAGGTAGGCAAGTTCAAGTTCGCCTCCTGGATAACTTTTGAGGCTCGGGCTTGATTTTAGGATTTTGCTTATGCGCTGGCGTTGTTCGCCAACCGTGCTCCGCCAGCTCGGCGATCGCGCCCCCGGCTGAAATCTCCACTTGATCAAATGGGCGAGCAAAACCTCAAGGCGGCTCTCAACTTCACGCTTTTCCGAACCGCCCACGCTCGCCACCTCGTCAATCAGATTTTCCAGATCGAGATCGTCAAAGCGCTTCTCGCGCAACAGTTCCGCCTGTTGTTGGGTCCAGGCGTAGAAATCCACTTTGTAAAGGTCATTCGGTCGCGTCATGACAGTCGATTTTGGCATCTGAAGGCGCCTCACGCCAGTAATGGACTGCTTTTAGACCAAAACCGCTGCCAGAGCCAAATGCTGACGATCCGGACCACGGGGCGGTGGGACTAAAACAAAAAATACCTCTGCGCCATGGGGAGCGCATCAGCGGGCCTGCAGGTCAACAGCACGCCATCAGCCTTCACGGTATAGGTCTCGGGATCGATTTCGATATGCGGCGTTGCGGAATTGTGGATCATGCTTTTCTTGCCGATGCCGCCACGCGTGTTCGTCACCGCCACAAGAGCTTTTGACACACGCAACGCCGCCGCCAGCCCCTTGTCGAGCGACGTCTGCGATACGAACGTCATCGATGTCGCGGCAATGGCGCGGCCATAGGCGCCAAACATCGGCCTGTAATGTGTGGGTTGTGGCGTCGGAATCGAGGCGTTGGGGTCGCCCATGGGCGCTGCTGCAATCATGCCCCCCTTGATTATGAGATCGGGCTTCACGCCAAAGAACGCCGGCGTCCACAACACGAGATCGGCGAGTTTGCCGGCTTCGATGGAGCCGATGTGTTTTGATACGCCATGCGCAATGGCGGGGTTGATGGTATATTTCGCAACATAGCGCCTGGCGCGAAAATTGTCGTTATCGCCTGTTTCCTCAGGCAGCGCGCCGCGCTGGCGTTTCATCTTGTCAGCCGTCTGCCATGTGCGAATGATGACCTCGCCGACGCGCCCCATCGCTTGCGAATCCGAACTCATCATTGAGAGCGCGCCAAGATCGTGCAGAATATCTTCCGCCGCAATGGTTTCCTTGCGGATGCGGCTTTCGGCGAAGGCGAGGTCTTCGGGGATTGAACCATCCAGATGGTGGCACACCATCAGCATGTCCAGATGTTCATCCAGCGTGTTGCGTGTGAAGGGTCGCGTCGGATTGGTCGAGGAAGGCAGCACATTCGGCAGGCCCGCGATCGACATGATATCGGGCGCGTGGCCGCCGCCCGCGCCCTCGGTGTGGAAGGCGTGAATGGTGCGGCCCTTGAAGGCCTTGACGGTATCTTCGACAAACCCGGATTCATTCAGCGTATCGGAATGCAGCATGACCTGGACGTCGTGATCATCGGCGACGGACAGGCAGCAATCGATCGCTGCCGGAGTCGTGCCCCAGTCCTCGTGCAGTTTGAGCGCACAGGCGCCGGCTTGGACCTGTTCGACCAGCCCGGCGGGTGTCGCGGCGTTGCCTTTGCCAGCGAAACCAAGATTCATCGGAAAGGAATCCGCCGCCTCGATCATCCGTGCGATGTGCCATGGGCCAGGCGTGCAGGTGGTCGCGAATGTGCCTGTCGCGGGGCCGGTGCCGCCGCCTAACATCGAAGTGACGCCGGACATCAAGGCTTCCTCGATCTGCTGCGGGCAGATGAAATGGATATGCGTGTCGAAACCGCCGGCGGTGAGAATCTTTCCTTCTCCGGCAATGATCTCGGTGCCGGGGCCGATGATAATGGTGACGCCATTCTGAATTTCCGGATTGCCCGCCTTGCCGATGGCGGCGATGCGCCCGTCGCGCAAGCCGACATCGCATTTGACGACGCCCCAATGATCGAGGATCACGGCATTGGTGATGACGGTGTCCATGGCCCCCTGTGCGCGGGAAAATTGCGATTGGCCCATGCCATCGCGAATGACCTTGCCGCCGCCGAATTTCACCTCTTCGCCATAGGTGGTGAAGTCGCGCTCCACCTCAATGAAAAGTTCGGTGTCGGCGAGGCGAATCCTGTCGCCTTTGGTGGGGCCAAACATGTCGGCATAAGCGGCGCGGGTGAGGGTGATGGGCATGCGAAACTCCTACGCGCTTGTTTGGGTGGCTTGGCCGATCAGAGTCTGATGGATTGCCTCGCGATCGCCCTTGAACGGCGGTAGCGGCGGCCAGGTTTTCAACCCATCATCTCGGAACCGCGGCAGCAGGTGAAAGTGGAAATAGAAGTCGGACTGTTCACCGTCCTTGCCGCTCGCCAACATCAAGTTCGCGCCCGTCGCGCCGATTCTTTCGCTGAAGTCGACGGCGAGTTCCCGCGCCAGATTTGACACATCGGCAAGCGCCGCAGGGGTTATGTCATATAGGTCGGCGAAATGGGCTTTGGGCGACACAAGCGTGTGCCCGTGGATTTCCATCCAAATCGGCAAGAAGGCGATTGCGGTCTCGGTTTCACGCACAATCAGAGCAGGCGCGTCTTTGCGGACAATCTGGCAAAAAACGCAAGCGGTCATTGTCACCCCTCCACCAGTGAAAACAACCCGCCCTTTACCGCGCCAAAATCAAATGTCAGCGTGGTCTCGCAGATGGCCTTTGCGGCGATTCGGCGATTGTCCAAGACTCTTTCTCCCAAGCCCCTCACGGCGTCATCAGCGCAAAGGCGGCGTTTCCGGCGGCCATTTGATCGAACGCGTAGGTCGGCGACGCGCCGGCATCCTCGTTTAGCGCGGCGATCAGATAATCGCTAAAGTCGGATTTTCCGGCTTCAAACCAGCGCAATGCCGTCATGACCGCGCCGCGATTTTCAAACACGAGTTCGGCGCGGCGCAAAAGCTCCTCGATAATCTCGACCAGGCGAGGCTTCTCCAGATTGTATTTTCGGCCGAGGAGGACCCAGACCAATTCCACCAACACTATGTTCGTGATCCGGATGGAACCGGACGCACATCCATCCACAAGGCGGACCGCTGACCCCGTCTGCGCTGGATTATCGTCGGTGAACAACCGAAGCAGGACATTTGTGTCGATGCCAATCATTCCGCCGCCTGCGATTTTTTCCAGTCCTGAAACTCCCGCCATTCGTTCCATTCCCGGCTGATCCGCTCATGCTTTTCAGACAGATGGTCTCCGACCGCGTCGTCCATCTGCTGTTGCGTTAGCGCTGGAGTTGATTGAGGCTTTTCAAGCATCCCAACCAGATCGGAAAGCTTGGCGTTTCGCGCGAGGATTCGGACAGCGCGTGCCAGCGGATCAACGTAGAAATCGACAAGATCGCCCTCCTTGAGGGCGAAATGCTCGCGCACTTGCGCGGGAACTGTGATTTGACCCTTCGAACTCATTCTGGCTTCAAAGTGCGGCATGGAAACTCCTTACAAATCTCACATATCCTTACTTTATCAGATTTACCGGAATTTCACAACTTCCCCATCACCTCCTGCCGGAACCCGAAAACCTCCCGCGCGCCCTCAAACGCCACCAGCCTGACCTCCCGCGTCTGGCCGGGCTCGAAACGCACGGCGGTGCCTGCCGCGATATCCAGCCGCATCCCGCGTGCTGCGGCGCGATCGAACTTCAGCGCCGGATTGGTTTCGGCGAAATGATAGTGCGAGCCGACCTGAATGGGCCGGTCGCCCGCGTTCGACACTTTGAGCGCAATAACGGGGCGCCCCTCGTTCATGACGATCTCGCCCTCAGGCGTCAGAACCTCGCCGGGCGTGAAGTCGTGCGCCGATCCGCGAATGGGATTGTGAACCGTCACCAGCTTCGTGCCATCGGGAAATGTCGCCTCGACCTGCACATCGTGGATCATTTCCGCAATCCCCGGCATCACCATATCGGCTGAAACGACATGCGCGCTGGCTTCCATCAGTTCGGCGACGGTGCGGCCGTCTCTGGCGCCCTCGACGACAAAATCGGTAATCAAGGCGATGGCTTCGGGATGGTTGAGCTTCACCCCGCGTTCGAGGCGATTGCGCGCGACAATCGCCGCCATGGCGATGAGCAACTTGTCTTTCTCACGCGGCGTCAAATTCATGCCTGAATTCCCTATTGCCAGACGCGCGGCGCCTCGCGTCCCCGCAGCGCCCGCAGCATCAGCACAATAACACCGCGCAGGATTTCCGGCGAGGGCGAGAGCAGGCGCGCGACTGTCATGCCGTTCCACGCGCTTGCCCCCCACTCGCAGGGCGCGTGCGCGAGCGCGGTCCGGATGGGATTGACCATTTCTTCTGCATCAGGCGCTACATGCAGGAGCGTTGCTGTCGCGCGCGCGCCGCGTCCGCTCGCCGGGCGGGCCAGCAGTCCCGTCATATCGCCATCGATTTTCACATCTTCTGCAAAAATCAGCTGGCGGTCGCGGCGCACGCGCCAGCGGTCGCGAAACGAGCCTTCGATCTGCAATTCATCCATCGCCATGCGTCCGAAGACGACCGCTTCCACCAGCAACAGCGAGGCGCTCGCATCCAGATCAATATCCAGCCTGCGCGACAGCTTTGCGCCATCAAACAGAATAGTTTCCTGCGGCAGCCATTCCACATGCGCTCGCGCTTCAGCGCGCAGCGAAATATTAATCTCGGCCTCGTTGCTTTGTGCGCGGTAAATTTTCTCGGCAGACTGTGTTGTCAACGTGACTTCGGCGCTGGCCCCGATCGAAAAATCGAGTCGTGCCCGATCGCCGCCGGCCACGCCGCCGCCCGTATTGACCATAACAGCCTCGCAACCACGCGGCGTATGGGGAAAGCGCAGCCGCAGCCCGCCGGTTTCATAGACCCGCGCAGCCTCGCTGCGACCGCCAATGGCGTGAAACTCGGCCCGCAACTGGCCACAGGCGCGCGCATGGCCTGGCACCAGAGCGTTCTCCTCATCAGACGGACATGTGCTTGCGGACATCTTTTTCCACCATGGACGTTCGGTCGCCAGCCATCACCACAGCGCCGCGATCCATCACAATGAATGTATCGGCCAGATCGCGTGCGAACTCGAAATATTGTTCGACAAGCACAATCGCCATGCTGCCCTTGCTTCTCAGATAGTCGATCGCGCGACCGATGTCCTTGATGACGGAGGGTTGAATTCCCTCCGTCGGCTCGTCCAGCACCAGCAATCCAGGGCGTGTGACGAGCGCCCGCCCGATGGCGAGTTGCTGTTGCTGTCCGCCCGAAAGATCGCCGCCGCGTCGCGCCAGCATGTCTTTCAGGACCGGAAAGAGATCGTAAATCTCGTCTGGCACGTAACGATCGGGCCGCGCGAGGGGCGCAAATCCTGTTTCAAGATTTTCGCGCACGCTGAGCAGCGGGAATATTTCACGTCCCTGCGGCACATAAGCGACGCCGCGCGCAGCGCGCGCATGCGGAGGCAGACCGGACATATCATGTCCTGCCCACTCGATTTTCCCCGAGCGGATGGGCTGGTGGCCGATAATGGCGCGCATCAGCGATGTCTTGCCAACGCCGTTGCGGCCCATGACGCAGGTTACCTTGCCCGCTTCGGCTGTGAGCGAGACATCGCGCAGGGCCTGCGCTGCGCCGTAGAAGAGACTGATTGCATCGACGTTCAGCATGTCATCGCCCCAGATAGACTTCGATGACGCGCGGGTCGGCGCTCACTTCGTCAAGCGCGCCTTCCGCCAGCACGGAACCCTCGTGCAGCACAGTGACCTTGACGCCGAGATCGCGCACAAACGCCATATCGTGTTCAACGACCACAACGGAATGATCCCTGGCGATCTCGCGCAACAACTCCGCCGTCTGCGCTGTTTCGGCGTCCGTCATGCCGGCGACCGGTTCATCCACCAGCAGGAGTTTGGGGTCTTGCGCGAGCAACATGCCGATTTCGAGCCATTGCTTCTGACCGTGCGATAGATCGGCGGCGAGACGCGCGCGATGGTCTTTCAGACGCGTGGTTTCAAGTATACGGTCAATGCGTTCGCGTTCGTTGGCGGGCTGCCTGCCAAAGAGCGTCGCAATAGCGCTGCGTGGAGCTTTCAAGGCCAGCAGAATGTTGTCATCGACCGTATGGCTTTCGAAGACTGTCGGCTTCTGGAATTTGCGTCCGACGCCAAGCTCGGCGATTGCAGCTTCATCGAGATGTGAGAGATCATGCGATCCGGCAAAATAAATATCGCCGGAATCTGCGCGCGTCTTGCCCGTGATGATATCCATCATCGTGGTTTTACCCGCCCCGTTGGGGCCGATGATGGCGCGCATTTCACCGGGCGCTAGGACCAGCGAGAGTTCGCGCAACGCCTTGTACCCATCGAAACTGACGCTCACGCCATCCAGATATAGCAGCGAAGACGTCAAAACCGGATTATCAGCCGCCACGCTCATTGTTTGGCCTCCGTTGGAGAGGCAATCACAGGGGGCGACCGCAGCGGTTTCATGCTGTCGAGGAGGCCGAGAATGCCTTTGGGCATGAAAACGGTAACGACGATAAACAGCAGACCCAACGCAAACAGCCAGAGTTCGGGCAACGCGTCGGTGAACCAAGTCTTGGCGAAATTGACGAGCAGGGCGCCGAGCGCGGCGCCAGCCAGCGTGCCGCGCCCGCCAACAGACACCCAGATGACGGCCTCGATGGAATTGATAGGCGCGAATTCGCCCGGGTTAATGATGCCGACCTGCGGCACATAGAGCGCCCCGGCGACGCCCGCCATCATTGCCGACACTGTGAACACGACAATCTTGTAGGTTTCCACCCGATAGCCAAGAAAGCGTGTGCGCGATTCTGCATCGCGGATCGCAATCACGACCTTGCCGAATTTCGAGGTCACGATGCCCCGCGCAATGAGATAGCCTGCGATCAGCGCCAACGCCGATAGCGAGAACAGCGCAAGGCGCGTCGATTCGGCCTGCACGTTGAAGCCAAGAATGTCCTTGAAATCGGTGAGGCCATTATTGCCGCCAAAGCCCATATCGTTGCGGAAGAAGGCGAGTTGCAGGGCATAGGTCATCGCCTGTGTGATAATGGACAAATAGACGCCGGTGACGCGTGAGCGGAATGCAAACCAGCCAAAGGCGAAAGCGAGCAGTCCCGGCGCGAGCAGCGCCATAACGGCGGCGTAGGGAAACGAACTGAATCCCCACCAGGTCAAGGGCAGCGATTTCCAGTTCAGGAACACCATGAAATCGGGCAGGTCGGGATTGGCGTAAACGCCTCGCGAGCCGATCTGACGCATCAGATACATGCCCATTGCGTAGCCGCCCAGCGCGAAAAATGCGCCATGGCCGAGCGAGAGAATGCCACAATAGCCCCAGACAAGATCAAGCGACAGGGCAAGCAGGGCAAAGCACAGGTATTTGCCGATCAGCGCGACAACGTAAGGCGGCATGTGCAGAAGCGAACCCGCCGGCGCGACCAGCGCCAGCAATGGCACGAGGATCGCCGCCGCCAGGAGCAACCCCACGAAGACAAGTCCGTTTCGATCAAGCAAACGCTGTGTCATTTCAGTCCCGATCATGTCAGGCCTCTACGGCCCGGCCCTTGAGCGCGAACAGGCCACGCGGTCGCTTCTGGATAAACAGAATGATGAAGACGAGCATGGCGATCTTGCCCAGCACCGCGCCGATCAGCGGTTCGAGCAACTTGTTGGCGATTCCCAATGTCAGTGCGGCGACCAGCGTGCCCCAAAGATTGCCGACCCCGCCGAAAACAACGACGAGAAAGCTGTCGATGATGTAGGACTGGCCGAGATTGGGCGAGACGTTGTCAATCTGCGACAGCGCCACGCCCGCCATGCCGGCGATACCGGAGCCAAGACCGAACGCGAGAGCATCAATGCGATTGGTGTCGATGCCCATTGATGAAGCCATGCGACGGTTTTGCGTGACCGCGCGCACCCGCAGGCCAAAGGAGGTGGCGCGGAGCACCAACTGCAGCAGAATGAAAACAACCAGCGCAAAAACAATAATCCATAGACGGCCGGATGTTATGGCGAGGCCCCCAAAGTCGAAGGAACCCGCCATGAAGGCCGGCGCGCTGACCTGACGATTGTTCGCGCCGAAGAGGGTGCGCACGGCCTGCTGCAAAATCAGCGACAGGCCAAAGGTCGCGAGCAGGGTTTCCAATGGACGACCGTATAGAAAGCGGATGATGGAGCGCTCGATCGCGATGCCGACAGCGCCCGTAACAATGAAAGCGAGCGGCACCGCTATCAGCAGAGAATAATCGGCCATGCCGGGGCGCCAGGCGGCGATCGCTTGCTGCGTGACAAAGGTTGTGTAGGCGCCGAGCATCACCATTTCGCCATGCGCCATGTTGATGACGCCCATAACGCCAAAGGTGATGGCGAGCCCGATCGCTGCAAGCAGGAGCACGGACCCCAGCGACAGGCCGTAAAAAATATTTTGCACGTTGCTCCACAGCGCGAGGCGCGCCTGCACGGATGCCGCAGCTGCGGATGCAGCGGCCTTGACCTGGCCTTGCGCAGACGCCGCGATGCCGGCGAGCATCCCTTGTGAATCCTGATCGCCGCGCGCTTTCAACCTGTCGATCGCCTCCAGCCGGCTGGCGTCCGGCGCATCCGGCGTTGTTGCGATGATGGCTGCGCGCGCGTCGCTCAGCGCGGCTTTGACATCGGGCGACTTTTCAGCGGCCAGCACCGCCTCGATTTGCGGCAGGGCCAGCGGCTCATGCGATTTGAATATTTCCCGCGCTGAAGCCATGCGCTTTGCGGGATCGGGCGCCATCAGCGTCATCGCGCCTTGTGCGGCCTGCAAAGTCCCGCGCACGGCGTTGTTCAGGCGGACTTTCTTGAGATCGTCCGGGGATTCGACAGTCGCCTTTTCGCCAGTGCGGAGGTCATACAGATTGTCATTTTCGTCCGAGAAATAGACCTTTTGTTCATCGGGATCGAACAGCAGCCGGTTGTTGGCCAAAGCCTCGAGGATGGCAGGCGCCGTTGGCGCGCCCGAAGCAACAATCTCGTCGATCGCCTGTTGTGTTTGCGGGAATTTGTCGGCGGAAAAATGCGCTACTGCATCGTCAAGCGCATCGGCAAAAGCCGGGCCGGCGCAGCAGAGGGTCAACATAATTGTCAGCGCGCGCGACCAATGTCGTCTCCAGTGGGTTATTTTCTTCATCTTGTCCATTCCGCAAGGAGAGGTCGCCCATACTGTAAAAACGCAAGACTCTGAGTTCACGGACCGGCGGTCCATGCTGGATGCAGTGAATAGAACTTTAAACGTCCAGTTTACGGCTGAACGCCGACGAGGGACGGGGAGCGCGCATCTGCGCCAGCATTGAATATTTCGGAGTCCGGCGGTGCGGCGAGCCTTGAGACGCCAAGCAACACAAACATAAAAAAGATCAAACCTGCGACGAGCCCGGCAACGTCGAGCGCCCATTTCTGCGCGTCGATGCCTTGCGCATCAATTACGCGGGCGCACGCAGACGTTTTGCCTGTAATTGGCACAATTCCGACCGGGAGGGTTGCCATTGCTGTCTCCTGTTGAATTGATTTTGAAGTGGGACGGCGCTCGCGCGCCGTCCCTTCATTGACGCCCGAGTTCAGGCCTTGCCGCCGCACTTGCCAGTCTTGACGTTGAAATTGCCGCACGACAGGGGTTTGCGCCAGTCGGCGATCAAATCGCGCGATCCTTCAAGATAGGGAGACCATTCCTGCGCAACCACTGTGCCGGGCGTTTGCCAGACTGTATTGATCTGACCATTGGCCTGGATTTCGCCGATCAGCACCGGCTTGGTGATGTGATGGTTCGGCATCATCGTCGACTCGCCGCCCGTGAGGTTGGGCGCGGCAACGCCAATCATCGCGTCAATCACGGCGTCCGGGTCGGTTGTGCCTGCCTTTTCGATCGCCTTGATCCACATGTTGAAGCCGATGTAATGGGCCTCCATCGGATCGTTGGTTGTGCGTTTCGGGTTCTTGGTGAAAGCCTTCCAGCGCGCGATGAAGGCCTTGTTGTCCTTGTTATCGACGGATTCAAAATAATTCCACGCCGCCAGATGGCCAACCAGCGGCTTGGTGTCGAGGCCCGCAAGCTCTTCCTCGCCGACGGAGAAAGCGACAACCGGAATATCCGTCGCCTTGATGCCGGCGTTGCCAAGCTGTTTGTAGAACGGCACGTTGGCGTCGCCATTGATGGTGGAGACGACGGCTGTTTTCTTGCCTGCCGAGCCAAATTTCTTGATGTCGGCGACGATGGTCTGCCAGTCGGAGTGACCGAAGGGCGTGTAGTTGATCATGATGTCTTCGTTGGCGACGCCTTTGACCTTCAGATAGGCTTCAAGGATCTTGTTGGTCGTGCGGGGATAGACATAATCGGTGCCGGCCAGCACCCAGCGCTTCACCGAGCCGCCTTCCTTGCTCATCAGATAATCGACAGCGGGGATGGCCTGCTGATTGGGCGCTGCGCCGGTGTAGAACACATTGCGCTGGGATTCTTCACCCTCGTATTGCACGGGGTAGAACAGGATCGAATTCAGTTCCTCAAAGACAGGAAGAACGGATTTGCGCGACACAGAGGTCCAGCAGCCGAAGACAGCCGAGACCTTGTCCTTCGAGATTAGCTCGCGCGCCTTCTCCGCAAACAGCGGCCAGTCAGAGGCGGGATCGACGACCACCGCCTCAAGTTTGCGACCCAGAACGCCGCCCTTCTTGTTCTGCTCGTCAATCAGCATCAGCATGACGTCTTTCAGCGTGGTCTCGCTGATCGCCATCGTGCCGGAAAGCGAATGCAGAATGCCAACCTTGATGGGGCCTTCCGCCGCCAGCGCTCGGAACGCGGAGAGCGTCACTGCGCCGCCCATCGCTGCGCCGCCTGCGCGCAACATTGCCCGCCTTGAAATGTTCATCGGCTTCCCCTTTAGATCATGTCGGCTTGATGCCGGAAATTGTTGCGTCCGGATGGACATTAACGAGTTAGCAACCCGCGTGCCAAACGCCGAAAAATCGTAATATATTGATTTTAAGCAAAAATTTGCGTTTCGCGCGGGCGTTTCCCCGAATGCTTCCAGGCCTGTGTGTTAATTAATTGGGCGTCAGGACGGCTTTGGCGAACTTTTAGGCGCTACGGAAACCTAATTTTTAGGCGCCAGTCTTTTGGCTGCGCCGCGAAAATAGCCATGAGGCCGGGATGGACTTTGCTGTGCGGGCGGATAGGCTCAGGCGGCTCAAGGGGGGATTGCAAGGTGATTGACCGACGGAATTTTGGCGCGGCGCTGTCTGCGTTTCTGACAATCCCCGCGGTTGCGCAGGCGCAAACAGCTTGGCCGGCGCCTGGCGCGACAATCCGGATCGTCGTGCCCTTTCCGCCAGCGGGCGCAACGGACATTATTGCGCGTATTATGGGCGACAGGCTGTCGCGCCTGTGGAGCGCCAATGTCATCATCGATAACAAGGCCGGCGCGGGCGCCAATATCGGCGCTGAGTTCGTCGCGCACGCGCAGCCCGATGGCGGGACTTTTGTGATGACCGCGCCATTCATGGCGCTGAATGAATATCTCTACAAGAAACTGGGCTATGATCCGGCGATGGATTTTGCGCATGTGTCGCTGGTGGCGCTGGTGCCCAACATGCTGGTGGCCGGCAAGCATCTGAATGCATCGACCGTTGCCGATGTGATTGCCTATGGCAAGGCCAATCAGGGCAAAATGACCTATGCTTCGTCCGGCGTCGGCACCTCGATCCATCTGGCGGGCGCGCTGTTCCAGAAAATGACCGGCGTCGAAATGGTGCATGTGCCTTATCGCGGCAGCGCGCCGGCGATTCAGGATATCATTGGCGGGCGGGTCGACATCATGTTCGACAATATATCGTCGTCGCTCGAACAGGTGCGTTCGGGACAGTTGAAGGGCATCGCCATTACCACGGCCAAGAGATCGGCGCTGGCGCCCGAGTTGCCGCCCATCGCCGAGACCGTGCCGGGCTATGAGGTGAGTTCGTGGTTCGGGTTTTCGGCGCCCGCCAAAACCCCTGCGTCGATTGTCGATAAATTTGCCGCCGATGTGAAAATCGCTCTGGCGGACCCCGATGTGCGCAAGAAACTGGAAGGGCTCGCCGCCGAACCTGTGGGGTCTTCGCCGGCGGAGTTCACAGCATTCATCAAAAAAGAAAGCGCGCAATGGGGGAAGCTGATCAAGGAGCAGGGGATTTCGGCGGAGTAGCGGGCAGGGAAAAAGAAGGCTTTTGGCTGTTTTCGGTGATCGCTTCCCGTCAATGGGCTACGCTTTTCGAAAGCTAAATCCGATAATACCAACGGCGATGTGACTTGACACATCGCCGTTGGCAAGCGCGAACGCGCGCCGGCGCTGACGCGCCGAATGCTTCGGTTTGACCATCGGTCAATCCGAAGCGCCCTTGGTATAATTGTAAGCGCTGTTTTGCACCCACCTACCAAATTGTCTGATGAAGTTGGATGCTGAGGTCTGCTTGCCGCTTGGGCATGTGACGATCACAGAGCGTATGCACATGTCGAGGGATAACGAGGACCAGCCCCGCCGGATCGAAGT
>CAIZEI010000085.1 GCA_903931945.1 uncultured Hyphomicrobiales bacterium | reverse complement strand
TGGCAACCGATGGCCCCTCAGACATAACCTACCCACCCGGCCCCCGGACTGGAGGGACAAAACGACTCCGTGTCCCCCTGACAGGGTGACTCGAACCATCTCGACGGGCACTGTGAACGGAACCGGGCTGATCGACTGTTAAGGAATTGTATAACACAAAAATCACGGCAAATCAAAGGCTCAATCGGTCCTGCAAAGCGGCGCTCGGCCCGAAAGGTTAACGGGCAAGCGCCGGAATATGTCCGAATTATATCAAACCTGGCGTTCCAGGCCTTAATCGCCTTCACCTGGTTCTGAAGAAAAATATTTCTCCAGCTTGTCAGGCTTGCCATCGAATTCCTTGGCGTCGGCGGGCGAGTCGCGACTGACCGTGATATTGGGCCATGAGCTGGCCATCTCGGCATTCAGCGCCAGCCATTTTTCCAGACCCGGTTCAGTATCCGGCTTGATGGCTTCGGCAGGGCATTCGGGTTCGCAGACCCCGCAATCGATACATTCATCCGGCTGAATGACGAGCATGTTCTCGCCTTCATAGAAGCAATCGACCGGACACACTTCCACACAGTCCATATACTTGCACTTGATGCAATTTTCGACGACGACATAGGTCATGAACGGTCTCCTGGCGCTGGATCGGATGGACGTAAACGTCCCCGCTGTGCGGCGCGCGGGTTGGCAAGATCGGCAGGTTTGCTAGCGCCTTTGTTGCTCCCGCGCAAGTCTGCGCTGGCTCCGTCAGACGAGTCGCAATGGGCGTTTTGCGAGAGGTCGTTATAAAGGAGTCGGGCGAGCGAATAAGACTCGCGGCGACAGCCAAGCTCCTCGACTTTGAGCACAAGAACGCGCTCGCGCGTCTGGATTGTCAGTATGTCGCCGGCGCGAATCGCTCGCGCCGCCGAAGCGGCGCGCACGCCATTAACGCGCACACGCCCCTTGCGGGCGAGTTCGGCGGCTGCCGCCCGTGTGCGCAGGATACGCGCAAACCATAGCCATTTGTCGAGCCGTTGCTGGCCTGACGGCGTGTCGTCAACAGCGTTCGGCCCCGGCTTCATGGATGCAGGTTCAATCCTTTTTTGCGTTCTTTTCGAGTTCCGCTTTCAACGCCAGCAATTTGGCGAAGGGCGAATTGAGATCTGGCGCCCGTTCGCGCGATGTCGCACGCTCGGTTGTTGCGAACGTCCGGTCGCCGCGCGGATTGCGGTCGTTGCGGTCGGTTCGGCTGCCCCGGAATTTATCGCCCTGCGGATGCGCCCCCCGTGGCCCGGCATCGCGCGCCGGTCCGGGACGCGTTGATTTTCCATCCTGGGGTGGGGCGGGCTGGCCTTCCGGGCGTTTGAAACGGTCGAATCGTTTGGCCCGGTCGCCAGGCTCGGTGTGCGGGCGGTTGGGCCGGTCGAACGGTCGTCCCGGCGGCTTTGCCGCAGCCTCGCCGTCCACAGGCGCCTCGCCGGGCGCAGCAACTGGCGCCGCTCCCGTCTGGGCTGGATTTCCGGGGCGTCCGCCATCGCGCCGCCGTGGTCCGCCCTCTCGGGACCGACCGGCATGATCCGTCCTGGCTTCTCGATGCTGCGGGCGGCGAGCGGGTCGCCAGACTTCGATCATCGCGGGCTCGGCTTCAACCGCAGGCGTTGCCGGAGCGGCGGTTTCCCCGCCAGCCTCCGCCGCCAATTCGGGCGCCGGGGCCTCGTCGATTTGCGTCTCAGTCGCGGCGGCGGGCGATTCGCCATCGGGTGGCGCTGCGGTTTCGATCGCGGCAGGCGGTTCGTGTGGCGCGGCCCCGGATGTTTCTGTGGCGATCGCTGCCGGCGCCACGGACGTTTCGTCGGTGACCGGCGATTCTGGCAATGCGGGCGGCGCCCCGGATTGCAATGCGCCGCTCTCTTCAGTCGTCGAAGTTATTGCTGTTGCAGTTGCTGGCGCGGCGGGCGCGGTTGCAGCCGCTTCGATAATCGGAACGGTAATTGCGGGGCCCTTGCGCTGGTCGCTGGTGTAACCCAGCGATTTCAGAATCGAAGCGAAAGCCTCGCCCGAGCAGCCGGCCAGAGAGGTCATGCCCACCGTAACGACAAATCCGTCATGATCGGCGGCCCCCGGTGGGGGCGTCCCCACCGAGACGCCAGGTCGGTAGGCGATGGCGGGACGCACAAGGTCCGCCAGCCGCTCCAGAATATCGACGCGCACCGCGCGTTCGCCGCAGACACGGAAGCCCGCCACGAGATAAAGCGGGCGCGGCGTTTCCGGATCCGCAATAAATGACGTGCGACCGGAAGAGGCCAGATGAATGACCTCATCGAGCCCTTTGACCGAATCGAGGCCGCCATGTTTCAGCGCCCACAACTGGGCTGCGAGCGCGCGCGGGCCAGGTTTCAGGGACTGAGGCAGAAACAGGTGATAGGCGCCGAACCGGACGCCAAGCTTGCGCAATGCGGCGCGACCGTTTTGATCGAGCGTTTTAACGTCATTGGCGACGCGCCCGCGTTCGAGCACGCCAAGCGCCTCACCAATCTGGAATGCAATGCCACGCGCAATTCCCTCGACGCCCTCGGGATTTTCGAGTTCGGCGACGGGGCCCAGCAGCTTTTTGACATGCTGGGCAAGCCAGAGTTCAAGCCGGGAGCGCACAGAATCGAGCGATGCGCCGGTCAGTTGGTCGTCGGCGAGCACATGGATGCGCGGCTGCAAGACATGTTCGCCGGCCGCAATTTTTCCAACAATCTCGCCGAGCCAGCGAATCGCGCCGTCGCGCGCCAGCACAAAAGCGTCATCGACGGCAGCGGCGACGCGGGTCGCGCGGTTTTCAATTTCGCTGGCGAGCGCCTTCTGGGCGGCGGCGTTCAGCGTCCGCGCTTCTTCGCCCGCTGCGCTTGGGTCAAGCGTAAAGCGGAATCCGTTCAGGGCGCCGACATGCTGCCCCTCGACGACGACGTCGCCAGAGGCTGTAACTTCCGCTTCAAGCATTGCGTTCTCTCTCAGGCGTCGCCTCAGCATACTCGTGCGCCGGTCGATGAACCGGTGGGCGAGCCGCTCGTGCAGGGCGTCGGACAGGTTGTCCTCTACCTGACGGGTGACGCCCTGCCAATGCTCTGGATCGGCCAACCAGTCAGGACGGTTGGCGATGTAATTGAAAGTTCGGGTCTGCGCGATGCGCTGCGACAGGGTGTCGATGTCACCGTCGGTCCTGTCGACAAGAGCCAGTTGGCGGGCGAACCAGTCCTCCGGCGCGCGTCCGGCGCGCACAATAAACCCATACAGGGTGAGCGCCAGATCGGCGTGGGCTGCGGGAGATAACTTCCTGTAATCAGGGACTTGGCACACATCCCAAAGGCGCTGGACTTCCGCGGCGGCTTTGGTCTGCTTGCGGACGGTCTCATCATTGGCGAGAATATCCAGCACCTGAACGTCGACCGCGAGAGGCGCTCGGGTCAGCCCCTCGCTCCGGGGCTGGGCGTCCAGGGAAGCCTGAAGCGACTGGATGCCGGAAAAATCCAGGGCAGTGTTGCGCCATTGCAACATAACCAGCGGATCGAAACGGTGATTTTCGAGCGCCTCGATCAGGTCTTCGTCAAACGGCGCACAACGGACTGTTGTGCCAAACGTGCCATCTTTCACGTGCCGACCGGCCCGGCCCGCGATCTGGCCGAATTCCGCCGGCGTCAGACGCCGATGTTGCCAACCGTCGAATTTTCTGTCGGCGGCAAAAGCAATATGGTCGACATCAAGGTTGAGCCCCATGCCGACGGCGTCGGTGGCGACGATATAATCAACCTCGCCGGATTGGTATAAAGCCACCTGGGCATTGCGCGTGCGGGGGCTGAGCGCGCCGAGCACAACCGCCGCGCCGCCGCGCTGACGGCGAATGAATTCTGCGATCGCATAAACTTCTTCGGCCGAAAAGGCGACGATCGCGCTGCGCGGCGGCAGACGCGAGATCTTCCGCTCGCCTGCAAACGTCAATGTGGACAGTCGCGGCCTTGTGAGGATGGGAACGCCAGGAATCAGGCGCTGGATGATATCGGCCATAGTCGCCGCGCCGATGACCCAGGTCTCCTGCCGCCCCCGCCTGTTGAGCAGGCGATCGGTGAACACGTGGCCCCGGTCGAGGTCCGCAGCAAGTTGGACCTCGTCAATCGCGATGAAATCGACATTCAGATCGCGCGGCATCGCCTCGATTGTTGAGACCCAGTAGCGAGCGCTGCGCGGTTTGATTTTTTCTTCGCCTGTGATCAGCGCGACATGTTCAACGCCGACTTTCTCGACAATCCGCCCGTAAACCTCGCGCGCCAGCAGACGCAGAGGCAGGCCGATGGCGCCGGAGGGATATTGCAGCATCCGTTCGATGGCCAGATGCGTCTTGCCGGTGTTGGTCGGCCCAAGCAAGGCCAGGACTTTGCCGTCGCTTGTCAAGCGGCTGTGCGGGCGATTTTCCCCTGGCATGATTAGGGACACGGGAATGCACCTGGAGCGCGAACTTTGGAAGGACACGCCCGCTGATTAACAGGTCTTATGCCCCTTGCGCCATCCCGTGTATGGAAATACGCCGGAGCGTCAAGCGATAGCGTGCAACATGCCGGGCGAAAGCTTCATTGCGCCAGAACGGAACAGCGATGACAGTTTTTCTTCAGACTTCGAACGGGGTGTGAACGAATACAGCCCGAATCGCTGACTCCTGGCGAGTCCTGATTTGTTCACCGCAAGATATACTGAATCCTGACGCTTGAATAACTAGGGGTTGATTCTTGAGCGGATTGCGGACGACAGGCGCGGATTGCCTGGCGATTTACAGGAGGACTCCGCAAAAGGCTGGAGTCAAGCGGCGATTGTGCGAAAATTGAATTCTGGCCAGTGGCGTCCCGATGGCCAGGAACTGTCTGGATCAGAGCATCGAGGGTGCGCGCGGCAGCAACGCGGCGCCCGGTTGCGCAGCAGGCCCGGCGCGCCTTAAACTTGATGCGACAGGGAGATTTTGAATGAATGCACCAGATGCGCCCGGCGCCTTGCGCCGCAACGCGCCATGGCCATCGCCCAAACTGGCGCCCGCGCTGGCCGAAAAATACCTCAATATCGAGGACCTCAGGCAAGGGGCGAAAAAGCGCCTGCCGCGCGGCGTGTTTGAATTTATTGACCGGGGTTCGGAGGACGAGGCCAGCCTGCGCGATAACCGGGCGAGTTTCCACCGGATCAAGCTGCGCAACCGGGTGATGGTCGATGTCTCGGCCCGTTCGACCCAAATGGAGCTGTTCGGCAAGCCGATGTCGATGCCCCTCGCGATTGCCCCGACAGGCGCGGCCGGCCTTGCTTGGTATGAGGGTGAACTGGAGCTGGCGCGCGCCGCCGCCAGAGCGGGCGTGCCCTTCACGTTGGCGACGCCCTCGCTCACCGCCATCGAACGCATCGCGTCCGTGGAAGAGGGCCGCAAATGGTTTCAGCTCTACATGTGGCGCGACCGCGACGCCTCCCACGCGCTGGTCAGGCGCGCGCGCGACGCCGGGTTTGAGACGCTGATCGTGACGGGAGACACCGCTGTTCCGCCCATCCGCGAATATAACAAGCGCAACGGATTCAATTCGCCGTTCACGTTCAACCCGACAATCGTCGCCGACGTTGCAACCTCGCCCGGCTGGATGTGGCGGGTGCTGCGGCCCTACCTGCAAAACGGCGGGATGCCGAGGCAGGCGCATTACCCGAGCGATGAAAAGGGCGTGCAGGTGCGGATGGTTGGCGGCGCGGAAAAACTGCGCGGCGACAATCTGTGCTGGGACGATATTGCGCGTCTGCGCGAAATCTGGAAAGGGCCGATTCTTGTCAAAGGGGTGCATCAACCCGACGACGCCGAACGCGGCGTGAAAGAGGGCGTCGATGGAATCATTATTTCCAATCATGGCGGGCGCAATCTCGATACCGCCGTCGCCTCGCTCGATGTCTTGCCGGAGATTGTTGCGGCGGTTGGCGACAAGCTGGTCGTCATCGCCGACAGCGGGATTCGCAGGGGCGGCGATATTCTGAAAGCCCTTGCTCTCGGGGCAAAATGCGTTCTGTCGGGGCGCCCGACGCTTTATGGAGCCGCTGTTGCGGGCCAGGATGGCGCCATGCACGCGCTGGCGCTGCTGCGGCGCGAACTCGACACGGCGATGGCTTATACAGGCGCGATAAGGATCGAGGAAATTACGGCAAAATGTTTGTGGATGGGGAATCAATAATAAAATGTCCGACATGCCCCACATCGACCGCGCCCATTCCATCCGCCTCAAATTCCGCGCGCTGCTGGAACGTCCCGAACTCACCGTCATGCCCGGCGGCGTCTCGCCGCTTTACGCGCGCGCGGCGCAGGAAGCGGGCTTCGAGAGTTTCTTCGTCGCGGGTTCGCAAATGTCGTCCTTTCTGCTCGGCGTACCTGACGCGGGAATATTGGGGTTGCGCGATATCGTCGATCACGCGCGCCATTGCGCGGCGCGGGCGGATATCCCGATCTTTCTGGATTGCGACACCGGCTTTGGCAACGCCACAAATGTCTGGTTCACAACGCAGGACGTGGTGCGCGCGGGCGTCGCAGGAATGCAAATCGAGGATCAGGAGGCGCCCAAGAAATCGGGGACAAGCGCCGGACGCCGCTGCATTCCAGTTGATGAGGCTGTGGGGAAAATCCGCGCCGCCGTCGCTGCCCGCAACGAAATCGATTCGGCATTTGTTGTGTGCGCGCGCACGGACGCCATTGGCGCGGAGGGCGAGACCTTCGAGGATGCGCTGATCCGCGCACGCGCTTATATTGACGAGGGCGGGGCCGATCTTGTCTGGCTCAATTCGGTGGCGTCGCTCGCCGATTTCAAACGCTTTTGCGATGCAGTGCAAGCGCCCGTGCTGACCATCTGGGGCGGGCCGCAACCCGAGCCCGCCTTCGAGGAATATGCGCAAACCGGCGTCAAAATTGTGCTGTACCCGGTGATCGCCGCAGCCGCAGGGCTGCAAGCGGCCTGGCAGACGCTGAACGATTTGCATCAGCGCCGTGAATTGGGCCTGCGGGAATGGCGGACGGGTCTGCACAAACAGCGCTACCCCGTCGTCGATCCCAAAAGGCTGACCAACGACCGGATCATCCGTGCTCTGGAGGAACGTTTCGCGCCCGCCAGCCAACGCCGCGACTATCAATCGACGTTCGGCCATGCCGCGCATACGCAACCGCCGGACAAGTCGTGAAAAGGTTGGCGCGCCCGCTCTTGCCGTGACACGCGACACTCAATATGCGTGATCGCAACGCCACAAGTGAGTTCGGGAATGTTTGCGGCCACAAACGGGACTATGCAAGGCGCGCATTCCGGCGCAGGCGCAGCGCCGATTTGGCGGCGCGTCGAAGAAGGCTTGTTCTGGGCCTTTGTGCTGCTGGTCGCCGATGCGCCGATCTGGCTCGGTTCAAACCGTCCCTTCGCCTGGTATGTCAATGCAGCCGGAACCGGCTGTCTGATGATTGCAGTCCTGGCGGTTTTGCTGATGTCAGGTCAAGGGCGACGGCTCTGGATCGCCGGCGAAAAACTTCGCGCGCCAGTCCTCTGCTTCAGCCTGGTTGTGGCCTGGATCCTTATCCAGATGGTTCCCGGCATATACGGGGAAGCCGCGAGCCCCTGGTGGCCGCTTGCGGGCGAAGCGTTGGGCCGCGAACTGCCCGATCGCATCACGCTGGCGCCGACGCTGACATTCATTGCGTTGGGGCGGTTGCTGACGGATGCAGGCGTGTTCTGGCTGGCGTTTCAACTTTGCCGCGATCGTGATCGCGCGCGTCTGTTGCTCATCGCTGTCTTCGCAACCGGTTGCCTTGTCGCCGCCTATGCGCTGTTCGATCTTGCCGCCGGCTACGCCGATGTCCTGTGGATTGCAAAAACCGCTTATCGCAACGATGCAACGGGCACATTTATTGTCCGGAATGTCTTTGCGCTCTATTCCGGCATTGCAGCGTTTGCCGGGTTCGAACTTTTCTGGCAGGCCATTCGCGCCAGACGCATCTGGACCGCCGGACTGCTGGCTACCGGCCTGCTTGTTCTGCTGGCCGCAATTGTGCTCAGTCATTCGCGTGCCGCTTCAGCAATTGTCCTGTTCTGCCTGTTTGTCATGGGGCTGGTGCGCGCCGCCACGCTGGCGAAGTCCCGCGCGGTCTTGCTTTACAACCTCGCGTTGGGCCTTGGCCTTTTGGGCGCCGCCACGCTGGTCGCGGTCTCTGTCCTCGAATCCCGATTGCTGAGACTGGACGATGATTGGGAGGGCCGGCTGGCGATTTACCGCCTGGTCTGGGGGGCCATCCAGACGCGGCCTCTCGCGGGGTTCGGCTATGGAACATTCGAACTGATGTTTCCGGCGTTTCGCGACATGAGCGGCTGGTCGAGCACATCATGGGTCTATGCCCATAACAGCTATCTTGAAACGCTCGCAGGGCTCGGAATTCCCGCCGGCGCCCTGCTATGGGCGGCGATTTTGACGCCATGTTTCCGTTGCGCCGGAGCAATCCTGAAACCCAATCGCGACCTTGGCGCGGCGCGCGTTGCGGTGGCGACGTTTCTGGCGCTGGGGCTACACTCGTTTGTCGATTTCAGCATTCAAATCCAGGGGGTTTCGATCACCGCCCTGGCGTTGCTGGGCGCAGGTTACGCCCGCGCATCCTGAATTTCAGGTCGACCGCCAACCAAAGCCGATTGGCGGACGTTCCCGATACGATCAACCCCTGGTGCCGCTGCCGCCGCCCGGTGCGCTGCCGAAACCATTGCCGCTATTGCCATTATTTCCATTATTGCCATTATCATTACGATTGTTATTGCTTCCATTGCTTCCGTTGCTTCCATTATTCCCGCTGTTGCCCTGCCCGCCTGGCGCGGTAGCGCCTCCGGCTCCGGAATAGGCCGTTTGGAAGGATTGCGGCGCCGACGCGACAGTGTTGGCGACGGCCTGGGCTGAGGCGGGATTGGTGGATTGGAGCGATACCTGGGCGTCGGCAACGCCGGTCGCGAGAGCGGACGCCAGAGTTGGATTGCTTGCAGCGTCTGCGATCGCGGCTCCGGCGATCGCCGCCGCCCGACCTGGATCGGCCTCCATCGCCGCCGCAAGAGCGGCGGCCAGCGCCTGGGGGTTGTTCCGGTTTGCCTTGATCATGGCGGCAACCTTCTGCGCAGGGGTCTGCTGCCGTTGTGCGCGGCGTTGCCCCTGCTGCGCATAGGCGGAAACACTGGGAATCGCGATGGTCAGCGCCAGCGCCGCGAGAACCGCCTTCAAGGGTGTTTTCATGTCCAGGTCTCCCAAAAGCTCGTGTTCCACAGGCGCATCCGGCAGCGCCGGAACGCCTAGTATTTGTAGGTCAAGCCGACTGACGAGATATTGCGAATATAGGATGCGCCCGCAAAATTGGATATCTGGTCGGTGAACGAATTGTCGACGGTGAGGAAGATGTTGTTCCGCAGATTGAAGTTGAGCGACGCGCCGGCCGTCCAGGCATTGTCGACGCGCGGGGTGTTAAAGTAGGTCGTATGCGCCAGGCCGCCCCGAACTTCCGCAGTCCACAGTTGCGACAGGGTATAGTCAGCCTTCAACTGGCCGGTTGTAATATAGGTCGAGGTCCCGTTCGGGGCGCCAGTCTGGGCGATCGTCGTGACGCCGAAACTTTCATCCGCCGATCCGGAAACTTTCAGATATTCAAGCGGAAACCAGTTCAGCGCGGCGCCAACGACTGCGCCATCGACGGTATTGATCGCCGTGGATTGATAGGATTGCTGCTGATAACCGGCATAGACCTCGCCCTGGAACAGGGAGACCCGGTCGGAGCCGACACCCACCACTGTCTTGAACCCCGAGGAGTTAAACCGGGGGTTGTTATAATAGGGGGTCACGTTTCCGATCGTTTCGGAATAAATATAAAACAGCGGGCTGACCCGATAGCCGAGGCGCGCCAGTCCGGCAAAATAGTTGAAATCGCGCCCTGAAGCTGAAACCGTCGTGCCAAGGAGCGTCTGTGTATTTTCGTAGCTGTCATTCAGGAATTTGCCGCCAACCTTGACAAACATATTTCCGAAATCTTTTTGCACCGTCGCAGAAGCAACGTAACTCTCATAGAACGTTGGTCGTAATGTAGCCCCGTTCACGACGGTCCCAATTGTGCTTGTATCGGTCAGTCTGGACACGTCGGCGTTCAACTGGAAAACAAGATCCCTCTCCGCTTCCCACCGGTGCTCGACGCCAACATGCCCATTCACAACATCCGCATTGGGATTGCTCTTGTAAAAGTAGAAATCGCCGTTTGCGTAAAGAGTTGTTTTATGGACGCCATTGTCATCGACTGCCGTAATTGCAGGCGTAAGCCGAAGGCCAATATCGGAAACCGGATTTGTCTGCGTTGAATACACGTTGGAATCATAGCTGGCGCCAACGAAGATATTTGGAAAAAGCATCCAGTCGCCCAGATGCATGCCCTTGCCCTTCTCGCCTTGCGGGGCTGCCGGCGCGAAGGATGTTGTCGGGGCGGGCGTCAGGAAAGCCTGACTGTCAGACGCAACCGTCGCATCATCCGCCAGGACCGCAGACGCTCCGGCCAGTGAAGCGCCGACAATCGCCAAAACCATTCGCATAGGCAAAAGTTCCTTCGCCGCATCTGTTGATGCAATGCTCACTAACCTCATACGCCAGCGCGCGGGCCAGCTCAAGTTCTCTTATGCCACATAATGGTTAACAGAAATTAATTACTGTGAATCATGTGACGAATTTGTCGGTTTACCTGATCTGACGCGGTCTTCAGCGTTCAAGCTATTAAAAATCTAAATATCGATTGCGTCTGGCAATGCTTGAATCGTCAACCAATAGGGTGCTTTTGTAAATTTTACAACTTTAGCGTGTTCAAAAACGAATCACCGGCTGAATAGCCCATCCAGACGCGAATCCTGAAGGAAATATGTCTGAAACAGGCGGGATTAGGAACAAAATCTGTTCCGTCGCGCGGTCGTCAGGCGTCAAAAATAACGTCAAATGATTTTCTGGGGCAATGACGCGCGTCGAGGCCTTACCCGGTGCTGAAAAATCGGATGGACTCGTCTTCCAGGACAAGGCAGGTCAAAATCCCGGTCGCATAGGCGCCGGTGTCAATATTGATCCGGTTGGGGCGCACGTCCGGTTGCTCCACTGGCGTGTGCCCGTGCACAATTCGTTTGCCGAACGAACCTTCAAAACGGATGAAAGGCTCGCGAATCCATAACAGGTCCGACGCCCCCTGCATCGCGAGAGGCAAATCCGGTCGCACGCCGGCATGGCAGAAATAATAGTCGCCGGAGCTGGCCGACAATTGGCAGCCTGCAAGAAATTCCCGATGGCGCAGGGGCAGGCGCTCGATCAGCGCGGCGCGGGCTTCCGCGAACTTTTCGCCTCGCATGACATCGCCGACGCGCACGCCATAGGAATGAAGAGTCTCAAGCCCGCCATATTGGCGCCAGTCGGCAAGCCCTGCTTCGTTGTCCAGCACGCCGAGCAGCATCTGCTCGTGATTGCCCATCAGAGCGAGGACAGGCGTTGGAAAGTCGCGCGCGCTCAAGCGCTCCAGCACGCCCTTCGAATCCGGTCCCCGGTCGATATAGTCGCCAAGAAACACCGTCAGCGGTTCGGAGGTCGCGCTCTTTGCGTCTTCTGCGATCCAGCGAGCGACATTCGTCAGAAGGTCCGAGCGTCCGTGAATGTCGCCGATGCAATAAATGCGTCGCCCTTCGCCGGTTCGCGTCGCAGTCGCGCGCGGCGCTGCAACGGGGGCCTGCCTGCGAAATAGCTTTCCGAACATCTGTGCCTGCAGTTTTGCCTGATCCGCCGCTTGCCAGCAAGGCGAGCCAGTTGACGGGCGCCAGCTATATATCATTGCGTTGACCAGGTCGAAGGGGATCGTTAATCTCAATCGGTTCATGGCGGCGTGGGAGATCCGGCATTGTGTTTTCGTCGCGCCATGATGGTTATGAAGTATCTGGCGCGCACAATTGGTTTGCTCCAGCTGCTTTGCGCGCCGGTCGAGGCAAAGGACTTCTTCCAGGGCAAAACCGTTGAATTCGCCGTCTCTGAAGGGGTTGGCGGCGGCTCCGATATTTTAAGCCGCCTTGTCGCCCACAATATTGGACGATTTCTGCCTGGCGCGCCAACTATCGTGGTGCGCAATATGCCCGGCGCAGGCGGGCTCGCCGGCGCCAATTACCTTTATAATATTGGCGCGCGCGATGGCACGTGCGTGGGCATGATCGAGGAATCGATTTATGCGACCCAATTGTTCGAGATGAAAGGCCTGCAGGCCGATATCACAAAGCTGCAATGGCTTGGCCGCATTATGAGCAATGACGCGGTGCTGTTCGCCTCGCGCAACGCCGCTGTGAAAAAAATCGAGGACGCCTATTCGACCCAGCTGGTGGTCGCAACGCCAGGCCTCTCATCGCAAATGCGAATGACAGTGCTCCAGCGCCTGATCGGCCTCAATCTCAAGCTGGTGGTCGGCCATCGCGGCACGCCTGAAGCGACGGTCGCCATGGAGCGCGGCGAAGTCGATGCGCTGGCCGCGCCCTGGACCGTGTTCCGCGTCGCCCACGCCGACTGGCTGCGCGATGGCGTCGTCAATATTCTCCTGCAAACAGCAATGGCCCGCGCGCACGATCTGCCAGACATTCCCCGCGTTGTCGATCTTGCCAAAAACGATACTGACCGGCAAATTCTCGAGCTGATTTCGATCGGCCCGGAAATCGGACGTTCGATTGTCGCGCCGCCCGGCACGCCGCCCGAACGGGTCGCCGAATGGCGCGCAGCCTTTGAAGCTGTGTTCAAGGACAGGGGATTTCAGACTGAAGTCGCCGCCGCCCAGCTTGAACTCGACCCGATGAGCGGCGCCGAGCTGCAGACGGTCATTGAAAAGGCCTTTGACACGCCGCCCGAAGTCGTCAAAAAAGCCAAGGACCTTTCGCGGCTGGAATGAAGCGGGCGGCGCGCCGTCCGATTTGCTGGAGGATGAACAATGCATATCATCGACTCCCATTTTCATTGGCGCCCCATTTCCATGCTGGAATGGGCCTGCAAGGCAAAGGGCTACCCGCGCGCCGAGCGCGATGGCAAAGGCGGCTATATCTGGATGATTCGCGAAGGATATTCCGTCAACGTGCGCCGCAATCACCCGGCTTGGGCGCCGCTTGACGTCATGCTGGCGCATATGGACGGGCTTGGTCATCAGGTCGATGTCGTTTGCACCATTGGACCGTTGTCGGTTTATTTTTCGGAACTTGAGCCAGAAGCCGGTCGCGATGCGGCGATGCTCTGGAATGAGGAAATGGCGAGGGCGCAACGCCAGTATCCCGGTCGCTTCTGGGGCACCGCAGCCGTGCCGCTGAAGGACACAAGGATCGCCATCGAGGTTCTCGACCACGCCATAACAAAACTTGGCCTGCATGGCGCCAACCTGCCCGGCAGCGTGGGAACCGACCCGCGCATCGACGCCGAGCGGCTGTGGCCCTTCTACAAGCGCGCCGAACAGCTCGGCATTCCGCTGTTCCTGCACCCGACAGACGCCGTCTTCGCGGATATTCTGGAAGGATATAACGACACGCTGCATTTCAGTCTGGGTCGCGTGATCGAGGTGAGCGTCGGCGCATCGCGGCTGATCCTGTCCGGCCTGATGGATCATTGCCCGGATTTGAAAATCATGCTGTCGCACACCGGTGGCGCTTTGCCCTATCAATCCGGACGCATGGACAAGAACACCAAAGCGGCGAACCTGCCGCGCCCGGTGAGCGAATATATGAAGCGCATGTGCACCGACACCGTGTCGCCCCATTCAATGGGCATGCAATTCGCCATCGATTATTATGGCGTCGACAATGTGATGTACGGGTCTGACTATCCCTGCTGGGAGCCGGCGGAGACACTGCGGCTGCTTGCTGAATTGTCCCTGTCGGATGTCGATAAGGAAAAGCTCTATCGTGGCAATGTCCGGCGGATCTTCAATCTGCCGGATGTCTCGCCAGCCGCCGCGAGGGCGGAGCGCGCGCCCGCTATGGTCTGACGTTCAGGCGTCACTCTACCCCTGAACGCGTCGTTTGTGGCCTGCCGCGCTGGCGCGTTCATAGATCGCGTTTGCCGCGGCCAGATCCTCGAGCGCCGCGCCGAGTGATTTGAAAATCGTGAGTCCGCCATGGGATGGCGGGCAGCCGTGCGCCACGACGCTTGAGAGTTCGTGAAAATCCGCCCAGCTTTTGTGTCCGTCCCGGACGGTGGCGATGAGTTCGCCGGCCTCCAGCCTCGCCTGCGCAACATCGTCGGTGACCACCACGCCAGCCCGCGCGTAACTTGCCGCTTCAAGTTCGTTACGCTTGAGGCTGTTGGCGCCCATGGCGTTGACATGAACGCCCGCAACCAGCCAGGCGTCGGCAATGACCGGCTTTGCCGATGTCGTCGCCGTCACCACGATATCGGCGCCGTGAAGAGCGCTTTCTGCGCCCGGCGCGGGCGCGACATCAATCGACAGCTCCCTTGACATGGTGTGACAAAAATCCCTGAGCCGCGTCGCATCGCGGCTGAAGACATTCGCCCGGCGCAGCGGGCGCACGGCCTGAATGGCCTGCAATTGCGTGCGCGCATGTTTGCCTGCGCCAATCATGCCAAGCGTCGCCGCCGATTTTGCCGCCATATGGCGGGTGGCGACGCCTGTGGCTGCGCCGGTGCGCAACTGGCCCAGAACGCCCGCCTCGATGATGGCGATCAACCCCTCACGAGCATCGTAGAGCATGACGTGATACACCGTTGGGGCGGCGGTTCCCGCATAGGCCTTGAAGGCGAAACGCCCGCTGTCCTGCCCCGCCGACATCAGATTGAGGCGCCCGCCCCAATATTCGGCGCGCTGGCGCGGGCTGTTTCTCGCTTGCCCGTGCGCCTGCGCAAGAAAGACCGCTTCCAGCGCGTCAATCGCGCCGCGCATATCCAGCAATTCTGCAACTTCTGCTTCAGTCACGTAAATCGGATTGGCCATATCGCGGTCTTTTGTTGGTCGTGGATCGCATCATCCTTGCACAATCGATCTTCAATGGGAACAAGCTGAACTAGGCCGCGATTGACGGGCCTTGTGCGAAAGGAAGTTCCGCGCGCGGAGATCAAAAAGCTGGCCGATAAAATGTCCGTGCCGGAAATTGACGAAGTGAATTTCAATGATCTCGTTCGCAAGGCGCAGCGGGGGTGAGAGCCCTCACTTGGCGTTGAACACAAAGGTCAGTCCGATCGGATATCCGCCCGGCGGTTTTGGAAACGGCGAGGCGACGGCGATGGCGTTCATGGCGGCCAGATCCAGCGTCGGAAAGCCGCTGGAGCGAACGACCTGCCGCTGGATAACGCGACCGGATCCATCGACCAGAAAGGCGATTTCTCCCGACGGCGCCACAAGCCCCGCCTGAACGCCGGGCGGGTTGTTCATATGCGCGACGATCATTCCATACAGAATGGAAAGGTAGGTGGACTTTGCATTGCCGCCGCCGACGGGCGATTTCTTTGACGCTGCGCCAAATTGCACGTCGGGCAAAAACTCCATCGCCGCCAGTTGCTCGCCGATGGATTTTTCTGAACCGGCTTTTGGCGTCGGCGGTTGCGGCTTGTCATGTTTCATGTTGGCCGGGCGGATTACTTCCGCATCGGGCCGGGCGTCGACCGGCGCGTCGTCTGTCTCGGGTTCGAGCGAGGGGCGCGCGTCTTCAGGCATCGGAGGGGCTGGCGCGGGCTTTTGCGGCGCTGGCCCCCGGGCCGTCGGCGGCGCCCGCACAGGCGCTTTCATCGCACGGTCCGGGGCGTTGCGCTCGTCGATTTCATCCTTGCCCGAGCGTGGCGCATCGGTCGCGATCGTCTCGTCCAGCCTTGCCTGTTGTTGCGGCGGTGGTTGCGACTGTTCGGGTTTGGGAACCGGTGGCGCGTCGGGCGGCGGCTCCATCACAACCTCAACCGGCGTTTCTTCCTGTGGCGGGGACGAGCCTGTGTCAGTTCCATTCTCGTATATGACAATAGCGGCAAGCAGACCGGCATGGATCAAAAAGCTGACCGCCAGCGCGCCAAGGGTCGGCGCCCATAGGCTGCGCCTGAAGCGCAGCTGCGGCGGCGGTGAAAATGCGATACCGGGAACCAGCGGCGGTTCCCCCGGATGGGAGGGCATCAAGCGATCCAGACTCAACACAGGCCAATCAGCCAGAACCTGTCTATAGCGAACCCTTATGGCAGGTGAAATCGGGAGAAAACGTGGCGGGGGCCGCCCACCCTTTTCAGGTCGCATCATTCCGGTCTATGGCTCAACCGCGCTTTTGTGGCGCGAGGAGTTGGCGATGCGCGCGGCCTATGTTTGGGGATGTCTGGCCATCTTGATGACTGCTGGGGGCGTTGCTCCCACCATGGCCGCCGACGCCTCGCTTGTGGCGGCGGCGAAAGCCGAGGGCCATCTTGCCTGGTACACAACCCAGATCATTGACCAGCTTTCCAGGCCCGTCGGCGAAGCCTTCGAGCGCGTTTATGGGGTCAAGGTTGACTATACGCGTTCTGACGCCAACGAGGGCGCGCGTCGGATCATGAATGAAAGCGCCGCCCGCCATGTGGAAGCGGATGTGTTTGACGGCGTCGCCTCGCCCGCGCTGGTGAAACAAAATCTGGTCATGGATTATGTGCCGGAGTCCGCGCGTCGCCTGCCCGCAAAATACATCGACAGGGCCGGTCACTGGCTCGCCACCAATCTTTATGTCTATACGCTGGGCGTCAATACCGATCTCACCCCGAAAGGACGCGAGCCCAAAACCTTCGCCGATTTGCTGTCGCCGCAATGGAAAGGCCGCATGGCCTGGTCAGGCCGCGCATCGACGTCGTCTGCGCCCGGCTTTATTGGCGCAGTCTTCGCGGCCATGGGCGAAGACAAAGGACAGGCCTATCTGCGGGAACTCGCGAGGCAGGATATTGCGCCGGTGTCGGTTTCCGCCCGGCAATTGCTCGACCAGACAATCGCTGGCGAATATGCGATCGCCATTGAAATCCTCAACAATCACGCGGCGATCAGCATGGGCAAGGGGGCGCCCGTCATCTGGGCGCCGCTCGAGACGAGCCTTGTCGCGATGTCGGTGATTTCTGCGACGCGCGAGGCGCCGCATCCCAATGCAGCCAAACTGTTTCTGGATTTCGTCATGTCGCCGCAAGGGCAGGCGATCTACCGCGATCATGATTACATTCCCGTCGATCCCGATATTGCGCCGCTGGACCCGAAATTGCGTCCCGATGACGTGACTGTAAAAGGCTATGCGCCGGCGCCCGATGAACTGGAAACCCTCGTGCCAAAATGGTTCGGGATATACAGGGAGATCTTCGGATGAAAATGCGTTTGCCGATCCGGCTGCGCTTCGCAATGCGCGCGTTTCGTGGCAGGATATGACGCCGAAGGGGAGGACAGAATGATATATTCGCGCATAGGCGCAATCTGTGCGGGCATGATTGGCGTTGGGGCTCTGCTCGGCGCTGGCCAGACGCGGGCGCAGACACAAATCCAGACACAAATCCAGACCTGGCCCGAGCGTCCGGTGCATATCATTGTCGCCTTTGGCACAGGCGGCACGATTGACACGCTGACCCGGATCGTCGCCGACAAGCTGGAGGGGCTTTGGAAACAGGGCGTTGTCGTCGACAACCGACCCGGCGGCGCGGGCAACATTGGCGCAGCGGCGGCGGCCCATGCGCCACCCGATGGTTACACCCTGCATATGGGCGGCCAGCCCCTGACCGCCAATGTCACGCTCGCGCCAACCACGAGCTTCGATGCAGTGAAGGATTTCGAACCGGTCATCTTTATTGCATGGGGGCAGGATGTGCTGATGGTCGGCAAGGATTCTCCCTACAAGAACTTTTCAGACCTGCTTGCCGCAGCAAAGGCAAAACCCGGCGAATTGAACTATGGCTCGCTTGGCGTCGGTTCGAGCGGTCATCTGGCGACGGTGCTGCTTGAAAACGCGACGGATATGCGCGTGCAGCATGTGCCCTACACCTCGGTCGGTCAATTGCAGGCCGATACCACCACAGGCCGTATCAATATGTGGATTTCAACGCTCGGTGGGCAATTGGGCGTCATCAAGGGCGGCAATTTGCGCGCGCTCGCGGTGTCTGGCGAAAAGCGGGCGACATCGCTTCCGGATGTCCCGACATTCAGCGAAATGGGCATACCGCTTGCAGAGCCATCGTCCTGGTTTGGGCTCTTTGCGCCCAGGGGAACGCCGAGGGAGATCGTGACAAAGATCAACGCTGACGTGAACGCCATTGTTTCGGCGCCCGACATGCGCGAAAAAATGAACAATCTCGGCTTCCAGCTCAAGGGAGGCAGCCCGCAGGATCTCGCCGACGCCATGGCGCCCGATATCGCCAAATGGGAGAAGGTGTCCAAAACCCCCGCCTATTCAGCACAATGAGGCGGCTCGGTCTGGTCTTTGCCGGTCTGGCGCTGTCTGCGGGCGCGCGCGCCCAGACGGTGGAAGAGTTTTACAAACATACGCCGCTTTCGATGTATGTCGGGTCAGGCGCGGGCGGAGGCTTTGACGAAATCGGGCGGGTCTTCGCGCCGCATTTTGCGCGTCATCTGCCGGGCAGCCCCACAGTCGTGGTAAAAAATATGCCGGGCGCCGGCGGGCTGACCAACGTCAATTTCATGTATAATTCGGCGCCGCGCGATGGCTCCGCATTTGCCGCGCCGTTCAATACCGTCTTCATGTTGCCGCTGTTCGGCGACCCCTCCGCCAAATTTGATCCACGCAAATTCACCTGGATCGGCAGTCTCGACAAACAGACAGGCACCTGCATCGTCTGGCAGACGTCAACCGTGCGCTCGCTTGAGGATGCGCAGCAGCGGGAGGTTGTGGTTGGCGCGACCGGCACCAACTCGACGCCGGCGATCTTCTCCAATGTGTTGAATACGCTGCTGCATGCAAAATTGAAAATTGTCAGCGGCTATGCGACCAATGAGGTCCGTTTTGCGATGGAGCGCGGCGAGACCGAGGGCATTTGCGGCATGGCCTGGCAGACCTACAAGGCGATTGCGCCGGGCTGGGTCAGCGAGGGCAAGATCAGGCCGATCGCGCAGCTTGGCCTGACGCTGAACAAGGACCTGCCCGATGTTCCGCTCGTCCTGGATATGCTGAAAGACCCGGCGGACAAGCAGGTGTTTGAACTGACGGTGTTGCCGCAGGAGTTTGGACGTCCATTCATCGCGCCGCCGGATATTCCGGCCGATCGGGCGTCTGCGATGCAGGCGGCGTTTGCGCAGACGCTGACCGATCCCCTGTTTCTTGCCGATGCGGCGAAAATTCGTCTGTCGCTGGACCCGCTCTCCGGGAACGAGATCAAGGCGCTGCTGGATCGCGCCTATACCGCGCCAAAAGATGTGATCGAGCGCGCCGCCAAATTCAGCGTGGTGAATTGAGGGGGCTGGATTTCTGGTTCGACGGCCAGCAATTCTAAAAATGCGGGCCTTCCGTTATTGCCTAATATTCAGCAGATATCGCGATGCAATCCGCTTTGAACGATATTTTTGGAATTGCTGCTTGATCGCCAGCCAGATTCGCAACGCCGCGAAATTCTGCTACCACTCCGATGGAAATCCGGTTTGGGAGAAACGTGAACATGAGCGGCGGAAATGTGGAATCCGGCGGTATCGGTCAGCCCGTCCTGCGCAAGGAGGATTTGCGGCTGGTGGTGGGCCGGGGGCAATATGCGGGGGACCAGTTTCCCGATCGTGTCGCATTTGCAGCCTTCCTGCGTTCGCCCCACGCCCATGCGCGGATCGTCTCCATCGATACGTCAGCGGCGAAAACCGCTCCCGGCGTGATCGGCGTTTTCACCGGCGCCGATCTTCTGGCCGACGGCCTCCACCCCATCCCGCATAACCCGAACTGGACCGGGCCGCCGGATGTCGAAATGACCTTCGCGCCGGGATACAAGGTGTTTACGACCGGCCATATGGCGATGCCTGCGCAAACCGTGCGTTATGTCGGCGAACCCGTCGCAGCCGTTGTCGCGGACAGCGCTGCGCAGGCGCGCGAAGCCGCCGAGCTCATCCAGATCGATTGGGAGGCGTTGCCGGCCATCGTCCGTTCCCAGGAGGCTGTGCTGCCTGATGCCCCCGCTGTCTGGCCGCAGCGGCCCGACAATATCTCTCTGGAGGCGGAAGTTGGCGACAGGTCTGAAACTGACGCTGCTTTCGCCGGCGCCGCGCATGTGACGACGCTCGACACCTGGATTCGCCGCGTGACCGGCAGCCCCATGGAGCCGCGCGTCGCCATCGGCTCCTACGATGCGGAGACCGGCGTCTATACAATCTGGGCTGGTTCCGGCGGCGGCATGGTCAAGGAGCGCCAGCAGCTTGCGGGCATGTTGGGCCAGCCGCTCGAAAAATGCCGCGCCATGTGCAAGGACATGGGCGGCAATTTTGGCACGCGCAACACGTTCTTTCCCGAATATGGCGTGTTGCCCTGGGCCTCGCGGCATGTCGGGCGACCCATCAAATGGACCGCCGAACGCAATGAATGTTTTTTGAGCGATTATCAGGGCCGCGACCTGAATGTCCACGCCGAAATAGCGCTGGACGAGGACGGGAATTTTCTGGCTGTGCGCGGCGCCAATGACAGCAATATCGGCGCCTACACCGCCCATTACACGCCGTTGCGCAAGGGCCTTGGCATCATGCAGGGCGTTTACAAAATTCCCACGGTGCATTTTCGCGGTCGCGCGGTCATGACGCATACCATTCCGACAACGCCCTATCGCAGCGCGGGCAGGCCGGAGGCGATCTATGTGATCGAGCGTCTGATCGACAAGGCCGCGCGGGAACATGGCTTCGATCCGGTAGAATTGCGTCGCCGCAATTTCATCCCGCCCCATGCCTTTCCCTATAAAAACGCGGTTGGCCTCACCTACGATAATGGCGAATATGCGCTGGGCATGGACACTGCCTTGCGGCTTGCCGAATACAACGATTTTGCCGCGCGGCGCGCTGAATCGAAAGCGCGCGGCAAATTGCGCGGCATTGGCGTCGCGAATTACATCGAAGGGGCCGGCGGCGCCCCGCGCGAGCGCGCCGAAATCACGGTGCAGGCCAATGGCCGCGTTGAACTTGTGCTCGGCACGATGAACAGCGGGCAAGGCCACGAGACAAGCTTTGCGCAATTGATCGCGACATGGATCGGCGTGCCCTTTGAAAGCGTCGATTATGTCGCCCACGACACCAATCGCGTCAGCGCAGGCGGCGGCTCGCACTCGGGTCGCTCGATGCGCATCGCCTCGCTGGCGATTGGCGAGGCGTCTGACGCCCTGATTGAAAAAGGCAAACAGATCGCCTCGCATATGCTCGAAGTCGCGACTGGCGATATTGATTTTGCGAAGGGCGAATTCCGCGTCAAGGGTTCAGATGTGCGCACCGGGATTTTCGAGGTGGCGAAGGCGGCTGCGGCGGGCGCCGGCCTGCCCGAACATTTACGCGGAAAACTGGATGGCATTGGCGATCACACAGTCAGTGTCGGCGCCTTTCCCTCGGGCACGCATATCTGCGAGGTCGAGATCGATCCTGACACCGGCGATACCGCGATCTTGCGCTGGTCCGGCGTTGATGATGTCGGGCTGGCGGTCAATCCGATGATCCTGCACGGCCAGACGCATGGCGCCGTGGCGCAGGGCGTTGGTCAGGCGAAGATGGAAAACATCCATTACGATATCGCCAGCGGGCAAATGCTATCGGCGAGTTTCATGGATTACGCCATGCCGCGCGCCGGCGATTTTCCGTCCTACAATTGCGAATTGATCGAAGTGCCCGCCACCAGCCACAAATTTGGCGTGCGCCCCGGCGGCGAGGGCGGCACGACGCCGGCGCTCGGCGCCTATATCAACGCCGTGTGCGACGCGGTGGCGGAACTCGGCGTCATGCATGTCGAAATGCCTGCGACATCACAAATGGTGTGGAAGGCGATTCAGGCCGCGCGGGGGTAGTTTTACCCTCCCCGCTCGTGGCGGGAAGGGTCGTCGTGCAACGGCGGGGTGGGGAAATGCGTTGCACGCTCCAGCCACTGTCATTCCCGGTCACGCGGGAATGACCATTGCCCCCTCACTTCCCCTTGGCGGCCTCGCGCTCGGCCTTCGACACATATTTCTGTTTCGGCCGGGCGCCGGGCGGGGTTGTCGCGGGGCCTGCCGGTTTTGCATCCATTTTTCGCGGCCCGCCGCCCTGCACGCGATCGACGCGAATATTCTCGCCGCCGGGGCGTTTGATATTCAACGCGAACCGATCGGCGATCTTCTCCGAAATCTCGACCTTGGTTTCATCATCGAAAATATTGATCGCGCCAATATCGCTCTTGGTGATTTCGCCCTTGCGGCACAGCATCGGCAGCAGCCATTTGGGGTCAGCGTTTTTCTTGCGCCCGATATCGAGGCGAAACCAGACGGCCTGACCCGGGAAACGCTCTTTCTGCGGCTTTCCGGATTTTGGCGGGCCACGATCTTCAAACGCCGGACGCGGCCCGCGCTCGTCGCCGCCAGGGCGGGGACCGCGCTCGTGGAAACCGGCGCGTTCCTCGCGCTGCTGACGGAAGTTGTTGCGCAGCGGGCGATCATCGCGCGTCTCGCGAAAGCTGCGCGGCAGTTTTTCGCCCATGCCGGGATCGACGATATCTTCAGGCGCCGGCAGGCGTGAGCGATAGAGCCGCACCAGCGCCGCGCCCAACTGCTCGGGCGTGCGCTCGGCCAGCAGCAACCGACCGAGTTCGACATCGCTGTCGGAGGGCGCTTCGGCGAGCAGCGGGTCCTGCAACATGCGCTCCTGATCGAGTTTGCGGATTTCGACCGCCGTCGGCGGCCCGCTCCAGTTCGCTTTGGCGCCGATATCGCGCAGCATGGCTTCGGCCTTGCGATGTTTTGAGATTGGCACAAGCAAGGCGCTGACCCCCTTGCGTCCGGCGCGGCCAGTGCGTCCGCTGCGATGCTGCAGGGTCTCTGCGTCATGCGGCAATTCAGCGTGAATGACGAGACCAAGATTGTTCAGATCGATGCCGCGCGCCGCCACATCGGTCGCCACGCACACGCGCGCCCGGCCATCGCGCAGGGCCTGCATGGATTGATTGCGCTCGTGCTGGCTCAGTTCGCCCGACAGCAACACCGTCGAGAAACCGCGCTCCTGCAATGTCGCATGCAGATGGCGGACAGATTCGCGCGTGTTGCAAAACACGATGGCGCATTCGGCTTCTACAAAGCGCAGAACGTTGACGACGGCGTGTCCCATATCCCTGGGCGCAATGCGGATGGCGCGATATTCGATATCGGCATGGCCGCGTTCGGCGCCGGCCACTTCCACGCGCAGGGCGTCGCGCTGATAGCGCTTGGCGAGCGCGGCAATGCCTTTGGGAATGGTGGCGGAAAACAGCAGCGTGCGCCGGTCGGCGGGCGTTGCTTCCAGAATGAATTCGATATCTTCGCGAAACCCCAGATCGAGCATTTCATCGGCTTCATCGAGCACGAGAGCGGCAAGAGAGGCGACATTCAGCGCGCCGCGTTCGATATGGTCGCGCAGACGGCCCGGCGTGCCCACCACGATATGCACGCCCTGCGACAACATGCGTCGCTCCAGCCCCGCATCCATGCCTCCAACGCAGGACACGATGCGCGCGCCGGCAAATTGATAGAGCCAGTCAAGCTCGCGCTTCACCTGCATCGCGAGCTCGCGCGTCGGCGCGATGACCAGCGCCAGCGGCGCGCCGGCCTGCGGCATCTGGCCTTGCGTGTTCAGAATGTCAGGCGCGAAGGCGAGGCCATAAGCCACCGTCTTGCCGCTGCCGGTCTGCGCGGAAACGAGCAGATCGCGGTTTTCAGCCGTTTGCGTCAGGACTGCCGATTGGACCGGCGTCGGTTCGGTATATTGGCGCTCAACGAGCGCGCGGGCCAGCAGTGGGCTGGTGTCGGGAAAGGTCACGGGGTGGGTTTATCCTGAAAGCGGGGCGGAACGCTGTGAGCCATTCCGAAAGGTCGCGGGCGAGCAAGCCTCCCCGCGTGTGAGGCTTTCCCTTATACTGCTTTGCAGCAAAGCGCCATCGAAGGTTTTGGCTCGGGACAAAAGGCGCGGGGTCGTCTGCCCACGAGGTTCCCCTCCAACGCGCTTTCCGGCGCGCGCGGGCTTCGCTATTTCCGCGGTTGAACGCCTGCTGCGCCCGCATTGCAGGATAGCGCTCCCGCCGCTGCTGGTTCAGCAGCGGGGATGTTTTTGGATACACCGGCCCCGGCAGCGATTGCAGAAAAGCGGAGATGTCGGCGGCGTCCGCATCCGACGCCTTTTGCCCGCGTTGTCCCGCAGGCGGAATCAGCTAGACTGGCGACATGAAAGATCTATCGCGCACGTTCCTTTTTTACGCCGCAACAATTTTTCTGGCGAACGGGTGCGCGCTGGCGCAGACGCCCGACTTTCTTGACCTGCGCTATGGCGAATCCGCCTCGCCGTTGCAGAGCATTTTTTCGTTGCCCATTCTGATCGCCGAACGCCAGCAATTTTTCGTCCGGCGCGGCCTGCATTTTTCCATCGTGCCGGTGCAGGGCGGCGGAGAGGCGACCATTGACGCGCTGACCGCCGGGCGGGCCGACATCAGCCATGTCGCAACAAATTTTCTGATTACGGCTGTTCTCAAAGGGTCTGACGCCGCCGCGATAGCCGCAGAATTCAACAATCCCATCTATTCGCTTGTCGCCAAACCGTGGATCAAGAGTTTTGACGAACTGAAAGGCAAGCGAATCGGGATGGCCGACATGACCGGCACAGTCTCCCTCTCGACCCTCGCGCTTCTGGCCAAACGCGGGCTTGCCCGTAAAGACTTTGAGATCAAGGTGATTGAAGGCACGCCGGCGCGGTTTCAATGCGTGGTCAGGGAGGATTGCGACGCCGCTCCGCTGGGCCAGCCGCAGGATTTTTTTGCGCAACGGCAGGGTTTTCATATTCTGGGACTGTCGAGCGAAGCCGTGCCTGATTTTCTGTATACTGTTTCGGTCGCGCGCCGCTCATGGGCCCGGGAAAACCGCGAGGCCTTGATCCGCTATGTCCGCGCGCTGGCGGATTCGTTTGCATATATCCGCGACCCCGTTCATCGCGATGACGTCGCGCGCGCGATTCAGGACGCGTGGGGATCATCCGATGCGTCGGCGCGCGAAACGCTTGCCCTGTATTTCGAGCCGGAAAAAAATGTTCTGCCAAAGGCCGGCGAAATCAGTCTGAAAGGACTACAGCAAGTCATTGCGTTTCTCGATTCCGCAGGGACGTTCAAAGGACCGCCGCCGCCGGCGGAAAACTTCATCGCGCTGGATTATTTACGCGCAGCAGGGTTGCAGGATGGGCAATAGGCGTTTTTTCGCACGAAGCGCGCTGGGGATTGCGCTTTTTCTGGCGTCGTCCCGGGCGGCGCAGGCTGAAGACATGGCCAGCGTCTGGCGTGGCAAGACCGTGAATATTCTTGTCGGGACGTCGGCGGGCGGCGGCTACGACACCTATGCGCGCATGTTCGGACGTTTTTTCGGCAAGCACATTCCCGGCAATCCCGCTGTAACCGTGACGAATATGCCGGGCGCCGCCTCCAATACCATGTCCGGCTATATCGCCAGCGTCGCGCCAAAGGACGGAACCTTCATCGGCGCGCCATTTTCGACACAACCGCTCGGCCCTATTCTCGAAGACCCCGGCTCGCTGCGCTACGATCCCCGTCGGCTCAATTATATCGGCAGCGCGAATGAGGACGCATTCCTTTGCATTGTGCGCAAGGATTCGCCCGCCGCGACGTTCGCAGACGCTTTTGACAAGCAGGATGTCATGGGCGGCACGGCGGAAACGGGTTCGACCGGCTATCTGCCGCTGCTGCTCAACAATGTGCTTGGCACAAAGTTCAAGGTCGTGTTCGGCTATCCCGGCAGCCGCGAAATGATCAACGCCATGGAAAAGAACGAGCTCCATGGCGCCTGTGGCATGGGCTGGTCGAGCATGCTGACCCAGTACAAGGGCCTCATGGATAGCGGCGCAATCAAACTGCTGGTGCAGGAGCGCATCAAGGGTCACCCTGATATGGACAGGCTTGGCGTGCCGCGCAGCGGAGATTTTGCGAAAACGGACGAACAGCGGGCTATCCTCGAAATTATCTATTCGCAGGAGACATTCGGACGGCCCTATTTCGTTGCGCCTGAAGTTGCGCCCGAACGCGTCGCGGCGCTGCGCACGGCCTTCATGGAGACCTGGCGCGACCCCGAAACAGTCGCCGAAATGCAGCGCGTCGGGCTTGAGAGCGGTCCGATATCGGGCGACGATTTGCAGGCCCTGCTGACGCGCATCTACGCCAGCCCGACCGATCTGCTGGCCAAGGCGCGCGAGGCAATCCGCCTGAAGCGTTAATCGTCCGGATACCGCAGAAGGCGCAATATGGCAAAATACCGACGCCGGGTAAGCCCGCATCAACCATAATTGTCTGAACTCGCGGCTTCTAACGGTCTGCCTTCAGGGAATTCTAACGAATTGGAATTATGTCTCAATCGCGTCAATTTACATATGGACCAGCCATGAAAATGAAGTTCCTGCTTTTCCTGCGCGACGAGTCCGGCGCGACAGCAATTGAATACGGTCTGATCGCAGGCCTGATCTGCGTTGTCATCATCAAGTCGGCGACAACGCTGGGCACCAAGGTTTCAAACGACTTCTCCAAAATATCTTCCAATCTCTAGGCGAACTATCCGCAGCAAAATCACTCTGATACGGGACCGGCATGTCCGCACGACGCACTGGATCAGACATTCTGTTTGCGCTGGCCGTCACAACTGCGGCCTATACCGCGCTGCTATCGCTTCTGACGTTACGCCTGTTTTCGTCCTATGATGACATCATTCTCGGGCTTGCCATTTCGGCGTTGGCCGCCTGTCTTGCGCGCCATACGATCGCCTTGAGACGCCCTGACACATTGCTCGGCCAATGCCTGATTGAATGCCGGACCGCGCCGCAGTCCACGCGCATACCGGCCGCCATGGCGCTGGTTCTTCTTGCCCTGGTCTTCGACCGCTATCTGGATGGCGACCCGGCGCATTTCAGACCAGCGACATTCATCATTCCCGTCATTGTCAGCATCATCCTGTTCGACCTCAAGGCGACGGCCTTCGCCATCGCAGCCAGCGCGCTCGCGGTCGACTTTTGTCTTATCAAACCGATGTTCTCGTTCCAGCTTGTCTCGCTGTCGGACGCGCTCGATCTGGTGCTGTATATTTTCATCTGCGGACAGATCGCGATCGCCATCGAGGGTTTCATTCACGGTGAATCCAGGGACAAGGTCTTATGAGTCTGAACCCGGCTCCCATGAATTCTGGGGCGCAGGCCGGCATCGACGGCGTCGCGACCGGACCGATGAATGCCCTGTCGAATGAGATCGAGCGAGTCAGAAGCAAGCGCTCGATCGAAGGCATCGATGTGATCAGCCAGTGTCTGGTCGGCGCCATCGCAGCGCTGCGATTGTGGAAAGGCTGGGACTTAACCCTGCAAACATTGTTATGGACCACGCTGGCCGCAGCGTATCTTGCGCCGGCATGGATAGCCTTTCGTCGCGCGCAGCCCCATCGCTGGATGATAGCATTCGCTTCGCTCGCATTCGGCTGGACCTTGCTGGGCTGGGTGTTCACGCTAGGGCTGGCGCTTGGCCGAATTCGCACGCCGCAGGATGTCGCAGGGCGATAGAGCGTCCTCCCGACTGTCTTGCCATACACCTGCTTTCCTGTCAGTTTTCCGGCGATCGAATTCCGGGGATGGAAATTGCCGCAGCTCAAAGTTGTCAGTATCGTTCAGGCTGGTCCGCGAATCCGGCGGATTGAACTGGTCGACCCGCGTGGGCTGGCGCTGCCTGTTTTCACGGCAGGCGCCCATATCGACGTTGAGCTTACCGGCGGTCTGACGCGCTCCTATTCGCTGCTCAACGACCCCGCTGAAACCCATCGCTATGTTCTGGGCGTTTTGCGTGAACTGGACAGCGCTGGCGGTTCGGCTTTCATCCACGAACAGCTTGCGGTGGGCGATGTTTTGCAGGCTTCCGCGCCGATCAATCATTTCCCGCTGTACGAGGCGGGCGATGTCAATATTCTGATCGCTGGCGGCATCGGGATTACGCCTGTCATGGCGATGGCGGCGCGGCTGCAGGCCCTGGGCAAGGATTACACGCTGCATTATTGCGCACGCTCGCGTGAGGACGCCGCTTTCCTCGACGAACTCGACGCCAGGCATGGGCATCGCCTGAAAACATGGTTCGACGGCGGCGATATCAAGCGCGGCATCGATCTGAATGCATTGCTGGGCACGCGACCGCCTGCCGCTCACGTCTATGTGTGCGGTCCGCTGGGATTGATCAAGGCGACCAATGCGGCGGCAGCCGACTGGCCAAAGGGCACCGTGCATTATGAACTGTTCAAGGGCAGCGAGGCCGATCTTGCGCCTGAAAACAAAGATCAACCCTTCGATATCGTGCTGAAGAAATCAGGCCGGACACTCACCGTCGCCGCGGACAAGAGCATTCTCGCCATGCTGAAGGCCGAGGGCGTCCGCATCAAGACGCTCTGCACGACGGGGCGTTGCGGCACGTGCCGCGTGACCTATCTGTCCGGCAAGGTCGATCATCGCGATGACGTGCTTGACGACGATGAAAAGGGCGAGGTCTTGCAGGTCTGCGTCTCGCGCGCCATGCCAGGCGAAACACTTGTGCTTGATTTATAGGAGTTCGGGAATGAACACACAGGCAAAACCCTCCAGCCAGGCGCATGTCAAGACACAATCGCTGATTTCAGGCACGCTTGTGACCACAGATATGAAACGCGCGCGCCGCATGTATGAAGAGGCGATGGGCATGGAATGCGTCGAGCCCACAAAGGGCTTGATGTATGTGCGCGAAAAGGGCCACCATCCCGGAGAACCAAAGCACGGCAAGCCCTATTGGGTGCTTGAGGTGAAAGAAGTCGAGAGCGTGCCCGTCGCGCAGGAAATGCTCAATCACTGGGGCTTTGAGGCGCCAAATCAGGCCGCCGTCGATGAGGCCTATGAAAAGCTGAGCGCCAACAAGGCCGAATATGGCATTACGCGCGTCCAGAAGCCCTTTTTCCGCAATGGCTCCTACGCAATCTATTTTGTCGACAAGGACACCAACTGGTGGGAAGTGGAATACCGGACGCCGGACCTGGTTTACACCGCGCTGCGTGAAAAGGGCGATCAATTCGCCGATCCGGTTTGAGGGGAGAGATTTGCATGTCCGTCCTGGCGCCGCTGATCAAGAATGAATTCTTTTCGCATGGCACGATTGAATGCACCGACATGGCCGCGACACGGCGGTTTCTGGTCGAGTTTCTCGGGCTCGACATCATCCGCCCGCTGAAAGAAGCGCAATATATGTGGAAGGGCGGGCCATGGTCGGTGGTCTGCGTGCATATCCAGGATGGCGAATGCAAGGAGCAGCCGGTCGACAATCGCTTCGTGCTGTCGGTCGCGGGCGATGCCGAGGTCGACGCAGCCCATTCCGCGGCGCTGGCGAAGAAAGATGAATTCGCCATCAAGCGCGTGCTCGACATCTCAACCACGCGCGGGCGGCGTTCCTTTCTGCTGCTCGATCTCAATAACACCTGGTGGGAAATAGGCACGGTTTCGCAAGCGTTTTTCGACGCCGCCTTTGAAAAAGGCGATTACGCGCGGTGAGTCTTGAAGAACATGCGCGCGCTGGTTGTCGCGCGAATTCAATGAACAAAGTCCGGAGGAATCATCATGCGCAAAATCGCCTTGCCTGGAGCGCTGTTGGCAAGCGTCCTGTTCGCGCTGCCCGCCTTTGCCGATCCGGTCAAAGTCGCCGTCGGCTATGTCACAGCCTCGGATTTCACACCGATGTTCTTCGCAAAGGAGAAAGGCATATTTCTCAAGCATGATCTCGATGTCGATCTCAAACGCATTCCGATCATCGTCAATATCCCGCCGGCGTTGATTTCGGGGGACTTGCAGATCGGCGCTGCGACCATGCCGGTGTTGTTGCAATCGGCCGATGCAGGCCTCGACATGCGGCTTGTCTCAAGCGCCGCCCGCCAGACGCGCGAACATTCGAAAATCGCTTTGATGGTGCGCGCCGGCCTCAAAGTCGAAAAGCCCGAGGACTTGAAAGGCAAGAAGATTGGCGTTGCGGGTTTCAATTCATTTATGGACGTGTTTTTGCGCAAATGGCTGCGCGTGAAAGGGTTAAACGATACGGATGTCACGCGCGTGGAGGCCATCTTCCCCCAGATGCCGGATCTCCTGAAAGCGGGCACTGTGGACGCCGTGACAATCACCGACCCGATGCGCTCCATCGCCCTTAAACAGGGCGTCGGCTATGTTTTTGCCGAATACGCTGCCGAACTTTTGCCTGACCTGCTGGCGGTCGGCTATATCTCGACGGGCGACTGGGCGACGAAAAATCCGGTTGCAATCAAGAATTTCCGCGCGAGCCTGGATGAGGGCGCCGACTATATGCGCGCGCATACCGATGAAATCGCAGCCGTCGAAACAAAATATCTCGGCTTCACCTCGCCAACAATGAGCGAGCTATCGACGGTTATCAAGCCCGGCGACCTCGACCCCTATATTGCGATGGGCAAGGAACTGGGGCTTTACAAGTCCGCGCTCGATCCTGAAAAGCTGATTGTGAAGTAGGAGTCCGAACGCCGGGAGCAACAACGCCGGTTGCTCCGGGCTGCGGAGGCGGATAAACAGTCGCTGTCAAACCGGAGTTCCTGAATGCGCGCTTTGCTCGACGTTATTCTGATGGCCCTCGATTTCTATATTTACGTCGTGCTGGCGATGGTGATCATGTCCTGGCTGATCAACTTCGGCGTGATCAATGTCCACAACGATATCGTGCGTTCCATCTGGAACGCGGTCAATGCGCTCACCGATCCGCTGCTTCGGCCCATCCAGCGTTACATGCCCAATCTCGGGGGGCTGGACCTTTCGCCGCTGATCCTGTTGCTCGGCGTCTATTTCGTCCAGCATTTGATCATCTACAATCTGTATCCGCTGGCGATCGGCTATTAGGGATTGGGCGAGGCCGATTTCTGGGCTCCCACACCCGGCGGCGTCCGCCTGCACGTCCGGTTGACCCCGAAATCCTCACGCGATGCGATTGAGGGCGTTCAAACGCTGGCCGATGGCCGCCGCCTGCTGAAAGCGCGTGTACGGGCCGCGCCCGAAGAGGGCAAGGCCAATGACGCCCTGCGCCGCCTTGTGGCCCAAGCGCTCGGCGTTCCTCCATCGGCGGTGGAACTCGTCGCAGGCTCCGCCAGTCGTATCAAGACCCTGGCGATATCGGGCGATGCGGATGCGCTGACGGCAAAGCTGGTGAAAATGTCGAAATAGCGCGCCGCGCCGCGCCGTGCTATGCGCCGTCGATGACCTTGCCAGCCCCCCTCCCTGTTGCGCAGCCTGCAACGCCCTCCCTCGTCGGCCTGACGCGGGCCGAGCTCGGCGAGGCCCTGCGCGCCATCGACACGCCCGACCGCGAAATCCGGATGCGGACAGGGCAACTCTGGCACTGGATCTATTTTCAGGGCGCCAAAGACTTCGGCGAAATGCTGAATGTCTCCAAGACTATGCGCGCAAAACTCGAAGCGGCCTATACGCTGGCGCGCCCTGAGGTCACCAGCGAGCAGGTCTCGAACGATGGCACGCGCAAATGGCTGATCCGGATGCCCCCCGTCGACGCCAGAGACAGGGGCGCCGAGATCGAATGCGTCTATATCCCGGAAAGCGATCGGGGCACGCTTTGCGTTTCCAGCCAGGTTGGCTGCACGCTGACCTGCACCTTCTGCCACACCGGCACGCAAAGGCTGGTGCGCAACCTGACCTCGCAGGAGATTGTCCAGCAGCTGGTGGTCGCGCGCGACCAGATCGGCGATTTTCCTGGCATGACACCCCCCAAAGACGGGCTCATTCCCTCGGGCGAAGGCGTGCGGGCCGTGTCCAATATCGTCTTCATGGGCATGGGCGAACCCCTGTTCAACTTTGACAATGTCGGCAACGCGATTGACGTATTGTCGGATGGCGACGGGCTGTCCCTGTCCAAACGCCGCATCACGGTCTCGACGTCTGGCGTCGTTCCGGAAATTCCGGCCCTTGGCGCGCGCGCCGGAACCATGCTGGCGATTTCCCTCCATGCGGTGCGTGACGACCTCAGGGACACGCTGGTGCCGCTGAACAAGAAATATCCGATCGCGGACCTGCTCGACGCCTGCCGGCATTATCCCGGCCTGTCGAACGCCCGGCGCATCACATTCGAATATGTGATGCTGAAAGGCGTGAACGACAGCCCCGCCGAGGCGCGCGAACTCGTGCGCCTGCTCAAGGGCCTGCCCGCCAAGATCAACCTCATTCCTTTCAACCCCTGGCCGGGGACGAAATATGAATGTTCCGACTGGGACGTGATCGAACGGTTTTCCGACATCGTATTCAACGCCGGTTACGCCAGCCCGGTGCGCACGCCGCGCGGACGCGACATTCTGGCCGCCTGCGGCCAGTTGAAAAGCGAAACCGAAAAAGTGCGGGCAAGAGCTGTGTTAATGGGGGAATAGACTTCTGCGCGAGGAACGGGCCTTCGTTGCCTGGTCCGGCCCTTGAAATCTCACGCCGTTTGCCGCCAATGTATTTCAGTGGCGGTCCGCTGAATCGGGCCGCGCGCAGAGGCCGGGAGGACAACCGAAATGCAAAGCCGCACCATCGCCGTCGATGGAATTACGACGCATTATTTTGAGGCGGGCGAGACCCACAAGGGCGTCCGTCCGACGATCCTGCTGCTGCATTCGGCGGAGTTTGGCGGCTGCGCCGAGACGTCCTGGGAGAACAATCTGCCCGAATTCGCCCGCCACTATCATGTGCTGGCGCCGGACCATCTGGGCTTTGGCCGCACTGACAAGCTGATGGATTTCAATGCGCAATTCGACAAGCGCATCTGGCACATCAAACGTTTCGTTGAGGCGATGAACGTGAACGCGGCGCATGTCATGGGCAGTTCGATGTCAGGCGGTTTGTGCCTGACGGTCGCCGCCCGCAAAAATCCCGATTGGCCCATCGTGAGCGTTGTCTGCTGCTCGGGCGGCGGCGAGGCGCCGGACAATCAGGACCGGAAAACGCTCAACACCTATGATGGCTCGAAGGAGCATATGCGCCGGGTGCTTGATGTGATGTTTGTCGACAAGACATGGGTCAATGACGAAGCCTATGTCGAGCGTCGCTGGAAGCTCAGCCGCATTCCCGGCGCCTGGGAGGCGACAGCAGCGGCGCGCTTCAAGGCGCCGTTCCCGCGCGAGGGCGCAGCGCCCGCCGAGCGCAATTCAATCCATTATGAAGCTATCAAGGTTCCGGTTCTGGTTTTTGCCGGAAAGCACGATGGCCTGCGCAATCCCGGTTATACCGACGGCTTTGTGCCCAAAATTCCGGACGCCAGATTGCATATGTTCGAACATGCGGGGCATATGGGCAATATCGAATGCGCCGATGAATTTAATACGACGACGCTGGCGTTCCTGAAGAGCATCGACGGGTGAGCGCGCTGCATTGAGCGACGATCGGAAGCGGGTTTTGATTTCGGGCGGCGGGCCGGTGGGCCTGTTTTGCGCGCTGCTGCTGGCGCGGCGGGGCGTTTACGTCCGGGTGTTCGACGTCAATGGCTGCTTGCAGGATGACCCGCGCGCAGCGACCACACATCCGGCGACGCTGGAAATCATGGACGCGGCGGGCCTGGCCGAGGATATGGCGCGCGTTGGTCTGGTGACGCCGGTGTTCCAGTACTGGGACCGGCCCTCCGGCAGGCTGGTTGCGCAATTCGACAACGCGCTCCTGGCGGACGACACAAAGTGGCCGACCGTTGTGCAATGCGAACAGTTCAAGACCGCCGGCATTATCCTGCAAAGGTTGAAGGCGCTGGAAAATGTCGAGGTTCTGTTCAACCATGAAACGCTCGCCCACGAACAGGATTCGACGGGCGTTACAGTCTCCGTGCGCGGCCCCGATGGCGTCGCGCGGCATCGCGGCGGCTGGCTGATTGGCTGCGATGGCGGGCGCAGCGTGACGCGCAAACAGGCCGGCATCGCCTTTGAAGGTTTCACCTACGAGGAGCGTTTTCTTGTTCTGACAACGCCCTTCGATTTCAATCGACATCGCGGCTATTGCGAGCGCAGCTATTTCGCCGACCCCGAGGAATGGTGCAATTGTTTCAAGGTTGCAGCCGATGGTCCGCCTGGCCTGTGGCGTACGGTGTTTCCCGCCGATCCCCATGCGCCGCTGGAGGATTTGACCAGCATGGAAGCTGCGCAGGCGCGATTGCAAAAATTCTTTCCCTCCGCAAGACCCTATGAGATCGTGCACAGGAATATCTACGCCATCCATCAGCGTGTGGCCGAGACGTTTCGGCGCGGTCGGGTTTTGCTGGCGGGCGATTCCGCCCATGTCAACAACTCCATCGGCGGAATGGGGTTGAATGGGGGATTGCAGGATGCTGACAATCTTGCCGATAAACTTGCGCGGGTGATTGTCGATGGAGAGCCCGAACGGCTGCTTGATCTCTACGATCTGCAACGGCGCACGGTGACGGTCGAATTCACGCAGGCCCAGACCATCGCCAACAAACAACGACTGGAAGCCCGCGATCCCGCCACGCGCGCCAGAAACTTTGAAGAACTCGCAAGCGCCGCCGCCGATCCGCAAAAGGCGCGCGCCTTCATGCGCCGCGCAGGAATGCTGGACATGCAGGCCCGCGCCGGTTCCATCACACTGGAGGGCGCATGACGCGCGAATCCCCGCACGAAATCCCCGCGGTCCTCGATATCTATGCGCCGGAAGCGGGCGCGCCGGCTCGAAGCTACCCCGACCTGCACGACCATGTTCTCGCTCTGGCGAAAGAAAACCGGCTGCATGTCATTGAGGAGCCTGTCAACAAGGATACACAGATGCACCCGCTGGTGCGCTGGCAGTATCGCGGCGGCATTCCGGAAAGCGGCAGAAAAGCGTTTCTTTTTACGCACCCCACAGATGGCAAGAGCCGAACATTTACAGCGAGCGTTCTTGTCGCAGGTCTTGCTGCAACGCGCGATGTCTATCGCGTCGGTTTTGGTCAGCCGCTGGAGCAGATTGGCGATATCTGGATCAAGGCGATGGCTTCGCCCATCGCGCCAAAAGTGATCGGGAGCGCGCCCTGCCAGGAGGTCGTGACCTCAGGCGATGCGCTCGACGCGCCGGGCGCTGCGCTTGACGGGATTCCTGTGCCGATATCGACGCCCGGCTGGGACAATGGCCCCTATCTCTCGGCAGGCCATTACATCACCAAAGACCCCGATACAGGCGTCCAGAACATCGGCAATTACCGGGGCCAGATCAAGGCGCCGCGCCGTCTTGGCATGAATCCATCGGTTGAATTGCGCGCCGGCATATATTCGCACTGGCTGAAGTACAAAGCCCGCGGTGAAAAGATGCCTTGCGCGGTCGTCATCGGTTGCCCGCCTGCGATCTCTTATACCGCCGTGCAGAAAATGCCGGAGCATCTCGACGAAATGGCTGTTGCAGGCGCGCTTGTGGGCTCTCCCATCAATGTTGTCCGCGCAAAAACAGTTGACCTTCTTGTGCCAGCTGAAGCGGAAATTGTTGTTGAGGGGTTCATCGACACGCATTGGCTTGAGCCTGAGGCGCCATTTGGCGAATCGCATGGCTATGTCAACTTGCAGGAATATAATGCATTCATGGATGTGACAGCGATTACACGGCGCAAACATCCGATTGTGCCTTCGTTTATCAGTCAGGTCACGCCAAGCGAGTCCAGCGTCATACGGAAAGTGGCGATGGAGCCGGTGTTTCTCAATCATCTCAAAACCGGCATGGGCGTCAAGGGCGTCAGGCGGGTCGCCATGCACGAGCCGCTGACCAGTCTTTACGCTGTTATTGCGGTGCAGTTTGAGCGCGGCGTTCCGCCAACCGAGGTCTGGCGCGCGTTGCAGGGCGTGGCGACGCTGCATCGGTTCGCGGGTAAATGGGTCATCGCGGTCGACGAGGATATTGACCCCGAGAACGCCGATGCGCTGTTCTGGGCAATGTCCTATCGTTGCCAGCCACAGCACGACATGAAGGTGATCGACGGCAAGGACCCAGGCCATGGCCCGCGCGGCCCGCGCGACAATGGCGAGAGCGCGTCCGTTCTGATCAACGCCTTGCTCAAAGGTCCCTTTGCGCCGGTGGCGCTGCCGAAAAAGCAATTCATGGAAGATGCGCGGCGCCTGTGGGAAAAGCTGGGACTGCCCACGCTGAAACCTGAAAATCCCTGGCACGGATACGATCTTGGCGTGTGGCCGGAGAATCTCGAACGGCAAGCCAATCTCGCGACTGCGAGCGATTACTTTTCATTTGGCGATGAACTCGTGGCGCAGCGACGGGATGATGTCGAAATGAATGAACCGCTGCCGGTTCAGCCAAACAAGACGGGAAAATAGCAACGCAGTTTGCGCCGGCGCGCCGGTGTGGCAATTTGCGGTTACACGATTTCGAGGAGCCTGGCGTGACAATGGAATTCGGCATTTTCGACCATCTCGACAATGATCACTTGCCTGTCGGCGATTTTTACGAGGAGCGACTGCGGATCGTCGAGGCCTATGATCGCGCCGGTTTTCACGCCTATCATATCGCCGAGCACCATGCGACGCCGATTGGCATGGCGCCCTCGCCGAACGTGTTTCTCGCCGCTGTCGCGCAGCGCACCCAGCAATTGCATTTTGGCCCGATGGTCTATGCGTTGCCGCTCTATCATCCTTTCCGGCTGACGCAGGAAATCTGCATGCTTGACCAGATGAGCCGCGGGCGGCTCGAAATCGGCTTCGGGCGCGGGTCGTCACCCACCGAGACGTCGTTTTTCGGGGTCGATCCCAACAACACCGAAGAGATTTTTCGCGTGTCGCTGGCGCGCATCCTTGAGGGTATTGAATCCGGCGTTTATCGCGCGCCCGAGAACACCGACCGCCATCGCGAAATCCCGCTGAAAATACCCTCTGTGCAGCGGCCAACGCCGCGCGTCTGGTATGGCGTGCATACGCCTGAAAGCGCCGATCGCGCCGCGCGTCGGGGCTGGCATACGATCAATCTCGACATGGATTATGAATCGCGTGAGTGCAACGAAGTCTTCCGCAAGGTGTGGCGCGAGGCGCATCCGGGCAAAGCGCTGCCGTTGATGGGGCTCGGACGCTTCATCGTTGTCGGCGAAACCGACGCCGAAGCGCTTGCAGTGGCGCGGCGGGCCTACCCCCACTGGCACACGGGATTCACGCATCTCTTCCGCAAGCTCGGGCGGATGCAGCGCCATCCCCGGCCCGAGACTTTTGACATCCTGCATGAACAGGGCAAGGGCGTGGCTGGCAGCCCGGCCACGGTGATCGCTTTCCTCAAAAAGCAGATGTCGACGGCCCAATGCAATTATTGCGTCGGGCAATTTGCGTTTGGCGATCAATCGATTGGCGAACTTGAAAAATCTGTCGGGCTGTTTGTCAAACACGTCATGCCGGAGCTGCGGACCTTCGATGCGTTGGCGGGGACGAGTTGAATCACCCCCCCTGCGGATAAATCGCCTTCACTTTTTCCAGCATGTCGGGCGTCATATTGGCGATGTCCTGAACGAAGGTTTGCAGCGCTTCGCCACGCATGGGGCTGATGTCCATACGCGCTTTTTCAACATCGGCGACAAACTCGGGGTCCTTGACCATTTCGTCAAACCCGCGCCGCAACGCGGTCAGCCGGTCCGCCGGAACGCCAGGCGCGGAAAACAGCATTTTGCCCACTTCCACCGAACTCATGACGATCCGCAGAATCTGCTTCTGCTCTTCAGTTTTCGCCAGTTCGATACAGGTCGGCACATCGGGCAAAAGCGGATGGCGCTCCAGTCCATATTGCACGAGAATGCGCATGGTCCCGTCCTTGATCCATTCGGGGTGTTCGGCGTTGAGCGCGTCAAGCGAGGTCGAATGCCCGTCGGTCTCGCCGCGCGACAGCGCGAGCATGGCTTCGCCAGAACCTTTGTACCCCATGATCAGCTTGAACCTTGTGCCCAGCACGTTGTTCATGACCGTCGGGAAAACCACGACGGTTGACCCGGCCCCGGTCGCCGCCAGTCGCGATTCCTTTGTGAACATATCTTCGGCGGTCTGGATCGGGCTGTTGCGCGAAAAGAACGTCACATTGGATGAGGACGCCATGCGCCCGATCCAGGTGAATTTTCCCGAATCGTATTTGGCGCCGACCGCGCCCAGCTTTTCGTCGAGTGGCGAGGTCGGCGACACCAGCGCCAGCGCCGACCCGTCCTTCGGCGCGATATTGTACATATAGTTTGCAGCCACGATGCTGCCTGCGCCTGGCATATTGCGAAACACCAGCGTTGGATTGCCGGGGATATATTTGCTAAAATGGCGCGCCACGATGCGGGCATAAAGATCATTGCTTCCGCCTGGAGGGTAGCCGACGATCAGGTCGATATTCCGGCCCTTGTAGAAGGCTTCGACGCTGGAGGCCGCCTGCGCCATCGCCTGCGGCGGCTGGGCCAGCAATGCGGCAGCTCCCAAAGACAAAAAAGCTGCGCGAAACGGTGTTGGCATGAAACCTCCCCAAAATCGGTGCGGCGCTGGCGCCCGCCATTCCTGTCACCATAGTTCGTTTTGACCGCCCGCTGTCAACAGAGCCCCGGCAGGCGACATGGACGCCTGCGCCCCCGCCCGCTAAAAGGAACGTGAAAAGATCATTCGGACGGGGAGCGCCAATGCATTACCAGCCCATCATTCCGCGCGCGCGCATCGGCTATATCATTCCCTCGTCCAACAGGATGGTTGAGCCGCAAATGCAGCGCTTCATGCCCAAAGGCGTCGTCGCGCATTTCACCCGCATCCGAATGACCAACCAGCATTCGGCTCCTCTCGAACAATTGACGCCGCGTATCGTTGACGCCGCGCAGATGCTGGGGGAATCGCGCTGCGATGTGACAGTGCTGCAATGCACGGGCACGTCCATGTCCGGCGGTGTCGATGGCGAGAAAACCGTCATCGCAGCCATTGAAAAAGCGACGGGCAAGCCTGCGCTGAGCGCTGCTTCCTCGTTGATGGCGGCGTTTTCTGCGCTTCAAATCCGCAAACTGGTGTTTCTGTCGGAAACCGAACAGGCCGGCCATGACAAGAAACTGCGTTTTCTGCGCGAAGCGGGTTTTGACCTGCTTGCGGACAAGGCGGTCGGGCTCAGCGGCACGAATGAATATTGCATTGCGCCGCCGCAGCTCTGGTACGACGAGACGATGGCGATGCGCCGGGATGAAACTGACGCCTATTTCATCTCCTGCGCCAATATTCACAGCATCGATGTGATCGAGCAACTCGAAAGCGCGCTGGGCAAGCCGGTGATAACAAGCAATCAAGCCGCTATCTGGGCCAGCTTGCGCAAGGCAGGCATCAAAGACGCAGCGCCAGGCCTTGGCCGCCTGCTGAGGCACGACGCGGCGTGAGACGCGCAAGGCGCGTTTAACCCGCAGCAGCGCGCGCGGCGGCCTGGCCGGCAAGCCAGGCGCCGCCAGCCGTCATCGCCCCGCCAAAGCTTTCGCCGCCGGTTGCCTCGCCAGCGAAAAAAAGCCGATCGGCGACCGGCGCCGCCAGTTTGGCGCGCGCGCCGGCGTTGCCCGGCAGCGCGTGCGAATAGCATCCAAGCGACCACGGATCGGCGCACCAGCCGTTCAGGACGCCGTGGACAAAATGCTTGCGCACATCCGGTCCGATCAGGTCCGTCAATTCATCGAGCGCGGTTTCAATCGCGGCGCGTTCGCCCCGCGCGACAAGCGAGCGGGCGTGATCGCCGCCGAGATAGGCGACGATCACATCGCGGTCCCATGTCCAGCATTCAAAATCGAACGATGACCTTGGTCCGCGCCGATCCCAGAGATCGGTCGCGGGCGCCAGACCAAAGCGCGCGCCATCAAAGCGCAAACCAATTTTTGTCAGCGCCCCCATGCCCAGACCGTTAAGTCCGTCGCGGGTGACACCGGGCAGGGAAGGCGCAAAGCGGATGACGCCCTTTTGCAGAACGCCGACCGGAACGGTGATAATCGCCGCTCGCGCTGTCACGCGCCCGGCGGGCGTTTCGAGCGCTACGCCGGCGCCGCTGTAATCGATGGCGGTCACCGGCGTTGCGGTGTGGATATCGAGCCCGCGCGCATAATTTTCGGCCAGCGCGCCATAGCCAGAGGGCACAAGCAGATCGTCGCCGGACCACAGCCGGGCGTAGTCCAGCGCCGATATGTTTTCGGGTTCATCGCCCAGCGACATGCGGGCGATGGCCTCCGCGCCGCCTGCGCGCGCGACCGGCAAAGCCGCAACGCGCGCGGCCATAGATATATCTGGCACTTCGCCTTTTTCCGGATCGAACAGGTTGTCGATCGCCTGGAAATTTCCGCGATCGCCACGCCGTTGCGCCCGGCGTCCGTCATTGAAAAACTCGGACGCTGTTGACAGCGCGTCATTGTTGACAGCAGTCACGCCAAGCTCCGCAGCAATGTCTCGCCAGGGATTGCGTTCGGCCCAGTGAATATAGACCGCCCCCGCATCATAGGGCGCGCCGAGCCGCGTGTCGGTGAACATGCGTCCGCCAATCCGCGCGCGCGCCTCCAGGATCACGAATGCCTTGCCGAGCTTTTGCAATTGCCGCGCTGCGGAAAGCCCCGCGGCCCCGGCGCCGACGATCGCCACATCGCAATCGAACACCGCGCCTTGCGCGCGAAGTCCGCTGGGTCGCGCCAAGGGGGCGGCCAGACCCAGAATGATCGAGCGCCGCGAAAGAGGTCTCATCTTCAAGAATCCGGCTGATTGGACCAGCGCCTCAAATGGCAAGGATTCGCGACCAAATTGTGGGCGGGCTGCCGTTACGCCCGACCCCAACCGCCCCCGGTTGGCGTGACAATGATAATCGCCTCCCCGGCTTCGAGCCGGGTCTGGTCGCAACCCTGCAATTCCTCGATGCTTCCATCGAGCCGCCGGACGAGATTGCGTCCCGGTTCTCCGTTCTGTCCTCCGTCAACCCCGAAAGCGGTTTGTATGCGGCGTCCTGAAAGAATGGCGAGATCCATCGACCGCAGGAAACGGATGGTGCGGCTGACGCCGTCGCCGGCGTTCCAGCGGCCGCGGCCACCCGATCCGCGCCGGACATGGAAATCTTCGAGCAGCACCGGAAAACGAAGTTCCAGCACTTCTGGATCCGTGAGACGCGAATTGGTCATATGGGTTTGCACGGCGGCCGCCCCATCAAAGCCCGGTCCCGCCGGGGCGCCCGAACAGATCGTCTCGTAATATTGATAATGTTCATCGCCAAAGGTGAGATTGTTCATTGTCCCCTGCGCGCTGCCAACGGCGCGCAAGGCGCCGAACAACGTATCGGTCACCATCTGGCTGGTTTCGACATTGCCGGCGACGACCGCCGCAGGATAGCGCGGCGACAGCATGGAGCCTTCCGGCACGATGATTTTGACAGGGCGCAGGCATCCGGCGTTGATGGGAATGTCGTCATCAACCATTACGCGAAACACGTAAAGCACAGCAGCGCGCGTCACCGGCTCAGGCGCGTTGAAGTTGGAATCGCGTTGCGGCGATGTGCCCGTAAAATCGATCACCGCCTCGCGCCTCGCGCGATCGACCGATATCGCAACCTTGATGACGGCGCCCTGATCAGTTGTGCATTGAAAGTGTGAATCGCTGAGAGCGCCAATGACCCGCGCAACACTCTCGGCGGCGTTGTCACGGACATGGCGCATATAGGCGGTGACGACGTCGAGCCCGAATTCCTCGGCCATATTTCCGATCAGGGCGGCGCCCATCGCGTTGGCTGCAATCTGCGCTTTGATATCGCCAATATTCTGATCGGGATTGCGCGCGGGATAGCGCGCGCCGGCCAGCAGGGCGCGGAATTCCGTTTCGCGGAAACGACCGCTTTCAACGAGTTTGAAATTGTCGATATAGACACCCTCTTCGTCAATCTTGGTGGCGCGCGGCGTCATGGAGCCCGGAGCGAGGCCGCCAATATCGGCGTGATGGCCGCGCGAAGCGACCCAGAACAGGATGCGCTTGCCCGCCTTGTCAAAGACTGGCGTACAAACAGTCACATCGGGCAGATGCGTGCCGCCGTTATAAGGCGCGTTGAGCGCAAAGGAATCGCCCTTTTTGATGCGCCCCCGATTGTCGTGGATGACAGTCTCGACCGATGAATCCATGGACCCGAGATGCACGGGAATATGCGGCGCGTTGGCAATCAATTGACCGGACGAATCGAACAGCGCGCAGGAAAAATCGAGCCGTTCCTTGATGTTTACCGACATTGCGGTGTTTTGCAGGGTCACGCCCATCTGTTCCGCAATCGACATGAATCGGTTGTTGAATATCTCGAGCATGATGGGGTCGACATTCGCGCCTGCGGCCTTTCGCTTTGCGATTTTCCGATAACGCGTCAGAATGACATGATTGCGTCGCGTGATATCCGCCCGCCATCCCTCCTCAATGACGATGGTCTGGTGCGGTTCGACGATCAGCGCAGGACCAATGACGCTATGGCCTGCGCCAAGTTGCTCGCGGGCAAACACCCGCGCCTTGCGCCATTGGCCATTGGAGAAGAACTGCGAGGAGCGAAGCGGTTTTGGCCGTTTTGCTTCAGTGAGCGGTCTGGCGCGTTCGGCAAGCCTGGCGCCGCCGCCCGCAGCCTCTGCGCCGATGGCTGCGATCACCAGACGTTTGGTCGGATCGATGAAACCAAATCGCGACTTGTGCAATCTCTCGAACGATCTGCGCAGGGCGGCAATCGCCGCTGCGCCCCGGCGCGCAGGAAACGTGACGATGAGGGCGGTGTCAGAGCCTTCGTAGCGCAAATGCGCGCTCAGCTGCATCTTGATGGCGGCGCGCGCAACGCCCTGACTGCGCACTTCCATCAAGGCTTCGTTGGCAAGCATGCGCGACAGGCCTATCGCGTCGTTCAACGAATGGGCGTCCAGCGGCGCCTCGACGCCGCGCGTTCGCAAGGCCCTGATATCCGCCAGCCCCATGCCATAGGCCGACAGCAGCGACGACAGGGGATGGATCAGAATTCGGGTCATGCCCAGGGCGTCCGCCACGAGACATGCGTGCTGGCCGCCTGCGCCGCCAAAACAATTCAGCGCATAGCGTGTGACATCGTAACCGCGTGCGACAGAAATTTTCTTGATCGCTTCGGCCATCGCTGCGACAGCAATGGCGATGAATCCATCGGCGATCTCTTCCGGAGTGCGGCTTCCGCCCATTTCGCGGGAGAGGTTTTCAAAAGCTGTCTGAACCGAATCCGAATCGAGCCGCTGATCGTGCGATGGTCCAAAAATGGCCGGGAAAAGATCGGGGATGAGCTTGCCGGTCATCACATTGGCGTCTGTCACGGCAAGCGGTCCGCCGCCGCGATAGCTCATAGGGCCGGGCGATGCGCCAGCCGATTGCGGCCCGACCCGCATTCGCGCGCCATCGAAGCGCAGGATCGAACCGCCGCCCGCTGCGACGGTATGGATCGCCATCATCGGCGCGCGCATGCGCACGCCTGCAACCTCGGTCTCGAAGGCGCGTTCATACGCGCCATCGTAGTGGGCGACATCCGTCGATGTGCCGCCCATGTCAAAGCCGATGACGCGTTTGAAGCCTGCCGCCGCCGCTGTGCGCGCCATGGCGACAACGCCGCCTGCCGGTCCGGAAAGGATGGCGTCTTTGCCCGCAAAAAGCTCAGCCGAGGTCAACCCGCCCGAGGACATCATGAACATCAGCCGCGCGCCGGTTCTGGCGACGTCGAGTTCGTCTGCGACCTGCGAGACATAGCGCGACAGGATCGGCGTGAGATAGGCGTCAACGACCGTGGTGTCGCCGCGCCCGACAAATTTGATCAGCGGCGAGCACTCATGACTGACCGACACGCGCGCAAAGCCAAGTTTGCGCGCCACGCCAGCGACCGCAAGCTCATGGGCCGGGTATCGATAGGCGTGCATGAAGACGATCGCAACGGCGGTAAAACCCTCGCGCCGCGCCGCATTGATCGCAGCGCGGACCTGCGCCAGATCGGGAGCGCGTTCAACTGTTCCATCGGCGTGAATGCGTTCGTCGATTTCGACAACGCCGGAATAAAGCTGTTCGGGCTTGACGATCTGGCGGGCAAAGATTTTCGGTCGGGCCTGATAGCCGATTTCGAGCGCGTCCCGAAAGCCTTTGGTGGTGACCAGCAGCGTCTTTTCACCCTTGCGTTCCAGCAACGCATTGGTGGCGACGGTCGAGCCAATCTTGACCGATTCGATACGTCCGGCGGGAATGGGGTCGCCCGCCGCCAGGCCAAGGAGATCTCGAATGCCCTGTACGGCCGCATCGCGATAGGCGGACGGGTTCTCGGACAGAAGCTTGCGCGCATGGATACGGCCGTTCGGCTCGCGACCGACAATATCAGTGAATGTGCCGCCGCGATCGATGAAGAAATCCCAGCGCTTGCCCCCGGATGCGATTTTCGTCACGTGTGATCGCCTCGCGCCTAATCGATATGTGGCGCGCCCATGCGCCAGACGCCGCGAAAATCCTCCGGATCGGCGGGTTTGCCCTTGCGATAGATGACAAGCCGGCCTTGCCGCGCCAGACCGACAGCCGCAGCGCGAACATGGACCAGCCAGCGCCGCCAGGCCAGATCGTCCTCGCCGCGCGCAGCTGCGAAGGCCTTGGCGACTTCGGTGGGATCGAGGGTTTTATTCGGCCCCTTTTCTCCGCAAAGACGGACCACCAGCTCATCGAGCGACAGGCGCTCTTTTTGTTTGATGTCGGTTTCGGATTCGTTGCTCATGTCTCGCAATGCAATGTACCGGCGCGAAGGTCAAGGCGCGGCCCGGCTATCGCCAGGAGGGAACAGGGCTTCGCGCGCATCCGAATGAAACTGGCGGGCCCACATGACAAACACGACGGCGGCTGTCGTCGCGATGAAAATCCACGGGCCGAGGAACCAGCCGAGATAGGCCAGCGCAAAGAAAAAAGCCCTCTGCCCACGTGAAAAATGCGCTCCAGCGGCCTTTGCCATGGCCGCCGCGCGCAACGCCATCCTGTCGCGCGCGTCAGCATCGCCCGCCGTTCGCCCGGGTGTCGCGCCAATGAGAATCGCGGTGAAATTGAACAGCCTGTACGCCCAGGCGAACTTGAAAAAGGCATAGCCGAAAATGACCAGCAGACCCAATACCTTCAGTTCGAACAGGCCGCGCGTTGGGGTCAACCCGACAGAGAGTTCGGAAAATATCTTCACCGCATCATCCGCGCCGCGCAGCAGCGTGGCCGCGCCGCCAAAGGCGAAGATCGATGTGGAGGCGAAGAACGCTGTGCCGTTCTGCAATGAAGCCATGATGCCCGAATCCACCATTCGCATGTCGCGCGCGGCCATTTCCCGCATCCATGCGACGCGGTATTCGTCCATCAGAAAATTCAGTCCGCGGCGATCTCCATGTCCGCCCGCAATAACGCGGGTATAGATCAGCCACGCGATTGCAAAGAATGCGAGGGCGGCGATATCCGGGGTGGAAAGATGGGGCATCGTTTATCCCTGTCCATGCGCGCTTGCCAAACGCCGGGGAAAAGCAATGATGAGGTCGCTCCGGGAGAATCGCAACATGCCTTTGAAGCTCGTCATCGCCAACAAGGCCTATTCGTCCTGGTCGCTGCGGCCTTGGCTGCTGCTGGCGGCCTTCCATATCCCCTTCGAGGAAGTCGTCATACCGCTGTATCACGATGACTCGAAAAAGAAGATATCGAAATATTCGCCGACGGGGAAATTGCCTGCGCTGGTCGATGATGGCGTATTGATTTGGGACTCAATCGCCATTGTCGAATATATCGCTGAACTCTATCCAAAAAAGGCGATCTGGCCGCTCGATAGAGCCGCGCGGGCGCATGCCCGGTCGTTGAGCGCGGAAATGCACGCAGGTTTTCAGGCCCTGCGGACCCATTGCAATACAAACTTCCGCCGGTCCCCAAAAAAGCTTGCGCTTTCGCCCGTTATTGCCGAGGCGGTGGAGGCGGACGTCAAGCGCATAGAACAGGCCTGGGCGGGCGCGCGCAAAAAATTTGGCGGCGCCGGGCCATTTCTGTTTGGCGCGTTTTGCGCTGCGGACGCCATGTTCGCGCCAGTCGTCAATCGCTTGTATGCCTACGACCTGCCGGTCAGCGCTGCTACAAAAGCCTATATGAAGACCATGCTGGATATGCCCGCCTATCGCGCATGGCTTGCTGATGGCGCGGCTGAACCGTGGGTGATCGAGGCCTACGAGATATGAAAACGCCCACGAAACGGTCGCGTCCGCAACGCGTCAAGATCGGCGACCGCGAAATCATGGCGCATGGCCTGGAGCGCTGGCGGTCTGGCGATCTCTACCATTACGCCATGACGGCGACGTGGAAGGTGTTTATCGGCGTTGCCGCTTGCGTCTATATGGCGACCAATCTCCTGTTCGCCTTTCTTTACTGGCTACGCGATGGCGCAATCGCCAACGTAAAGCCTGGTTTCGAGGATCTGTTTTACTTTTCGATCGAGACGCTGGCGACTGTCGGTTATGGCGAAATGCATCCCCAGACGCGTTATGGCCATATCGTCGCGACGATGGAAATCTTCACGGGACTGTTGATTACGGCGGCTCTGACGGGCCTGCTTTTCGCCAGGTTCTCGCGTCCGCGCGCGCGGGTGATGTTCGCCCGCAATCCTGTGGTTGGCACCGTGAACGGTTCTCCGACCTTGATGGTCCGAATGGCCAATGCGCGCCACAATATGATCACAGACGCCTCGGCCAAGCTCTGGATTACACGACTTGAAAGCAGTGCTGAGGGCATTCGCTACCGTCGTTTCCAGGAATTGCGGCTGGACCGCGCGATCAATCCCATGTTCGCCCTGAGCTGGACGATTTTCCATGTGATCGACGATGTCAGCCCACTCTATCGGCAGGATGGGGAAACGCTTGCCAAAGTCGAAGCCAGTTTCGTCGTCACGTTCAACGGGCTGGATGAAACCTCCGCCCAGCAACTCAACGCGCGCGCAACATACGACGGCGCCGACATCGTCTGGAACAGTCATTATGTCGATATCCTCGATGTCGATGATGGCGTGCCGAGAATCGACTACCGGAAATTCCACGACACGCGTCCCGAATGAGCATGACGCTCGACGCCTATAACGCCTTTTGCGGTTCGCTGCCCCACGCACAGCATGTTGTGCAATGGGGCGAATCGCATGTCTGGAAAGTTGGCGGCAAGGTTTTTGCCGTCGCTGGCTGGAGCAAGGGCGCGGCGCCTGCCGTGACGTTCAAATGCACGCCGATGGCGTTTGAGCTGCTAAAACATGCGCCGGGCTTGCGGCCTGCGCCTTATCTGGCCTCGCGTGGTTTGACATGGTTGCAGCGGGTGAGCGACGCCAGCATGGATGACGCCGCGCTGAACGATTATATTCGCGAAAGCCATCGTCTGGCGGGCCTCGCGCTGACGCGGAAAAGGCGGCGCGAACTTGGGCTGGAATGAGATTGCGTCGGCAGAGATTGCGTTGGAATGGACATCGCCAAATCCAGCGCCTACCATTGCCTTTAAAGCCACGAGGTTCAGGATGAAGATCGCAGTTGTCGCGCAAGGCGCCATGGGCGCCGGGGTCGGACGCGCGCTGAAAGAGGGCGGCGCCGACGTTATAACCTCACTCGAAGGACGCAGCAGCGCCAGCGCGAAACGCGCGGCTGAGGCGGGGATGGAGGCGGTTTCGGACCGCGACCTCGTGACAGCGGATATCGTTCTTTCGATCGTGCCGCCTGGCGACGCGATGGCGTTTGCGCGGCGGATGGCGCCGCATTTGGCGGGCGCGGCGCACAAGCCGCTGTTCGTCGATTGCAATGCGGTATCGCCTGATACAGTGCAAAAAATTGCTGCGGTCGTCGTCGGTACGGGCGCCCGGTTTGTCGATGCGGGCATTATTGGCGGTCCGCCGCACAAAGGCTTGGCGGGCCCTGCTATTTATGTGTCAGGGAAAAATGCTGTCGATCTGGAGGCGCTCGCTGCCTTCGGGCTGGATATCCGGACGATGGATGGTGCGGTTGGCGCCGCCAGCGCGCTGAAAATGTCCTATGGCGGGATCACCAAGGGAACGACGGCAATTGGTTCGGCGATGATGCTGGCCGCGGTGCGCGGCGGCGCGGCCAGGGCTTTGCGGGATGAACTCGCCGCCAGTCAGCCCGCCCTGACGCCGTGGTTCGAGCGGCAGATTCCCGGCATGTATCAGAAGGCCTATCGCTGGGTCGCGGAAATGCGCGAGATTGCCGAATTCGTGGGCGACGATCCGGCCGCTGCCGCCATGTATGAAGCGATCGCGCGATTTTACGAATCGATGGCCGCGAATGAAGCGGGGACGAAATCGCTATCGTCAGATCTGGGCGGGTTTCTCGCACTGAAACCTGAAGCGCCCGCGCCGCGCCGCCGTGTCACCTGCAAGGACATGATCGAAGCCGCCGAGGCTGAGGTCAAAACGCTGTCTGCAGATGACGCCATACGGATGCGCGCAGACGGCGCCGAGATGACGCTTGTCGATTTGCGCGATCCCCGCGAACTCGATCGCGAGGGCAAAGTGCCCGGCGCGCTGCATTGTCCACGCGGGATGCTGGAATTCTGGATCGATCCGGAAAGCCCCTATTACAAGCCGGTTTTCGGCGAGAAGAAGACATTCGTGTTTTTCTGCGCGGCTGGCTGGCGCTCGGCTCTTGCAGCACAAACTGCGCAGCGCATGGGCCAGCCGGCGGTCGCGCATATCGGCGGCGGATTCAAGGCTTGGAAAGACGCGGGCGGCGCGGTGGAAGCGCCTGCGCCACGCAGTCGGTAGAGATGAAGTCCACGTCAGGCGAATTCGATTATCGTTGCGTCCACAGCGAGCGAATCGCCCTCGGCGCAGAAAATTGACTTTACAACAGCGTCGCGTTCCGCCCGCAGCATGTTTTCCATTTTCATGGCTTCGACGATGCAGAGCGGGTCGCCAGCGCGGACCTCCTGACCCGGCGATACGAGCAACGCTTTCAATAATCCTGGCATCGGGCACAGCAGAGTTTTCGTTGTGTCCGCCGCCTTTTTCTTCAGCATCAGGGCGGCAAGGTCGGCTTCGCGCCGTGTGTATACACGAGCGGTCGTTGTCATACCGCGCCACGTCAGTTCCGCGCCATTGAAAATGGTTCGCACCTGACAGATGAGAGACTGGCCATCCACAGTTCCGCGCCAAACGCGGTGTACGGGTGTCCATGACGAGCGAACCGCAATGGCGCGTGAGCCCGGCCCCTCGAAATGAACCTGCAATTCCCCGCCATCGTGATCGATGACAATATCCTGTCGCTGCGTTCCGAGGATCACGGCCCGCGAGCGTTGAAACTGCACGCTGCCATGGGATTTCAATTGGCCGGAAATCCGCCGCTTGCGCGCGTTTAAAGTGTGATCGATCGCAGCGGCGACGCAGGCGAGTTTGATGGCGTCCTCGCTCGTGGGCGCGCGAGGCGAGAACCCTTGCGGAAATTCCTCTGCAATGAACGCGGTCGACAGCCGCCCGGCTTTCCAGCGCTCATGGTCCATCAGGGCGGCGAGGAAAGGGATGTTGTGGCGGATGCCATCGATACAGAAAGCGTCGAGCGCACGCGCCTGCGCGGCGATGGCGCCAGCCCGGTCCGGCGCGTGGGTGACAAGTTTGGCGATCATCGGATCGTAATGGATGGAGATTTCGCCGCCCTCGTTGACGCCGGTATCGACACGGGTTGTCACGCCGTCCACAGCGCCTTCAGCTGGCGGGCGAAAGGTCGAGAGCCGGCCAATGGAGGGCAGGAAGCCGCGCTGGGGGTCTTCGGCATAGATGCGGCTTTCCACCGCCCATCCCGTCGTTCTCACGTCGGACTGGGACATGGAAAGCGTTTCTCCTGCTGCAACGCGGATCATCTGTTCGACAAGGTCCAACCCGGTAATCAGCTCTGTTACGGGATGCTCGACCTGCAAGCGCGTATTCATCTCGAGAAAGAAAAAGCTCTTGTCCTGGCCGGCGACGAATTCCACGGTCCCTGCGCTGTCGTAATTGACTGCGCGCGCGAGGGCGACCGCCTGCTCGCCCATGGCGCGACGGGTCGCCGGGTCCAGCAACGGCGAGGGCGCTTCTTCCAGCACCTTCTGGTTGCGGCGCTGGATCGAACATTCGCGTTCGCCTAGGTAAACGACATTGCCGTGCTTGTCGCCGAGCACCTGAATTTCAATATGTCGGGGATTGACGATGAACTTTTCGACAAACACCCGGTCATCGCCAAAACTGGACTTTGCCTCGGATGTCGCGCGGGCGAATCCCTCGGCGACCTCCTCGCGCGACCAGGCGATGCGCATTCCTTTGCCGCCGCCGCCCGCAGACGCCTTGAGCATCACCGGATATCCGATTTCATCGGCGATTCGCACCGCGTGAGTGGCGTCCGCTATGACGCCGAGATAGCCAGGCACAGTCGAGACCTTTGCGGCGTTTGCCGCCTTTTTCGATTCGATCTTGTCGCCCATGGCGGCGATAGCGCCTGGATTTGGGCCAATGAAAACGATTCCGTTATCCGCCAGAGCGCGCGCAAAGGCTTCGCGCTCGGAGAGAAAGCCATAACCTGGATGCACAGCTTCGGCGCCGGTCTGTTTGCAGGCGGCGATGATGTTGTCCATTACAAGATAGGATTGCGCAGCGGGCGCCGGTCCGATGGCGACAGCTTCATCGGCCATGTCCACATGCAGCGCATTGCTGTCAGCCTCGGAATAGACGGCGACTGTCGCAATGCCCATGCGGCGGGCGGTTTTGATCACGCGGCAGGCAATCTCGCCCCGATTTGCGATCAGAATTTTTTTGAACATAAGCACCCCGGCCCAACCGGGACGCTCCACCGCCGCCGGATCGACAAATTCGCCTGATGTTTAGGCGAGCCGGAGCGACGCGTCCATGAGTCTTAGGGTGAAAGAGTCACGCGACCTGATCGCGCGTCTCGGCGACGCCGGGCCAGTTGCGCGCTGCGCGCGCCCGCACTGCCGCCAGAAACCACATGGGCGCACGATTTGCTTCGGCCAGAACGTTGACCAGTATGGCGAGCCCATTCAGATTTGCGGAGGCGTCCGCGCGCGCGATCAGCCATTCGCCCTGCGATTCATTCACAACGCCGGTCGGGCGCGACTGCCAGACGACATGATCGGTAATGGCTTCCACGAAAAACGCCGTCCACTCCGGGCATTGCGCGTGCGCGAGACGATCGAGGGTGAAAAGGGCGTCAGCTTCATCGCGGCTGATAAAACCATCCGCAAAAATGTCGCGACGAAATTGTGCGACATCGTCGGCCGTAATCTGGCTGCGCTGTGCGGCCTCAAGGACGGTCGCCCGGCCACGATCCATATTGCGCGCATATTCCAGTTTTTCTTCGAGAGTCATATCCGGCTCCAAAACTCCCTTGCGCTCTTTGTCGCGATGTCCCTGCTGACCGGACTGTGCGACCGCGCCTCTTGCCAGGATGTGAATCGACAGGATGCATTGCGCCGCAGGGTTAAGCCGCGCCAAAGAGGCATGGTTGCCGGACGCTGATTTTTTGCGGTGAATGAATTGGCAACAGGACCGTTGGGCGTTTCTGCGCAATTTGGGGCAGCGCAGCGTGAACCGGGCTGGCAAGGCGGCCTCGATCGGACTTGCCAATTCGCCACGATCGGCGCCTTTCGGCCGGGTCGTTTCATCTATCGGGCGTCGCTTGGGTCAGCGGATGGCGGCAACGCCCTGGCTGTCCACAATTTTGACGGGTTGGCGCTGGAGCGCGCGAGTCCGCCGGCGCGGACGCCATTGCGGGCGCAAAATGCGAATGAAACGCATGGAATACGCCAGCCAAACCTGAGCCGGGGTAGGGGATTTCCCGTCGGGAGTGGTTTGCGGGGCCGAACAGGGGACCCCTCCCGCCACGTTCTGGCTGCGCCTTGCCGCATCAAGGTAATGAAACGGGTTTTCATGGGTGTTGTGCCCCAACCAACACGTAGCTATAAGGGCGCCAACTTGATCAGGGGAACATCGATAATGTCAGTAGGCGACACGATTGATACTTACCTGCCTTCCGAGTCGGAAACGTTCATGAGCGAGCGGCAGCGCGATTATTTTCGCGCCAAGCTGCTGCACTGGAAGGAAGATATATTGCGGGAATCGCGCGAAACGCTCGCGGCCCTGCAGATGGAAAACGAGAATCATTCCGATATCGCGGATCGTGCATCTTCGGAAACCGACCGGTCGATTGAATTGCGCGCTCGCGATCGGCAGCGCAAGCTGATCGCCAAAATTGACGCTGCTTTATCGAGAATCGACGATGGCACATACGGCTATTGCGAGGAAACAGGCGAGCCTATCTCCTTGAAAAGACTGGACGCAAGGCCAATTGCGACCCTGTCGATCGAGGCGCAGGAGCGGCACGAACGACGCGAGCGGGTTTATCGCGACGATTGACGCTTTGGCCTGACGGATCAGGTCAGGCCCGACAGCGGGCTTGTCTGGTCTCGAACTGGAGCCCGGCTTATCTGGCGCCAGGTCCTGGAGTGTTCGCCAACTTCGTCTCAGCAGGATTTGAGCCAAGCGTTGCGCGGTTTTCCGTAAAAATTCTGCTATTTCAAAGTCTCCAGGCAAGGCATCGTTGGCTGGCCAACGAATCCTTGCCTAGTTCTTCCCAGGCTCTTCCGGGCGTCCAAGCAGCTTGGCCATTTCAGCCTCAAGCTCCATCAACCCATCATCGGCTTCTGGAGCGGGCTTTACCTCAGCCATTGGCGGTTCGACGGATGCGCGGGGCGGGGCGGGCTCAACTCTGGGCGGCTGGCGTTCCGGCGGTTGCCTGGCCGCCGCAGGCTGAGGACTGACTGGTTGTGGAGGAGTGGGCGTTCGTAGCGCCACTTTGGAAAAATCCAGCCGGGATTTGGGCTGCTGCGGCGTGGGTTCGCCCAGAATGGCGTTCAATGCGTCGGGTTCAGCGACCAGCGGCGGGGCTGTCGGTTCCGGTGAGCGGACAAACGGATTAACGGGCGGTTTGACCACAGGAACTGGCGGCGCAGTTGGGAGAGTGCGGGCAAGCGTCGGCGGAGACGCGCGGGGCGGGGCCACAAGCGGGGCTGCGTCCGCCACTGCCGGCGCCGGCCGGGCCGGCGGCGCACGACGCGCCTGGGTCGGCTCAGCCGCTGGCGGCTCAACAGGGCGCGCGACTTCGTCGGGCGTGGTTGTCCCCTGACCCATGGATTCTTGAGCGCTCGTGACGACCTGTGGCGCCAGACCTGGCGCGGCCATCTCATCAGAAATGGCGCCGGATCGCCTCGCGCGCAGCTCCTGAGTTGCGGTGGCCGCCTGGATGATCGTCGATTCGATCACTACATCGTTGGGACCGCCGATCATGACGAGATGTTCAACATTATCGCGGCGAATCAACACCAATTGGCGTTGGCTGCCAGGCAGGTCGAAAGCATCGACGAATCCCAGTCGGGGGACACGCCCGCGCGCAGCGCCGGTGGATTGTATCCGACGACCCATGACCAGTCGAACGACGTATACGATCAGCAGGACCGCGGCGAGCAGTCCGATCGCCATGACAGCATACCAGATCACAGGTCCCAGCTTCTCCAATATCGCGTTCATTTGCCCTTCCGCGTTATATCGAGCCCATGGCTCTGATTAACAACCCTAACATGATCCGCCCCCGGCGGCGCAACAAGGTTAATCTTTGGTTAATTTTGGTCGGGCATAGATTGCATTAAAGGGACTGACGCCCCATTCTGCCGGGGATTCGTATGGGGTGAAATCATGAGCCAGACGCCGACCTCCGGCGCCCTTGACCGCACGGAACGCACCGGGAGCCCCGCCCTGGTCCTTCTGTTCGCAGTGTTGATCTGCGCGGCGGCTGTCACCTCCTCGTTTTTGCCGGTCGAGCAGGCGGAGAGGATCACGATAGGCCTGTGGGCGATGCTGGCGATTGTGGGGGTCATCGCGCTTTTCACCTATGCCGTCGGTTTTTTGCAATTTTCGGGTCAGGCGACCCGCAATGATATCACCAAGCTGATTGCCGACACGACGCTGGAAGGCCTGCTGGTCACTGAAGGCGACACAAGGGTGATCTACGCCAATGAAGCCTATATGGCGCTGTCGAGCGCGCATGATATTGCCGATCTGCGCACAGTCGAACGGTTGTTTTCCGGCGCGCCGGACGTTTCGGAGTCCGTGTACCGGCTGGCCCAGGCGGCGCGCGAAAACAAGCGGGCCTCCGAGGAAGTGCGGCTGTCGCCGCCGCTGGGCGGCGAGGGCGATGCTGGCTGGTATCGCATCCGGGTGCGGCCACTGGACCGGCTCGGACACAAGCGCGCTGTCTTGTGGTCCGTCGCCGACGTCACGCACGAGCGCGAGCGCCATGAGAATGTTTTTCAGGAATTGAAGCATTCCATCGATTTTCTCGACCACGCGCCTGCCGGGTTCTTTTCTTCGACTCCCTCCGGCGATATTACCTATATGAACGCTACGCTCGCCGGCTGGCTCGATCACGATCTCGCGCAAGTGGGTTCGGGGGGCCTCAAATTATCAAATATTGTTACAGGCGACGGTTCGATGCTGATCGTCGCCATGGCGGGTCGCCCCGGCGATGTCAAAACCGAGCAGTTCGATGTCGATCTGCGCCGTCGCACGGGGCAGAGCCTGCCTGCGCGGCTGATTCACAGGGTGGCGTTCGGCCAGGACGGCTCGCCGGGCCCGTCCCGGACTCTGGTTCTCAATCGCGCGCCAGGCGAAGAACCAGCCGAGGACCTTCGCGCGGCCGAGGTTCGATTCGCCCGGTTTTTCAACCAGATGCCGATGGCGATCGCCACAGTTGACCGCAACGGCCGGATATTGCGCGCCAACGCCGCCTTCGCCCGGCTCTGCCCGCAATCGCTCAAGACAGCCGACGCCAGCGCCGCTGGCTCCTTGCGCACGGCCATCGCAGAGCGCGACCGGGACAAAATTGATGCGGCGATCGCCCGGGCTGCCGAGGGCAACTCCGACATTACGCCGATTGACGCCGATCTTGCGGACGACGGGTCAAAGTCCGCCCGGTTTTTTGTGTCGCCAGCCGAAGATGGCGGCGAGGGCGCAGTCGGCACGGTGTTCGTGCTCGACACAACCGAGCAGCGAACCTTGCAGCAAAGCTTTGCGCAATCGCAGAAAATGCAGGCCATCGGCCAACTCGCCGGCGGGGTCGCGCACGATTTCAACAACGTGCTGACCGCTATCATCGGCTTTTCGGATTTGTTGCTCACAAATCACCGGCCGACCGACCCGTCGTTTCAGGACATTATGCAAATCAAGCAGAATGCGGCGCGCGCCGCCGGTCTGGTGCGGCAATTGCTGGCCTTCTCGCGACGACAAACCTTGCGGCCGCAGGTGATCGAACTTGGCGACGTGCTCTCTGACCTGCAAATTCTCCTGCGTCGTCTTGTTGGCGAAAAAATCGAGCTTGACGTCAAACACAGCCGCGACCTCTGGCTGGTGAAAGCCGATCTCAATCAATTCGAACAGGTGATTGTCAATCTCGTGGTCAACGCGCGCGACGCCATGCCTGAGGGCGGCAAGATCAAGTTGCGGACCCTGAACGTGTCTGCGGGCGCCTGCGCAGCCTATCACGAAAAGACTCTGGCCCCCGCCGACTATGTTGTCATCGAGATTGAAGACACCGGCCATGGCATCCCCGACGATGTGAAGGAAAAGATTTTCGAACCCTTTTTCACCACCAAGGAGGTCGGCAAGGGTACGGGCCTCGGTCTTTCGATGGTCTATGGGATCGTCAAACAGACGGGCGGCTGGGTGTTTTGCGATTCGACGGTTGGCGTTGGAACAACGTTCCGGATTTTCCTGCCGCGCCATATTCCCGACACGACTGCGGTCGTCGCTGCGCCCACGGGGGAGGTCAAGGCGCCGGTCGCCGATCTGACAGGACGGGGCACTGTGTTGCTGGTCGAGGACGAGGAAGCTGTGCGCGCCTTTGGCGCACGCGCCCTGGCCTCGCGCGGATATACCGTGCTGCAGGCTGGATCCGGAGCCGAGGCACTGGAGGTCGTTGCCGAGCAGAATGGCAAGATTGACCTCATCGTGTCCGATGTCGTGATGCCGGAGATGGACGGCCCGACGATGCTGGGCGAATTGCGCAAGCGCGGCGTGAAATGCAAGATCATCTTCGTTTCAGGATATGCTGAAGAGGCTTTTGCAAAAAATCTTCCCGCAGGCGAAGATTTCGGGTTTTTGCCCAAACCTTTCACGCTCAAACAACTGAGTGAAACCGTGAAAGAATATCTCGGCTGACGCGGGGCGTTCATGATAACCAAGTTTCAACCATACATCGCATTCGATCCATCTCGGTAAGTCTCTGTTGACCATGGGTGAGCGAAAGTCGACGCATCACAGGAGGATGTGTCGTGAGCGTTTTGCGTAAATATCCCAAACTGGCTCCACCGCCGCGCAAGCGGATATTCACGGTTGAGCGTAGTTTGCTGGCTGCAGTGGGTGTCGCCACACTGATCGGTGGGGCGCAGATGGGTCTCATGAATGTCGCCAGCGTCGAGTCAAACACTCGCGTGGCGACCCAGCCTGCAGCCGATTATACGCCGGTGGGCAGTATCGAAGTCCACCACAGGAGCGTATTTGATCCAGTCGACGATGCGCGGACGGTTGAAAACAAAAAGCTGCAGGGTCCATACGGATTGCGTCCCCAGCATTAGGGCGCAGCGATCTTGAGCCAGGCCAAATTCTTTCAAGCCTCCCGGTCTTGGGCCGGGAGGCTTTCGGCGCTTTGGCGGCGGCGCGCGAAGGAATTGTTAATGCGTCTTATGGTTGTATAGAATGTAATATTCTAGCAATCGGATATTGCATGAGCGTCCACGAACGAATCGCGGGAACCCTGGTTCTTCCGCTTCTCTCCAACAGTCGCTTCTATGAAGCCCTGGATGACTTTGGCCCGACCCATGGCGCGGCCATGATCGCAATGGTGGAACGCGACGCCCGCCGTCGGCTCGAAACTCTGGAGGCCTCCATTCTGCGATCGGAGTTGGCCGCAATACGCGCCACAGCCAATGGCCTTGCCGGGTTGCTGAGCCATTTTGGCTACCTTCGCGCCGCCCATCTTGCCAGGATCATTGAAGCCTCCCCGATCAACGCGGCGCTTATGCAGCGCGAACTCGTCCGGATTTGCGAGCGCTCGTTCAGCCTCGCTGTGGGCCGGTTTCGGGAAAAACACGGACACCCGGGCTGATTTGCGAAAATTGTCTAAAAGAACAAAAAAAGAACTTGCGTCCGGGAACAAACAAGGTACACTAATTTCATTCAAGGGACGAACCCAGCCGTTGCGCATAGGGCGCGCGCCTGCCAGAAGGAGCCGATGTCATGAGTCAAACGAATCTCCGTCTTGTGGAAGGAACCTCCGTGGACAAGACCAAAGCGCTCGACGCCGCGCTGTCCCAGATTGAACGCGCTTTTGGCAAGGGCTCGATCATGCGGCTGGGCAAGAACCAGCAGGCTGTCGAGATTGAAACCATTCCAACCGGTTCGCTGGGTCTCGATATTGCTTTGGGCGTCGGCGGGTTGCCGCGTGGGCGTGTGATCGAGATCTACGGGCCGGAATCCTCGGGCAAAACGACGCTGACGCTGCATGTCATTGCAGAAGCGCAGAAAAAGGGCGGCGTCTGCGCCTTTGTCGATGCGGAGCATGCGCTTGACCCGATTTACGCGCGCAAGCTTGGCGTCAATCTCGACGACCTCCTGATTTCCCAGCCCGATACCGGTGAGCAGGCGCTTGAGATCACCGACACGCTTGTGCGCTCCGGCGCGATCGACGTGCTGGTGGTCGATTCTGTGGCCGCGCTCACGCCCAAGGCGGAAATTGAAGGGGAGATGGGCGATGTCCAGCCAGGGCTGCAGGCGCGTCTGATGAGTCAGGCTTTGCGCAAGCTGACCGCCTCGATTTCACGGTCCAATTGCATGGTTATTTTTATCAATCAGATTCGTATGAAAATTGGCGTCATGTATGGCTCTCCGGAAACCACCACAGGCGGCAACGCGCTGAAATTCTACGCCTCTGTGCGTCTCGATATCCGCCGCATCGGCGCTATCAAGGATCGCGAGGAGGTCACTGGCAATCAGACTCGGGTGAAAGTCGTCAAGAACAAGGTCGCGCCGCCTTTCAAACAGGTGGAATTCGACATCATGTATGGAGAAGGCATTTCGAAGGTTGGCGAGCTTGTCGATCTTGGCGTCAAGGCTGGCGTAGTTGAAAAATCGGGCGCCTGGTTCTCCTATGATAGCCAAAGGCTCGGTCAGGGCCGGGAAAACGCCAAGGTCTTTTTGAAGCAAAACCCCGAAATGGCGCTCAAGATCGAGCAGGCCATCCGCGAGAACGCAGGCTTGATCGCCGAGCGCATTCTCGAAAATGCCGGACCCGAAGACGACGATACCGAATAAGCCTTTCCGGATGGACGCCGGAACGAATGCCCCACACCTCGTTCCGCCTCGGCTTTGACGGATTGTCCCCTCTGATCAGGCCCCGCAGCGCGCCATCCGGTGCGGCGGGTCGGGTGGCGATGTCGCAGGATTGCCTTCGTGTTTGCGTTTCCGGCAGCCCTCGACAGCCCCCCGTCCCGCCGTTAGAACAAGCCCGGATATCGATATCCGGGCTTGTTTGGCATACGACGCCCGGACTGGCGGCATGACGACATCGACATGCTGAAATCGGCGAGGACCTGTGGCGGACATGAACGGCGTCAACGACATTCGGAAGACTTTTCTGGACAGTTTTGTCCGCCACGACCACACGCTCGTCGCCTCATCGCCGCTCGTTCCGCGCAATGACCCCACGCTGATGTTCACCAACGCAGGCATGGTGCAATTCAAGAATGTCTTCACTGGCGTTGAAAAGCGCCCCTACAGTCGGGCGACAACATCGCAAAAAGTCGTGCGCGCCGGCGGCAAGCACAATGATCTTGACAATGTTGGCTATACCGCGCGCCACCTGACATTTTTCGAAATGCTCGGCAATTTCTCCTTCGGAGATTATTTCAAGGAGCGGGCGATTGAACTCGCCTGGAACCTGATCACCAAGGAATACGGGTTCAACCGCGACCGGCTTCTGGTGACCATTTATCACACGGACGATGAAGCGCACGGCCTATGGAAAAAAATAGCTGGTTTCGATGACAGCCGGATCATCCGGATACCGACGGCGGACAATTTCTGGAGCATGGGCGATGTCGGTCCCTGCGGTCCCTGTTCGGAAATCTTCTACGATCAGGGCCCGTCCATCGCCGGCGGCCCGCCGGGCAGTCCCGATGAGGACGGCGACCGGTTTCTGGAATTCTGGAATCTGGTTTTCATGCAATATGAACAGGTCGCGGGCGGTGCGCGCACGCCCCTGCCACGGCCTTCGATCGATACCGGAATGGGGCTGGAACGTATGGCCGCCCTGATGCAGGGCGTGCAATCAGTCTTCGACATCGACCTGTTTCGCGCGCTGATCAACGCGTCGGCCGATGCGACCCGGGTGCCCGCAGATGGCCCCATGGCCGCAAGCCATCGCATTATCGCGGACCATTTGCGATCCTCGGCCTTTTTGATTGCCGAGGGGATTTTGCCGTCCAATGAGGGGCGAGGCTATGTGTTGCGGCGCATCATGCGGCGCGCCATGCGCCACGCCCAGTTGCTTGGCGCCCGCGATCCCCTCATGCATCGCCTTGTTCCAGCGTTGATTCGCGAAATGGGACAGGCCTATCCCGAGCTTGGGCGCGCCGAGGCGCTGATCTCAGAAACGCTTCGCCTCGAAGAAACCCGGTTCCGCGTCACGCTGGCGCGGGGTCTGGCCATTCTGGATGAAGAAAGCGCCGGCCTTCAGGAGGGCGCACAGCTCTCCGGCGAAACAGCTTTCAAGCTTTACGACACGTTCGGGTTTCCGCTCGATCTCACGCAGGAGGCCTTGCGCGCGCGCGGCGTCGGCGTCGATACGTCAACATTTGACAAGGCCATGCAGCGCCAGCGTGCAGAGGCCCGAAAAGCCTGGGCGGGCTCCGGGGAGGCTGCGACCGAAACCATCTGGTTTTCCGTCCGCGACAGGGCGGGCGCCACTGAATTTCTTGGATACGATACGGAAAGCGCCGAAGGCGTGATTCTGGCGCTGGTGAAGAATGGCGCCGAAGTTCAGCAGCTCGAGGTTGGCGCAACCGGTTCGGCGATCCTCAACCAGACGCCATTCTATGCCGAGTCCGGCGGGCAAATGGCGGACACCGGAACCATCAGCACGGCAAACGGTCGGGCCAGTGTGCTGTCTGTGCGCAAACAGGTCGGCGATCTTTTCGTTCACGATATCCGCGTTGACGAAGGCGTTCTGGCCGTCGGCCAGCATCCGGCGCTGAGCGTCGATCATGCGCGCCGGGCCGCCATCCGCGCCAACCATTCGGCGACCCATATCCTGCATGAGGCTTTGCGTCAGGTGCTGGGCGATCACGTCGCGCAGAAGGGATCGCTCGTTGCGCCTGACCGGCTGCGTTTTGACTTCGCTCACCCCAAGCCCATTTCATCTGAAGAACTCGCCCGGGTGGAGGATATCGCCAATGCCGTGGCGCTGGGAAACACCCCTGTCACGACGCGTCTGATGGGCGTTGAAGATGCGATGAACTCGGGCGCGCGAGCCCTGTTTGGCGAAAAATACGGCGAAGAGGTGCGTGTGGTTTCCATGGGCGCAGAAAATCATGAGGCTGGCCATGCATTCTCGGTTGAACTTTGCGGCGGCACACATGTTTCACGCACCGGCGATATCGGGGTGATTGCCATCGTTGCAGAAAGCGCCGTTGCCGCAGGGGTCCGCCGGCTTGAAGCGCGCACCGCAGATGGCGCGCGTCAGTATCTGAACGCCGAGGCGAGACGGATGCGCGACGTCGCGGCGCTCCTGAAATCGCCTGTGGAAGAGGCGGGCGAGCGCGTCAGCGCTTTGGTTGAGGAGCGCCGGAAGCTCGAACGGGAGCTGTCAGAGGCGCGTAAAAAGCTGGCCATGGGCGGCGCCAGCGCGGCGCCCAACGATATTGTCGATATCGCAGGAATCAAATTCTTCCGGCGCGCGGTGCGCGGCGTTGAGATGAAAGACCTGAAAGGCCTTGCCGACGAAGCCAAAGCAAAATTGGGCTCCGGGGTCGCCGCCATTGTCAACACGTCCGAAGACGGCAAGGGCGGATTGGTCGTCGCTGTTACGGGGGACCTTACGTCCAGATTTAACGCTGTCGATTTCGTGCGTCTGGGTTCCGAAGCGCTCGGCGGCAAGGGCGGCGGCGGACGTCCTGACATGGCTCAGGCTGGCGGCCCGGATGGAGAAAAAGCCGAGCAGGCGTTGGACGCCATTGCTGCCGCCATAGCGGCTGCTGGATAGGATCGCGCCATCTGACGCCGCGACGCGAATCGCATAAACAGGGGCTGCAACCAGGGTGGCCCCGTTTATGTCGTTCATCGCACAAGATATCGGCGGTATCCTGATTGCCCTGCCAGCGATCTTTCTGATCACATTGGCGCCGGGACGGTTTTTCGCCGACATTCTTGCCGTCCAGGTTTTGCGCGAGGCGAGCGGCGGCATCGAACGCGCTGGATTTTGCCTTTTGGTCGGCGCATCCGCAATGCCGGTCCTTCTGGATCTTGCCGGCCATTTTGGCCCCAATGCGATGCTCGCCACCGCAATAGTGCTGGCGATTCCGGGTCTCCGCAAACCACAGGGGTGGTTTCAAACCGCTGACCAGAAGCGCGCATTCATGTGGCTGATCGCGGCCCTCGCGCTGTGGACGATCTTCGCCATTGCCTTGCTGGTGGATTGGAGGGATGGCGATGGCTTGCATCGCTCGATGCAGAGCGCCGATCACGTCAAACACGCCGCCGCCACCTGGGCGATCGCGCAATCAGGGACGCCGCCCTACAATCCGACATTCTATGAGCCTGGCGCCAAATCCGCTTATTATTATTTTTTCTACAATCTCACCGCTACGGCTGAGCTGCTGACACAGCCGCTCGGCGTGGCTGCGCGGCAGGCCGCCTGGGCGGGCGTCATCTTCGCAGGCGTTCTGCTTGCGGCGCTGGCGCATCTCATCTATCGCCGCGCGGGTTTTGAGAACCTGTTCCGCGCCGCGCCTGCAAAATCACTCATGCCCTGGCTGCTGACGCTGCTGGCGACGACCGGGCTCGATATCCTGCCCGTCGTGCTCATCGGCGGGCTGATGTTTCACACCTGGATATCGGACTACGAATTCTGGGATACGCAGGTCACCTCCTGGCTGAACAGCGTCCTGTGGGTGCCACATCATGTCACCGGCCTTGCAGCGGCCTGGATGGGCTTTATGGCGCTTGCGGGTCAACCGGCGTCTGGAGGATTTCGCTGGCGCCCGGCTGTGCTGGCAGGGCTCGCCTTTGCATCCTGCGCCGGGCTTTCGATCTATGTCGCCTTTGGCGCCGCACTGACTGCGCTGGCCTTTGTCGTCTTTCTGGCGTTGCAAAAGCGCGGCGCGGATATTGTTCTGTGGTGTGTTGCGGGGGCGATTGCGGGCCTCGTCGCGGCGCCTTGGATTGTCTCGCTGGTTTCCGGGCGGCCAGTCGGGGCGGGCGAGGCGCCGCTCGCCTTCGAAATCCGGGCCGCGCCGATCCTCGATCTGTTTGTTGAAACCGAACCGCTGCGCAGCATCGGGCGCCTTCTGACGTTGCCGCTCGCCTATGCCGTGGCGTTTGGCGTCTATCTCCTCGGCGCGATTGTGTTCTGGCGGCGCGCGGGCGCACGCGGACTGGCGGGCGATGTCGCAAAGTTGCTGGTCATCAGCGCCGGTGTCTCGTTTCTCGTGGGCACGTTCCTGCGCTCGACCGTTCTGCTGAACGATCTGGGCTGGCGCATCATGTTGTTTGCGCAGATGTCGAGCCTGATCTGGACGCTGGCTGCGGTGCGTGGCGGCCTGTTCCACGAAACAAAAACTGAAGAGCCGCCGCCGCTGCTCGCAGGCCTGTGGCTTTGCATCGCACTGGGGTTCTGCGCGGATATTTATGGCGTGATTCAAATGCGCCGGTACGTTGAGGAATCGCCGGTTGAAATCGCCATGGCGCCGGATGAGCGCGCAGCCTGGGACTGGATGGCGGCGAATCTTCCCGCGGACGCGATTGTAGAAGAAAACCCGGATCGCCCCCGCGCGTTTGGCTACGGGCCCTATGGCCATTTTCGCACGGCGGTCGCCGACCATTACAATGGCATTCTGTTTGGCTCGTCAAAGCCAGCCATCGAGCGCCGCATTCGCGAGGTCCGGCCGCTGTTTTTCGATACGGATATGAGCGCCGACACGGCTGCCGTCATTGCGACGGGGGCCAGCATTTCGGTCGTCGTCATCCGCTCCGCGGACCCTGTGTTTGTCGATCGAAACGCCTGGCCTTGGGCCATCAACGCCATCTATGCGAATGCGCATATGCGTGTCATCCGGATCGTTCCAAAAGCTTTTGCCGAGACAAGGCCATGACAAAACCGCCCGGCGTTATTGCCGAAATCATCGCCGTCGTCGTCAGCTATGGCGCCGCGACACTCCTTTGCGGCCTGTTGTTTGTCGCCGCGATGAATGCGCCCCCATTTACGGGCGTAACGATCCTGTTTTATCGCGGGCTTCTGGCGCTCGGCGTTTGCGGCGTCTTGACGGCGGCCATTCTCACGCTTGCTGCGTGGCGCTGGCCCGCTTTGCCGCTCGGCGCGCGGGACTTTGCCGGGGCGGCCATCACGGCGGTCGCCTTGAACCTCTGCGTATTCACACTGGGGCCGGTGACTGTGGACCGCTCGATCTCGGTCTTCATGCTGTCTCGGTTTGATCGGGCTGATCGTCCCCTGACGCTGGACGACATCACCGGCGATTTTAAAGATATTTATGTCGGCCAATGGGACCAGATGAGACGGCGCTTTGGCGAACAGGTCGCTTCAGGCAATCTCGAAAAATCCGGCGATGGCTATCGCCTGACCCCACAGGGCAGGGCTTTCATGAATACCGCCCGCCTGATGGCGCGCCTGTTTGCGACGGATCCGAGGTTTGTGGGGCTGGCGCCCTGAAGGCGAGCCGGCAGGAGTGGCGCGATAGCGCCTCGCCCCGCCTGCACAAAGGACTCCAGCGCCATCGTCTGGCCGGCCTTGTCAGAAAACATCGCTTTCCCGCACATTCAATTCTCTTACGCCCTTTTCCCCCGCGCGAGTCCACAAACGCCTTTAGCACTGCGTTGATCCGCGTCTGATATCCGCGACCTGCGACGCGAAAATATTGCAGCACGTCCTGATCGAGGCGCAGCGTCACCATTTCCTTTGTTAGCGGCGCAACCAATTGCGCACGCGCAAACCAGTCCGCATCCGGCATGAATGTGTCGGGGTCCTCGGCTGCGGCCGGCCTGATAGAAGCGTCGTCATTCGCTTTTTTCATTCCGCCCGCCTTGACGGAGCGCTTCGCGATACGCTTCTCTTTCATGTGAGCCAGCCCTTCTCGCGCTGATCAATCTGCGACTTTTTCCGCGCCACGTATAAACAACGAAAAATACGTCATTATCCACCGAGCCAAAGGCGCCAATCCGGCTTTCGCCATAGGCGCGCCGCTGATCCGGATATTCGAGCGTCACGCCATCGAATTTCAGCCGCGCCCGCGCGAAATCGACGCCATATTTGGCGAGATTGGCCGAGCGCTTTTCCACGTCCCATTCATAGGTCGTTATAAATTCGTATTGTTATTACATCTGTCAATATAACAGAGCGGCGCTTTCCTCACCCCGCCTGCACAAAACTGTCGAGCACCATCTTCTGTCCCGCCTTGTCGAAATTGACGGTGAGTTTATTGCCATCGACAGCGGCAACCTCGCCAGGCCCGAATTTGACGTGGAAGACGCGCGCGCCAATGACAAAGCTCGATTTGGCGGTTGATTTGGCGACCAGCTCGCCTTCGATCAACTGAGGCCCGGAGGATTTGCGCTGTGCGCCGCGCGCGCCGGAAAATCCTGCGCCTGCATCCTTTGTCCTGGCTTGAGCGCGTTGCCAGCCGGGCGTGTTGTAGCTCGATCCGTAGGTGTCCATATTGGCGAAGCGCGATTGCGCATAGCCGCCATAACTTGTGCCGGACGCGGCTTCGACAACCTCGACATGCGCAGGGTCGAGTTCGTCCAGAAAGCGCGTGGGAATGGTCGTCTGCCACATGCCACGAATGCGGCGATTGGTGGCGAAATAGATTTTGGCGCGGCGGCGCGCGCGCGTCATGCCGACATAGGCAAGGCGGCGTTCTTCCTCGAGCCCCGCGCGACCATTCTCGTCGAGCGAGCGCTGATGCGGGAACAGGCCTTCCTCCCAGCCGGGCAGATAGACAGTGTCGAATTCGAGCCCTTTTGCGGCGTGCAATGTCATGATCGAGACGCGTTCGGCGCCATCGTTTTCCTGCGTGTCCATAACAAGCGAGATATGTTCGAGGAAGGATTGCAGATCCGGGAATTCTTCCATCGATCGAACGAGTTCTTTCAGGTTTTCGAGACGCCCGGCCGCGTCCGCCGAGCGGTCAGCCTGCCACATCGCGGTATAGCCGGATTCATCCAGAACGATTTCGGCGAGTTCATTGTGTTTCATGGTCTCGCTTAAGGCCGCCCAGCGGTCAAAATCAGTGAGCAGCGCGCGGAGTGTTTGACGTGGCTTTGGCTTCAACTCTTCCGTTTCGATCATCACGCGCGCCGCTTGCGTCATGGGAACGCCTGCGCGACGCCCGTAGTCGTAAAGCGTGCGAATGGTGGCGTCGCCAAGACCGCGTTTGGGCGTGTTGACGATACGCTCGAAGGCGAGATCGTCGCCCGGTTGCGCAACGCAGCGCAGATAGGCCAGCGCATCGCGGATTTCCGCGCGTTCGTAAAAGCGCGGGCCGCCGATGACTTTATAGGGCACGCCAAGCGTGATGAACCGCTCTTCAAATTCGCGCATCTGAAATGAAGCGCGCACCAGGATCGCCATCTCGCTCAGGCTTTCGCCCTTGCGCTGCTGGCTTTCGATATCTTCGCCGATGTTGCGCGCCTCTTCTTCGGAATCCCAGACGCCGGTGACCGTCGGCCTGACGCCGTCTTCGTCATCAGTGAACAGGGTCTTGCCGAGGCGTCCCTCATTATGCGCGATCAGATGCGCCGCCGAGGCAAGAATATGGCCGGTTGAGCGATAGTTTCTCTCCAGCCGGATTACAGTAGAACCGGGGAAATCCTTTTCAAAACGCAAGATATTTTCAACATCGGCGCCGCGCCAGCCGTAGATAGATTGATCGTCATCCCCAACACAACACAGATTACGTCGGCCCTGCGCCATTAACCGCAACCACAAATACTGAACTGCGTTTGTGTCCTGATATTCGTCGACCAGAATATATTTGAAGCGTTCGTGATAAAGTTTCAGCACGTCCGCATTGTCGCGAAACAGCCGCAGGCTTTCGAGCAGTAGGTCGCCAAAATCGACCGCGTTGAGGATTTTCAGGCGTTCCTGATACAGCTTGTAAAGCGCGCCGCCCTTGCCATTGGCGAAGGCGCCTGCTTCGCCCGGCGGCACGCGGGCGGGATCGAGCCCGCGATTTTTCCAGGCGTCGATCTGGAAGGCGAGCGCGCGCGCCGGCCAACGCTTTTCGTCGATATTCTCCGCCTGTAGAACCTGTTTCAGCAGCCGAATCTGATCGTCCGTATCGAGAATTGTGAAGTCGGATTTCAGCCCGACAAGTTCGGCGTGACGGCGCAGGATTTTTGCGCCAATCGAATGGAAGGTGCCGAGCCAGGGCATTCCCTCGGCGGCAGGGCCAGCAATCCGCGACACGCGGTCTTTCATCTCCCGGGCCGCTTTGTTGGTGAAGGTGACGGCCAGAATTTCATGCGCGCGGGCTTTGCCGAGCGCGACGATATGCGCAATGCGCGTCGTCAGCACGCGCGTCTTTCCGGTGCCAGCGCCCGCCAGCACAAGCACCGGGCCATCGATAGCCTCGACAGCCGCGCGTTGCTCCGGGTTCAGGCCATCGAGATATCGCGCGGGACCATTGACAGCGGCGCGCGCCCGCGCAGCTATGCCGCCAGCCTGCGGCGCTGGCGCATCGATATCGCTATGAACGTTCGCGCCCGGCATTGGCGCTGGAATGGTCAAGGTTTGGCTCCAGATAAATTGGACGAATCGCTTTGACTGAATGTGGGGCGCAGGGACCCGATTGTCGATTCGCTGTCAGGGCCTGATATTTGAAACCGGCGCGCGGTCAGCCAGGACCCAGCCGTTCGCGCACCTTTACGGGATCGGGCGTCTTTTTCGCCTGGCCCAGCGCTGCAACAGTGGGGGGAGTCGCCAGAGACGCTGCGCCCGCAGCGCGAACCTCTTCAATCGTCAGCGCATCGATCTTGCGAACAATCTCTTCGCGCGAGGGGACGTGTCCCAGCGCCATCAACTGACGCGCAATTTGATCGGCCCGGGCGCCAGCGGATTCCAGCGCTGTCAGCAAGGAGACTTTCATCTGCGCCTTGGCGCGCCGCAATTCGATGTCGGTGAGTTCCTGTGCGCAGCGGGCCATGCAGTCGAGCGCAACATTGCAGAGCTCGGCGGCGTCCCTATGCGCGGCGGCTGCGCAAAATCCGAACAGGCCGGTGTCGGCATAGCTCCACTGGAAGCTGTCGATGGAATAGGCAAGGCCGCGCTGCTCCCGCACCTCCTGAAACAGGCGCGAGGACATACCGCCGCCAACGATATTGGCGAAGACATGCGCAGCATAGGCGTCCTTGTGATTGAAGCCGACGCTTTCAAAGCCGATCACAATCTGCGTCTGTTCAAGCTTGCGACTGACCCTGGCGTCGCCGCCCTTATATCGGGCGGCCGCGCGCGGCATTGCGGGTTGCGATGACAGCGTGACGAAATTACGCTGCGTTGCTTCCACAATTGTCTCGTGGCGGATTGCGCCGGCGGCGGCGATCACGGCGACCGGGGTCGCGTAATGGCGTTCGAGATAGGCGAGGATCGCCTGACGATCGAAGGATTCAACGCGCCCCGGCGTGCCCAGTATGGGCCTCCCGATCGCCTGATCCGGAAATGCGGCCAAATTGAATTGATCGAAAACAAGGTCGTCCGGCGTGTCGTTGACCTCGCTGATTTCCTGCGCGATGACGCCCTTCTCACGCTTGAGCTCCTGCGGATCAAACAGGCTGTCGGTCAGAATGTCGGACAGAATATCGATCACCAGCGGCGCGTCGGCGCCGAGCACGCGCGCATTATAGGTCGTAAATTCGACCGAGGTCGCGGCGTTCAGATCGCCGCCGGCCGATTCGATTTCTGCAACGATGGCGTGTGCGTTGCGGGTTCGCGTGCCCTTGAACGCCATATGCTCGATGAGATGCGACAGGCCATGCTCGTCCTCGCGTTCATCGCGCGCGCCCGCGCCGATCCAGACGCCGACGCTGGCGGTTTCCAATTCCGGCATGGCGTGAGTCACGATCCGCAGGCCCGAAGGCAGCGTGGTGATTTCGACGCTCATGGGCGTGCGGCCCGCGAACGCTCTGAAATAAATTTTTCGACGGCGGCGCAATCGTTGGAGAGCACGGAAAAACTTTCCTTAGCGGTCATCAGATCGGCAAGATGCGGAGGCAAGGGCGCCGGGGCGCCGATGGCGGCCTGAATGGCGGTCGAAAATTTGGCGGGATGGGCTGTCGACAGCGCAATCATCGGCGTGCCAGGCGCTTTGGCCAGCGCTTTGCGCGCTGCGTGAAGAGCGACTGCGGTGTGTGGATCAATGAGATAATTGGCCTCGCGCCACACGCGCTGAATTTCTTTCATGCAGCCGGTCTCGCCTGTGCGGTAAGCGTCAAACTCGTGCCGTATCGCAGCGTGTTGCTCAGGCGACAGCGCAAACCGGCCGGATTGCGCGAGGCCAGCCATTTCGGCGCGGATGTGTTCGGGGTTGCGGCCATTGGCGTCGAACAGCAGGCGCTCGAAATTCGAGGAAATCTGGATATCCATCGAGGGCGACGTCGTCTCGCGCACGCCGCGCGTCTCGTACACGCCAGTGGCCAAAGCGCGCTCCAGAATGTCATTCTCATTGGTCGCGATCACCAGCCGGTCAATCGGCAGGCCCATGCGTTTGGCCGCATAGCCGGCCAGAATGTCGCCGAAGTTGCCGGTGGGAACGGTGAAAGAAACTTTGCGGTGCGGGGCGCCCAACGCTACGGCGCTGGTAAAATAATAGACGATTTGCGCCATGACGCGCGCCCAGTTGATGGAATTGACGCCCGCCAGACCCATCCTGTCGCGGAAGGCGTGATGGTTGAAGAGGCCTTTCACAATCGCCTGACAATCGTCGAACGTGCCTTCAAGGGCGATGGCGTGGACATTGGGAGCGGCAACGGTTGTCATTTGCCGCCGCTGCGCATCGCTGACGCGACCGTTGGGATAGAGAATAAACACATCGACATTGGCGAGGCCGCGAAAGGCCTCGATCGCGGCGGCGCCGGTGTCGCCCGAGGTTGCGCCGACAATCGTCGCCCGCTGGCCGCGGCGAGCGAGCTCACGATCCATCATGCGACCGAGGATCTGCATCGCCACATCCTTGAAGGCGAGCGTCGGGCCGTGAAACAGCTCCAGCACAAACAGGTTGTCGCCAAGCTGGACCAGCGGCGTCACAGCGGGATGCCGGAACCCGGCATAGGCGGCCTCCAGCATCCCTGCGAATTCATCGCCGCCAAAAGCGCCGCCGAGATAGGGAGACATGACGGTCTGAGCGACCTGCCGGTAGGGTTGGCCGGCAAAGCCGGCGATCTCGGCGGAGGCCAACGCCGGCCAGGAGTCTGGCATGTAAAGCCCGCCATCGCTGGCGAGACCCGCCAGCAAAGCGCCGGAAAAATCGAGTGCCGGGGCCTGGCCACGGGTAGAGAGATAGCGCAAGTGTTCGGTCCATTCGGGGAGGGAGCCGCGCCGTTTAGCACGATTTGGCGGCGGGGGGAGGAGAAAAGACGGGGAGGCCAGCGGATTCGGTTCACGCTCGTCCGAATTCGCGCGGGAACGCCCGACAGCGCGCCATGCAACAATTCACAGACAGGATTCGATGTCTGTATGCGTGAAATCGACGCCCTTGAATAGCAACGGCGCATTCATTGCCCTGGCGAGTGCCTAGGCGGCGCAGTCGCAAAAATTGAGTCGCGCCTTCGGATCGATGCCTTTGCCATAGCGCCGGAAGGCCTCAAGCGACATCGCTGCGAGATTGGCGTCGTGCGGAATAATTTCAGCCTTGATGATGGCGAGAAAATCCTCAAGATCGTAAAGCCCATTGACGCCACGTTTGGCGATGAGAACGTGTCCAGCTTCCTGATAGCTCACCGCGCTGACGAGGCAACGCTCGGCGGCTGCAATAACGTCATAGAACGCGGTGCGTTCGGGCTCGTGGTTGAGAATGGCGATCAGGGCGGACGTATCGATAACGATCATCGCGGCAAGCCGAAATCATCGTAGCCGATAATTTCGTCGATAGCCCTGGGATCGGTGAGGGGACGCGCTGCGCTGCGAACAGCGATGGCCTCCATGCCGGCGATCAACTCGTCCCTGGTCAAGTTAACCTGCGGCGGCATGGCGGACGATCGCCACGGCAACACGTCGCCAGCGCGCATCAACGCCTCGCGCAAAACCTCGTCTGGCGTTCGCCCGGTTCCGGCGGCCTTTGCACGAATCAGGGCTTCGACTTCTTGCGACAGTTGGATCATGGCGAACATTTAGCACAAATCGCCGCAGACCCGCAAAAATCATCCATTGTTGGCGCGAATTTGACGAATCGTAATTGAAGCCAACCAAATAAGGAAAAGATTCAGTTTTTCTCCTTTTTCGAACGTGACCAGCTGCTGAAATTTCGCTCTTGCCAAGCAACGCTGTGTCTTTAAAAGCCCCCTGCCACTCATTTTCTCCTCTCGACGGACGCCGTCGCCGCGGGTTAAGTTGGGCCCAACAACCCCGGAGGAAATCATGAGCAATGTCCCGACCTACGAAAACGTCAAGATCGAGCGCGATGGCGCGACGACATTCGTCATTCTGAACCGCCCCGAAAAGCGCAACGCCATGAGCCCCGCGCTACATATCGATATGTGCAATGCGCTTGACTGGGTTTCAGAAGACGATGACACCCGCGTGGTCGTGGTGACGGGCGCCGGCGGGCATTTTTGCGCCGGGCAGGACCTGAAACTGTTTTTCCGCGCCAATGAGAATGACCCCAAAGCGATGCGCAAGGCGGGCGCTGACTCTCAAGCCTGGCGCTGGGACAAGCTGTCGCGCTGCCCCAAGCCGACCATCGCGATGGTGCATGGCTATTGCTTTGGCGGCGGGTTTACGCCGGTCATCGCCTGCGATTTTGCGATTGCCGCCGATGACGCGACCTTTGGCCTGTCGGAGGTCAACTGGGGCATTATTCCCGGCGGGCTTGTCGCCTGGTGCGTCACGCAGATCATGAATTATCGCGACGCGCTGTATTATTCAGTCACCGGCGAGCGGTTTTCCGGCAAGGAAGCGGCGGCGATGAAATTCGTCAACAAATCCGTTCCCGTCGCCGAATTGCGCGACGCCGTGCTGGCGCTGGCGCGCAATCTTGAAGCCAAAAACCCGCTCACCGTGCGCTACACCAAGGAAGCGATCCGGTCCGTGCGCGGCTTCAATCAGACGCAGGCGCTGGATTATCTCGACGCCAAGATCGACGGGTTGAAATTCAACGACAAATCGAAGGGCAGTTCTGAGGCCATGAAGCAGTTTCTCGATGAAAAAACCTTCAAGCCGGGGCTGGGCGAATACAAGCGGTAACGGAGCGTCTGTGAAGATAGACGGAAGCTGCCATTGCGGTGAAATCGCTTTCGAGGCGGAGGTCGATAGCAGCGGCCTTCGCCTCTGCCATTGCACGGATTGCCAGCGGTTGAGCGGCTCGGCGTTTCGCGCCAATCTGCGGGCGCCAGCGGCAGGGTTCCGGCTGTTGCGGGGCGAACCCAGGAGCTACATTAAAATCGCCGACAGCGGCGCGCGTCGGCGCCACGCCTTTTGCGGCAATTGCGGAACGCCAATTTACGCCTGCAGCGCGGACGACCCTGTCAGCTATTCCCTGCGCATTGGCACAATCGCGCAGCGCGCCGCTTTCATGCCGGTCAGCCAGATCTGGCGGCGCTCCGCCTTGCCTTGGGTCGATGAACTCGCCAAAGTCCCGGCGAACGAACAAGGCTGATGCGGATGGCGGGCGGACAATGAGGTTTGTGTGGATCAAGGGACGCTGCGCCGTGGTCTGGCTCGCAATGTTCGGTATCGGCGTTTGCGCCGCTCGCGCCGCCGATGCGCTCGATACAGCTCTTGAAACCTGCTGGTCGTGCCATGGCGCCAATGGCGCCGGCAACGATCCCACCGTCCCGGTCATCTGGGGCCAGAACGCCAGATATCTGGAAAAGCAGATTCGCGATTTCAGCTCCGGCGATCGCGAAGACCAGATCATGTCGTCGATGGCGTCCAGCCTCAGGCGCGAGGATATTTCCCGCGCGGCGGCTCTGATCGCCGCAAAGCCCTGGCCGGGTCATGCCGATACGCCAGCCGCCGCCGCGCCCGATGCGCTCGCCGCCTGTCAGGGTTGCCATGGCGCGGACCTGAGTGGCGGCGATAGCCCGGAAGGGGCAGCGCCCCGGCTTGCGGGACAGTTTGCAGACTATCTCGCCACCGCGATGAGCGGTTTTGCAGGTGGCGAACGCGCGAACCAGAAAACCATGTCGGCGATGATGAAGGCGCTGAAACCCGATGAGCGCGCCGCGCTGGCGAAATATCTGGCGGGGTTGTAACGGCCGGATCCGCAACCGGTTGACCTCAGCCTGCCGGAGCGCGATGATCGCCGCATTCAAAACCGCTGCTGTGTGGCGGGGAAAGCCGGGCCAGGAACGGCCAGGCACAGGGAGGCATATATGACTGCTCGCAATCTGCTCGCCGCGTCTTCGGCGCTGGCGCTGATCGCCGGAGTATCGACATCGCTGGCGATCGATTATCGCGGCGGCAATTCAGCTTATGGCGACTGGCATGTCGATACGCCCGGCCTGATGCGCAAGATCGAGCCCGGCGATGTCGCCGCGCCGCTGGCGACGCCGTCGGCCGCCAACCGTTCGAAGGTCGTGCCAAAACCGGCTGACGCCGCGCTGAAAACCATGCCGGGTTTTACCGTTGCGCCCTTCGCCACCGGACTTCAGGGCGCGCGCGTCATTCGCATCGCGCCCAATGGCGATATCTTCCTTTCCCAGAGCCGGCCGGGCGGCCAGATCACGGTCATGCGCGCGAGCAAGGATGGATCGAAGCCTGAAATGACCGAGACCTTCACGAGCGGTCTGAAGGACGCCTATGGCATCGCCTTCTATCCGCCGGGTCCGAACCCCAAATGGGTCTATATCGGCATGGAAGGGAAGGTTGTGCGCCTGCCCTACAAGAATGGCGACATGAAAGCCACCGGGCCGGCCGAAGACATTGTGACCGATCTCAAGATTGGCGGCGGCCACTGGACGCGCGATGTCTCGTTCTCGCCCGATGGCAAGCTGATGTATGTCGCTGTGGGCTCGGGCAGCAATGTCGCTGCGGAAATGAGCCCCCGTCCCGACGATCTCAAGGCCTGGGAAAAAGCGCCGCATTCGCTGGGCTCGGCCTGGGGCGCGAAGGAGGAATGGCGCGCCAATGTGTTGACCTATACGCCGGATGGCAAGAACAAGCAGGTCTATGCCGCCGGCATCCGCAATTGCTCGGGCCTGACCGTGCAGCCGGGCACCGGAACCGTGTTCTGCGCCACCAACGAGCGCGATCTCTTGGGCGACAACACGCCGCCCGATTATGTGACCAGCGTGAAAAAAGGCGGCTACTATGGCTGGCCCTGGTATTATATGGGCAATCATGAAGACACCCGCCCGGATGGCGGCGCGCGGCCCGATCTTGCTGGCAAGGCGATTGTGCCCGATGTGTTGTTCCAGCCGCATTCGGCGCCGCTTGGCCTGTCCTTCAATCCCGGGGGCATGTTCCCGGCGGAGTGGAAGGGCGATGCGTTTGTGGCGATGCATGGTTCGTGGAACCGCTCGTTGCACACCGGCTACAAGATCGTCCGCCTGCCGTTCAAGGATAACAAGCCCACGGGCGAGTATCAGGATTTTGTCCTCGGCTTCACGGCGGGCGAAGAAAATGTCTGGGGTCGCCCGGTCGACACGCAATTCATGCGCGACGGCTCGCTGCTGTTCAGCGATGACGGCAATGGCGTGATCTATCGCGTCACCTATGCGAAAGAAAAAGTGGCGGCGAAATAGGGGCTTTTGCCTTGCCACTTGCGCCCTCTGTCCGGCGATAGGGAGAGAGGGCGCGCTTACAAAAAATGGCGTCGCCCTTGCAGCGCGTCTCCTCTCCCCGTTTTCATGGGGACGCGAGACGCCCGCTGCTTGAGCTCATGTGCAATCCCGCCACAAGGCCCGATTGCGGGCTGAAGGCCAACCGACGCGAAGCCTCAGAAAGCGGACGCCGCCGGATAGATTTGCGACTACGGTCGCTTGGCGGCTAAGCGCCACTAGGGATCAAAAATCAGGCGCGCCTTAAGTCGGGGACCCACGAAATCCATGAACGCCCTGAGCTTTAATGGCGCCAATTTGGCGTCTACCGACACCATGCTGACGGGGAGCGGCGCCGGCTCGTATTTTCGAAGCAGCAGGTTGAGCCGCCCCTTGAGCACCTCATTCGAAACCTGGTAGCAAAGGAGCTGTGTAATGCCGGCGCCCGCGACAGCGGCGTCAGCCGCAGCTTCTGCCGTGTTGACGGAAAGACGTGACCGGACATTCACATGCTCGATCTTTCGTCCTGAACGGAACGACCATTCCTTGGAGCCTTCCATGCCAACGAAAGTCACGCAATCGTGGTTATCGAGGTCCTTCAACGCGCCGGGCGTTCCGCGCTCGGCCAGATAGCCGGGGCTGGCGCAGGCGACATGGCGAACGGCGCCGATCTTGAGCGCCTTCAGGCTGCTATCGGGCAGGCGACCGACGCGAATCGCCACATCAAGGCCGGTGGCGACAATGTCCTCGTTCCGATCGTTAAGCCGCAAATCGACGTCAATTTCCGGATAGGCGGACAAAAACTCGCAGACGATTGGCGTGATATGCAGGCGACCGAGCGCCAGCGGCGCGCTTACGGCAAGGCTGCCACGCGGGCTTTGGTATTCGCCGGAGGCCTGCCGCTCCGCTTCGGAGAGGTCATCGAGCAATCTGCGGCTGCGTTGAAAGAACAATTGACCCGCCTCGGTCAGCACAACCCTGCGCGTCGTGCGTGTCAGAAGTCTGACCCGAAGATGCTGCTCCAGTTCAACGACCTTGCGGCTCAGAGTCGTCAGCGGCGCGCCAAGCCGTCGTGCGGCGGCCGAAAATCCGCCTGCCTCGACAACCGCGACGAACGCGGAGATAGCCTCAAAGCGGTCCAATCAATTCTCCCGGGATTTGGAATAGTCATTCCCGATAATAACGGATACCGGGAGGAAGCGAAATAGTTGAAGTTGCGGTCATCGGCTGAAGCCGAAGCAAATGAACCCCGCAAAGCAAGGACTGTCCCCATGTCTCGCATCCCCACCCCCGCCACCATCGAAGCCTCGCCCGCCGCCGCGCAGCCCTTTCTGGACGCGGTCAAGAAGCAACTCGGCTCCGCGCCGAACCTGTTTCGCATTGTCGCCAACAGCCCAGCCGCGCTGGAAGGGTATCTTGGCCTCAACGGCGCTCTTTCAAAAGGCGCGCTCGAGTCCAAAACCCGCGAACGAATCGCCCTGGCGGTCGCGGAAATCAACGGCTGTGGCTATTGCCTGTCAGCCCATACCTATCTCGGCAAGAACATCGCAAAGCTCGACGACGCGGAGATCACCGCCAACCGTTCGGGAGCGTCAAACGATCTAAAGGCGGACGCCGCCGTGCGGTTTGCCGCCAAGATCGTGAACATGCGTGGTCACGTGAGCGAAGCCGACGTGGCAACCGTTAAATCGGCAGGCTACGACGACGCTCAGGTCGTTGAAATCGTGCTCCACGTCGCATTGAACACGCTGACGAACTACGTCAACGAGGTCTTCAAGACCGACATTGATTTTCCTGTCGTCGCGCCGCGCAAGGCAGCCTGACCTCTGGTCCGTGGGCGCGGCGCTTCCAACAGAGCCGCCGCGCCTGCAAACGTCGCCCCTCGAACCGGGGCATTCAAACCGCCGATCAACCCTACGGAGAACGACAATGCGTTTCATTACTCGCACAATACACGCCTATCTCGACTATCCCGTGGCTATCAGTCTCATGCTTTTGCCGTTCGTTCTTGGCCTTGGCGCGGGCAATCCACTGGCCAAGTGGATTGCCGTCGCCACCGGCGCCACGGCCTTTGTCCTTACGCTTCTAACCGACCATGAACTCGGCGTCGTCAAGGTTGTGCCTTACTGGCTTCATGTCGCAGTGGATCGCCTGGTTGGAGCAGCCTTTATTGTGGCGCCGTTCGCATTGGGGTTTACCGGCCTCGACGCCGCCTATTACTGGGTCAATGGCGCTGCTGTGCTTCTTGTCACCTTTGTGCTGAATGCGCCCGAACGATCGTTTTCGTTAGCGCGGGCCTAGAATTCAGACTTAATCGGGTTTGCTATCGCGGTCACGTCCCGCCGACAGCAAACCTGGAGTTTTCCGGGGCCGGGCGCCAATGGGCCCCGACCCCGGCTTTTTCTTCCAGACGGGAAATATAAAATGAACAAGCACGCCGCGGCGCAGTTCGCCAAAACGATCGACGAAGCTCGGGCCTGCCGCTTGTGCGCCAATCACTTGCCGATGGGGCCAAGGCCAGTCTTTCAGATTGATCCCCTGGCGAGGATATTGATTGCGGGTCAGGCGCCGGGACGGCGCGTTCATGAAACGGGCGTTCTCTTCGACGATCCCAGTGGCGAGCGATTGCGCAAATGGATGGGGATCGATGCGGAGACCTTTTACGATCCAAGTAAGATTGCCATTTTGCCAATGGGGTTCTGTTATCCTGGCGCAGGTAAGTCGGGCGATCTGCCGCCACGTCCAGAATGCGCCATGGAATGGCGCTCGAAGTTGCTGAAATTAGTTCCAAAGATCGAGTTTACGCTGGTAATTGGGCAATATGCGCTCGACTGGCATTTCAAAACGACGCAGGTGGAAACTCTCACGCAAACTGTTCGAAATTGGGAGGCCTACTGGCCGAAAGCGCTTCCTTTACCCCACCCTAGCCCGCGCAATAACATCTGGTTAAAGAAAAATCCGTGGTTCGAGATCGAAGTTGTTCCGCGTCTTCAGAAAAGAATTGCGGCCCTATTAAATGAAAACAGTCTCCGTTTGTTTTAACGACGGGGATGACCGTTCAGGATCATTCAGAAAAACCCGCCGCAAGACGCCCGCCCTCCGCCTTGGCCGCATTTCTCCGCCTTGTTGGCGTGATCATGCTTGAAAGATTGACGGAGGGCCGTTCAAAAGGTAAGCGCTGTTTTGCACCCACCTACCAAATTGTCTGATGAAGTTGGATGCTGAGGTCTGCTTGCCGCTTGGGCATGTGACGATCACAGAGCGTATGCACATGTCGAGGGATAACGAGGACCAGCCCCGCCGGATCGAAGT
>CAIZEI010000084.1 GCA_903931945.1 uncultured Hyphomicrobiales bacterium | reverse complement strand
GCATCCACACACTGCGGACGAACCACCCGCGTCGGCCAGGACGGCGCCCCCCGCCCCTCAAGTTTTTCGAGGGACAGAACCAGAGCAAACGCCGGGCGCAAAAACGTCGCGGCAAGGCGGAGGCGCGTGTGAAAAATGGACAGACCGAATTGCAACCTGATTCAATCGATGGCGACGAGCGCGACGGCTCCAATTTCTTCGGCACGCTGATCAAAAGCATATTGCGGCGGAAGCAATGCGAAGAGGGCCTAGCGGCAGACAGGGAACTTGCGTCGGAGATACGCGCACTGTGCTGTGACTTCGAATTTTACAACATGTACGGGGAAGCCCGCTGCGTCCGCCGCCGCGATTGCGTCCATGGTCGATCGTGCTTCACCCAAACTTTCGACGCCTTTTGCACGGCAATGATTCCCTATGCGCGCAGTCGTGGCATGAATGCCGAGGCCGACATTCTTGAGCGGGGCTGAGCGCGGCGCCATGCACGGGCCTGCGCCAAAGGTTTGGCGCAGGCCCCCGTTTTTTGAACCCTCCGATCGCAGCCTGCAATTGCCTCCCTGACGTTTCCCCCTTAAAGGAACAGCCATTCCATCCATCGGGAGAGCCTTGCTCATGAGCACGTTCAAAATCCTCGCCATTTCCGGCAGCCTGCGCAAGAAATCGATGAACACCGCTTCCTTGCACGCCGCCCGGGAGCTTGCGCCGGAAGGGGTCGAGATCGAGATCGCGGAGATCGGTCATCTTCCCCTGTACAACGAGGATTTGCGGCATGAAGGCTCGTTTCCGCCTGACGTTCTCGCATTCCGCGAAAAGGTGCGCGTCGCCGACGCGTTTCTGTTCGCCTGCCCGGAATATAACTACAGCGTCACCCCCGCGCTGAAAAATGTGCTGGACTGGTGCTCGCGCCCGCCGAACCAGCCCTTCGCCTATAAGGCGGCCGGCATTTTTGGCGTTGCGGGCGGCGCAGCGGGCACTGCGCGGGCGCAATCGCATCTGCGCGGCATTCTCGTCGGGCTTGACGTCTATGCCGTCAATCAGCCGCAGGTGATGATCGGCGCGGGCCATACGAAATTCGACGCCGACGGCAAATTTATCGATCAGCAGGGCCGCGATTTCATGAAGGCGCATCTTGCTGCGCTGGTGAAACTGGCGAAACAGTTGAAGAGCTGAATTGGCGGCGCCCTCATCCGGCCCTCAGGGCCAACTTCTCCCGCGTGCGGGAGAAGGGTCACACACAATCCGGCGGCTCTTCCCATGCACACATTGCCATTGACCTTCGCCTGCGGGCGTTACGATCGCACCGAGGCCTTGCGCACGGGCGAGGTTGAACCCGAAGGCATCGCGCTCAATTACATCGCGATTGAAGCCTCGCGCGAGATCTTCGACCGTTTCGTCGGCGGGCGCGACTTTGATTGTGCGGAATTGTCGATCTCCGAATATATCAGGATGGTCGACGCCGGCGAGGATCGCTTCGTCGCCATTCCTGTGTTCCCCTCGCGCGTGTTTCGCCACGGCTTCATTTTCATCAATCGCAATTCCGGCATCAGGACGCCCAAAGACCTGGAAGGCAAACGCATCGGCGTCGGGCTCTACACCCAGACGGCGGCGGTGGTGATCCGGGGGCATTTGCAGAATGATTTCGGCGTCGATTTCTCAAAAGTGAAATGGGTGCAGGGCGCGATCGAGAAGCCCGGACCGCATGGCCAGCCGGTGACGCGCCCGCTGCTGAAGCCGATCGACCTTGTCGAGAACACCTCGCGCTATTCCCTCGCCGATTTGCTGGCGCGCGGCGAGATCGATGCGATGATTCCGGCGCGGAGGCCTCCGGGATTTGGCAAGAATCCTGACATTGTCAGGCTTTTTCCGAACTATCGCGAGGTCGAACGCGACATGTACGCGAAACAGAAGATCCATCCGATCATGCATCTTCTGGGCATTCGCCGCGAGGTCTATGAGCGCAACCCGTGGGTCGCTTCAAGCCTCTATCGCGCGTTCAATGACGCCAAGGAATTTGCGCTCGATCTGATGCGTGTGACCATCACGCAATCCACCATGTTTCCATGGCATAACGCGGAATATGATGAAATTGAATCGCTGATGGGCGGCGATCCCTGGCCTTACGGGATTGAACCGAACCGGCCTTCCATCGAGGCGATGATCCGCTTTCTGCATCAGCAGAACATGATTGCCCGGGAAGTGAAGGTGGATGAATTGTTCGTCCCGCTGCCAGGCATGTTCGACTGACGCCACAAGGCTTCGGCCTGGATTCGCCCGCATCGGCAGGCGCGAACGCCGCCTATCGCGAGCCCTCATTCGCCGATTGAGCCGCTCTGAAAGCAGCGGCGAATCGTTCAAGATCAGCGCGCGGCACGTCTGACACCGCCCAATAGGCGAAGCCGCCATCGCGCCAGTCCAGCATCTCATACCCGTTTACGGCGTCCGCCGGGGCGCGTTCCATCCGCGTGGCGGGCAGGGCCGTGACGCTGATCAGATGTTCCCGCAACCGGTAGACGATGGTCGGCGCAGGCAAGCCGTCCACAACGTCCGCGCGCCCGCCGACCAATGTAAAATCTGCAGCAGAGAGATCGACGACGTTCGGCGATAAAGCAAGCCGCGCATCGAACCAGGGTTTCACGGTATGTCGATCTGTGGACTCAATATCGATGGGCGCGCGGGCCAGCAGGGCGCGCCGGTGATCGTCGACGAGCAGCATGGCAAGACGCTCCGCCGGCTGTTTTGCAGTCCACAGCGTCGCAAGATGTGACGCCAGCGCTCCCAGCAAAAAAGCGCAGACGATACTGGCGACCAGCGCCAGCCGCGAGCCTGTGGCGTTCGGGGGCAGGACCTTGACGGCCGGCGTGGCCGCGCCTTCGGTTCTCGCCCGAGCGGCCAAACCTGCAATCCTGTCGCGCAGGGCCGCCGGCGCAATCTGCCCTGCGGCGTGATGGCGCAAGGCGTTGCGCAGGGCCACCGATTGCCCATAGCGCGCGGCAAGCTCCCGGTCGCACTCGCATTGCGCCTCGAAAGCCGCCATCCCCATCGCGTCAAGCTCGCCATCAAGCGCTGCATTCAGCATATTCGTATGATCCTGTCTGTCGCTCATGGCGCCGTCTTTCGAAGGCTCTCCGGCGCCAGCGCGCGCAACATCAGCGCCCGGGCGCGGGCCAGCCGCGACATCACTGTGCCGACCGGCAATTTCGTCATGTCGGCGATCTCGCGATAGGAGAGGTCATTGTATTCCCGCAATATCAGGATCTCCCGGAATGGCTGGGGCAGACTTGCCAGCGCGCGCTCCAATGCAGCCGAATCGGCTTGCGCGATGAGGGCGGCTTCAGCGGTCGGGGCTTCATCCGCGGCGGTGTCGAGGGCGCGTTCGGCCTCCTCCGAATTGCTGGTGAGCAGAAGACTGCCGGGCCGCTTGCGCGCCAGATAGGTGAATGCGGCATTGCGCGTAATGGTCAAAAACCAGACCCGGGCATTGCCGCCCGCAAATCCTCCGATACCTTTGAACGCGCGCAGACAGGCGTCTTGCAGCACGTCTTCCGCATCGGCGGCATTGCCCGTCAGTCCACGCGCCAGCCGGTAGGCGCTGTCAAGATTCGGCAGCACGACGGAGTTGAATTGCGTGTCGTCAGCATTGTTCAATCAGAGCCATCCATCGCGGCGTTTCGTCATCGTGCAATGTGCATCGCTATAGCACAATTCAACCATTGAATATAATCGAATATGTCGGCGCGCGCGATTGTGAAGACATCGCGCAGGCCCATGATAATATCAACGGCCACGCAGGAGACGCCCCTTATGACCGCCCAGGAGCTTAGACGCGCCGTGATAGCCGCCGCCCGGTCCATGAATGCTCTTGGACTGAATCAGGGGACCTCAGGCAATGTCTCGGCGCGCATCGGCGGCTCGGTCCTGATCACGCCGAGCGGCGTGCCTTACGACGCGCTCACGCCGAAAAAAATTGCGCGCATGGAACTCGACGCCGATGGCGCATGGACAGGCCCCTTAAAACCATCCAGCGAATGGCGTTTCCATCTCGATATCCTGCGCGCAAGGTCCGATGCGGGCGCGGTGGTTCACACCCACGCCGCCTATTGCACAGCATTCGCCATGTTGCGCGAACCCTTGCGCGCGACGCATTATATGATCGCGGCCTTCGGCGGACCTGACGTGCGCTGCACGGATTACGCGCCCTACGGAACCCCGGAGCTTTCGACGCTTGCTGTCAAAGGTCTGCAGGATCGTAGCGCAGTTCTGCTTGGCAGCCATGGAATGATTGTCATTGGCCGCGATCTCGATGAGGCCATGTGGCGCGCCGTGGAACTGGAGGCGCTGGCAAAACAAACCTTCATTGCCCGGCAAATGGGATCTCCGGCGATCCTGCCCGACGATGAAATTCAGCGAACCGTTGAACGATTCAAGGCCTATGGGCTGAATGCGGGGAAAGGGAATGAATAGCCGCACATTTCCCCCCGCGCCAGTCGATCAGCGCAGCACCTCGCTCACGGCTTCGGCGACCATTTCGGGCGCTTCAAGATGTACGGCATGGCCGGCGCCCTTGATGATCACCGGCTTGCCGCCCGAGCCTGAAAGGCCACTGGCATAGGCTTGCGCATGGACAACAGGAACCATCCCGTCACTTTCGCCGGTTATAATGCGCGCCGGCATTTTTGCGCGATACAGGCGGTCGATCAGCGAACGATTGTAGAAATAGGGCGGCCGGAATCCAAGGAAGGAGCCAAAGCGCAGCATCTGATACCGCCTGACCTCAACATCAACGTCTCCCCTGATGTCGGGATAGTAGCGCCGCGCGACGGGATGATCCGAGGACGAAAACAACATCTTGCGCAGCGACTTATAATCGACGCCGCGCTCGGGCTGCGCGTTCATGAACACGTCGCCGATCAGGGCGCCGCGAACGAAGAGGCCGGATGCGCCAATCAGCGACAGCGATTTCACGCGTTCGGGAAACCGCACTGCAAATTCTGCGGCAAACCAGCCGCCCGAACAATGGCCGACAAGATCGAAGTCTTGCAGACCCAGCGCATCGAGCGTCTGCAACAGCCGGAACATCATGTCGTCGACGGTCGTGGAGTCGCCAAGTTCGTCCGAGCCGTTCACGCCCGGAAGCGCAGGCGCAATCACATGACGGCGTTTCGCCAACAGTCGATGGAAGGGTTGCAGCTCGTCCATACAGGCGTGGACATCGGCAAATCCGTGCAGATAGATCAACGGCGCGCCCGCGCCAGCTTCAACGACAGCGACATGAGCGTTGTGAATTTCAATCAGACGGGCGCTCATTTCACCAACTCCGCGACGCCGGCGCTGGTCAGATGCGGGAAACGCCTGGCGTAAATTTTCAGGGACGCCTCGCGCAGGCGAGGAGCGACTTGTTCAGCAAAGAGCTTCATGCTCTTGCGCGTGAATTCGAAATTCATATTGCCAAGGTGGAATTGCAGCAACAGGTTGCCAACGGGCGCGGATTCGAGAATTCCAACGATGCGCTCGTAGATTGTGTCAGGCGAGCCAACCAATATCGATTGGGATGTTTGCAAATCGTCCCAGTCCTCGGTGTCGCCGAGCAACGGGGTTGTCGGATCTGTCGAAGACAGGAAATCCCGCCATTCCTCGGAGGGAATATAGGGTACGCCAGGACCGTAGGTCAGCTGGCGTCCTTCACGGCGCTGATGCCCTTTCAGGCAGTTGCGCAAGAAATACCAGATGCCTTCCTTGCCCTGCTCGCGAGCCTCGGCGTCGGTCTCGCCAACAACGACGGACATCAGAATGCCCATGCGATGCGGCGCATATTGCTGGCCATATTCGCCAAGCGTTTTTTCAAAAAGCTGTTGCGATTTTGCGGTGGCCGAACCGTGGCTGCGCGAGGACAGGAAATAGCTGTACCCGTGCTTGGCGATCTCGCGCAGGGTGCCTTTTGAACGGCCCGCCGGAATCCAGATCGGGGGATGCGGACGTTGCGTCGGCAACGGCCAGGGATTGACGTAACGCAAGGGATAATGCGCGCCCTCATAGGCGAAGGGACCAGGACGCGTCCAGGCCTCGCGGATGAGATCGACCGCTTCCCAGAACTGATCGCGGGACGGCGCCGAAGGCACATCGTAGTTGAAGGTTTCCGGTCCGGAGCCTGGCGCAAAGCCGGCCACAAGCCGCCCGTCGCACAAATTGTCGAGCATGGCGTATTCTTCGGCAACGCGCAGGGGATTCATATGCAGCGGCAGCAAGTTGCCGAGCACGACAATCTTGCCGCGTTTTGTAGCGTGGGCCAGCGCCGCCGCAATAATATTGGGCGAGGGCATGAGACCGTAAATGTTCTGATGATGTTCGTTCAGCACCATGCCGTCAAAGCCAATTTCGGAGGCGTAAACGAGCTGGTCGGTATATTCGCGCAACAGACCGCGCGACCGCTCGCGGTCCCACAATTCGTTTGGCACCGTGACCCACCCGGTGTCGTATTTTTCGTCAAAGTCCTTGGGCAAGTACGGATAGGACATGAAGTGCCAGCAATAGAGCTCGACCGGGTTCATGAATGCAAGTCTCCCACTGGTATTTTGAAAACAGAATGGACCATCTCGCGATGGGATGCAACGCGCGGCAAATTGTCCCGCGCCTGTGTTGATGCCTGGAAAATCAGGATTGACGACGCGTCAGTCCGGGCAGACGATGCAAACCGGATGCAGAACGCCGGTTAAGGGCAATCGTACGGGAGGTCGATATGAAACATGCCAGCCTGGGATGCGCGCTTTTATACTCTGCAATCTTCACTCTGGCGCCAGCCTGCGCGCAAGATGCGCCTTTGCCGGTCAGCGTCGAACTTGGCGACGTCTCTTTGACCAAGTTGCCGTTTATCGTGGCGGCAGACAACGGAATTTACGAGCGGAACGGGCTGAAGGTCGATCAGTTCATCACACCTTCGGCCGCAGCTGCGGTGCGGGACTCGGGCGTTGTCGTACCATCGCAATATATTCGAAGCGGTGTGATTGGCGACATCAATATTGGCGGCGGCAGCCCGACGATGGTGCGCATGACGTCGGTGGCGACCGCGCCGCATCGGGTCATACTTGCGACGACGGACAATGTCTCGCGATTTCATCTCATCGCCCGCGCGGACATCGCGCGGCCCGAGGATCTCAAGGGCAAGCGCATCGGTTTTGGCAATCCCGGCGCGCTCGATCACTATTCGATGCTGCTGTTCGTTCGCAAGATGGGTTGGGACCCCCTCCACGATGTCTCCTTTCTTTCCGGCGGCAACGCTCCGGGAAGTATCATGAAGGGGCTGGTGGATGCTTTTGCCGGCACTGACATCGCACTCATCGAGGCAAAAAAGCTTGGGTTGCGCGACCTTGTCGATCTCACGCAATTTCACTTTGCCATGCCCGGTTCGGGCGTCAACGCGCTTTCCGACTGGTTGCCGAAAAACCACGAGGCTGCGGCGCGTTTTATGAAGGCGACCGTGGAAGCGATCGCGCTGATTAAAACGAACAAGCAAGCGGCGTTTGCATCCATGACCAAATGGTATGGCATCAGCGATCCCGAGAAACTGGAGGCTGTTTACGCCGACGCAAGACTGCTTCCGGGAAAGCCCTACCCCTCCATTGAGGGACTGAAGACCATGCAGTCGGTCTACAATTGGCGTGAAATGGAAATCAGGAAGCCTGAGGATTTTGCCGATTCAAGCTTTATCGCCGATCTCGACAAATCAGGCTATATCGACAGTCTCTACAGAGAGGGCGCGCGGCCCTGATCGGGTCAGCGCCGCGAGATCTTGGGTTTCCGCTCAAATCGCCGAGGGCTGCCTGATCGACTCCTTGCTCTCCAGCGCCCATTGCGCGAGGTCCCCGCTGCGCGCGAACCAGACGCCCTTGTGGCGCTGCGCATAGTTGATGAATTCCTCGAACGCCTTGATCCGCGAGGCGCGCGAAATCGCATCATGGATTGTCACCACCATCATTCGGCGACGGGTTTCCGCTTCCGCGTAGAGCGCATCAAACTCGAATTTCAGTTCTTCCACAAAAGGCGCTGCAAAGCCGCCGCGATTGAAATAGCCGATGTCATTGAGATGGGTTGTATAGGGCACGACGGCGAAAGGCTTGTCATTCACGGGGATGACGAAGGGCTCATCGCGGCTGATATCGTCGATGTGATAGGTGAAACCCAATTCCTGCGCGAGAGAAAGCGTATTGACGCTGCGTAACTGGCCCCGGCAATTGTAGCCAAGCGGCTTCTGCCCGGTGGTCTTTTCAATGGTGTCGCGCGCTTTCTGCATGAACGCCCGTTCGGCGTCGCGCTCCATATTGTACTGAACATCGTGTTGATGGCCATGCGCGCCGCATTCATGGCCGCGCTGTGCAATGTCTTTGACGAGCGCAGGATACTTTTCGCAGGACACGCCGCAGATCATGGCTGTCGCCTTCATGTGGCGGCGATCGAACATATCGAGGATTCGCGGGATGCCCTCGTTGCTGGCGTAGAGCGCTGCGCTTGCAGCGTAGAGGTCAGGATAGGTCTTGCCGTCAGGCGCTTTTGTATTGGGCGCCGGATCGGCGCCTGTTTCCACGACCAGCGACAAGGCGATGGCGAGCCTCGCGCCATTGGGCCAGAACGAGCCATGCGCAGCGGCCGGCGCGGCCCGAGCGCGATCTGTCCCGGCAAGGGCGCCTGCGCCAAGCGCCGCAGCGCCGATCACAACGCGGCGATTGACGCCATTCAGGCCAGAAATCTGTTTGCCGCTGTCCATGCGTCCCTCCCATTGTCTGGTCGCAGACTGCGCCGCGCTGATTCGATGTTAAGCTGAATTGTTTTGCATGTCTCCGGCATTTTCGGTCGATCTGGCGCAACGCGCGCCAAACGGCGGCCAGGGTTTCCTTCAGGGCGCGACGATGACTTTCCCTTGCATATGCGGATGCAGGCCGCAGAAATAATCGAACGTTCCTTCTGTCGCGAATGTGAACGCATATTTATCATTGGTGTCGAGAGGTTTGGAGCGAAAAATTCCGGGCGTTTTCGATGTGACGGTATGCGGGATATCGTCCACATTTTCCCATGTGACGGTGTCGCCCGGTTTCACGGTTATGGTCGCAGGAACGAATACAAAATTATCGATTTTTATCTGCACCTCGGCCGCGCGCACGGACGGGGCGCAAGACAGGACACAAGCAAGCGCTAGCATTCGCGCGCAAAACGCGCGTTGGTTCGGGCTGGACATTTTGGCGACTCCGGGAAGGGTGCGCCGGGGTCACAACCCCGGCAATTGATCTACGCCAGCGGCGTGTCGATGATGGCGAGGGACTGGGTTCCCTGCTTGACGGCAATGCTGGCGACGCCAAGCACGGTGCGCAATTTATCCGCCGGCACAAGCAGCGGCCCGGCGGAAGCCGCAACGCCCGGCGCGCCCTGCGGGAAACCGGTGGAGCGTGCGGTATGGAAGGTCACGTTGCCTTCGACCTTCTGGAAGATCTGGTGAATATGCCCGTTCAGGACCGTGACGGACCCGAAGCGTTTCAGCATATCCAGCGCCTGCGAAGCGTCCTCGGTGCCCCAACCCCATTCGGCATAGACCGTCCACATTGGAATATGGGCGAAGACAACAATCGGCGTCGATGCAGATTTGCCCTTGAGATCGTCGGCCAGCCAGGCAAGTTGTTCCGCGCCGAGATTGCCCATGCCGCCCGCCTTGAGGTCGAAGACATTGACAAGGCCGACGAAATGAACGCCCTGATGATCGAAAGCGTACCAGCCCTTGCCTTTGGCGTTCTTGCCATAGCGTTCAAGATAAGCCTTGCCGTTGTCTTCATCGATCACATCGTGCTCGCCGGGGACATAGTGAACATCGAGCCTGGCGGCGCCAATGATCTTGTCGGCGTCGTCAAACTGCGCGGGCTTCGAAAGATGCGAGATATCGCCGGTATGGATGATGAACGCCGGCTTTTCCTTTACTGCAAGCACATGTTGCATGGCTTCCTGCAATGTGCCTGTCGTGTCGGGATTGGCCGGCTTGTCGAAGCCCAGATGGCTGTCGGAAATCTGAGCGAATGTGAATCCCGTTGACGCCTGCGCTCGGGCTTCGCTTGCGCCGAGGATTTCCTTGACCACCGGCACGCCGCCTGCAACCGTCCAGAGCAGGCCTGCGCCCGCCCAAGCCATGCACTCCAGCGCGCCGCGCCGGTCGATGCCCTGTTCGTCTGACTTGCCAGCCATGCGGTTCTCCTCGTGTCCGCGCCATGGTGGCGCAATGTGAAGACCGGGCATGAGCGCGTTTTATTCCCGGCTCCGGACAATATTTTGCAGCGCCCCGGCGCGGTCGTTCATGATTCGGTCAGAATCGGAATGCTCTACTGCCCGGATCGAAAACCCGAGGGACCGCAGAATGTCCGCCCCCAACCCCATGCTTGTTGCGTTGAACCGGTTTGGCCTGGGCGGACGCGGCGCCGCCTCCGTCTATCTCGCCAACGCCGCCGCTGACCCGCGTGCATTTGTTCGCAGCGAGATCGACAAAGCACCGGCGATGGCCGCGACGCCGGATCTGAAAGCGACGCCCGAACTCGTCAAAAAATTGTTTGATTTTCAGGCTGAGCGACAAGCGGAGCGCAATGCGGCTCCGCCGCCGGCCGCTCCATCGACAGCGGGCGGACCCGATGCGGCGGCGCAGGCCGGGCCGGCGCTGGAAAAGGCGGCCCCCAAACCCCCGCCCTATCCGCAACAGGTCTTCCGCGCCGAAGCATTGGCGCGGATCCGGGCGAGCGCGTTGGCCCCCGTCGGGCTGCGTGAACGGCTGGTGGCGTTCTGGGCCAATCATTTCGCGGTATCCGTCAACAAGAGCGAATTCGTGCGGACAACGGCGGGGGCGTTTGAGCGTGAAGCCATCCGCCCGCACGTTATGGGGCGTTTCGCCGATATGCTGAAAGCCGTCGAGCAGCACCCGACGATGCTGCATTACCTCGACAACCAGCAATCGATCGGGCCCAATTCGCGCGGCGGGCAGAACCAGAAAAAGGGTCTCAACGAAAACCTCGCCCGCGAAATCCTGGAGTTGCACACGCTGGGCGTCAGCGGCGGCTACGATCAGAATGACGTGACCAATCTGGCGAAGATTATCACTGGCTGGACCTATGCAGGCCGGGCGGAACAGATGGGGCCGGCGGGGACGTTTATTTTCAATCCCAACTGGCATGAGCCAGGCGAGCAAGTTCTGATGGGAAGGACCTATCCTGCAAGCGGGCGCGAACAGGGCGAGGCGGCGCTGGCCGATATAGCGCGCCACCCGGCCACAGCCAAACATATCGCAACCAAGCTTGCAGCGCATTTCGTCGCCGACGAGCCGCCGCCGACCCTGGTCAACCGCCTCATCGACGTATTCAATAAAAGCGATGGCGATCTCAAGGCGGTGACGCTCGCGTTGCTTGCTTCGGACGAAGCCTGGTCGGCGCCCTTGACCAAAATACGCTCGCCCTATGAATTCATGCTCGCAAGCGTGCGTCTGTTGGGACTGACGCCGGAAGATCCCGCTCCCGTTCTGGGGGCGCTCAATCAACTCGGTCAGCCTCTGTGGGCGCCCAATGGCCCCAATGGCTTCCCCGACACCACCGGCGCCTGGGCTTCGGCGGAGGGATTGAAGTTGCGTCTGGATGTAGCCCAGCTGATGGCCCAGCGGCTGCGCGACCCGCCAAATCCTGGCGATCTCCTGAATGATTCGCTTGGCGCCGCCGCGTCGGACACCACAAGAGACGCCGTGGCGCACGCCGAAACCAAACAGCAGGGGCTGGCTTTGCTGCTGATGTCGCCTGAAATGCAGAGGAGATGAACATGGAGCGGTCAGCCGTCTTCGTCGGCGAAAATTGCTCTCGCCGGTCTGTTATGCTGAGCGGGGGCGCGATTTTTGGCGCTGCGTGCATCCCGAAAATCGCGCACGCCGCCGGCGCCCGCGACCCCAGACTTGTCGTTATCGTTTTGCGCGGCGCGCTTGACGGCTTGTCCGCCGTCGGCCCCGTCGGCGATCCGGATTATGTCGGCCTGCACGGCTCGATCGCGCTATCGACGAAAGCAGCAAATCCTGCGCTTCCCCTCGATTCCTTCTTTGCGCTGAATCCCGGAATGCCGGTGTTCCAGCGCATGTATCGCGACAACAAGGCGGCCATCGTCCATGCCGTCGCCACCTCCTATCGGGAGCGTTCGCATTTCGACGGGCAGGACGTGCTCGAAAGCGGCTTTGCCGGTCCAGGACATACGACGTCAGGCTGGCTCAATCGCGCGATCGCAGAATTGCCCAAAGGCGACCGCGCCGCCCTGAAGGGCGGTCTTGGCGTCGGCGCTGTGACGCCATTGATCATGCGCGGCGGCGCCGCCGTCGTCGGCTGGGCGCCAACCGCTTTGCCGCAAGCCTCCGACGATCTGGCCATGCGTCTGATGGATCTCTACCAGCACGCCGATCCGGCTTTGGCCAGATCGCTGGCGCAGGGTCTGGGGATTGAGAAAATTGCCTCGCGTGAAATGTCGGGCGACAAGCCGCAGGGCGGCAACGATATCCAGTTGATGCGCCGCGTCGCCGAAGGCGCCGCCAAGCTGATTGCTCCACAAGACGGGCCGCGCATCGCTGCGCTGGCCTTCGATGGCTGGGATACGCATTTCAACGAAGGCGGCGGCGGCGGGCGGCTCGCGCAATTGTTGGGTGGTCTCGACGGGGCCTTTGAGGCTTTTGAAAAAACGCTTGGACCCGCCTGGAACGACACTGCAATTGTCGCCATCACCGAATTCGGACGCACGGCGCGCATCAATGGCACGGTTGGCACGGATCACGGCACGGGAACAGTGGCGTTTCTGGCTGGCGGCGCCGTGCGCGGCGGCAGGGTCATTGCCGACTGGCCGGGGCTCAAGGAAGCAAATCTCTACCAGAATCGCGACCTCAAACCGACAACCGATCTGCGGGCCGTTTTGAAGGGTGTGCTGGCGGGCCAGTTCGGTCTTTCCCCGTCGGCATTGGGAAGCAAGGTTTTTCCCGATTCGATGGGCGTTGCGCCGATGAAAGACCTGATTGCCTGACAGCGCTGCGACTCTGTCAGGCCGGCGCTCCGATTTGGGCCAGACAGCGCCATGCGTTAGGAACGGACGGCAGGGAACTGAAAAACAGCCCTGTTCATTTCCGAGGAAACCATGTCCGCCAATGACCCCGGCCTGAAGTCCTTTATTCCTGTTGCGCCCGACAGCGACTTTCCCATCCAGAACCTGCCCTATGGCGTGTTCTCAACGCCAACCGATGCAACGCCGCGTGTGGGCGTCGCCATCGGCGATTTCATTCTCGATCTGGCGGCCCTCCATCGCGCCGGCTTGCTCGCCTGCGCAAAGCCGGATGTTTTCGCGAGGGACGCGATCAACGATTTCATGGCGCTGGGGCCTCCCGTGTGGAAAGCGACGCGCGCGCAGATCAGCCATTTGCTCGATGCGCGGACGCCGGACCTGCGCGACGATGCCGCGGCAAGGGCGAAGACGCTTGTTCCGCGCGCCAGCGCCAGGCTGCATCTGCCGCTCAAGGTTTCCGCTTTTTCGGATTTCTTCTCGTCCAGACAGCACGCCACGAACGCCGGCAAGATCATCCGCGGAGACGCCTCGGCGCTGGCCCCGAACTGGCTGACCATGCCCATCGGGTACAACAGCCGCGCCAGCACGATCGTTGTCAGCGGAACGCCGGTGCGGCGTCCGCTCGGCCAGCGCAAACCGCGCAACGCCGAACATCCCTCATTCGGCCCCAGCGCAAACCTCGATTGCGAACTGGAAATGGGCGTTGTGCTGGGCGGGGGTTCGGCGATGGGCGAAATGTTGAGCGAAGCCCAGGCCGAACAGATGATTTTTGGCTTCACCCTGCTCAACGACTGGAGCGCGCGCGATATTCAGGCGTGGGAATATCAGCCGCTCGGCCCGTTTCTGGCGAAGGCATTTGCGACGACAATCTCCCCCTGGATCGTGACTGCCGAGGCGCTGGAGCCTTTTCGCGTCGAAGGTCCTGTGCAGGAACCGCCGCCGTTTCCCTATCTGCGGCAGGGGCCAGGACGCAATTACAACGTGACGCTCGATCTCCTTCTGAAAACGGCGGGGATGCACGATCATGCGCGGATCAGCCAGACAAACTTCAGCTTCATGTACTGGTCCAGCATCCAGCAATTGATGCACCACGCCTGCACGGGTTGCGCGATGAGCGTTGGCGATATCCTGGGTTCAGGCACCATCAGCGGCGACACCCGCGATCAGCTGGGCAGCCTGCTCGAACTCTCGTGGGGCGGCTCCCAGCCGATTGACCTGCCAGGCGGCGAGACGCGGACCTTTTTGCAGGATGGCGACAATCTGGCGATTCGTGGGTTTGCGCAGGGGCCGGGATATCGGATCGGCTTTGGCGAGGCCGAAGGAACGATCCTGCCCGCCTTGCCGATTCCGGTCTGACTTGACGACCGTGTTCACGGGTTCAGCAAGGTCCGCAGCCTGTCGCGCACGGATACCGGCGTCGCCTGCATTCCAACGAGTATCTTCTGCATCGCCAAGCCATCTGTGGGTTCAGGCGCATCGCCGCCGCTGGCGGTCCTGAACTCCTCGATCAATTGAGGATCGGCCATGGCTCTGGCGAACCCGTCGCGGATCTCAGCGGCGCGCGCCGCTGGCAGGCCGGGCGGCGCAAGATAGGGTCGGCTCAATGCAAGCGGCGACGACATCAGGGTCAGCATGGCTTTTTTCTCGGGCGTATCCGCAAGCTCGTTGGCCCACGGCACATCGGGCGCCAGCGGATGTTTCTCGAGCCCCTCCTGAACCAGAAAATTGAGCTTTTTCTCTTTCAGCCAGTCGGGCTTCGACGCCTTGATGCTGGCGAATCCGAAACCGCAGCGGCCATCGACCTCGCCGCGCTCGAGCGCCAGCGCGGTTTCCTGCGTCCCCAGATACCCGGTGATCACCTTGAATTTGGTGCCGAGCACCTCATTCAGGACGACGGGGTCCGTATCTGTGCCAGACCCCGCGCCGGTCCCGGCCACCGTCACGACATGCTCTTTGGCCTGTTGCAAGGTTTTGACGGGATTGGTGTACCAGGTGGTGCAGAACGCGCCATCCCGTTCCAGCGCGCCAACGGCGGTAAAACTGTCTATGCCATAGGGCGGTTTGCGCGGCCCGATCACCGGGTCCAGCAGCGGGCCGGACGCAAAGGCGCCGAGGATTGTGCCGTCTTTCGGCGATTGCGATACGAGGTATTCGAGTACGCGCACGCCGCCCGCGCCCGGCATGTTTTGCGCGACAACCTGCGGATTGCCAGGCAGATATTTGCCAAGAAACCGCGACAGGATGCGCGCGCCGATATCGATGCCGCCTCCCGATGTGCCTGCAATATTGATCGTAACGATCTTGCCTTTGAAATAACCATCCGGGGTCTGGGCGAGGGATGCGCCGGCGGCGCATGTGGCGATAAAGGCGCCAGTCAGTAGCGATTTCATTCTGCCCTCCCATGGCCATTCTGTTTGAGCGGTCGGTGTCAGACGCGCGGCCAGGCAAGCGTGACCCCGAACGCGCAAGGACAATACGCCAAATCATGTTCAGGCGATGATGACGCAATTTACCCCGCAAGGATACACCGGACAAGGGTCCGTCTCATCCTGCGGCGCGCGCGACGGCAATCGCCAGAACGAAGCCAAGATCGGTCAAATGATGAAGGGTCTGGTCAATGCCGAAGAGCAGCCAGAACGACTTCCTTTGCGGCGTCGTGTCGAGCCGGCGCGCCACGATTGCTTTCCAGCGATCGACGCAGAAATGAATAGCGAAATCCACCAGCGCCATCCATGCAATATCCGGCGCCAGCGCGAGAAAGATCAGCAATGTGGCCAGAGCATGTATGCCCGCATGAACCGTCAGCGGCGCAAGCCAGCCCTCGCGGTTTTCCTTTCCCTCGACAATCCACCGGGTTTGCAACACAAAATCGGCGACAAAATGCTTGCCGAGGAACAGCAGCGAGGCCCAGACCAGATAATAGGTCGGGAGATAGAACGGCATCGTGGACTCCTGAAAAATAGAACCGGAACGTCGCTGCAGACTATGAATGAACCGCCGGGGCTGAAAGGAAAATCAATTGTATGAAATTGGAGCGAATGGCAGTCTCTTACATCATGCTGAAATAGCTGAACCAGCGAAATTTTCGACCCGCCGCGCCCGGCGATACCACAGCTCTGACGCATTCCGAAACGATCCGAAGCCACAGTATCGGCCCGGTCGCGTTGGCGCCGGGGATCCAACAGCGCAGGGCCCCACCGACCGGGGCGGCCCCGCGGCGAAGCAAGCCGCGTTGCCTCGACCGCTCGCCGCGTGCATAGTCCGCGCGAAGCTCCTGCAAGAGACGCCGCCCTGATGACACAGCCGCTCGCCTATGCCCCCCGCCTGATTTCGCGCACCCGTTTGACCGAGGTGCGCGGATTGACGTGTTGCATTCGCGAATGGGGCGAACCGGGTGCGCCAAAAGTGTTTTTGCTGCACGGGTCGCTTGACGCATCGGCGACCTTTCAATTCATGGTCGATGAATTCAAGGGCGCCTATCATTTCATTGCCCCCGATTGGCGCGGCCACGGGCACAGCGGCTGGGCGGCGGGCGGCTACTGGTTTTTCGATTATCTCGCCGATCTTGATTTTCTGCTGGGCCAGATCAGCCCGGAAGAAAAAGCCATCCTCGTCGCCCATTCGCTCGGCGGCAATGTCGCAAATTATTACGCTGGCGTGCGACCCGAAAGGGTGAAAAAACTCGTTTCGCTCGACGGATTTGGCCTGCCTGCGCCGGATTCCGCAGAAACGCCGGCCCGTCTTGGCAAATGGCTCATGGCCCAGCGCGAGGGGCCGGAGCCCTCGCGCGCCTACGCCGATGTCGCGGCGCTGGCGGCGCGGCTGAAGCAGGCGCATCCCCGGCTCTCCATCGAGAAAGCGCTGTTTCTGGCCGCTCACACCTCGCGGAAAATGGACACGGGCGAAGTCATGGTGGCGTTTGACCCGAAGCACCGGATGCCGTTTGCTTTCAACAATCGCCGCGAAGACGTCGTTTCGGTGTTGCGCGCCATTACGGCGCCAACGTTGTGGCTCTCTTCGGACCGGCCTTCGCGCTACGCCAATGAGCCTGGAGGATGGGAAGGCCGCATGGCGATGATTCGCGATTTGCAATTCGCAAAAATCCCCAATACCAGCCACAACATGCACCATGATGAACCAGGCGCGGTGGCGACGCTGGTTGAGGGGTTCATCAATGAAAGCTGAGCGTTCATGTCCCGCCTGAAAGGCAAGACCGCGATCGTGACCGGCGCGAGTTCCGGCATTGGCGCCGCCATCGCCGAAGATTTCGCGCGAGAGGGCGTGCATGTCATTCTGGCGGCGCGCCGCGCCGACCGGCTGGAAGACCTCGCTGCAAAGATCGCGGCATCCGGGGGAACCGCTATCGCGCGCGCCACAGACGCACGCAGCGAGGCGGATATCGAAGCCCTGTTCGCCTTTGCCGATGCCAAATTTGGCCAGCTCGACCTGCTGGTGAACTCGGCCGGCATTGCCGACCACACTCCAACTGTCGACCTGTCGCTGGAACGCTGGCGCGATATCATCGACACCAATCTGACCTCGACATTTCTGTGCTGCCGCGCCGCCTGCCGCCGCATGTTTTCGCAAAAGTGCGGCCGCATTATCAACATTGGCAGCATTTCGGCGAAATCCCCACGCCCGAACGCCATCGGCTACACGTCAAGCAAATTTGCGCTGGAGGGCATGACGCGCTCGCTGGCTCTGGATGCGCGCGAGCATGGCGTTACTGTGTCGATCCTGCATCCTGGCTCGACAGTCACCGAGCTTGTGCCCGGCATGGATCGCCATGGGCCCAGCGATTCAATGCGCCCGGCTGATATCGCGGCCATTGCGACGCTGATGGCTGCCTTGCCGGATGAAACCTGCCTGATGGAAGCGCTGGCTTTTCCCGTGGGGCAGCCATTTCTGGGCCGGGGATAGCTATTCCGGCCCCTTCGCGCCAGAATAAGAGATGTCGTTGACCAATTCGCCTCGCCTTTTGCTGACAATCGAGGAGGCCCGCGCCGCCGTCATTGCGGGCGGGCGCGCGGTCAGCGTGGTGGAGTATCTCCCTCTTGCGCGGGCGCGCGGACGCATTCTGGCGCGCGATCTTGTCAGTCCTTGCGCTTTGCCCGTTTTCGACCATTCAGCGATGGATGGCTACGCGTTTGCGGGCGAAGCGCCCGAATATACAATCGTGGCGCGCATTGCAGCGGGCGCGGTGGCAGATGTCCGATTACAACCGGGTCAGGCCGTCCGCATTTTTACCGGCGCGCCAGTGCCCTCTGGCGCCGCCGCGGTCGCCATGCAGGAAAATGTGACTGTTCTGGGTGATAAAATCCGGTTGAACCAGCTTGTGCCCCCTGGGGGCAATATTCGTCACACCGGGGAGGATGTCGCCAGTGGCGCGCTGCTGATCCCTGGCGGCAGGGCGATCGATGGGCGCCACGTCGGCCTGGCGGCGGCGGCGGGCCTCTCGCATGTGCCCGTGCTGCGCCAGCTGCGTGTTGCGCTTGTCTCGACCGGCGATGAGCTGGTTGCGCCCGGCCTGGGTCTCTCGCCCGGGCAGATTTACGATTGCAACCGACCGATGCTGGCCGCCGCACTGGAGCGACCCGCGCTTGAGCTTGTGGATTTTGGCATATTGCCGGATCGCCGGGCAGACATCGCCAACTTTTTTGCGACGGCGGGCGAAACGTTTGATCTGATCGTCACCACCGGCGGCGCGTCTGTGGGGGATGAAGACTTTCTTGCCGCCGCACTGTCCGCCGCGGGCGGCGCCATTGATGTGGCGCGCGTCGCGATCAGGCCAGGAAAGCCTTTTACTTATGGACGGATCGGCGGGGCCAGCGTCGCCATCCTGCCCGGCAACCCCTTCGCGGCATTTGTCGCGGCGCTGCTGTTTGTGCGGCCCATGATCGAGAAGGCGCTGGGCCTGCCTGTTCCGAACTTTGCGCCTTTGCCCGCGCGCGCGGGTTTTGCGCAAATGCGCGCGCCTGGTCGGGTCGAATTCTTGCCAGCCCGCGTTCAGCACCGCAGCGAGGATGGTTTGCCCGTCATCGAAAGATTGGGACGTGGAGGCTCGGCCCGTTTGCAGCCCTTGATTGCCGCCGATGGTCTCGCCGTCATCCATCCGGGCGAGAACCCGGTCGCTGAGGGCGACGGCGTGGGTTATCTTCCGTTTGGCGCAGCGTTTTCGCTTTAGAAATCGCGCGCCTTGGCGAAAGGACGCCGAATCGCCATATATGGAGCTTACCCGACCGGCTGATTGTCACGAGCGAGAGCATCCATGAACGCCCCCAAGCTTTCCCGCGTTGTTGTCGGATTCCTGATCCTGTCCGTCATCGCGGGGCCGACGTTTGCTCAAAACGCGCCGCTGCAATTGCCGCAGGGCTCGCCTGCGGCCAAAGCAATCGGCGCGGCGGCGCCCGCGGCCAGGCCCGCCAGCGCCGATAACGCGGCGAATATTCAGCGAGCGAACGCCTGGTTCAACTCGAACGCAACCATGATCGGCGATTTCACACAGACTGGCGCCGATGGAAAGATCGCCACCGGCAAACTCTATGTTCAGAAACCCGGCAAGTTGCGATTTATCTACGACAGGCCGGCCACCATCGACATTACGGCTGACGGCACATCTGTCGCCATTCGCGACCGCAAAACGGCCACGCAGGAACTTGCCTATATCTGGCAGACCCCGCTCAAATTCCTGCTCCAGGAAAAGATCGATCTTGCAAAGGATACCAGGGTGCTGGATGTCGCGTCCTCGGCCAATGCTGTGTCCATCCTGATCGAGGACAAGGCGACGCTCGGAGGAACCTCTCGCATCAAACTCGTTTTCGATTCGAAATCGTTCGCACTCACGCAATGGCAGGTCACCGATCCGCAGGGCTATCTCACATCGGTGTCGCTGGCCAATCTTGATTTCAAAACCAGGCCGGAACCCGAGCTTTTCAAAATCAATATGGAAAAGTTCAACTAGGTTCCGCGCGGCTTCGCCCGCGCTGTAGGCGCAGCGTTGGCTGGATCGTCCGGCCAGACGTGGCGAGGATAGCGGCCCTTCATCTCGGATTTGACCGAAGCCCATGAGCCCTTCCAGAAGCCCGGCAGGTCTTTGGTGATCTGGATCGACCGATGGGCTGGCGATAGCAGGTTCAGCGTAAGAGGCGCCCGCCCGCCTGCAATCGAGGGATGAATGGCGAGGCCGAAAAGCTCCTGCACCCGGATCGACAGGACCGGGCCGCCTTCGGCCTCATAATCCAGCGCAAATTCATTGCCGGTCGGCGCTGTGAAATGGCCAGGAGCCTCGACATCGAGGCGCCGCTGCAGTTCCCATGGCGCCAGCGACGATTGCGCCTGCTGGAGGTCGTCAGCGCTGACATCGCCAAGACTGTTGCGGCCCTCGATGTATGGCGCGAGCCATTCGGCGACGCGCGGCGCCAAAGCGCCAAAGCTGACATCGGGCCAATCGTCGCCGCCATGCCGGCGCAGGAAATTCACACGGTCGAACCACTGCATTTGCGGCTTGCTCCAAGGCAGCCGTTCGAGCCCGATATCGGCAAGCCCTTGCGCAAGGATGTTCGCCGATTCCGGGCTTTTGGGGACGGGCAGAGTCTGTTCAGCGAGCAGGATCGCGCCAAGCCGGCGCGAGCGGCGGCAGCGCAGCGCCGCGGCGGCGCGATCGAAAAACACCTCTTCGCGTATGACGAGTGCGCCAGCCGCCGAAGCCTCGACGTCCGCCAGGGTCATCGGCGCGGCGGCGATAATGCGCGCAGCGGCGGCGCGGCCCGAAATCTCGGCAATCGCAAGAAAGGGCTCGCGCGCGAGACGCTCATGCGGCTCCATCGCCGCCGCGCGCCCGTTGGCCATCAGAAACTCGCCTGGCTTGCCACGCGCTTTGGCAATCCGGTCGGGATAGGCGAGCGCGATCAACTGGCCGGGGGAGGCTTCGCCGTTCCCAGGCGCAGCGCCAGCGGGCTTGCAGGCCATCGCCGCCCAGGCGCGCGCCATGCGCCGTCCATCCTCGGCGCGCCGCGAGCGCTCGCGCCTCAACCGGTCGATGCGTTCGGTCAGATCGATGGCGTCGCCGCCAAGGCCGCGCTCCGAAATCACCATCGCGAGATCAGCGGCAGTTTCCACGCCGCCCGATCTGGCGGCTTCGACCACCATTCGCGCAAGGCGCGGCGGCAGCGGCAACGCGCGAATCGCTTTGCCTTCGCTTGTGATGGCGCCCTCTAGGTCGAGGGCGCCCAACCCTTCAAGCAGGGCGCGGGCCTCCTTGAGGGCCTGGGCCGGCGGTGGGTCGAGCCAGCTCATGGCCAGGGGATCCCGCACGCCCCATTCGGCAAGATCGAGCACGAGACCCGAGAGGTCAGCGCTTAATATTTCTGGCGTCGAGAAAGCGTCCAGCGCGCCATTGGCCGCCTCCTCCCACAGACGGTAACAGACGCCGGGCCCAGTGCGACCGGCGCGGCCCCGGCGTTGATCGGCGGCGGCGCGTGACGCGCGAACGGTTTCGAGACGCGTGAGACCGATGCCAGGCTCAAACCGGGGAACGCGGGCCAGCCCGCTGTCGATAACCACGCGCACGCCCTCGATTGTCAGCGAGGTCTCTGCGATGGAGGTCGCGAGCACGATTTTCCGGCGACCGGGCAGGGTTGGCGACACTGCGAGGTCTTGCGCATTGCGATCCATCGCGCCGAACAATGGCGCGATATCAATGCTGGCGTCGCTGATTCTTTCGCGCAGTCGCTCTGAGGTGCGCACGATCTCGCCCTGCCCCGGCAGGAATACGAGCAGCGAACCAGTTTCCGCCCGCAGCGCCGTCATAACGGTCTTGACGATTTCGTCCTCAATTCGCGCACGCGGATCGCGCGTGACATACTGCGTCTCCACAGGATAGGCGCGGCCCAGCGATTCGATGATGGGGGCCTCGTTCATCAGGGCCGCGACGCGCGCGCCATCGAGCGTGGCTGACATGACAAGCAAACGCAAATCCTCGCGCAGCCCGGCCTGCGCATCGAGCGCCAGCGCCAGGCCGAGATCCGCGTCGAGCGAGCGTTCGTGAAATTCATCGAACAGGACTGCGGCGACCCCCTCAAGCGAGGGATCGTCGAGAACCATCCTGGCGAACACGCCCTCTGTCACCACCTCGATCCGCGTGCGACTGGAGACGCGCGATTCCATGCGCACCCGCAGTCCTATGGTCTCGCCAAGGCTTTCACCCAGCGTCGCGGCCATGCGCGCGGCGGCGGCGCGCGCGGCAAGGCGGCGGGGCTCCAGTACGATCAGCTTTTTCCCGCGGGTCCACGGTTCGTCCTTCAGGGCCAGCGGGGCGCGCGTTGTTTTGCCAGCGCCGGGCGGCGCGACAAGGACTGCGCAGTTTCTTGCTGCAAGCGCTGCAGCCAAAGGGCCGAGCGCGTCGTCAATGGGGAGAGGAATGTCAAAATCCATCTGCGCGTGATGGCAGGCGAAGATTACCGGCGCAAGGGACGATAAAAAGGGAGCGCCCTGATCGGGGCGCTCCCTTGAATTCAGGCAAAGGCTGGATGGTTCAGACCCGGGCGCCGGACACCGCGCCCCATGTCGTGCGCCAGCGCGCCTTGACCATGGCAAGGCCAAGGAAGCCGAGCACCGCCAGCCCCGCAAAAACCAGGAACCCCGGCCCAAAGCTGCCCGTCATGCCCTTGGCGAGGCCAAGCGTCCGGGCGAGGAAATAGCCGCCGATGCCGCCTGCGCAGCCCACAAGCCCGGTCATCAGACCGACGTCCTGACGGAAGCGCAGCGGGATCAATTGAAATACCGAACCGTTGCCCATGCCCAGCGCCAGCACGCCCGCACAGAACAGCAGCACGGGCAGCCAGGTGAAGGCGGGCATTGCAAGCAACGTCCAGCCGGCGGCATCCGGCGCCTTTGCGCCTTCGGGCATGAAGGCGATCAGCACGAAGGATGTCACCACAACCGCGAACAGGATCGACAGCGCCCTGATGCCGCCGACACGGTCGGCCATCCAGCCGCCGACAGGACGGAAGCAGGAACCGAAGGCGACAATCAGAGCAACGAGCAGACCCGCTGTGACGCCGGACAGATGATACTGGACGGTGAAATAAAGCGGCAATGCGTTGGCGAGGCCCGAGAAACCGCCGAAGGTAATGAAATAGAAGAACATGAACCAGCGGCTGTCCGGGTCTTTGGTCAAGGCGGCGTAGGACGCCATCGAGACGGGCTGGCGTGCGCCCGGCGCATCCTTGGCCGCCACGATGTAATAGGCCAGAATCAGCGCCATCGGGATCAGCAGAGCGCCAAACACAGCCTGCCAGCCCCAGTTCACGGCGATCGTCGGCGCAAGCAGCGTATCGAGCACGACTCCGACATTGCCGGCGCCGGCTATGCCCATCACGAGGCCCTGATACTGTGGCGGATACCAACGGCTCGCCTGCGGCAGGGCGACGGAGAAAGAGGCGCCGCCAAGACCCAGAACAACACCAAAAAGCTCGACCGAGAGATAGGTGGGCAAGCCGAACATTGCGACGACAGCCGCGCCCGCCATAACAATCGCCTGAGCAAGAATTCCGGTCTTTTTGGCGCCGATAGCGTCCGAAAGGATGCCCATTGGAATACGCAGCAGCGCGCCTGAAAGCACCGGAATCGCGACAAGGGTGAATTTGTCATCGACAGACAGGTTCATTGCCTTGGTGATGTAGACAACGAGCGGGCCGAGCGATGTCCAGGCCATGAAGCCTATGTCGAAATAGAGAAATGCGGCCAGTAGCGTCGGCCAGTGCCCTGCTTTTTTGAATTCCTGGATATTCATCTGTTTGTCCTTTCACTTGACTGGTGGGTATGCGTGGTCAGGAAGCAAGCGAAACGCCTGCGTGATGCGTTGAAACCCCGGTCTGCAAAATCAGCCGGGCGATTTCCGGAATGCACGAACCGCATCCGGTTCCCGCCTGCGTTGCGCGCCCGACCGCCTCAACAGTCTGGCAGCGCTCAGCTGCGATGGCGTCGCCAATCGTCACGACGCCGACGTTGAAACAGGCGCAGATCTGACGTCCGGGATTGCGGCGCTCGCCGCCGGGGCGACCGGCAAGCAGGGAGATACGGTCCGCCTTGCGGAACTGCGCGCAGAGCCAGTCGCGCGCCGCTTCGACCGGGCCGGGCCCCAGAATCAGAACGCCTGTCGTCTCGCCATCTTTCGAAGCGACATAGCTGCGCTGACCGGTCGCTGCATCACAGAATTCGGCGATATCCAAATCGTCGCCGCCAGCCAGAATGGAATGGGCGAACGCCAGCCAGTTGCGCGGCGCCGAAAGGCCCGCAAGTTCGATCCGCCAGCCCCCGGCGATGGGCGCAAGGGCCCAGTAGCCGGCGCCAATATTTTTCGGTCGCCGGATGGCGACCGCAAATCCAAACCAGGCCGCGGGCCACAAACTGACCTTGACAGCCGAATATTTCAATTCGGGTTGGCCGGACAACGGATCGACAACCGGCGCCACCAGCGCATCGACACGCGCGTTGCTGGCGAACTGGTCCGTCCAGTGAATGGGTGCGAACACGCTTCCTCTGCGTTGACGGTTTGTCACGAGGGCGCGCGCCAGGATGCCGCCGCGCTGATTTTCGACATTCAGAATATCAGCCGCCGAAACGCCGAGCGCCTTTGCGTCAAGCGGATGAATTTCGACAAATGGCTCCGCAATATGTTGCGACAGGCGCGGCGCGGTCCCCGTGCGCGTCATCGTATGCCACTGATCGCGGATGCGCCCCGTGTTCAGAATGAAAGGATGCCCGGTTGTGGCGGATGCATCAGGCGCCCGGTACGGCGTGGCGATGAAACGCCCGCGCTGATCCGGCGTATAGAAGCGGCCATCGGCAAAGAACCGCTTCTGCGCGGATGTGTCTTCAGAACTTTTCACGACAGGCCATTGCACGGGCTCCAGGGCGTTATAGGCGGCCCGGTCAAGACCGGCGAGGCCTGAAATATCGAAATCCCGCGAACCCGCATTTTTGAACCCCGACATCGCAGCGTATTCGCTGAAAATCTCATCAGGTTCCTTATGGTTGAATGCATCCGCAAAACCCATGCGTTGCGCAACGCCCGCCAACGCCCACCAGTCCGGCATGGCTTGCCCTGGCGCAGTCCGGAAGGCGCGCTGGCGCGAAATCCGGCGCTCGGAATTGGTGACGGTCCCATCTTTCTCGCCCCAGGCGCGCGCCGGCAGCAGCACATGGGCCAAAGCAGTCGTATCCGTAGCGCGCATGACGTCCGACACGACAACGAATGGACAATCTGCAAGCGCGCTGCGCACGGCGTCGGCGTCCGGCAGACTGTCCACCGGATTGGTGCCCATAATCCAGACGGCTTTGATGCGCCCATCGCCAATGGCATGGAACAGATCGACCGCTTTAAGGCCAGGTCTGTCCGCAACCGCAGGGGCCTTCCAGAATTCCTGCACGTGCTGCCGGTGCAGGGGGTTGTCGAGGTCCATATGGCAAGCGAGTTGATTGGCGAGCCCGCCGACCTCGCGGCCACCCATGGCGTTGGGCTGGCCCGTAACAGAAAATGGACCGGCGCCGGGCTTGCCGATTCGCCCGGTCAGGAGGTGACAATTGATAATGGCGTTGACCTTGTCGACGCCCGCCGAAGATTGATTGACGCCCTGTGAATAAACGGTGACTGTTTTTGGCGTACGGGCGAACAGATCATAAAAACGGCTGACCTCGTCGATTGAAAGTCCGGTTTGTCGCGCAACGGCTTCCTCAGTCCAGACATGTGTCGCGGCGACGGCCTCGGCGACGCCGCTGGTGTGGCGCTGGACATAGGACGCGTCTATCGAACCCACATGCGCGAGGTATCGCAACAGGCCGTTGAAAAGCGCGACATCGGCGCCGGGCGCGAGCGACAATTGCAGATCAGCGATTTCACTCGTGGCTGTGCGGCGCGGATCGATGTTGACAATCTTCATATCGGGACGCGCGGCTTTCGCCGCTGCAACGCGTTGATAGAGAACCGGGTGACACCATGCGAGATTTGAGCCGGTCAGTATGAGAAGATCGGCGTTTTCGAGGTCCTCATAGGTGTTGGGAACCGTGTCAGAACCGAAGGCGCGCTTGTGGCCCGCGACGGATGAGGCCATGCAAAGCCGCGAATTGGTGTCGATATTGCCCGAGCCGATAAAGCCCTTCATCAGCTTGTTGGCGATGTAATAATCTTCTGTCAGGAACTGCCCGGAAACATAAAGCGCGACCGAATCAGGTCCGTATGTCTCGATCGTTTGCGAAAATCGCGCTGCGATCAGATCGAGCGTTTGATCCCAGCTCGCCCGCGCGCCGTGAATCTCCGGATAGAGCAGGCGTCCTTCAAGGCCGAAGGTTTCGCCGAGCGCTGCGCCCTTGACGCAAAGACGTCCAGAATTGGCGGCATGCGCGGGGTCGCCCGCAATAACAACGTCGCCATCTCTCGATGCGCCCGCAAGAACGCCACACCCCGTCCCGCAATAGGGACATGTTGTTCGAACGGATGCGGGCGCTTTGCGTGTCATGACAGGAAACCCTCTGGCCTATGCGCCGATTCACGCAGCAATGGCGCGCGTCATTTCAACAAAGACATGACCGTCGACGATCTTGACGGGGAACGTGCGGGAGCAGCCATGATCCTCGCCCGTCGCTCCGCCGCTCTCAAGATCGATGACCCAGTTGTGCAGCGGGCAAGTCACTTTTGCGCCATGCACAATGCCTTCGCTCAGCGGACCGCCCTTGTGAGGACAACGGTTTTCCAGAGCGAAGACCTGATCGTCAGCCGTGCGAAAGACGGCGATTTCACGCCGCGGGGTGCGCACGGTGCGCGCGCCACGGCGCGGGATTGCAGTGAGCGGCCCGATGTCGAACCAGTTCAGCGTGACGGCGTTCATACGGTTGCTCCTTCTTCAACGCCAATCCACGCGACTGTGGCGACCGGCGCGAATTCGTAATGTTCACGACCGGAAACACGCTGCGCCCATGGGTCTTTGCGATAGACCTTCTGCGAGGCTTCAAAACGCGCCGCCAGAGCCTTGCGATTTGCGGCGTCGTTCATGATGGACGCGCGGACATATTCGAGTCCGACTGTTTCGACCCATTTCCAGATGCGCTGGAGATAGGCGGCTTCCTCGCGGTAAAGCTGAGTGATCGCGGCGACATGCTCGATCACCTCGTCTTCGGTCTCGACGTGGCCAAGAAGATCCGTGGCTCTGACATGCAGACCCGCCGCGCCTGCGATATGAATGTCGTAGCCTGACTCCACACAGATCACGCCAATATCCTTGACGGTCGCTTCGGCGCAATTGCGGGGACAACCGGACACGCCGAGTTTCACTTTTGCAGGCGTCCAGGAGCCCCAAAGCGTCTTTTCAAGCTTGACGCCAAGGCCGGTGGAATCCTGCGTCCCAAAGCGGCACCATTCTGACCCGACGCATGTCTTGACCGTGCGCAAACCCTTGGCGTAGGCGGCGCCCGAAACCATGCCGGCGGCATTGAGATCGGCCCAGACTTTTGGCAAATCCTCTTTTTTGACGCCCAGCAAATCGATCCGTTGACCGCCGGTGACTTTTACGGTCGGGATTTTGTAACGGTCGGCGACATTGGCGATGGCGCGCAATTCATCGGGCGTCGTGAGCCCGCCCCACATGCGCGGAACGACTGAGAACGTGCCGTCTTTCTGGATATTGGCATGCACGCGTTCATTAATGAAACGCGATTGCGAGTCATCGGCATAGTCGCTCGGCCATGCGCAAACGAGATAGTAGTTGAGCGCCGGACGGCAGGAGGCGCAGCCGCAGGACGTCTTCCACGCAAGTTCCTGCCAGATGGCGGGCATGGATTTAAGGCTTTTTGAAATGATGAAGCCGCGCACCTCTTCATGCGTCAGGTCGGTGCATTTGCACATTGGTTTGCGCGTTGCTGCGGCATAGGCGCCGCCCAGCGTCAGAGCAAGGATTTGCTCGACCTTGCCTGTGCACTGCCCGCAGGACGACGATGCTTTGGTGCGTGAGCGCACATCGTCCAGACTGGTGAGCGCATGAGCCTTGATCGACGCTGTGATGGCGCCTTTGGATACGCCGTTGCAGCCGCAGATTTCTGTATCATCCGGCAATGCTGCAACGGCCGCCGTAGGGTCGAGGGGGGACCCTCCCTGATAGGCCTGACCAAAAATCAGCGTCTGCCGCATGGACGAGATATCGGCGCCCTTTTTCAGCAGATCGAAATACCAGGCGCCATCGTCGGTCTGGCCATACAGAACAGCGCCAAGTATGCGGTCGCCATCCAGAACGAGCCGTTTGTAAACGCCATGCGCAGGATCGCGCAGAACGATTTCATCCTTGCCTTCGGAAAAATCACCCGCTGAAAACAGGTCGATGCCGGTCACCTTCAATTTTGTTGAGGTGACCGAGCCTGTGTACAGCGCTTCGTCATTGCCTGCGAGGCGGGCTGCGGCGATTTTCGCCATTTCGTAGAGCGGCGCCACAAGGCCGTAACACTGGCCGCGATGCTCCACACATTCGCCAACGGCGATGATATCGGGATCGGACGATCCCATCGCGTCATCGACGACAATGCCGCGATTGACCTTGAGGCCGGCGGCTTTGGCGATGGCGACATTCGGCCTGATTCCAACCGCCATGACCACGATATCGGCAGGCAGAATGCGGCCATCGGCAAGCTTTACGCCCTCAACCTTGTCGACGCCGAGGATCGCTTGCGTATTCGCCTTGGTGATAATCTCGATGCCGCTCGCCTCGATGGCTTTTTGCAGCAGATATCCAGCCGACTCATCAAGCTGGCGCTCCATCAGGGTCGGCATCAGATGGACAACGGCGACTTCGAAGCCCTGAACCTGCAAGCCCGCGGCGGCCTCCAGTCCGAGCAATCCGCCGCCGATGACAACAGCGCGTCCGCCTTTGGCCGCCGCCGCGAGCATCAGCTTCACGTCGTCAAGATCGCGGTAAGTGACAACGCCCGGAAGATTGACGCCGGGCGCCGGAATGACAAAGGGTTGCGAGCCCGTCGCAATCACCAGCTTATCGTAGGACACAACCTCGCCGCCGGATGTTGTGACGCTATGCGCCTTGCAATCGAGGCTGACGATGGCCTCGCCCTTGCGCAAAGCAACACAATGCGCGGCGTACCAGGCGTCATCATGGATGACGATATCTTCGTAGGTCTTTTCGCCAGCCAGCACCGGCGACAACATAATACGGTTGTAATTGACGCGTGGTTCGGCGCCGAAAATGGTGACGTCCCAGGCGTCCGGCTGCAGAGCGAACAGCTCTTCCAGCATCCGCCCCGCCGCCATGCCATTGCCCACGACGACGAGTTTTCTTCGCGACTTCTGCGTATCTGGAACTGGCATCCTGCACCTCGCTGAAACCTCCGCGTCCAGCCGGGTTCCGAGAGGGATCGTCAACAATGCAAGCCAGCAGGCTGCGACGACCGCTTGAAATCGCCCGCGCAAGCGCAGGCAAATCTCTCGTAACAGACTCCGGCGCTGGAGCTGTTTACCGATGGACGGGAGGTCGTCGTTGACCGAATATCTAAAAGCAAACTCTATGCCACGCTCATTTGTGTCGTCATTCCGGGGTTTTCACCATATAGAAGGGTTTCTGCGTCGCGCGGCGGGTTAAAGCTTCGGCGTCGACAGCGGCAGCTAGTCACATTGACTATAATTTAAGCAGCCGAAAGCGTTGCCTGCGGGAATGGCAATTGGCTTGAAGTATGCTTGGCTTGCGATGCGATTGGGGCGCCGATCCTGCCATGGATGTTTCGTTGAAAATCCTTCTGGTCGATCACAGCCCGGTCAGGGCTGCGATCATTGAAGAAGGCTTGCGTCAGGGCGGCTTTCTGCAGGTCGTGACGATCCACACGACGGAGATGCTGCTTGCCCGCATTCACGACATTGACCCGGACGTGATTCTGATCGACCTCGCGAACCCGCGACGCGATGAACTTGAACAGATGTTTCAGGTGAGCCGACTCGTGCGGCGACCGATCACCATGTTTGTCGATGAATCCGACCATGAACAAACGCGGGCGGCAATCGAGGCTGGCGTCTCCGCCTATATCGTCAACGGTCTGCACAGCGACCGCGTCAAACATATTGTCGATATGTGCGTCACACGATTCAACGCTTTTGGCCGGCTGGAAGCAGAGCTTGCAAGAGCCCGAGACGAACTCGCCGGGCGTCGCCTGATCGACCGGGCAAAAGCAATCCTGATGAAATCGCGGGGAATTGACGAAGAGAACGCCTATAAACTCATGCGCAATGCTGCGATGAACCAGAAAAAAAAGATGGCCGATATTGCCAGGGCGATCATTTCAGCGTCGGAGGTGCTGCTATGACAGCGTTGAGAATCGGCTTTCTGCCGCTGAGCGACGTTGCGCCGCTCGCCGCCGCAGTCGACTTTGGCTTCGCGACAGCCGAAGGCGTGTCGATCGAACTGCACAAGGATGTGTCCTGGGCGAATTTGCGCGACAGATTGCTGGTGGGCCAGCTTGACGCGGCGCACATGCTTGGCGCGCTGGCCATCTCGACCTCTCTGGGGATCGGTCAGCGCCGCTTTCCGCTGCGCGCGCCGATGTTGCTCAGCCGGGGCGGCAATGCGATCACTCTGGGCTCACGCGTTGCAGAGGAATTGCTCGCAATCGATCCGCAGGCGCTGGCGGATTGGCGAACCACCGCACGCACGCTGGCGCGGGCGCTCGCAGTCCGTCGCGCGCAAGGCAAACCGCGCATGGTGTTTGGCACCGTATTCCCTTTTTCGATCCACACCTATCTGCTCCGGCGGTTTTTCGCGGCGGGGAAAATCGATCTTGATGGCGACATCGAAATCGTCGTCACGCCGCCGCCCTATACGGTCGAGCAGACCAATCGCGGCCTGATCGACGGCTTTTGCGTTGGCAGTCCATGGAGTTCTCTGGCGGTTGAAAGCGGCACGGGCGTGATTGCAGCGCTCGGCAGCGAGATCCTCGGAGACGCGCCCGATAAGGCGCTCGCCGTCAGCGCCGCTTCGCCCCTGCTCGAAACCCGGGACGGCGAAGCCTTGATCCGCGCGATCGTCAAAGCCTCCGCATGGGCCAGCCAACCGGCAAATCGCGATGAGCTCGCGTTCGCGCTGGCGCGTTCCGGGCGGATCGGTTGTTCAGTGGAGATGGTCCGGCGAACTTTGGATGGAGAGGCGATTCTCGACCAGGCTGGACGCCGAAGGGCGTTGCAGCGTCCGGCGATTGATCCTGTCGATTATCACAGACCCCGGGCGGAAAGCGCCGATTGGCTGTTCGATGAAATGATCGCCGCCGGGCAGGTTAAGGACAATCCACAACTCAGACAGGAGGCGCGCGCGGTTTTCGCCGCCGGGATTTATGAGCGGGCGGTTGCGAACTGACAGCGCAAGGGGTTAGGTTCAAATCGCTCGCTGCGCGGTTTGTTCGCTGCGACCGGCAGACTGGCCGGAGAACCTTTGGAAACGCTCGCTCATGATGACAAGGGAAGAACGCCTCGCCGCCGCCGATGTGCTGGAAAAGGCGGAAGCCGATCGCGTACAGGCGACGCAGCTCTCCATTACCTGGCCGCATATCGATTTTGACGACGCCTATGCGATTTCAGCCGAGCGCGCGCGACGCTTGGTCGCCAGGGGCGCAAAAATCATCGGGCACAAGGTCGGCCTGACATCCAAGGCGATGCAACGCTCTTCGATGATCGACGAACCCGATTACGGCTATATTTTCGATACACAGATGATTGCTGACGGCGGCAAGGCCATCCATGCCCATTATTGCCTGCCCCGCGTCGAACTCGAACTCGCTTTTGTCATGGGCAAACGCCTGAAAGGTCCCGGAGTGACCCTGACCGACGTGTTGCGCGCCACAGAATATGTTGTGCCCGCCATCGAGATTGTCGACGCCCGTCTGAAAGACACGCGGAAAATCTATGACACGATTTCGGACAATGGCGCGGGCGCCGGCATTGTCATCGGCGGTCGTCCGGTCAAACCTGACGACGTGGATCTGCGCTGGGTGGCCGGCATCATGTCGAGGAACGGCGAGGTCGAGGAGACGGGCGTTGCAGCCGGCGTGCTCGGCCACCCCGCGATGGGCGTCGCCTGGCTCGCCAACAAGCTGGGCTCGCACGATATTGCGCTTGAGCCCGGCCATCTCGTGCTCGCGGGCTCGTTCATCCGCGTGGTTTTCGCGCGCAAGGGCGACACGCTGCACGCCGATTTCGGCCCGCTCGGCGCCATCGCGCTCCAGTTCATATAGGTGACGCTTGGACCTCCTGAAAAACAATTTCAAACGTGGCCTGTCGCGGGGCGAACTTCAGATCGGCCTGTGGTGCAGTCTCTGTTCCAATATCGCCGCCGAACTTGTCTCGCACAGCGGCTTTGACTGGCTGGTGCTGGACACCGAACATTCCCCCAACGAGATTCCCGATCTCGTGCAGCAATTGCAGGCGGTCGCGACCGGGACGGCCTCTGCCGTGGTGCGGCCCGCGTGGAACGATACGGTGCTGATCAAGCGCGTGCTCGATATCGGCGCGCAGAGCGTCCTGCTGCCCTATGTGCAGAACGCTGATGAAGCCCGCCGCGCCGTCGCCGCCACCCGTTATCCGCCCAAAGGCGTGCGCGGCGTCACCGGCAGCGGTCGCGCGGAGCGCTATGGCCGCATCGGCGAATATCTCAAGCGCGCGGATGAAGAGCTCTGTGTTCTGGTGCAGGTCGAGACCCGCACCGCTCTCGACGCAATTGAATCGATTGCCGGCGTCGAGGGCGTCGATGGCGTTTTCATCGGCCCGTCCGATCTTGCCGCCTCGCTTGGCCACATTGGCGAGCCCGGTCACCCCACCGTTCAGGCGGCGCTGAAAGAAGCTGTCGACCGGCTCAAAAAGGTCAACAAACCCGCTGGCGTTCTCACCGCCAACGAGGACGAAGCCCGCCGCTATATCGACTGGGGTTATCTGTTTGTCGCGGTCGGCTCCGACATCGGCCTGATGACCAAAAACGCCGATGCGCTGGCGAAAAAGTTCAAGGGATAGGCCGGCGCGAATGTCAGTGGAGGATTTGACGCTGGCTTCGAAGCGACCGAAAAGCGCCCCCGGGATGATTTCGCTGATGATGAGGTCAATGCCGAACGGCTTTTCGGGCTTGCGGTCTGAATGGCCTGACGCAACACGGTTCACAAACGCTGCAATCTCGACTAGGGTCCGCGCCAATTGATCGCCCGGACGGACCCGGCGGCCCGAATGCCCAACCAGACGAGAGCAAATGTCGAAAGAAGAACTGCTGGAGTTTCCCGGTTTCGTGACCGAACTGCTGCCCAACGCCACGTTTCGCGTCAAACTCGAAAACGACCACGAAATTATCGCCCATACCGCTGGCAAAATGCGCAAAAACCGCATCCGTGTGCTGACGGGCGACAAAGTGCTTGTTGAAATGACGCCCTATGACTTGACCAAGGGCCGCATTACCTATCGATTCAAATAGGCTGGCGATGTGGGACGTCTTTCGCCGTTGCGATTCGTCGGCGTTGGCGCAGCCGGAGAATCGTCGGCGGGCGGGCGCTCGAAATGCGTCGCCAACCAGGAGGGTTGAGTGGATAGCGAACCAGGGGCGCCCCGGCCCAAACTTGTTCTGGCGTCCGCATCGCCGCGACGTTTTGCGCTGTTGCAGCAAGTGGGCATCGAGCCGGATGAGCTGATTCCCGCCGATATTGACGAAACGCCCAAGAAGAATGAATTGCCGCGTTCGCTGGCCACGCGTCTGGCGAGCCAGAAAGCCCGTATCGCCGCCCGAATCACGGAATCGCGGCGCGATCTTGCGGGCGCCTATTTTCTCGCCGCCGATACAGTCGTGTGCATTGGCCGGCTGATTCTGCCCAAATGCGAACTTGTTGATGAAGCCAGCGGCTGCCTGACGCGGCTGTCGGGCCGCGCGCATCGTGTCTATACCTCCGTGTGCCTGATTGCGCCCAATGGCGCCGAGCGGCAAAAGCTGGTGGAAACCCGCTTGCGGTTCAAACGCCTGAGCGGGTCGGAAATCGACGCCTATCTCGCCTCCGGGGAATGGCGCGGCAAGGCGGGCGGCTACGCCATCCAGGGCCTTGCGGGAGCGTTTCCGGTGAAACTGATTGGCAGCTATACCGGCGTGGTCGGTCTGCCACTTTATGAAACCATGAGCCTGCTGGCGGGCGAAGGCTATCCCGTGCAGGCGGGCTGGCCAGGTCGGGCCTGAGGTGGCGATGTCGGATCCATCGACTCCGGGCGGACAATCGCGCGCCCGGCCCTGTCCCATCTGCGAGCGCCCGGCGGATGCGAAGTACCGACCCTTTTGCAGCAAGCGTTGCGCCGACGTCGATCTGGCGCGCTGGCTTGGCGGGCGCTACGCGATCCCGGCCGCGCGGGAAGAAGACGGCGAGGGCGAGGATTACGCTCCCCCGCCCCACAAAACTGCAACAGAAAAATGATAGACTCCGGTCAACGCCGCTTTGCTTTGAATCCTCCGCCCTTATGTCTGGACAAGCCCGCAGCGCCTCCCTATAAAGCCGCCAATCCGGCGGTCCCCGCTGGAGCGCCCGGGTAGCTCAGTTGGTAGAGCATGCGACTGAAAATCGCAGTGTCGGTGGTTCGATTCCGCCCCCGGGCACCATTAAGTCAAACAAAATCAATATCTTATGCGGTTTTAACGAGTCGCAAAAAAGCGCGATTCAGCCTTGGGCGCCATTCCGGGTCACAAGAACAGCGTGCTTGAATCTCACGGGATGTAACGGAAAGTCACGGATTGAGCGGTGGACACTGCGAGGCGCGCTCGCATGGCCTTGGCAACGAACGCCAGGGACGATGACCGGTAGCTAACTGCCAATTGTGCCCTGAGGCGCCCAGCCCTTGTCGGCGATACCCTGAACTTCGGACCTGCCCGGACTGATTGGCGGCGAACCCGGCTTGTCCGTTAGGCGCCAATGCACTAAATCGCTACGCGATAGCCCGCCGCGGCGGGCGGGGCGCCCACGGGCGTGGCGGCTGAATGAGCGAAGATCATAGCGGTCGGTGGGCCGTTTCCTGAGGATTGAGGCGTTCAACCTCG
>CAIZEI010000083.1 GCA_903931945.1 uncultured Hyphomicrobiales bacterium | reverse complement strand
GCCACTTCGCCCTCAACATCGTGCGATCGGCCAGAGACAAACACAGCATAAGGCTCCGCAGAAAACTCGCGGGATGGGACCCAAGCTACATCATCGCCCTGCTCGAAGGCGATCGCCGTTAATTTGGATTCGGAGCCCTGCAGCAGGCATGGCGTCTCTGGAATTGATGGCAAGATTCAACAGGGCGTTCTCAAGTTGGTTGGCGTCGGTAAAAGCCGCCCACAAGTCTGCGGTGAGTTCCGATCGCAGTTCGACTCGCTCGCCAAGCGTGCGGCGCAGTAGGTCTTCTATGCTCACGACCATCCGATTAACGTCATTTGGTCGGCTGTCCAACGACTGGCGGCGGGCGAAGGCGAGAAGGCGATGTGTGAGGGCGGCCGCGCGCTGCGCCGATGTTGTCGCAGCGTCCATAAAGCGTGGGATATCCTCAAGACGCTTTGCGGCCGCCATGCGTCGCCGGATGAGGTCGAGTGAGCCAAGAATGCCGGTCAGCAAGTTGTTAAAATCGTGAGCGATACCACCTGTGAGCTGGCCGATTGCCTCCATTTTTTGAGATTGCCGAAGCGCCTCCTGCGCTTCCGCCAGTTTTATTTCGGCCAGTCTCTCGTTCGTAACATCCCTACCGGTGCAATACACAAATCCGTCTTCCTGAATGCCAACCCAGGAAATCCAACGATGGTCGCCAACTTTGCATCGATAGCGATTGACGAACCGGATAGCCGGTTGCCCAACCAAGGTAAGTTCAAAGCCAGCTCGCGTGTGTTCGACGTCGTCGGGATGCAGCAATTCAAAGATCGACATGCTGGCCACTTCTTCTTCCGACCAGCCAAGGACGCTCTGCCACGCGGGATTGGACGTCTCGAAATATCCCTTGGAATTGAGAGCGCCCAGCAAATCGGGACTTAGCTGCCACGTCAGGCCCCGAGCCTGGGCACGTTCAACGACCTTCCGTTCAAGCTCGCGGTTCAACTCGCGAAGGCTGGCTTCCGACGCCTGAAGGGCCTTTTCTGTGACATGTCTCTCGGTCACGTCCGCGCCTTCGATGAAGATTGAAGTCACTTTACCCGAGTTGTCCCTGATCGGTTGATAGACGAAATCCAGAAAACCAGTCTTGGCAGTGCGATCTTGTAGGGATTGAAAAACGATGTCCATATCCCTGCCTACGAAAGGCTTTCCAGTGGCGAAGACCTCATCAAGGCGAGCGATAAAACCCTGGCTTTCCGCTTCGGGGAAGGCCTCAAGAACAGTCAGACCGATCACGGCCCGCCCGACGAGCCGCTGATAAGCCGGATTGGCCTGCACGAACCGATAGTCCGGGCAGTCAATTAGCGCCGAAAAGCTTGGCGAGTGCGCAAACATCTCTCGAAAGCGCGAGAGTTCTTCATTGCCCTCGACATGGACCCGGTTATGACCTGTGTCGTTCATTTATCGAACTTGCAAAAAGGATAGTAGCAACTCATCCCCCCTGATTGGTGTGCAAAAGTCAAGTTATGGGGTCGACGATTTTGGCCCGAGATCACGGGGTTTTTCGAGAGAGCCGCAGACAGACGATTGCGCTGGTCCAGGCTGAGTCATGTCCGATCCCAGGCAAAGCCATGCAGAAATCGAAAATTCCCGGCAGAGTATCCGCCTCGCGCGAAGCGTTGAAACGCGCTGGTCAGGCTCGCATCGACTCGTCCGGCCTGCGGGTCGGCCTCGTCGATAGCAAACGCTCTCGCTCGCTTTCCTCTCCCCCGGCATTGTCAAGGCGGCGATCGATGGTCGCCTGCCGCACGGCTTGGGACCCACTCGGCTTGCAGACTTGCCGATGGACTGAACGGCGCAGCATCGTCAGATCGGACTCTGACGATCGCGGCGTCAGTCTCTCTCCCTCCCGCTTCCCGAGCGCCACTATCGAATTGGTGCGCCTAACAACGGCGACAAACTGGGTCTCCAAAATGGCATCGCTGCCAATCGTAAATCGCGTTCTTTCTCGATCAAACAACAAATCAGAATAGCGGATATTTGGCGGGTGTTTTTCGCCAGAGTTGAGCGGCGCCGCCGAGCTTCCTGTCCGGAACAACTGTCCGCACAACCGGTTTACTCTTTACTAAAAGAGCGCTAGCCTTTTACCCAACGTCGGAGACCAACAAATATAGAACCAAATGGGGAGAGCGAATGAGCGAGATTGCAACGAATTTTTCGACACCATCGGTCGACCGACGCGGATTTCTGCTGGGTTCGGCCAGCGCCAGCCTGCTCGCCGCGTCGTCAGGCGCCCTCGTCGGATCGGCGCAAGCGCGCAACTGGCGCGGCACCGTCGGCTGCATCAAGCCGCGCGCGGGCGACGGCTCTCTTGGCGAATTGTTCAAACTATTGCCGGAGGGGATCGGCATCGCCGTAACCTATCTCAATTTGGCGGAAGGCACGCGAGAGGAATTGTCGAGCGCGTTCGGGACATATGAGAAAAACATTGCCTATCTCGCTTCGCAGCATTGCGACCTGATCACCATCGAAGGAGCGCCCCCATTCATGATCCTTGGCCACGAGGGCGAGGCCAAAATGGTTGATGACTGGAGGCAAAAATACAAAGTCGACATGTTCACCTCCTCACAGAATCAGGTCGATGTGCTCAAGGCGATGAATTTGAAAAAAATATTCGGGATCGCGCCATTCGGCGAAGATCTCAGGAAAACGTACGCCAAATATTTTGAGGACGCCGGAATTGGCGTCGTGGCGATGGAATCGATCGACGTCGCCTTCGCGGACATTCCCAATTTGCCCGCGCAAGACGTCTACGCGCTCATCAAGAAGAAGTTTCTCGCCAATCCCGGCGCCGACGCGATCTATATTCTTGGATCGAGCATGGACACGCTCAGCGTCGTCGCCGCGCTTGAACAAGACCTCGGCGTGCCTGTGATCCAACCCACGGCGGCGCGCGCATGGGACATCCAGCGCCATTTGCATGTGCGCCAACCTGTGAAAGGTTACGGCGTTCTCATGGAGACGCTCCCCGGCCTGATTTCGAAAGATTTAGCTCTGCAATCAAGATGACACTGCGATCGATGCATTCGGTTTTCAGCGAGGAGAAGCAGCTTTCCATCGCGGCGTTGTCTGAAACGATGCCTGAATGGCTTATCGAACAATCAACGCCATTGTCGGCTATCAGCATCTGGAACTGTTCGCTTTTGTCGGTCTGGGTTCACCGCACTGAATGCGCCAACTCCCTGGCGCTGAACTGGACATTGGATTTTCGGCTGTCGTACGCGCTTGCCAAAACCGTTCGGCCGAGTCAAAGTTCCCTTCATGCTGAAGCTGTCCCGCGAATAGACGTTTGGCGGAACGGGCCAAAAAAACAAAAGCCTCGCAACGCCGCCCGGCTTCACGGCGATGCAATTTTACAGGGGAGGTCGCCGTGCCGACAGCAAAGTTGGGACGATGCGTCATTGGCATCATGTTGACGGTTGGCGTTTCATCGATCGCATTCGGTCAGGAAGGCGCGGTCAACCAAGCCGCTGTAACTGCCGGCAAAGATTTGCTGTTCGACAAATGCTTCCAATGTCACACGGACGCGATGTGGCGAGATCAACGCCAGGATGCGCGCGCGTGGGAGGCCACCTTGTATCGCATGGTGGGTCGTGGCGCGATCTGGAGCGGTGAGGACATAAAAAATATGGCGGCGTTCATGGGGACCGAGTTTGGTCCAAACGCCAGTTCACCTAGCCCGAAAGGCAAATAGCCCGGGCTTTGCGAGGGAGGCAATTATGCGTGATCTGGTGGCTCAATATTTATCAAAAGCGATTTCGCGGCGCGGCTTTCTCGACAATTTGACCAAAACGGGAGTAACCGTTGCCGCTGCTGAATCGATGCTGGCGTCGCTGGCTTCGTCCGCCGAAGCGCAAACGCCGACTGCGACTGCCGGTGAAGCGCCGGTCAAGCAGTTCGAGGGGACAGGTGGCGCCTGTTTTGCTGAACAGCTGGTCGCCTGTGGCGTCAAATACGTCTTCGGCAACTCGGCGAGCGAGGACGCCCAGTTCTATGAAGCCTTGGTTGACCGGCCTCAACTCAAATACATTCTGACGCCGCACGAGGGCCCTGGCGCGGCGATGGCGTCAGGCTATATCAAGGCGTCGCAGGAGCCGACAATCGTTATGCAGGCTGGCGCAGTTGGTATGTTCAACGCCACGGGGCAAGTGTTCAACGCCTACAAGGAACAGACGCCGCTTGTGATCTATTCCTACCGGACCGATCAGTCGCGTCGCGCGGATCGCGATGGGTTCGAGGAGGTTCCAAATCAGGAGCAGTTGCTCCAGCCGATCACGAAGTATTCATGGATGGCGCGCGGACCCGCGATGATTCCAGAAGCGGTGCGGCACGCGTTCAAGACAGCCTGGACGCCGCCCCACGGGCCCGCCTATGTGACGTGGCATTCGGACTATACTGACAACCGCGCCAAGACTGAAATCATACAGCAAGCTTACTTCGACACCCGCATGCGCGTGCGCCCGAATCCGACTGAAATCGAGCGCGCGGCGCGGATGCTCGTCGAGGCCAGGCTCCCGCTGATGATCGTCGGTGACGAAATCTACAAGGCAAAGGCTGTCGGAAAAGCGGTCAGGCTCGCCGAAATGCTCGGTATGCCTGTGACCCAGATGCGTCAAATCTGGGCGAACTTTCCCGAAGCGCATCCCCTTTGGGTTGGCAACGCGCCAGCAGGCACTCTTGCCTCGGTCGTCTATCCCAAAAACTACGACGTCGTAATCAACGTCGGCAATAAGCTGCAACACTCGGGCCCGCAGCCCATTGTGGCGCATGGCCCGAAATTCATCGACTTGCGCATCGACTACAACAACATGGGCCGGGTGATGCCAACCGACGCGCCGCTTGTCGGCGACGTCGGTCTCGGACTCGACGATCTGATCGCGGCGGTTGAACAGTTGATGACGTCGAATATGCGGCAGCAGGCCGCAGACCGCGTGACGGAGGTCAAGCGGTTCACGGACCACGCGCGCGAATTACGGGCGGGCATCGTCAATAGCCCCGAATGGAACAACGCGCCAATGATCGCCGATCGCGTGACCTGGGAGGTGGCGCGATACGCCGACAAGGATGCCATCATCGTTCACGAAGCCGGTTCGGTCGCGCTTCATTCGTTCGATTTCAATCCGCTCGGCGGACGCGAATTGTTTTTCTACTATGGCGGCCATCTTGGATCAGGCGTGGGCACATCGGCGGGCGTCAAATTGGCGCGACCAAATCAGCAGGTCATCTGCCTTGTCGGCGATGGCTCATTCATTTTTGGCCCAACGGCGCTGTGGAACATGGCGCGGCTCGAATTGCCCGTGACCGTTGTCGTTTACAACAACCACGCCTATGGCGGGCCTCATTCACGCGCAATCTACAACGTTCCAACAGGGCGCATGGTTGAAACCCGGCAATTCGTCCACGATTACCTTGGTAATCCCGACATGAACATGGCGGCGATCGCCGCTGGCTTCGGCGTCAAGGGAGAAGTCGTCCATAATCCGGATGAACTTCGCGCGGCGCTCGTGCGCGCGAAGTTGGCGGCAGCCGAAGGCCGCCCCTACTTGATCGACGCGCAAGTCGGGCGACGTGGCATTGGTTGGTTGGACAAACCTTGGGTCCCGTCAATCAAGTCGGCGGATATTGGCATTCGGAAAGGTTGATATTCGACTTCAATTGCGCTGACATTGTTTCACCGCGCACGAAAGGCTCCGACCGAAAAATTGGAGCCTGGGGAGGATTTCCAGAGTGTGGGCTAAATTTGGTTTCCTGGCTTTTCTTATTTCATGGGCGAGCAACCAGCGGCTGGCGTGTCGAGCCGCAATTTTCCGAATTGCCGGACAGCGTGGCGTGTGGTTAGCCAGCATCGTATTCCTGATCATTGCGCATTGCGCTCCCGCGCGCGCCGACAATGTAGCCGATTTTTATCGCGGCAAGCAGGTGCAGATTGTTGTCGGCTATGGCGCGGGCGACGGTTATGACCGCTATGCCCGACTTCTCGCACGCCATCTGGGCGATTTCATTCCCGGCAATCCATCGGTCGCGGTGCAAAACATGCCATGCGCGGGCTCGCTGCGCGCAGCCCAGTTCATTCAGGGCGCCGAGACGCGGCGGCAAAGTCGCTCGCCGATCTTCTACGCTCCGATGGCCCTGAACTGAGGGTGGGCGGTTCCTCGCCCGGATCGACCGATGATGCGACGGTGCTGTTTTTACACGACGTTGTGGGAAGCGATTGAAGCTGATTACGGGCTATCCAGATGGCAACACCATTTCGCTGGCGTTCGAGCGTCGCGAACTTGACGGACGCACAGCAAGCGTCAGCTCCATCACAGCGACCCATCCCGATTGGCTGCGACCCGAGGGACCCGTGCATCCGCTGGCGCTGCTTGGACGCAAGACACGCCTGCCGGCGCTGCCAGATGTTCCAACCGCGCGCGAACTTCCAGTCGACGATCGGGCTCGCGCCATCATCGAGGCGATGGACCTGCCCTATCAGCTCGCGCGCCCCTATGTGTTGGCGCCGGGCCTGCCAACCGATCGCCAGAAGGCGCTGCGAGAAGCCTTTATGGCTGCGGCCAATAGCAAGGAAATTCGTGCGGAAGCGGATAAACTAAGCCTCGATGGCAGTCCGCTCGATGGGCAAACAGTCGATGGACTTGTCGCCGAAATGGAAAAGTCCCCGCCAGAAGTACTCGACTATTTGCGCAATTTGCTCACGCCAACGACGCGGTGAGACGAAGTCGCCCAGCCTCTGCGACCCCGCGATGGATTTCCAGTTATAGGCGAGATGCTCGGTGGCGCTCCATGCGAGCGCCTGCGTGGTGAGCGTGGGGTAACGCGCGCCGACGCTGACGCGTTGAAAATTTGGATTGACCCAATAGGTCAGTCCAAAACACCCTTGGTCCAAACGCGACGCTGGCGATGATCTATCCGACGTCCATCCGCGCCAATGGCTCGGGTTGGACCCTGGGAATGGGACGCGTGGGCTCCATTGTTGGGCTCTTCCCTGGCGGGGTTCTCATCCTGCTGCGGCTATCGGCCGGCGCCAACCCGCCAGTTGCGGACCCAATTTAAATCGAACGAATGAAGGGCGACCGAACCAGCAGGGCGGCGTGCCGATCATCCCAAACTCCTCAGCTGCATCGACACAACTCAATTGCTTCAAGCCATGACCACAAAGCGCATTAATACCAAGGGCGCTTCGGATTGACCGATGGTCAAACCGAAGCATTCGGCGCGTCAGCGCCGGCGCGCGTTCGCGCTTGCCAACGGCGATGTGTCAAGTCACATCGCCGTTGGTATAACTCGCAAAGCCATCCGAATCTCCGGCAACACCCGATTGCCCGGGGGTCAAAACCGGACAAATCATGTGCTTCCTAAACCGGACATATCGTGTGTTGCCGACACTGGGCTGATGCAACTTGTTTCCTTCCCGAGGCGCGAATACATTATAACGGCTTTCAGGATTTAATTGCTGAGCGCGGAAAAAGGATAGACAAGCGACCGCTGCGGTCGCATCTTTGCCGGGTTCAAGCACCATCGCGAAGGGCGCGAAAAGCGCCACGCTCCAAGGGAGAGGCCTATGAGGAACGGAAATCGCCGAGGCGGGATCAATTCAGCCGATATCGAGCAAATCGGCGGCAATGGACTGTTGCATCGCCGGGCGTTGCTCGGCAAGGGCCTTGTGTTTGCGGGCGCGGCCAGCATTGGCGCGGACGCAACGGGCGCCGCCGCCGAACCGCTCAAGGACGCGGAGTGGAGCACCCATCAGGGAAAGACCATTGGGCCGAAAGGCGGGCTGTCGAAATACGAGGACCTGACGGTTCGCGTCCTCTCCAATCCCAAGGGCGAACCGCGCACCCAGCACGCCCGCACGCCGCATCATTTGCTCAACGGCACGATCACGCCGAGCCATCTTCACTTCACCATCCTCCACAATGGCATTCCGGATATCGATCCGGAACAACACAAGATGGTAATCCACGGCATGGTGAAACAGCCGCTGATGTTCACGCTCGACCGGCTGATGCGCTATCCCATGGTGACGCGGCAGACCTTTGTCGAATGCGGCGGCAATTCCGCGCTCATGTTTTCCAACGAGCCGGTGCAGCAGACCCTTCAATATTTGCACGGCGTCTGCTCCAATTCCGAATGGACGGGCGTGTTGTTATCGACGCTCCTTGACGAAGCCGGCGTCGACCCCAGGGCCAAGTGGATGATTGTCGAGGGCGCGGACACCGCAGCGCTGACGCGCTCTGTGCCGCTCACCAAGGCCTGGGACGACGCGATCGTCGTGCTCTATCAGAATGGACAGCGCCTGATGGCCGAACAGGGTTACCCCATGCGCTTGTTGCTTCCGGGCTGGGAAGGCAACATGAACATCAAATACGTCCGGCGGATTATGATTACCGACCAGCCCGCCATGACCTATTACGAGGCGCGAAATTACTCGCCGTTATTACCCGACCTGAAGGCATATAAGTTCTACTTCGTCAACGAAGTGAAGAGTTTCATCACGCATCCCTCGTTCGGAACAGCGCTGAAGGAACCGGGCTATTACGAAATCTCCGGCATCGCCTATTCAGGATCGGGAACCATCAAGCGCGTCATGGTGTCAGCCGATGGAGGCAAAAGCTGGGCGGACGCGGCGGTCCAGGGGCCGGCGCAAGACAAGGCTTTCACCCGGTTTCACTTGCCTTGGCGTTGGGATGGCCAACCCGCCGTGCTCACGAGCCGAGCCATTGACGATGGTGGCAATATCCAACCCTTGCGTGCCGATTTCATCAAGACACGCGGACAGTCGCCCAAGCCCATGACCAACCCGCTGGCCTTCGGCAATAACCACTACAACAGCCTCACCTGTTGGGGCGTCAACACCAAGGGGGAGATCGCGCATGTCTACATATAGGATTTCGCCGCTTGCGATTATTCTCACATTCGGCCTCGCTGGAGCGGCCAGCGCCGCCGATGACAAGAATGGACTTGGCGCCCGGCCAGGCCTTGGCCTGCCCATCACGAATGAGGACATCAAGCCTTGGGACATTACAATACTGCCCGACGGTACAAATCTGCCGCCAGGTTCTGGAACAGCCAATGTTGGCGCCAAGGTATTCGTGGACAAGGGCTGCAACCAGTGCCACGGCGAGGGCGCCAAGGGCGGCAGCAACCCAGCCTTGATCACCGACGAGAAGATGACCCCCGGCGACATCTTCTCCAACAAGACAATTAAGAATTTTTGGGCGAATGCGACGACACTGTTCGATTATATCCGTCGCGCCATGCCGTGGCAGGCCCCGCGCACGTTGACTGACGATGAAGTCTATGCGCTGACCGCCTATATTCTCGCCGGCAACAAGCTGATCGAGGAAAACGTCTTGATCGACGCGAAGTCCCTGCCGAATGTGAAAATGCCGAATCGGGAGAATTTCATCATTCGGTTCCCTGAAAAAATCTAGTCGTCCTGCGGGCGTCCCCAAGAGTCGGCACCAGCGCCGCGACGCCGGTGCTGTCTTTATGAGGCGTAGTCACGTTGTCGGATGCTGAACACATTCAGACTACGCTTCGTTATTGAGTGTCCTGTGTATCACTCTATGTTCGAATGGGTGCGTATGCGGCCCCCTCGCCACATAATCCGGGAACGTTCAGCGCCTCCGGCGGCGCCTTGCTCTTCCAGCTCTTGAGCACGCTCCACGAGCGAACCAGCATCATCACGACCAATCTTAGCTTCGGCGAATGGGCCACCGTGTTACGCGACTCGATGATGACGACCGCAATGCTCGATCGACTCACTCACCGCTGCCACATTCTCGAAACCGGAAACGACAGCCTTCGCTTCAAGAACAGTTCGGCGAAAGCGACCAAACCCAACAAGAAGAAATCACGCCCCCCTCCCACGGATTTAATTGGGTTCGTCAGGCGAACAATGCTTTGCCAGCGTTATTGGTCCGCTTCGCCATTCGTTTTGCCTGTAAATGCTGTGGCGCAAAAAGACGCGAATGGCGCTTCACATCGTTTGTAGCCTTGATGTGAAGCCTCCCCGGCGCGTCCGAAGTTGCCTTCGGCAGCACGCGCGAGTAGCTCGCCCCATATTCTCTGCCCAGGGTCGTCAGCGATCAAATCCGGCGGTTCTCGATCTCAACATGAACCAAGCCGCGTCCTTCCCATCTTCGCTTAGACCGATGTTTCCGCGTATTGGAATGCGTTCGCTCACTTGCGGAATTGAGGCTTCTGAACCTGGCGCATGGTTGCAGTCGGTTACCAGGCGTGAAAGCCTGATCTGGAGACGCCCAGCGCGTCACACAGCCATGTCACCGGCCAGATTCCCCGGTGCTTCGCGATGAAGCCAAACTTCATATCGACTCCCTCGCGAAGTAGGCTGCGGCCTTTTTTAGGATGTCGCGCTCCGCCTTGAGCTTCGCGACTTCGCGCCGCAACCGGTCGATCTCGAATTGTTCCGGCTTTTGCTGCCCGTGGCCGGGAAACGCGTGTTGTGGATCGGAGCCGAAATCCTTCATCCATTTGCGCAGGACGTTCTCGTGAACATCCAGATCCCGACCGGCCTGCGCCACCGAGATTCCGCGCGCTTTCACAAGACGAACGGCTTCGACCTTGAACTCTCTACTGAACTTGCGCCTTTGCATGGAACTCCTCCGGCTTCATGAAACACCCAAACTGGGTGTCCACGAAACCGGCAGCAGGCCATTTGAACATCATCATGCCCAAGGGTGCTTCGGATCAGGTCGGCGCGATGACAACAGCGCGGAACAGTCCTGAACCGACATTAACGCGCTCGCGTCTGTGCGGTCAGGCGAAGCTCCGATACAGGCGCCGCCCTTAATGTTGGTCGGCGAGGAGAAGCAATCGTTCGATGCTGCATTGCCGACTGTCCCAGTCCTTCAGGGTACGTTGCGCCGCCAATGATTTCAAAGCATTCTCCATTTCCATATTTAGTCTCCCAATGCAGTTATATAGCCGACGAGGTCGTCAATCTCGTCTCGCGATAACGACATGTTCGGCATGCGTGGATAGGGATTGGCGAGAAAGGCGCGCAAGTCCGCCGCCGAGCGGGTCGTCGCAATTGTGGCGAAGGGCGGCGCATCCACCTTGGCCGTGGTCTGGCCAGGCTCGACGAGGTGGCAAGCTGCGCACCAAAGTCGGGCGATCGTCCGGCCCTTGTCGGCGTCGGTCGCCCACGCGGGCGCGACGACCGCTAGTGTCGCGCCTGCTATCGCGGGAAGCATCCAGGTCGCGCGCAGGCCCAAGGCCTCTGTGAAGGAGACCCTCGTTGTCACGAGCGCGCGGACGCAACCTTGAGCCAAGTCAAAGTTGGATCTGGAATCGTCGCTGCGTAATGATTCCGTTTTGCATTGACTGAACTTCAACCTGCCGCATCGGTCGCAGCGTGACGGCGAGTCAGGCTCGGCGCGCTCCAGCGATGCGATCTAGCGATGCGCTATCCGCCGCATATAGGCGCTACACCGTCCCCTTCGCGGGGCCGCAGCTCGAATTGCGGCATTCCGGGGTGGTGAACAATCGTTCCATCAATGAAGAGATCGCCTGGCAAATGGCCTTCACGATGGCTGGGAACAATTGTCCGGAACGGTGGCGATCCGGGAATTGGACTTTTGCCGCCATAGCGACCGCCGTGCATATCTCAAAATCCGTGATTTCTGAAAATCCGGAATATTTTGAAAAGTCGGACATATTGCACGAAAGCCCGTCGCTGATTGAAGCAATGTTTTGGCGTTAAAACTCATTCGCTTATCCCCGCGCCAGCGCATTCCACCTCTCATATGATGGCTTGCATCTCGTGTTCGCGGGCCTGTTCGATGGAGGGATTGCCGAGCTTGACTCCGCGGGCCTTTTACCGCCGCCAATCCGGTTTTTTCAAAAAAATGACGGAAGCGTCCAAGGCAGGAAAGGTCGCTTTGGGTCAAGGATTATGATCCTCCAGAAACGCGCCATTCACATTCCACCGCAGATGATGTCGTCGACTTCGGATAGCTGGTTTGCATGGATCAGGTAGATATTATTCGTTGTCGCCAATTGGCGGGCCGATTTGGTGAACCCATTCGTTGCAACAACAATTCCGTATTGGGCTTGATAATGACTGCGAGCAGCCGCAACTTCTTGAACAGCCTTATTGCCACACGGCGACGAATGAAGCTTGCATTGGAGCACGATGCGAATGTCTCCCTTGGCTGCAACACAATCAGCACCTTGATCGCCCGTCGCTGGAGTTGGGCGCGCTTGCCATCCTGCATCCGATAGCCGGTTCATGCACCAACGCTCAAAGGCAATCGGATTGGCAGGAATTTCGTCAGTTTCCGTGGTTCGCTTTTCTGAACCGGATTGCCGGTCGATTTGATCCTTGATCGCAGAAATCATCGCGATGCGATATGGCCGCCATGCAATCGTTTCCATCGATGGCGCGAGAACATTATCAATGAAATAGTTCACTTCCCTTTCAAATCCCTTGTCAACAAGGACACCATAGTCATCGATATAAACCATCTGGGCCTTCTTGATGCAGAGGGTCTTCATGTGCTTCTTAGTAATCTTCCTTGTTAAGGCGAGGACCTGATCCAACGACCCTGTTAAACTGCTTTTGTGTGTCTCAACGAACAGCGAAACAGCCATTCCAATGATCAGAATCCAAAGCGCAAGCGACAACGCCAGCTTGGGATCGTCGTGGAAGAATTTAGGAAATGCCTTCGACGCGAGGAATGGGAGTACGATTGTTGCCCCCAATATCGCGACCAATCCTCCGCCGCCTCTGCTCCTGCTACGCATTACAATACCCAACGGTCAATGAGGTCTCGATATTATGCACGGAATTGAGAATGCACAAAATGGCGGGCGGTCCGCCGGCGCTCCAGCGTTTGGCGCCCGCGTGCTGGCGTATCGCGTCGATTTGTAACGGGATTAAATTTAGCGCGCCGGCGCTGCCTTTTTCTGCCCGGCGCGCTTGTCAGTGCACAATACCGGAAACACACTGAGGCCGGCGCCATCGGTTCTGCCTTAGATCGGATAGCCGAGCTCTCCAAGTGCGAGGCTGGTTCTCGTCAACAATCCGACGCTTATCGTCCCGCGTCCAGGATCGACGCTTGCGCTCACCCGGCGCAAAATCACCGCCATCGCCAGCCGACATTAGAGATGGTGTCCATCATCGATTGGTGGACATGATCATCAAGCCACTCTTCAGAAAGCCGCGCGTCTATTCAAGGTGTCCGACAGTTGCGCGGTCAAGCTGCTGCAACGCGTGGCGGCGACCGGCTCGGCCGCGCCGGCGCGTCAGGGACGCCCGCCAGGACAAGGCAAACTTGCGCCGCATCGCGATTTTCTGC
>CAIZEI010000082.1 GCA_903931945.1 uncultured Hyphomicrobiales bacterium | reverse complement strand
TTCGACAGAGGCTGCAGGCGCGGGAACGGTCTGCTGCACTCCGGTGAGCTGCTCCACCTTGTCATAGGCGAAGGTTTTGGTGTTCGTGATTTCCGCGAGCTGAGCGAGATTGCCGCGGATGTCGTAGCTGTGGTTGAAACTCGCGAGCGCCGGTTCGGGCTCGCCGTGCGGCTGGCGCGCTGCTTTCCAGATCGTCGCGATCCCCGGCGCCTCACCCAAACGCTGGCTGGCATGATCCGCGCGCGCATATTCGCCGGCGCTTGCGGTTAAGAGGATTGCAACGACCTCGATACCCTGCGCAATGACCCCGCCTTCAAGCTCGACTGCGGCATATCCGCAAGAGCTGGACGAAGACGCAGATCACCTTTTGCGGCGATGGTCATGACGCGCAGCCCGGGCGATGCAATGGCGCGCGCACAATGGCGTTGATCATGTGTCTGGATTGCCGGTTTCAAGGCCGCTGTTGAAAAAAGTTGACGAGGCCGATCTGTTCCGGGGTCTGCCAGCCGCCCTCGCGACGCAAGCGCCGTGACCTACGGGGCGTGAAACCCTTCGCCCGAGGTTATCCTTCCAGCGCGATCACAACAGTATGGTTCTTCAGACGGCAAGAAAGCTGGACGAGGAACCGCGCGCGAAATCTGGCGCCCCGGAAAAACAGACCAAATGGATCGCCGTCATGAATATGCCGGGAAAGCTCCGCAACGACCTAGACGTAGCTCTTTTCCTCAACGATCGCAGAAGCGGTGAGCAAGTTGATTTCCCGCTTCAAGGAGGCGCGAATGTCATTCACCCGGTAGACGTCGCGGGCCAGAGCGACAAAGGCCTCGCCAAAATCTCCGCGACGCTCGCAGTCTCTTATGTCGTTTTCGATAACCCAAAGGCTCTCGTTAACAACGGCGAGCTGCGCCTTGAGTCCGTCCATCAGATCGCTTTCAATGCGAAGCGATTTGAGCTCCTTCTCGAGTAGCGCCAGTTCGCTCCGAACATGTTCTAATTTTGCAGGCTCAAAAATGCGTCGCAACTTGATTTCCAGGATCGCTATTTTATCGACGACTTCGCCAACAGCCGTCGGAATCGAAATCCTGGTTGCCTGCGGGTTGGGAACGAGAGATTGAAGCGCCGTCGCCATCGTCTCAAAGACTGGACCCCAGCGACCGCTCTCTCGCTGACGAAAGAGCCGCATTGTGGGATACCATGGCGAATCTGAACGCTCGACGAGCCATCGCCATTCCGCGTCCTTCTTTAGCGCGACCCAAACCGGTCGCCCGAGCGCGCCCGCCAAATGGGCGATTGACGTGTCGCATGACACAACAAGATCAAGATTCACGATAATGGCGGCTGTATCCAGAAAGGCTGAGCTACCGCAATCGAGACCATCCAGGACTTCGACAGCCATGCAATCCGGCAGAGTTTCGAGTTGTTCGATCCCGAAGCCTTTCTGCAGCGATATGAGACGCACACCCGGCAGCTTGGCGAAAGGCAGGAACTCTGCGAGCAACATGGACCGCGCCATGTCCGCTTCGGGATCCGGATTGCCGTTCCAAACAATTCCGATCTTGAAACCGCGTGTCCCCAGACGCTTGCCCCAAGACTTCACAAGGACCTCATCGACATGCAGGTAGGGCGCATTCGCTGGAATTGTTTCGACGCGCGTGCCAAATGCACGCGGCAGACTGCTGAGCGCTATCTGGAAGTCAAAGCCGTCGCCAATTGCGCCTGGCTCGACAAGCCGGGGACCGTCGTCAGAGCGAAGCAACTCGTGGAGCGAGCGCGGACAGGCAAATGTAACATCGATACCCGCGCGCTTCATCATCAGTACATAGCGGTAGAATTGAAATGTGTCGCCAAAACCATGGTCGTTGAGAACAACGACCCTGCCAACTGCAGCGGTCGGGCCCTTCCAAATCGGGAATCGCGCTCCGAGCGCATCGGCCATCGTCCGTCCAGCGAACCATCGGCTTTCGTAACCTTCCCACCCCGCCTCGAAGTCCCCAAGCGATAGCAGGAGGCAACCTTTGCCGCTCTTCGCCTCCTCGCAGCCAAGCTTTTCAGCGGCCTGAAATTTATCCAGCGCCTCCCCGAAACGTCCGAGCGCGCGCAACGCCAGCGCCATTCCGCACAATCCAGATGAAAGGTTCGGGTTCATCTCGACTGATTGTGCATAGGCGTTGAGCGCCTCCTGCATATGATCGAGCTTTAAACATGCATTGCCAAGGTTCAAGGCCGCCTCGGCGAAACATGGGCGGAGCGCAAGCGCCTGTTTTGCAGCATCCGCCGAATCGACCAGCCGACCCAGCTTTCTCAAGGCAGCGGACCTGCTGCACCAGTAGTCGGCTTCGTTTGGCGCAATCTCCGAAGCCCGATCAAAGGCCGCTAGCGCTTCATTGAAACAATGATCAGAGAACAGAAGTTTGCCAACATTGGACCAGACTATGTGCTGGCCGCAATCAAGCTCAAGCGAGCGGCGATAAAAATTGAGCCCTGCCTCGGACTTGCCGAGTTGAACTAAAATGTAACCGGCCATCGCGAGCGCGTCGGCCGATTGGGGGTGTTGAGCCAATACGGCGTCGACGGCTGCGATCGCCTCGGCGCGCCGACCGCTCTCCCACATGGCCGCGCCCTGCGCGAGAAGATGTTTCCGCGACACAGATCCATGATGATCATTGCACTCTCCGTTAACCCGGAAACCCAAACGCGCCGAGTCTTTGTATGAAATGCGATCATCCATCTCATTCTTCCTTTTGCCGGTCGCAAGGAATCGCGAAAGCCGCCCATACCGAAGTCTGCAAGGCCTTGTCTCGGGCTATCCGAGCGACCGCACGGGACAGCATTCAGGTTTGAAGGCGGTACGCCGATAGCGCGGCGTCTATCAGCATGTTGGCGGTCGCCACGCGTCGCCCGGCTGCTTCGCGCGCCGCCTCGGGGTGCCGATCTGGATGGTATTTCCACAAAAACCGACGGCGCAAGTCGCGAAGCTGCGAAGGCATCAAGCGTTCAAGCGGTCCGAGCTCTGCAAGTATTGTCTCCAGAGCAGGTCCCATCGGCGTGTTCGAAGCGACTCCGTCGACGGTCATACATGCCTCCGTCCAGGCAAGCGCGCTGTCCAGGGCCTGGACGCGGTCGTTGGAAGGACTTGCATTTTCGAATACGACGCAACCGAACGCATTGCGTCTTCCTTCGAAAAAATCCGATCGTGGCGACGAATCGACGAGCTCTGCAAGGAACTCCGAGAAGTGCTTGGCGCTCGACTGGGCCATTGGTAAGCTCGCTATGCGAAAAGGATCAATGTGCGCCAAGCTGGACAGTGACAATTGACTAAACCGCGAACACAGCTCGACGACGCCACACCTCCTAGCGCATCTGACGAATCGCCGAGAGACGGCATTCTCCACCCTGCTCGCCCTGCGTAAATGTATCCTCGGACCATGCGCCAACCCCACCGATGGCTGCGTTGGGCGCAGGCTCTGATTGAAGAGCGATGCCAACCGCGTTGCGAACTGCGGCGGAATTTTTCACCAAGGACGCAGATGGATAATTCAAAAATGCATGCGCCGCGGCAGTTTGCCCGCTGCTTCTATTAAACGTTTTCGTTTCAGCCGCATCATCCTGAAGGCCGACAGGCTTGAGTTCCGGCGCATCATTCGACTTCCTTGATGCAACCCCCGATAAGGAAACGATCAAGTCCTCGATCGAGACCATGGCACGGTAAAGAGGGTTCTGCATCAGTTGGTTAGCGACGTTGTCGCGAGCGGCATGCAAATCTGTAAGCGCCTGGTTTGTAAAATCGAGCATTGTGCATTTCTCCCGTTCTCGGCGCACACTGATCCATGCACCTTGTCGGAAGCTGATCTCAGTCAACGACATTCTGGAACGCCCGGGAACGTTACGGTAAAAGCCGAAGTTGGCTTTTGTTCAGCTTGATCAGGTTTTCCACCTGGCCGCAGGCACAATAATGGCTATTGTACCTTCATTCGAGCGAGCTATGTGCGGCGTTCGTCGCGATAACGCGGGTATCAACCCCAAACGATGTGGCGCTCGATGCGAGCGACCGTTCGGCGCGCGCAGCTCCAGGATCTGGCGCAGTGCTTTGACGTGTTCCCAAATAGCCGCACGCGATGCCGAGAATATTCGCTCAGCTTATGTCGGCGAAGGTTTGGATGACGCACTGAGGATCACAGCGATGGGGAAAGCAGTGCGCAAACTTGAGCTATCGCTTGAGAACTGCCAACGACCACATATGCCGCCGACCAATGTGATCCGACCGCTCCTGAAAGGGAGCGTGGTTTCAGGCGAAACGCCATTCGACAATAACGGGACTCAGGCGATCGTCGGCCCCAGCGAGCGTCGGGATCGTTGGTAGGAGAGGCTATCCAATCAAGGCTAAAGTGTCGCCTTTGCCGAGTCCGCCAAAAACATTTCAACTACCGCGTTGGTGAGATGGGCTAGTCGTCAGGACTGTCGAAGATCATTTTTCTTGAGAAATGTTCGGCTGCCGTTGGCGTTCTGGAAGACTGCAAGTTGCGATCGTCGCCGGCGGCGATCCATCGTCCGTTCCATCGAATATCGGCCTCCGAGTCTCGCGAAACGCTGAACGCTTTTTCTAAAGGCGCGAGCGCATCGCTTTCGTCAATCTTATCGCGACGCGCAATTGTCCCAGTCGGCGACATATCGAGGTCCACGCTTGGCAGAATTGGATCAGCAGCTCTACGCATGCGGGCAATCGACGCAGATCTCGACGATGAATTAGGCTGCGCGAAAATTGCGAGATGCTGGATACCATTGACCCGCGGCGGATGGTCCCCCTGAACGAGCATGAATGAGGCGAAGAAAACAGAGCTGCCGGCGGTGGCAAGACCGCAACCGACAAGGACCTTGTCGGTTGTTGAGGAAAGTCCGGCGGTAAGCGCAAGCGCGAGCCTTCTTACAACTATCGCAATCGCCATATTGGCCTCCTTTGGCTAACTTGCCACATCACGCACCTTGATCGTCCGACTTTCCATCGCTTCGCAACGCATTGGCCAATTCGACGAATGGGTCGAGACAAGGTTCTGACCTCGGGGTCTGGGTCATTGCGTCATAGATTCTTGGAACCGATTTGACCGCGTGATCCAGAAATGGATCCGCGCCGACGGAATAGCCTCCAAGTAGACGGATTTCGCGCGTATCCTCGTAGCGCGCCACGAGCGCACGAAGCTTCGAAACCAGCTTGCTCTGTTCCGTCGTCCAACTGCAATGCGACAACCGCGAGATTGAGGACAGAACATTAACCGCCGGGTAGCGGCCCTGTTCAGCTATGCTCCGATCGAGCACGATATGCCCGTCAAGCGTGCCACGCACACTGTCGGCGACCGGATCGTTATGGTCGTCGCCATCGACAAGTACCGAAAATACGCCGGTGATGCTTCCTGAGTTCTCAAGTCCAGGTCCCGCGCGCTCAAGCAGTCGCGGCAGGTCACTGAAGACGCTTGGAGCATAGCCACGCGCTACTGCGGGTTCTCCGGCAGCCAAGGCCACGTCTCGGGCTGCGTGTGCAAAACGAGTGATGGAATCGACGATCAACAAGACTGCGTCGCCCCGGTCACGAAAATATTCGGCAATCGCTGTCGCTGTTTTCGGGGCGAGTCGTCGCATCATCGAGCTTTCATCGCCGGTGGCGACGACCACGATTGCTGATTTTCGATTGACTCCGAGCGACTCCGCGAGAAATTCGGAAACTTCCCGTCCTCGCTCGCCGACGAGCGCCACTACAACGGTATCAAACTGCGGCGCGCGCGCCAACATGCCGAGGAGAGACGATTTGCCAACGCCCGAGCCGGCGAAAATTCCGATTCGCTGGCCAGCACAAATGGGCGTAAAAAGATCGATGACGCGCACGCCCGTTTTAATTGGCTTGTTTACTCGTCCACGTCGAAGCGCATCCGGCGGTTTTGCATCCAGAGGCATGGCCTGGGTGCCTTGTATGAGTTCGCCAGCGTCGTCGATCGGCGAGGCGAGGGCGTTAATCACGCGCCCCTTCCATCCATCGCTCGGGAACAGCGACAGGCCGGCGGCTCGATACGCGCGCGCGCCGACGGCAGCCTCGCATTTCGCGTCGAACGGCTTTAGAACGACCGTGCTCTCGTCGATTTTGACAACCTCGGCGACCTGGATTCCATCATCGATTTCGACATATACACATTCGCCGAGGCGCAAAAACCGGGAAAGCCCGGATACCCGGTAGTGAGACACGGCTATTTCGACGACGACGCCGCTGACGCGAGTTCTTTCGAGGTTTTGGGCCCCCCAATCCAGCGCGGCCTCGAGTCGCTGAAGTGAGGCGCCGGACTGTAACTGCCGGGCGCGAGCGGCGGCGAGCGGCATGCTGACGTTCATATCGCTATCCTCCAAGCGTCTTTATAGCGTCCTGCAGGGACGATTCGGTCTGCTGGACCTCGGAATTGACGCCGTCAAAGGTCCGAGTAACTTCAATCAGCTTGGTGATCTCCATAAGTGGATTGACATTGGAACCTTCAACCGAGCCCTGCACAATGCCGTTACGGCTGAAGTCCAGAATTGGCGTTGGCGGCGCATCAGGAATAACCGCGGAGCCCTCAGCGCGTGTAAACTTCGAAATATTGCCAAGATCAAACAGGCCGATCGCGGCGACCTGGCGACCGTTTTGGGTAATCATCCCGTCGCTCGAGATCGCCGGTGGTCCGACGCCAGGATCCAGAACGATAGGCGCCCCGCCGGCGTCCAGGACAGGGTTGCCCACGAGATTTTCGAGTGCACCCGTTTGTGAAATGCGCATTCGCCCGTCGCGCGTGTAGGCTGTGCCACCCGTCGTCGAGATCGCTAGCCAACCGTCGCCCTGGACGGCGACGTCGAGCGGATTGTCGGTCTTCGTTAAAGGACCTGCTTCCTGCGATATGTGCGGCGCCGCGGGCGAGACATAGGCTATACGGTCGGAACCGGCTCTGGCGAGTTGCGCGGAGAATGTGACGCCGTCCGCACGATAGCCAGCGGTATTCATGTTAGCGACGTTGGTGGCGATCGTCTCCAGACGGCTTTGGAGAGAGACCTGGGCTGAGAGAGCGACGTAAAGTCCGTTTTGCATTCGAGCTGTTCCAGGTAGGGCTTTGTCTGGAACATCAATGGATGGCAAGCCTTGCTCCGGACTTGCGCCCGCGACAGCTTCGCGTAAGTCAGCGCCGTTACTCGTTGGTGGAAGCAGCGGGAGCGGCAATTGAATTTCATCATTGGGTTAGTCATTACGATCGGATGCATTCTGGGAGGCTATTCCGCGATGGGTGGCCATCTCGGCGTGCTCGTCCAGCCCTTCGAGTTTGTTATCATTGGCGGATCGTCGCTGGGCATCTTCATCGTTGCGAACCAGTTGCCAACGATCAAGGACTGCGGCAAGGCTTTTATGGAGGCTGTCATGGACAAAGTTCCGAAGCCTAGGGACTATCTCGACATCCTAAGTCTGCTTCACGCGCTGATGCGCGAACTTCGCGCGAAAGCGCGTAGCGAGGTCGAGGGACATTTCGATAATCCGACCGAGTCCGAAGTGTTCAAGGCGTTTCCCAGCATCCTGAAAAACCACGACCTCACTGCTTTTGTTTGCGACTATTGCAGACTCATTATCATCGGCAACGCCAAGGCCCACGAAATCGAGGCGCTTATGGACGAGGAAATCGAAACGCTCCACTATGATCGTTTCAAGCCCGTGCACGCCTACCAGGCGATTGCGGATGGACTACCAGCGCTTGGAATTGTCGCTGCTGTCCTCGGTATCATTCATGCCATGGGCGCGCTTGACCAGTCTCCCGAGGAGCTCGGAGGCCTGATCGGAGCGGCGCTCGTCGGCACTTTCACGGGAATTTTCTTTGCCTACGCGATCATCGCTCCTATCGCACAAAAGATTAAAGTGGTGCGACAAAAGCAGCTTCGTATGTTCACGCTTGTCAAGCTGAGCCTCCTGGCATTCATGAACGGTGCGGTTCCCCAGGTTGCTGTTGAGTTCGGTCGAAAGACGATTCCGTCTAAAGAGCGACCGAGCATCGACGTCGTCGAAAGCGAAACGACGCCCGGTGGGGCGAGCGCAGCGCCCAATCTCAAAGAGGCAGCTTAATCGATGAGTGTCACAAACGGCGACACAGGTGAACAATTGCGCAGAACTGCGGCTTCTCTGCTCGAGAATTCAGGGATATCGATTGATCGACTGCCGGGTCTTCCCGCTTTGCTGGACAGGTTTGCCGTCGAAATGGGCGAGACGCTGCGGATTCTCTTCGGAAGCGCGCCTTTGACAACGTTTGAAGACATGGAGGCTACGACGTCGTTCGAAGCTCTAGCGCGCTGGGAGGGCCGTGCGGCGGTGTTAGCAAAAGCTCAAACGATCGAGGCGCATGTGCTTATTGCGCTTGATTCCGGTATCGTCGACTTTCTACTGGCTTCGGCGTTCAAGGTGGCCTCGGGCGACGCGTTGCCGGACAATGGCGTCGCTCCAGCGAGGCGACCGCAAACGGACACGGAGCGGCGCCTTCTCGCCGAATTCGGAACTGCGGTCGTCAGGTCGCTCGGCACGGCTTTCAGTGCGAGCGGCATGGAAGCACTGGAGTTCGAGAATGTCCTGATTTTATTGGACACCTTTGCCTTGGGGCGACGCGATCTACCGATCGGCGCTTTTCGTTTTGCGATCGAGACAACGGCGGGTCAAGCTGAATTGTGCGTGCTCGTGCCACAAAGCCTTCTAAAGTTGCTTCGCGACAAGCCAGTGGCCGCTGCGCCGAGCCCTGCAACCACGGACGGGGACTGGACCAGGGATTTCGGGCTTGGGGTAACCAAAGCGCGGCTTCCCATCACCGCAGTTCTGGAAGAGTTCGAGACGTCGCTCGGCGAAGTTGCAAAATTTCATATTGGGCAGATTCTCGAATTGCGAGGCGCAGGCCTTGGACGCGTGAGGGTCGATTGCGCAGGAAGGCGCGTATACTTTAGTCGCCTCTTGCAGCGGGATGACCGGTATTGCCTCGAGATCGAAGGAGAAATCGAGGAGGAGTAAAACCTTTGGCGCTTGGCGCATCGCCGACGCCTTCCAACACCGAAAATCAAGCACAATCCCCCGGAGCCAGAAACGCAATGCAATCCGCTGAAATTCCTGCTTCACTTGACGGAGGCGACCCGCAGGCCGCTGTAGCCCGGAACGGGCAGCCCAATCTTGACGCTATCCTGTCAATACCCGTGAACGTGCAGGTCGTGCTCGGCTCCACCTCAATGCCGGTTTCCGGGCTCATGAAACTCGGTCGCGGCGCAATTATTCCTCTCGACCAGAAGGTGGGGGACCTCGTCGAGGTCGTTGTCAACGGTCGTGTCGTCGCCAGGGGCGAGATCGTAGTCTACGATGAAGGCAGTTCGAGATATGGCGTAGCCCTAACCGAAATCGTCGCGCCCACGGGTGGCGGCCGAGGCGGCTGACGGGAGTGTCCATGTTCGAAGGTCATAGCGATGAATTGGCCGGCGTCGGTCGAGAGAAACGCAAGCTCAGCGGCAGCGAGCGAGCAGCCACTATCTTACTGGCCATTGGTAAGCCGGGTGCTACACGTCTTCTCAAGCATTTCGATCCGATCGAAATCCGCGATGTCACGCGGGCGACCGCCAACCTCGGCGTTATTCCATCTCAGGAACTGGAACTTGTCGTCGAGGCGTTCGCCGGTGATTTTGCGTCTGGAAAGCATTTACTTGGAAATCGTGGAGAAGCTGAAAATTTGCTCAGCGACGCGCTATCGACCGATCAGGTGGCCGGCGTCATGACTGACATATTCGGGGGTGCGGCTCCGGACATCTGGAACGCGATAGCCGAACTACCACCGGCGACCGTGGCCGCATATCTGGCCAAGGAGAGCCTGCTCGTCGCGACCTATGCGATCTCGCGGCTCGACACCGAATCGGCGGCGAAAGTGGTCCAACACCTCGAGAAGAAGATGCGCAGCGAGTTAGTTCGCCGGCTTATGGAGCCTCCGATAGTCGAACCGGTCGTTGCGGGTCTGGTCGAAGCGGCGCTTCGAGACGAACTGATTGGCGCAACGGCAAAACCGTCGTCGGACGACCAGAGGGCGCGCGTCGCTCACATTGTCAACAGCCTGGAACCCGAAGACGCCGCAGACATTATGCAAAGCCTGGCCGAGGCATCGCCGTCCGAGGCGCGGTTTCTGCAGCGCTTGCTATTCTCTTTCAACGACCTTCCCAGGCTCTCGCAGCGGGCGCGAGCGGTTCTGTTCGACAAGGTTCCGACAGACGTCGTCGTCCTGTCCTTGCGCGGCATGGACGACGCCTTCAGAAGCGTTGCGCTGTCGTCGATGGCTTCCCGATCGCGCCGCCTCGTCGAGAGCGAGCTCGCTAACGGAGCAAACGTACCATCCGCCGAGGTTGCGAAGGCCCGGAAGAAGATCGCGGACACGGTGCTTGCCATGGCTCAGCGGAATGAAATCGAGATCGCTTCGCTCGATGACGCCGAAGAAGCGTAGAATAGCGAAATCGCCGAATGAGCGCAGATCAGAGCGATGACGACAAGTCGGAAGAAGCCACTGAAAAGCGGCTGAGCGATGTGCGCAGTCGCGGGGACGTGCCTATTTCCCGCGAGGTTGGACTATGCGCCTCCATGCTTGCGATCCTGTGCTTTCTCGTTTTCGTGCTGAGGCTCCGCGTGGCCGAATTCATGCCAGGCCTGTTCAACCTCCTCGACAATGTGTCGGGCCGGCGGTTGGAAAAAGGGGAGGATGCGCTTGCGCTCGTCAGCGCTTGCGCCCTAATTTGCGTCGCGTTTCTCGCTCCGCCCGTCGTGTTGTTAATGTTTTCCGGCGTTGTAGCAACGCTCGCGCAAGCGCCGCTTCAATTTTCGCCCCATCGCATTGCGCCGTCCTTTGCCCGGCTTTCGCCGGCCAAGGGGATCGCGCGCATTCTTGGCCGAAGAGGACTGACCGAATTCGCAAAGGGAATTCTTAAGATTTCCAGCGTCGGTCTGGTCGCGGGCTTCGTTCTCTTTGGAAAGGTTGGCCTTGTTCTGTCGTCGGTTTCCGTAGACGTCGCCACGCTCCCCGAGCGGCTGCTCAACCTCTGCACCACCATTGTGGCATCCGTTGCGGTCGCCACGCTCGCGCTCGCGGTCGCAGATTTAGCGTGGACAAGAATTCTCTGGTATCGAGACCAGCGAATGACCAAGCAGGAGGTCAAGGAGGAGCTTCGTCAGTTTGAAGGCGATCGCCTGATGAAGGCGCGGCTCCGGTCCATCCGACTTGATCGTTCGCGCAAGCGGATGTTGGCAGCTGTGCCCCGCGCCACTATGGTCATCGTCAATCCAACTCACTACGCCGTCGCGCTAAGATATGTTCGGGCGGAAGGCGGCGCCCCTGTCGTGATTGCCAAGGGTGTGGATCTCATCGCACTCAGAATTCGTCAGCTGGCGAGCGACTATTCAATCCCTATTATCGAAGACAAGCCGCTTGCCCGATCTCTCTATGCCGCAGTGGAGATCGACCGCGCGATTCCACCCGAGTTCTACAAGGTCGTCGCGGAAATCGTGCACCTGGTCAATGAAAGAAAGTTCGGATGGTCGAACTCTCGCAACGGAGCAGAGCAATGAAACTGCCAGTAAGCTATGCCGTGCATCCGTTTTACGAAGAGGCGATTGCCCACGCGCTTGTCGACGTCGCGACAGAGCTGAGGCTAGCGGACCCGGCCGAATTAATGTTGATGATCCGGAAGGAACAGGCGGCCAATATAGCGGACCTTGTTAATTCGTCGACAGAGCTCTTTTACCGGCACGGCACATTCAGATATGCGTTGACGGCTTCGTTCGAAATGAAATGGAATTCAACGCCGACGGCTTCATTCGAAATGGAATTTAATAACGCGAATGTATGCGCTTTCTTCCGCCTGATGATTGGAGAAAGGCGCGCAGGCGTAAACGTGCGCCATGTCTTCTTCGACGAGCCTGACGTTGGCTACGCCTCACGGAGGCGCCGCCTTGCAGAAGCTATCATTGACGCTCGAATCAGGTAGCCCAAAGCAGCGGCAATCTCGGCTGCCAAAAATCATTGACCTTGCCCCCGAAGAACGTCTCCCAGGGCTGATGTGTTACAATCGGTTTTGGAGATTTCAGCAAGTCGGAAAAGTTCGGGCGCGATATACGCATGAATGAAAACGGGAGGCCGTTCAAGCCTGATCCCGATGCGCCTCCCTGGCGCCGCGTCCGCGCAGACGCCACCGTGGCTGGGACGGCGGGTTGGAATGACCGCGAGCAGGCTCTCGCCCATAATTCCTGTTCGGAAAATGGGCGCTTCACACGTTGCAGCGTTTCGCCCCTGACACCCAGGATGAGGCGACCGAAAATCGACCTCGGAGTGCACTGTGACCCCGACCAAGGCAAACGTTTCCAAGGCGCTTGACGGCAACCCGCCGATCAATGCGCCGCGAATTGCCGCACGCTTTATAGGCGTCGATGCAAAAGGAAAACTTGGCATTGGCGCAGTAAGGTGCTAAATCTGATGAATTAGGTAAAATTTGGATCTTAGAAGTATGAATATATCCCGGGCATTGGCCTTGACCGGCAAAACTTTGGAGTTAAGCCATTGCGAAGCATGCCGATCGATATCTTGCGGGCCTTTTACACAGTTGTGACACTTAAAGGGTTTACGCGCGCCGCAGAACACTTGGGACGTTCGCGGCCAACAATCAGTCTTCAAGTAAAAAGATTGGAGGAACTCATAGGAAGGCCTCTTTTCGAGAATAATTTGCGATTGACACTCACGAGCATCGGCGCGATTTGCTTCGAACACGTTGGAAGGATTCTAAACGACTATGATCAGATGATCTCCGCGATCGAAGATAATAAGGTTGAGAATAATTGTATTAGAATAGGTGTTCCAGCGGAAATGGCTACACTCGTAATGCCGCAATTGTCTCTAACCGGCACTCAAAATTCCTGTAAATTCGATATCTATTGTGATGACCAGAATGTTTTGATTGGCAATTATAATTCTAATATTCTTGACATTGTCTTGATATGTCACCGCTCGACTGAATTGTCTTCAAAAAAGCCCATTTGGCGTGCTCCAATTGCATGGGCGTGCGCGCCTGGATACGTCGTGCCTCGAAGTGAACCACTAAGCGTTATCCTACCTCCTCCTGGTTCACTATACCGCCAGCTTGCCATCGATTCGCTTGCTGCGACTGGGCGGCGATATGAAATTGCATGCGTCAGCGCCAATTTCAACGTCCTTAAGGCTGCCCTCGACGCAAAGCTTGGCATTTCACCTATGATTGCTCCTGCGATCGCAGCCCTTGGGATGCAGGAGGTCCAGAACTTGTCATCGATTGCGGAGATCAATATCGCGCTTTCGAGCCGATCAAAGAAACGCGCGAGCATTTTTGTGGATGCTTTGTCCAATGTTATGGACGAGCTATTTTAAAGTCCTCGATAGGACATCAGTAAATCACAAACCCGTCTGATTCACGAAGGGTCTGATTCTTGGCTGGGGGACGTGGCATACAGCGCTGATTTCGTGCAGGATTTGGTTGTCTGGTCCGATCCTTGGGAACCAACATGCGCCGCGCCCTCGCGCGCCTTTCGATATCCTGTCCCCAGCGGGGGTGTAACTGGCCGGTAGCCAGCCGCCCGCGAAGCGCGCTCCGCATAGCGTCGGATCGACCCAGACGCGGCGATCGCTCGCCTTCTTCGCCCTGGCCTCCTTGCCAGGAAATCCCTTCAATCGCCAACTGGCCGATCTTGGCGTAGAGCTACGTCCTGTCACTGCGCAGTCGATTGCGACAGAACAGGATGCGTCACACCTTAAAAGGTGGTCCCAAATCAGGGGTCCGCTTCACACAACCTGCGTGTTTGGCTTCGCGCGGCGAGGGGAGACGACCGATTTGAAAAGAACGGAGTCTTTAGGTTTGAACGGGCAAATTTGAAAAATTTGCAAGACCAATGTTATAACTTGGGACCTTGCATTCCAAATGAATGGTTTCACTAAACCACGGATTGGAGGGGCCAAATGTGCTCTCCATCAGATTCTTCACAATTCGGACAGGCTTTGATTCCAGTCGTTCCGTGACCCAAATAAGATACATTCGAAGGGACAGCCGGCAATCAAGCTCAAGCGGGACGAAGGCTGGGTCGAATAATATATAATTTCCCAGGAGGCCTATTCCCACGCCTTTTTTCACCATCATTCCATACGAAACAGAGGAGTCGCATTGGCAGGCGGTTTGGCCCTCCAAAACCAAGTTTTGCCACTTCTGCCAAACGGGACTTTTTGCGGAGTAAAGCTCGCTGTCAACAAAACTATGCCCGCCCAACGAGCTCAAGTCGGGCATTCCATGGGCTGCAATGTAGACTTTGCTCGCAACCGGGAGAAAATGCAGCCATCCGAGTGGGATGGACGTCAGATCGGACGCTTCCTCTTCGGCAAATCCCAACATGATGTCGGTCTGATTTTCTCGCAAGCTCTTGAGATTGGAAGTGCTTTTAAGGTGAATATGCAATTTTGGAAAGTCATGTACGAGCCGTTCAATTGCGGGCACCATGAACGCAACACCCAGTCCATCGGTGATGCTAACGCGTACGATCCCCTCAGAGAACTTTGTTTCGGTACGCAAGTCATTGGCGACGGAAAACAGTGTCTGGTCGAACTGAAGCAGCAACTTGGCGAGTTCTCGACCGCGCTCGGTGATGCGCACCCCGGACTGGCTTACCACCGCAAGCTGAGCCCCGATTCGATCCTGTAAACGGCGGAGTTCACGTCCGACTGTCATATGGCTCGTATTAAGATGCTCGGCCGCCCTTGTCAGCGATTTTGATTTGGCAATGGCAAGAAAGGTGCGAAGTTCGCCCCAATATGGGCCACTCAGAATTTTTTCGTTGTCGATGGCTTGCTTCGACAAGATAGGAGAATCGGACTCAAAGGGATGATCCTTTGTCCGATTTGCGGCAACTGAATCGGATGGACTCACACTACTTTTGGGGCGCACACTTATTTCTCCTCGCGCTGCTGCCCTCGTATGAGGCAGGCGCCGACCTAATTAAGGCGACGCCGCAGAATAATTGGTGCCAACAACGATGTTACTTGACGCATCGTAATTGGCAAGCGCGAACGCGCGCTGGGCGCATATCTTCATTATCGCCTGTCGATAGAGTTTCTCGAAGCGGTCAACTGCGCAACAAGGCGATTGACCTTGCCGCGCGGGGCTCGCTTGACGTGACAATCCCCTCAGGAATTGAAAAAGGGCAAACCCTTCGACTTCGAGGAAAGGGGGCGGCGTCCGGAGGCGAAAGTCCGCCAGGCGATGCATTGGGGACATTTCAATCAAATCTCACAGCTTTTTTGTTCGCCACGGCGACGATATTTACGTTGTTCTGCCTGTCACCTTGACGGAAGCCGTTCTCGGGGCGGATATTTCCGCGCCGACGCCATCCGGACCGGTCATACTGATACCAACGGCGATGTGACTTGACACATCGCCGTTGGCAAGCGCGAACGCGCGCCGGCGATGACGCGCCGAATGCTTCGGTTTGACCATCGGTCAATCCGAAGCGCCCTTGGTATGAAGGCGCCAAGGGGTCCATAGCGGGATGACGCTTCGCTTGAAGGGCAAGGCGTTTCCCGGGCAGACGGCGCCGGCGACGAGTTCGTCAAACTCAAAGTCATATTGCCAACCGCGCCAAACCTGGAACTGGAGGCCTTTGGCGCTGCCTGGACCACAGAAAAGATCTGTGACCCTCGTCGGGATATGCAGTTATAAAAGTCCATCAGGAGGCGTTTCTGGAGCGCGCGCAACTCAAACACGAAACGCTTGAAATCTGGATTGCGGAGGAATGCTCATGCCTTGCGGGACAATGGATGGAACAGCGTATTCCGAGTTGGACATCGCGCGCGCTTGATCGAGGACCTTACGGTGGACTTCGGCGTCCATACAGATGGAGTTTGCATTGTTCTCGATCTCGTCGATCAAGTCCACGGTTTGCGACGCGCGCTGGCCGACGCGCTCCGATCCACATATGACTTATCCACTTCGCCTGACAACGGCTCGCGTGTTGGCGAGGGATGGTCAAATCATCGCAAAGGCGTAACGCGCGACCGCGCCACGGAAAGAATGGCGTCGCTTGGCTGACGAAGGCCAACATAACCGACCAAAGTCAGAGACCAGCACGTCTGATACCAACGGCGATGTGACTTGACACATCGCCGTTGGCAAGCGGGAACGCGCGCCGGCGCTGACGCGCCGAATGCTTCGGTTTGAACATCGGTCAATCCGAAGCGCCCTTGGTATGACTTGGGAGTTTGCGGCTCGGCTGACGCTGCGGAACTTTTTCCAATAAGGATGAGGCGACAGACTCGCGACTTCGTCTGAAGTGCGTTATTTCAATTGTGATTGTCGACGGACACTATACGGCTTATGAGCGAGACTTGGATAAATTCAAGTGGACATGAAACCTTCGATTGACCGCTTCAGGCTTGGCGCGTTCGAGATAACCTGCTTTCTCGACAGCAGGGCTATCCGGGAGGGTTTGACTCCGAGCCATGGTGGCCCGGCAATGGCGGAAGACGTGCGTGCGCTTGCTCGCGCAAACCGTATTGAGCCCGTTCGTTACGAACATCCATTCATTCCTGTTCTCCTGAACACAGGCAAGGAGCTTGTGCTTTTCGACACCGGCAATGGAGCCCTTGGTCAGGATTTTCCCGAACTGGGCAAACGGTCGGATGGTCGTCTGGTTGATTTGTTGCATTATGCCGGACATGCGTCGGAGGATGTCGGAATTGTTGTTATCACCCATGGCCATCTCGACCATATTGGAGGCCTTACCCGAGCCGGCGAGCGGGTTTTTCCAAACGCGCGCTACGTATTTGGCGCGACTGAATTCGATTTCTGGAAGCGCGGTGAAAACGTGCGAGACTCGCGCAAGGTCAATCGCGAACTCTTCATGAAAATTGCCGCTCCGCTCGCCGATCGCTCCACGTTTATAAAGCCGGGCGACGAAGTTGTTCCGGGCGTGCATGCCATCGACGCCGCTGGCCATTCGCCGGGAATGCTGGCCTACCTGATCGAAAGCGACGGGAAGCGACTGCTCAATTGGGCCGATACGTGCGGCCACTACATTGTGTCAATTCAGCGTCCGGATCTGCATCTTGACGTGGACGATGACAAAGATATGGCGGCGTCAACGCGCAAACGCATTCTCGAAATGGCCGTCGCAGAGGAGCTGTTTGTTGTTGGTTATCACATGCCGTTTCCCGGTCTAGGGTATATCGAGCGGAGGCAGGGCGGCTACCGCTGGGTCCCGCATGGATATCAACTCAACCTGTGACTCAGCATGATGATCGCGGGGATGATCGCCGGTCGAGAAACCGCGCCGTCAATTGTCACTCGGGTTCTATTCCAATCGCGGCGACCAGCTTCCGCCATGTATCGAATTCCCGCCGAAACATTGTCTCCGCCGCTGGCTGGTCATGCGCGCCGACAGAATAAAACCCGATTTCGTCAAGTTTCTCCTTGAAGGTTGTATCGTTCAGGACAAGGCTCACCTCTGCGTTGAGCTTTTGCACGATATTGCCGGGCGTTCCGGCGGGCGCGGCGAGCGCCAACCACGCGCCAAGATCAAAACCTGGCGCAACATCCGCGATCGGCGCAGCGCGCTCAAAGCCCGGCGCGCGTTGCGACGTGCTGGTCGCCACGGCTGTCAGCAGTCCGCCCCGGACCATCGGCGCAACTGCAGGAACTCCCGCAATCGCCAGATCGACACGACCCCCGATCGTATCCTGAAGCCCCTGAGACATGACAGAATAGGGCACCTGGTTGATCTCGACGTCAACGCTTTTGGCTAGCCACGCCGCGATGAGCCCGGAAAGATTGCGTGGACCATCGGTTGCGACTTGCAGCTTGCCCGGATTCGCTTTTGCCTTCGCGACAATAGTGGGCAGGTCCGACGGCATAACAGGATTTGCGACAATGAGATAAGGGCCTTTGGCAATGAACGAAATCATCGTAAAATCCTTGCGCGGATCATACGGCAAGACCTTTAATGTATATGAATTACTTACAATTCCCGCTGTGGCGAAAAGCAGTGTGTTTCCATCGGGATTGGCGTGGGCGACTGCCTGAATACCAATGACGTTGGCTGCTCCGGCGCGATTCTCCACGAAGAATTGTTGGCCAAAAGCATGCGAAAGCCGATCTGCGAGCAATCGACATACAATATCGGGCGTACTGCCTGCCGCCTGCGTGACGACGACTTTCACCGGCCCGCTTGGCCAGGATTGGGCAAATGCAGACCGTTCGACGATGAATACACCCAGGAAGCTCAGAATCGACAGCGAAAGTCTTTGTATCGCAACCATGAATATTCCTCCGATGACGAGGCGCCGACATTCCGTCGATTCGACAAACGAGCGATCCATTTTGGGATTGAGGTAATCATACTTGACGACTGATGATCGTCAACTTGATATCGCCGATCGTTCCATTGCATCATTTTGACAATAAGTTTGGCGCGCAGGTCAGCGCTCCCGTCACAAGCTGGCCCAAAATCATGTCCATCGGGCTTTGAGACAAGCCAACCACGGAAGAGGACTGCAAAGCCCGTCCCCGCGTTTTACGGCGCCAACGCACGGGGCTTGTCGCCGCATGGCCGCCGGTCTCAAGTAGCTGTAGCGCAGGCACAGGAGCGCGCGATGCCCTTGCCAGGACGGGCGCTTGGCGTGAAGATGCGTCTGCGGGAGGATGGCATGGCGGAGAGCACGGGAAACCCGGGATACATTCTGACACGGCGGGCATTGCTGACGGTTGCAGGCGCGCTTGTCGTGGGCGTCGGCAGCCTCACCCGCCGCGCGCGGGCGCTCGAGACCGCTGCGCCTTTGTCGCCTGAACGGCTGGCTTCCTATGTGCGCGTTGAGCCTGATGGCAGCGTTGTCGCGCTTTACGGCAAGGTGGAGAGCGGGCAAGGCCTGACGACGGCGATGGCCCAGATCGTCGCCGAGGAACTGGATGTTTCCTTTGGAAATGTGCGCGTCATCGTCGGCGATAGCGCTCTGACGCTCAACTTGGGCGGCGCCAGTGGGGCGACCGGAGTCGCCAAGGCCGGAGCCTTGTTGCGCGACATGGCGGCCGAAGCGCGCCGCCTGTTGCTTGAACTCGCCAGCCGCAAACTGGGTGCGCCGGTTGACGCGCTCGCGGTGAATAACGGCGTTGTCAGCGTCGCCGCCGCGCCCGAGCGTCGGGTCGCCTACGCAGAGCTGCTTGCGGACGCAGCGCTTGACGGGCCGGTCGTATGGAATGGCAAGACTGGAACGGACCTCGCCGCGAAGGGCGCGGCTCGCCCAAAGCCGCCGGGCGACTACCGTGTCGTGGGTGAAACGTATCCGCGTCTCGATCTCGTCGACAAAGTCATGGGCCGCGCCGAATATGTCAACGACGTGCGCTTGCCGGGCATGGTGCACGTGCGCATGATCCGCCCGCCCGTCGCGGGCGCTGTTCCAGAAGCCGTCGATGAGGCGTCAATTGCCGGAATTTCCGGCGCGCAGGTCGTGCGAGTAAAGGATCTGATTGCAGTCGTCGCGCCACGGGAATGGGACGCAATTCGCGCGTTGCGCGCGCTACGGATGACGTGGACGGATTCGCAGCCCGGCTTTCCCGGCGATGCGAGGCTGCACGAGCATATCCGCGCCGCGCCCGTCGCCAAGGCAAAGGTCGAGAAGGAATATGGCGCTCTCGACGCCGCCTTCGCGCGCGCCGTCCGCGTCGTCGGGGCGGACTACGAGAGTCCGACGCAATCACACGCCAGCATGGGCCCGGCCTGCGCGGTCGCCGACGTGCGCGCGGATTCCGCGACGCTCTGGACCAGCACGCAGAAGCCGCATTACGCGGCCGAGGGCGTTGCGAAACTCGTGGGTCTGCCGCCGGAAAAGGTGCGCGCAATCTGGATGTTCGGCACGGGCTCCTACGGGCGCAACGATCAGGGCGACGCCGGCGCGGACGCAGCCGTTTTGTCGAAGGCTCTGGGCCGGCCCGTGCGCGTGCAATACATGCGCGAGGAGGCGCTCGGCTGGGATCCCAAGAGCACCGCCTCGATTGTTCGCTCGCGCGCGGCGATCGACGCCTCGGGCGCCGTGATTGGCTACGAGCATCTCACCAAGGGCTTTTCGCGTGTCAACACCGACACGAAGGAAGGCTCGCCCGGCGCGACCCTCGCAGGCCAGATCATGGGCGCGAAACTTTCGCCGAAGGACGATTTTTCAACGCCCATCACGTCCTATGATTTCGGCGCAGGGCGTTTGCGCTGGGAGACCATCGCGCCATTGATGGAGCGCGCCTCGCCGCTGCGCACCACGCACCTGCGCGACCCGCACGGCTTTCCCGTGCTGTTCGGCAGCGAAGGTTTTATGGACGAACTCGCGTCGGCGACCGACATGGACGCAGTCGCGTTCCGTCTGCGCTATCTGAAACATCCGCGCGAGCGCGCCGTCGTCGAGGCGGTCGCCGCACGCGCGGGCTGGTTGCCGCGGGTCTCGCCCGATCCGGAGCACCGCGAGGCGGCCATTGCACGCGGACGCGGCCTTGCCTTGCGCCGGCACACGAACACCTTCATCGCGCTTGTCGCGGAAGTGGCGGTGCATCGCGCGACCGGACGCGTCGAGATCGAGCGGCTCGTCTGCGCGGCTGATGTTGGACTCGTCGTCAATCCCGGCGTGTTGCGCCACGTCATCGAATGCCAGCTTGTTTACGGAACCAGCCGCGCCTTGCGCGAGGAAGTCCGCTTCGACGCCAGCACGGTCACCAGCATCGACTGGGAAACCTATCCGGTTCTGCATATTGATCAGGCCCCGGCGCGGATCGATATCGAGATCATCAACCGGCGCGACATGGCGTCATCGGGCGCAGCCGAAATGGGTCCGGGTCTCGTCGCCCCGGCGCTGGCCAACGCCATTTTCGACGCGACCGGCGCGCGCATTCGCCGGCTGCCATTGACGCCCGAGCGCGTGAAGACCGCGATCGAGCGCGCCTGAAGTCAGGCTGCGTCGTCATTCAAGCCAGACGAGAGTGCAAACCAAATGCAATCCGCGAGGAGGTTGTGCGCTGTTTTCTCGCAGTGCGCCGCGATCCCGTTTATTCATCTGAACCGGCGTGTCGGATCCGATGCGCGGTGGCGTGGGAGGGGTGGAGTGCAAGGCTCCCCTATTGTTGGCCCCGGCGCAGGGAATCAACCCGCTTGACTCCAGGGTCAGGCCGGGTGTTTATAAGAACAAATAAGGAACATAGTGTGTTTAAGACCAGAACTTTTTCCTCTCAAGGTCGATCGCTGGCGCGTCTTGAGGCGCCAATTCTCGATCTCGAGCGTAAGAATGCGTACGAAAAGCCTGTCCAGGCTTTTACGCCCCCTCCCCTCGAGCAGGCTGCCTTTCCGGCTCTCGGGCGGGCGGTCTTGCATGAGGTCTACGCCAGCACGGAAGCGGATGCCCCTTCGGCAGCCGGATTTACGCTGGGACTGGCCCGCCAGATCATGCGGGGGCGCCTGCTGATCTGGGTGCGGCAGGATTTTCTCGATATCGAAGCTGGTTTTATCAACCCGACGGGATTGTCCGAATTTGGGCTCAATCCCGCTGGGATGATCCGGGTGCGGGCGCGGGATGCGCCGGACGCCTTGCAAGCCGGCCTGGAGGCGGCCCGCTGCGCTGCAGCCGATGTGGCCGTCATCGAACTGTGGGGGGAGGTTCGGGCGCTCGACCTGACGGCGAGCCGCCGCCTTTCCCTGGCCGCCAAAACCTCCGGCGTCACAGTGTTTCTGGCCCGCGCCGCCGCTACGCCCCAACCCAGCGCGGCCGCGACGCGTTGGGGGGTCCAGTCTGCGCTCTCGCGGGCTTTGCCCGCCAACGCGCCGGGCAACCCGGTTTTTAATGTCAGGCTTTTGCGCCATCGCGGCGGCGTAGCGGGCCGGGAATGGCGTTTGGAGTGGAACCGCGATGCAGGATGTTTTGAGGACAGAACAGGCATTCAGCCCGCCGCCCGCCCGCCTGGAAACGGCTCGCCGCTATCTTGCGATCTGGTTCCCCTTTCTTTCGGCGGATCGGGTGCGCAAGGGCCAGGGGAAATCCCAGGCTGGCGCGAGGCCGGCTGAGACGCCCCTTGTTTTTATCGCCAAGGAACGCGGCGGGCTGCGGATCGTGGCGATCGACCAGGCGGCCCATCGGTCTGGCTTGCCGGTGGGTATGACGCTCGCGGACGCCCGCGCGCGGGCGCCAGGTCTCGCCGTCGAGGCGATGGACGAACACGCGGACCGCGAGCTTTTGTTGCGATGCGCGGCGGCGGTCGAATTCTTCACCCCGCTGGCGGCGCTTGATTCGCGCGACGGATTGATCCTCGACATCACGGGTTGCGCGCATCTGTTTGGCGGCGAAACCGGGCTGGCCGCTCAAGCAGGGCGCCGGTTCGCCCGGCTCGGCCTCACGATCCGCCTTGCTTTTGGCGCGACGCCGGACGCCGCCCGCGCGCTGGCGCATTTCGGTCCCGCCAATCTTGCGCTTCCAGGCGAAGAGGAGCGCATCATCTGCGGCCTGTCCGCCGCCGCGCTCGGAATGTCGGCGGAAATCACGATTGCGCTGGCGCGCGCCGGATTGAAAACCCTCGGCGATCTTGCCGCGCGTCCAACGGGGGCGCTGTCCGCCCGGTTCGGCACGGAATTGACGACGCGGTTGCGCCGAACCCTCGGACAGGAGGATATCCGTATCACCCCCTTGCGACCGGCGCCCGATTGCATTGTCGAGCGGCGTTTCCCCGAGCCTTTGACCAATGGCGAGACGCTGCTGGTCATCCTTGACGGGCTCGCCGGCAAAATTGCCGAATTGCTGGAGCGGCGCGGTCAGGGCGGATGGCTGTTCGAGGCGGTGTTTTTCCGCGCCGATGGGGCCGTCCGGCGCCTTACGGTTGAAATGGGGCAAGCCTCGCGCGATCCCGCAAGCCTGACCCGCCTGCTTCGACTGCGGCTGGATACCCTGGCCGACCCGCTTGATCCGGGCTTTGGCTTCGACGCTATCCGTCTGTCGGTTTTGCGCGCCGAACCGCTGGCTCCAACCCAGACATCTTTAGATAGCCAGCAGCAACGCGAAGATGGCGATATAGCCGGCTTGATCGACCGCCTTGTCACGCGCTTCGGGCGTGACCGCGTGCTGCGCTACGTGGCGCGCGACACGCACGATCCGCAGCGGGCGGGGGCGACGACGCCCGTTGGCTCGCGTATCGCTTCGGCGGCATGGCCAGCGCCTGAAGCGGGCGCGCCGCCTGCACGTCCCATCCAGTTGTTCGACCCCCCGCAAGCCATCGAAACGCTTGCGGAAACACCAGACGGTCCACCCCTGCGGTTCCGCTGGCGGCGGGTTTTGCATGAGATTGCTCGTGCCGAAGGGCCAGAACGCATTGCGCCGGAATGGTGGCGCGTGGACGGCCAGTCCCCTGCGACGCGTGATTATTTTAGTATCGAGGACACCGGGGGCCGGCGGTTCTGGGTGTTCCGGCAAGGACTTTATGGCGAGACGGGCGCGGCGCCGCGCTGGTTCCTGCACGGGCTGTTCGCGTGAGCGCTTATGCGGAATTGGCCTGCGCCAGCAATTTCTCGTTTCTGCGCGGCGCCTCGAGTGGCGAGGACCTGACGTTGACGGCCCTCCAGCTCGGTCAGACGGGCCTTGGCCTTGCCGATCGCAATACATTGGCGGGCGTCGTGCGCGCTTTTGGCGCGTTGCGCGATCTGCGTGAATGCGGATCGTTGGGCGCGAGAAAACTGCGCGAGGGGTCGGGTCCGGGAGAATGCGCCTGGATTGACCCGGGGCAACCTGCCCTATCTGCTGAAACGCTGGCGGCGCGCGCCAAAACGTTCAAGCTCATCACCGGCGCGCGTCTCGCCTTTGCCGATGGCGCGCCCGACATCATTGTCTATCCTGAAAACCGTCAGGGCTGGGGCCGCCTGTGCCGCCTGCTGACGACAGGAAATCGCCGCGCCAGGAAGGGCGATTGCATCCTGACAACAGACGATCTCCTCGCGGATGCGCGCGATCTTCTGCTTATCGTCATGCCCGGGCGCGATACTGCGTCGCTCGATGCGCTGCTGCCGCGCCTGCATGAGGCTGCGTCGGGCGCTGTCTGGCTCGCCGCCGCCATGCTCCGGCGCGGCGATGATCGTCGCAGGCTCGCCCGGCTCAGGGCGATCGCGGTCCGGCATTGCGCGCCGCTCGTGGCGGTCAATGATGCGCTCTATGCCGATCCCGGCTGCCGCGATCTGCAGGATGTGCTGACCTGCATTCGCGAGGGCGTGACGATCGAGACCGCCGGTCGGTTGCTGGAAGCCAACGCCGAACGCCATCTAAAGCCCCCGGCGGAAATGGCGCGGCTGTTCGCTGACGCGCCGGAGGCTATCGCCGAGACGCAAGGCATCCTCGCCCGCGTCGCATTTTCGCTTGATCAGCTCACCTATGAATATCCCGACGAGCCGGTTCCGCCAGGCTGGAGCCCGCAAGCCTGGCTCGAGGATTTAACCTGGCGTCACGCGGCGATGAGCTACCCCCAGGGAACGCCAGCCAAGGTCGCGACATTGCTCAGGAGCGAGCTCGCCCTGATCGAGAAACTCGACTACGCGCGTTATTTCCTGACCATCCACGACATTACGCGCGTGGCCAGGGACAAGGGCATACTTTGCCAGGGCCGTGGTTCGGCGGCGAATTCCGCCGTTTGTTACGTGCTTGGCGTTACCTGCGTCGATCCGAACGAGCACGACCTTCTCTTCGCCCGTTTCATGTCCGAGGAGCGCAAGGAGCCACCCGATATCGATGTCGATTTCGAGCATGAGCGGCGCGAGGAAATCATCCAGCACATCTATGAAAAATATGGCCGTCACCGCGCCGGGATCGCCGCTACGGTCATCAGCTACCGCCCTAAAAGCGCCATCCGCGACGTTGGCAAGGTTATGGGCCTGACAGAGGATATCACCGCAGCGCTGGCCTCCACGCAATGGGGGAGTTGGGGCAGCGATATCGCTGCTGCGCAGGTGCGCCAGGCCGGGCTCGATCCGGATAATCCGGCCATCGCCCGCACGGTGGCTCTGGCGATTCGCCTTCTGGGCTTTCCCCGGCATCTCTCCCAGCATGTCGGCGGCTTCGTGCTGACGCGCGGGCGGCTCGACGAACTTGTTCCCATCGGCAATGCGGCGATGGCCGATCGCACCTTCATCGAATGGGACAAGGACGATATCGATACCCTCAAGCTGATGAAGGTCGATATTCTGGCGCTTGGCATGCTCACATGCATCCGCAAGGCCTTCGATTATCTGCGCGCCTATGAAGGCCGCGATTGGGGCCTCGCCGATGTGCCCACCGGCGACAGGGCGACCTACGATATGTTGTGCCGTGGCGATTCAATTGGCGTGTTTCAGGTGGAAAGCCGGGCGCAGATGAACATGTTGCCGCGGCTGAAACCGCGCGAATTCTACGATCTGGTCATTCAGGTGGCGATCGTCCGGCCCGGCCCCATTCAGGGCAATATGGTGCATCCCTATTTGCGCAGGAGGGCGGGCATCGACAAAGTCGTGTTTCCCGCGCCATCGCCGGAGCATGGCCCGCCAGATGAATTGCGCGAGGTTCTCGGTCGGACCATGGGCGTGCCGCTGTTCCAGGAACAGGCGATGCGACTGGCGATGGTGGCGGCGCGGTTTTCGGATGTGGAGGCCAACAGACTGCGCCGTGCGATGGCGACGTTCCGGAATCTGGGCACGATCAGCCAGTTCGAGACGATGATGGTCGAGCGCATGACGGCGCGCGGCTATGCGCGCGAATTCGCACAAAACTGCTTCGAGCAGATCAAAGGGTTTGGCAGTTATGGCTTTCCCGAAAGCCACGCGGCCTCCTTCGCCAAGCTGGTCTACATATCCTCGTGGATCAAATGCCATTACCCCGCGATTTTCGCCTGCGCGTTGTTGAATTCGCAGCCGATGGGCTTTTACGCTCCTGCGCAGATCGTGCGCGATGCGCGAGAACATGGCGTCGAGACGCGGGCCATCGACATCAACCATAGCCATTGGGACAACAGCCTTGAGCGCTGCGCCGATGGAGCGCCAGATTCTTTGTTCGACGCGTTTTCTTCACGCGAACCGGCATCCGCTTCGTTTGAAAATGCTCTGGCGCTGCGTCTTGGTTTCCGCCAGGCCGAAGGGATCCGCAAGGTTGAGGCCGACCGTCTTGTCGCCGCCCGGCGGCAGGGCTTTGCCTCGATCGAGGAACTCGCCTGTCGCGCCGAGCTGCACGGCCACCCCATGCGCGCGCTTGCCGATGTCGACGCCTTCCGCTCGATCGGGCTTGATCGGCGGGCCGCGCTCTGGGGCGTGAGGCGCCTGCCGGAGGACAGTCCCCTGCCGCTGTTCGCGGCGGCCAATGCGCGCGAGCTTGGCGAGGAGACGGACGCTGGATTGCCCGATATGTCGCTCGGAGAACACGTGGCGACCGACTACCAGACCATGCGTTTATCCCTGAAGGCGCATCCCATGGCGATCCTGCGGCCTGTTTTCGCGCACGATGGCGTGTTGACCAGCGCGGATCTGGCGACAGCCCGCGATGGCGCCTTCGCGCGGATGGCTGGCCTCGTGCTGGTGCGCCAAAGGCCGGGGTTGGGCAATGCGATCTTCATCACTCTGGAGGATGAGGCCGGCATAGCGAATCTGGTGCTGTGGGCGCGCCAGTTTGACCGTTACCGCCGCGCCGTGATGTCCGCCCGACTGATGCTTGCAGAGGGGCGCGTGCAAAGAGGTTCGGAAGGCGTGACGCATCTGATGGTCGGGCATGTCATCGACCGCTCCAGTGAACTGGACCGCCTGTGGGACGACAATCGTCCCGGCCAGGCGCCCGCGCCCTCCCGGCATCGCCACCCGCGCAACGCCCGTGTGTTGCCAAAATCGCGGGATTTTCATTGATGGCGGCAAAACGCGTGCAGTCGCCACGCACGTCATCCGTGCGGCTGCGCCAACGCTCGATCCAGCGCCTGCGCCACGTGGATCGTCGCGCGCCCGGTTCCATCCATGATCTGGTGCCGGCAGGAAAAGCCATCGGCGACAACAAGCGTTTCGTCGCTCGCGGCGCGCACGGCCGGCAGCAAGGACAATTCGCCCATCGCCTGGGAAACATCATAAGTCTCGGCCTGATAGCCAAAGGCGCCAGCCATGCCGCAGCAACTCGTCTCGACCGTCTTCACGTCAAGCCCGGGAATGAGACGGAGAACCCTTTCCGCGGCGCCCATAGCGGCAAACGCTTTCTGATGGCAATGGCCGTGCAGCAGCGCGGACTTTGCGATGGGCGAAAGCGCAAGCCCGAAACGTCCCGCATCCAGTTCGCGTGCGATGAATTCTTCAAACAAAAGCGCCTGGGACGCGACGATTTGAGCCTCTGCGCCCAGTCGCATCGCGGTCATCTCATCGCGAAAGGTCAACAGACACGAGGGCTCAAGCCCGACAACAGCGACGCCTCTTGTCGCAAATGGCAAAAATGTCCGGAGCGTGCGCACGGCTTCAGCTCGCGCCTCATCCACCATCCCCACAGCCAGAAAGGTGCGACCGCAGCATAAGGGGCGCTTTCGGCCATCGGCGGGCCGGGGCAGATGCACACGATAGCCCGCCGCGACGAGCACGCGCAGCGCCGCGTCCAGTTTCTCACGTTCAAACGAGGCGTTGAACGTATCGGCGAACAACACGACCTCCGGGCCGTTCACCGGCCCGTGGACTGACGTTGTGGCGTCGAACCGGTCGGCGCGCCAGCGCGGCAGCCTGCGTCGCGCCGACAGGCCTGCGTATCGTTCGGACCAACGCGCCAGCAAGGTGAAACGATTGCGCAGATTGAACACGCCATGGAAACGCGCGCCGAGGCGCGCATAACGCGGCAGCCAGGCGATCAGACGATCACGCTTATTGATTTTACCCGCGTTTGCGCGCGCCGCCAGGACCTCGATTTTCATGCGCGCCATGTCGACGCCAGTCGGACATTCAAGCTTGCAGGCCTTGCATGATACGCAAAGCTTCATGGTTTCGGCCATCTCGTCGGAGACCAGCGCATCCTTGCCGAGCTGTCCGGAGATCGCCAGGCGCAGCGCGTTGGCGCGTCCGCGGGTGACGTCGCGTTCATCGCGCGTCGCGCGATAGGAGGGGCACATGACGCCACCCGCGAGCTTGCGACATTCGCCGTTATTATTACACATTTCGACGGCGCCGGAGAACCCGCCGGCGGGCCCCGGATAGGCTGACCAATCGAGCGCTGGCGTCAGTTCGGCGACCCGATAGTCTTGCCCATAGCGGAAATTGGCGCGGTCATCGAATTTCGGCGCGCGAACGATCTTGCCGGGATTGTAGAGCCCCTGGGGATCGAACCGGTCTTTCACTTCCTCAAATGCGCGGACCAGCCGCGCGCCAAACATTTGCTCATGAAACTCCGAACGCACGATGCCATCGCCATGCTCGCCTGAATGGGAGCCCTTGTAGGCGCGCACCAGGGCGAAGGCCTCCTCAGCGATGGCGCGCATCGCCTTGACGTCCTTGTCGAGTTTCAGATTGAGCACAGGGCGCACGTGCAGGCAGCCCTCGGAGGCATGTGCGTACCAGGTCCCGCGCGTGCCGTGTTTTTCAAACACAGCCGAGAGATTGGCGGTGTATTCGGCGAGGTGTTGCAACGGCACGGCGCAATCCTCGACGAAGGATACGGGTTTCCGCTGGTCCTTCATGGACATCATGATATTCAGACCCGCCGCCCGCATCTCGGCGATGGCTGTCTGCAGCGAGGGATCGAGCACTTCAACCACACCGCCCCACTTCTTTCTGTCCCGATCCCAGCCTAGCCCCAGATCGCCCATCGCCTGCGCCAGCCGCGTTAACCGGCGGCGGTTTTCCTCGTCAGTCTCGGCGAATTCGACGACCAGGATCGCCTCGGGGTCGCCGCGCAAAAATGCCGCGACCGTGCGCTTGAATAAGGGGATGTCGGCGGCGAGGCCGAGCATCACGCAATCGACAAGTTCAACCGCAATGGGTTTGAGCGCAACGATATGTTGCGCGGCGTTCATGGCTTCGTGAAAAGAGCCAAAGTGGCAAACGCCGACGCCGCGCCGCCCCAGCAGTGGCGACAATTTCAATTCAATGGCGGTTGAAAAAGCGAAGGTTCCCTCCGAGCCCACGAGCAGATGTGCGAGATTGACTTGTCCATCGCTTTGGCGTCCAGGCGCAGTCAGGGCGTCAAGATTGTAGCCGCCAACGCGCCGTTGCACGGCGGGGAAACGCGCTGCGACTTCGTCCGCCTCCCGCACCCCGATCGCCAGGAGATCGGCGAACAGCGCTCGCCGTTGATCGTTTGCCGCGAGATCCGAGAGGTCCGATTGCACGAGGCCAAATTTCATGGCGACGCCGTCGGCGAGCACGCCATCAATGGCGATCACGTTGTCGCGCGTAGTGCCGTAACGCAACGAGCGCCCGCCACAGGAATTGTTGCCAACCATGCCGCCAATGGTGGCGCGCGAAGCGGTGGAGACATCGACGGGAAACCACAGACCGTGCGCTTTCAGCCGTCGGTTGAGTTCGTCAAGCACGATGCCTGGCTCGACCACGCAGCTCCGCCGGTCGACATCAAGCGAGACAATCCCGGTGAGATGCCTTGAGCAATCCACCACCAGCCCGCTGTTGACGGTTTGCCCGCTTTGCGATGTTCCGCCGCCGCGCGGCAATACAGGCACGCCCGCTTCCCGCGCGATGGATAGCGCGCGCGCAGCCTCTTCCACCGTTCGGGGAATGACAACGCCGAGCGGCATGATTTGATAGGCCGATGCGTCGGTCGCGTAACGCCCGCGCGAAAACGCGTCGAACAAAACGTCGCCAACGCCCTCTTGGCGAAGCGCGCGCTCCAACCCGGCTTGCGATCCCCGCATGCGCCTTTTCTCCCGCTTGACTCGACTTCGCATCTATCATCCTGTTCGATAACAAGCGACATCGCGAATAAAATCAGATGGTTTTTCCAATGAGCAGCAACGAACGGCGCCGCGCTGGTCGGCATTTTCTCCAGATTCCTGGCCCCAGCCCGACCCCTGACCGCATTCTGCGGGCGATGGATATGCCCACGATCGATCATCGCGGCCCCGCGTTTCAGAAGCTCGGCCTGCGCGTGCTGGAGAAACTGCGCGCTCTGTTCAAGACCAAAGGCCACGCCTTTATATATCCTTCGTCCGGCACAGGCGCGTGGGAAGCCGCGCTCGCCAATCTCTTCGCGCCGGGCGATTGCATCCTCATGTACGAAACCGGGCAATTCGCCACCCTGTGGAAAAACATGGCGGGCCGTCTGGGGCTCGCGCCGGAATTCCTGAGCGGCGACTGGCGCAGCGGCGTTGACGCGGGAATGATCGAGAAGCGCTTGCGCCAGGACAGCGAACGCAAGATCAAGGGCGTTTGCGTCGTGCACAATGAAACATCGACCGGCGTCACCTCGAATATCGAGGCCGTGCGCAAGGCGATCGATGCGGCTGGTCATCCCGCGCTGTTGCTGGTTGACACTGTGTCGGGCCTTGGCTGCGCCGATTACAGGCACGATGAATGGGGCGTGGATGTTAGCGTCGCCGGGTCGCAGAAGGGATTGATGCTGCCGCCGGGCATGGGTTTTAACGCGGTCAGCGAAAAAGCGCTGGCTTCGTCCAGACAGGCGAACCGGCCGAAAATGTTCTGGTCGTGGGAGGAGATGATCCCCCACAACAACAACGGCTATTTTCCTTATACGCCAGCGACCAATCTGCTCTATGGGCTCGATGTCGCGATCGACATGCTCAATGAGGAAGGTCTCAACAATGTCTTCGCCCGTCACCAACGACATGGCGAAGCCACGCGCTGCGCAGTGCGCGCCTGGGGTCTTGACATCGTCTGCCGCGACGAGGCGCTTCACTCGCCCGTATTGACTGGCGTGCTGCTGCCGGAGGGGCATGATTCCGACCGGTTCCGCCAAATCGTGCTCGATCGTTTCGACATGTCGCTTGGCATTGGCCTTGGTCGCCTTGCTGGCAAGGCCTTCCGTATCGGTCATCTTGGCGACATCAACGACCTCACATTGCTTGGCGCGTTGAGCGGCGTTGAAATGGGTCTCGGCCTCGCGGGAGTCCCGCACAAAAAAGGCGGCGTGGACTCGGCGATGGTTTATTTGAGCCAGACAACAACGCCAGACGGCAGAACATAACGGCGCGTCGAAGATAAAGTCGCCCGGCTGGAGCGATGAAGGGGGAAACATGAATCGCCTGTTCAAGGCCACGAACGTGGTCCTCGGATTATTGTGCGTGATGTATTTCATCACCTATATCGACCGCGTCAATGTCAGCACGGCAGCGAGTGCGATCCAGAAGGAACTGGCGCTGACGAACACGCAATTAGGGCTTATTTTCTCGGCGTTCGCCTATCCCTATCTTTTGTTTCAGGTGTTCGGGGGGTGGGTTGGCGACAAGTTCGGGCCGCGCAAGACATTGTTCGCCTGCGGGCTGATCTGGGCCATCGCGACGGCGATGACGGGTCTGGCCACCGGAATGATTTCACTGTTTTTCATTCGCGTGTTGCTTGGCTTTGGCGAGGGAGCGACCTTCCCCACGTCCACGCGCGCCATGCAAAGCTGGACCCCGGCGGCGAGCCGCGGCTTTGCGCAGGGCGTCACTCATGCGTTCTCGCGCCTCGGCAACTCTATCACGCCGTTGCTGGTTGCGTGGTTGATGGCGGCGTTCACGTGGCGCGGCAGCTTTGTGATTCTGGGCGCTATCAGTTTGATCTGGGTTCTGGTCTGGGTCTGGTATTTCCGTGACGAACCTTCCGATCATCCGGCCATCACCCGGGAGGAACTGGCGACCCTCCCCGTCGCGCGCGACACAACGCGTCCGGTTGTGCCCTGGGCTCCGCTCATTGCGCGCATGTGGCCCGTCACCTTCACCTATTTCTGTTACGGCTGGTGCCTGTGGCTGTATTTGAATTGGCTGCCACTATTTTTCAAGAACACGTTCCAGCTGGATATCAAGGACTCCGCCATCTTCGCTTCGGGCGTATTTTTCGCAGGCGTTGTGGGCGACACGCTCGGTGGGGTGCTGTCGGACGGGATTTACAAACGCACAGGCAACGTCCGTCTTGCGCGTCTTGGCGTCACGGTTCTGGGGTTTCTTGGCGCGCTGGCGTGTTTGCTGCCGATCATCTGGGTGCACGACATCAACGTCGTGGCGGCCTGTCTGTCGGGCGGCTTCCTCTGCGCTGAACTGGTCATTGGCCCGATGTGGGCCATTCCCATGGATGTCGCTCCCAAATATTCGGGCACAGCATCGGGGTTGATGAACACAGGGTCGGCTTTTGCGGCCATTGTCTCGCCGTTGTTCGCTGGATGGGTGATCGACCTCACCGGCAACTGGTATTTGCCTTTCTATATGCTGATGGGCTTTTTGGTTCTGGGCGCTTGTTCCGCCTTTTTCATGCACCCTGAAAAGCCATTTGAGACCTTCAGCGGGCAGACGACGTAGACATTGTCGCACCTGCGGGGTCAGGTCCGCCGGTTCAGCTGGGTTTGGGTCTTTTGAAGCGCATCGGTTGCGTGAGCGAGGACCTGAAACGGATGATTTCAGGCGCGCCTGCCGCTTTGGAACGTATAACACCCCGCCCAAATCAGCCGGAATTGCGCTGGAACAGAATCACGACGCCGGACTTGTCGAGCGGGGTCGCGCCGAGCCGCAGCAGCAAGTCAGCGGTTTCACGCCTGTAGATGCGGGGTATTTGCAGAACCGATGCGCCAATATCCTTGGTGAGCACCGAATTGGCGATGCTCAGCGGTGTTTGCCCATAGCCGTCCATCGCATCAAGCTTCGCGCCTTTGGCAACCAGATACTCAATGACGTCATTCAGACCCTGATAGGCTGCCGCGTGCAGAGGCGTCCATCCGAATTGCCCGACATCGTTTATGCCAGCGCCATGCTCGATAAGGAATTTGACCGTTTGAATCGCGGTCTCCCGCTCCTTGGCGCCTCGGGGTCGGACCACGTCCGTGCCAGCGCCTGCTGCAAGCATCAGCGGCGTTGTGTTGGTTTCAGTCGGAATGAGAGGATCCCCGCCGTTTTCCGTTAATAATTTCACTGCGTCGAAATTGTTGATTTCAGCCGCAAGCAGAAGCGGCGTCGCGCCCCGCAAAGCAATATGCGTCGTGGTGAAAGATTTTGGCTTTTCCTGAACGAGGCGGATGTTGGGTTTGGCGCCATGCTCCAGCAGCGCCTTGACGATTTTCAGCGCCCGCTTGTCCCGTACCGCGTGATGCAGAGGCGTAAAGCCGTTCGCATCCACTGCATTGGGATCAGCCTTGTGATTGAGCAATGCGATGGCGACGTCGGCATGGCCCATGGCGCTCGCAATGGTCAGCGGGGTCACGCCCGATTTGGGCATAATGTCGTTTGGGTTTGCGCCCGCATCGAGCAGGATTTCGGCATAGCGGGCGGGGGTCTGTTGCGCGGCGAACATCAGCGCCGTCGAGCCCGCCTTGGTGCGAGCGTGGATATTGGCGCCGCCTTTCACCAAAGCCTCAACCATTTCGGGATGGCCGGCGCTGATCGCCCACATGAGCGCCGTCTGGCCTGCGTTGGTTTCGTGCGCGTTGGGGTCGGCGCCGGCGGCAAGCAAAGCCTGAGCGGTGGCGACGTTGCCGCGCGCGGCAGCCGCCATGAGCGGTGTTTCACCGGACAAGAGACCTGCATTGGGATCGCCGCCCGCCGCAAGCAGCACGTTGGTTAAAGCGGGATCGTCGACCGTCGCTGCCGCATAGAGCGGCGTTGCGCCATATTCGTTCGCGCTGCGGACATTGGCGCCGGCGCGCAGAAGCGCATCCAGGGCCTTAGCGTCGCTATGCGATACTGCCTTGATCAGCGCTTCCGTGACAGCGAGCGTGTCGTCCGGATTGTCTTTCGCGGCCGGCGGAAATGCGTCCGGCATCCCCGGTTGCGCGATGGTTGCGACGGACACAGCGCCTGCCTCGCCGGCGATAGCGGCGTTTGCGAGGAACGGCGTGCATATCAGCGCCGCAGCGACAATGTCTTTAACGTGCATAATACGCCCTCGCTAGATGCTCGGCAGATCGAGACGACCAGTGCTGTCGCCAAGGCTTTCCACATGGGGCACATTGGCCTTGTCCAGCATGGTCAGGAACAGGTTGTTCATCGGCGTGCCACGGGCATAACGGACGTGCCGTCCACCCTGGATTCCAGCTACGCCGCCAGCAAAGAGCAGGACTGGCAGGTTGGTATAAAGATGCAGGTTGCCGTCGCTGATCGAGCTCCCGTACATGACCATCGCGTGATCGAGCAACGAACCATCGCCATCGGGCGTGGAGCGCAATTTCTCCAAATAGTAGGCGAGCTGGGTGGTCAGGAACTTGTCGATCTGTTTGACTTTTTCGATCTTTTCCTTGTCGCCGGAATGATGCGTGACCGAATGATGCGCATCGCCAAACCCGGTTTCGGGGTAGGCGCGGCCACCCATCTCATGACCAACCTGGAATGTGCTGACGCGCGTCATGTCCGTTTGCCAGGCGAGGACCATGAGGTCAGTCATCAACCTGTAATATTCGGAAAACACCGGCGGAGCGCCGGCCGGACCTTCGAGTTTGGGCAGGTCGCGATTGTCCTGCGCTTCGGCGAGTTGAATACGCCGCTCGATGTCGCGAACGGCGTCGAGATATTGATCGATCTTGCCACGGTCCGATCCGCCAAGCCTGCCGCGCAATCGCTTGACGTCGTCTGTGACGGCGTCAAGGATGCTGCGATCTTCCCGTCGCAGCGCGAGTCGTGTTTTGGCGTCGGTCCCGCCCGCGCCGAACATGCGCTCGAACACTGCGCGCGGTCGGTTCTCCATCGGCAACGGCGTTGTTTCATTGCGCCACGAGACCGTGTTGTAATAAGCGCAACTGTATGCGGATTCGCAGGCGCCCACCACGTCGGGCGGATCGAGCCCGACTTCGAGCGAAGCCAATTGCGTGTATTTGCCGAATTCCCGAGCAGCGACCTGATCGACCGATATGCCCGCGCGCAGATCTGCGCCCGAGGTCATCTTGCAATGCGCGCCCGTCAGCCACGCCGCGCAGGCGCGGGGATGATCGCCGCCGATCTCGAATCCAAGCGCGGCTGCCTGGTGTTGATCGAGCCCGGTGAGCACCAGCATTCGGTCACGAAAATCGGCGAGGGGTTCGAGCGATGGCGTGAGCGCGAAATCGGCACCTTCGGTCTTTGGCGTCCAGTTGTCCATCCAGATCCCGTTCGGGGTCTCGATGAAGCCCAGCCGGATCGGCCGCGCGACCGGCGCCGACAAGGCCGGCGTCATTGCGTCAAGAAAGGGCAGCGTCAGCGCGGCGCCAGTCCCGCGCAACAGGGCGCGGCGGTGGATGGCCTTTTTAGCTATGATCATCGCTGACCCTCCTCATCTGAAATGGCGTGCTTTTGACAATGCCGAGAATCAGGGTCGACCAGCGCGCCTTGTCTGGCGTTGTCTCGCGCGTGATCTTGCGAAGCGCGGGTTGGTCAAATTCTTCCACGCCCCGACCGAGCGCATATGTCATCAGCCGCTCGGTGAAGGTTTCAACAAACCGGTCCTTGTGCTTCAGCAACACCGCGCGCAATCCCTCGGGTCCCTGGAATTGCGTTCCATCAGGTAAAACACCGGAGGAATCGATGGGCCCCGTTCCAGCCGCGATCGATTCGCGCCATCGACCAAGACCATCGAAGTTCTCGAGCGAGAAACCCAGCGGGTCCATGGCCTGATGGCAGACCGCGCAGGCCGGATTTGCCCGGTGTTGTTCCATGCGCTCGCGCATGGATAGCGTTCGCGTCGTGACGTCGTCCTTCAACGATGGCACGTTTGCAGGCGGCGGCGGCGGCGGCTCGCCGAGGAGTTGCTCCATCACCCATTTGCCGCGGATCGTCGGCGCGGTTCGGTTCGGGTAAGATGTCACGGCCAGAATGCTGGCTTGCCCAAGCAAACCGCGCCGTCTGGAATCTGTTATTGCGACGCGGCGAAACGCGCTGCCATAGATTCCCGGAATGCCATAGTGCTCGGCCAGTCGTTGATTGACAAACGTGAAATCGGTGTCAAGCAGGTCGGCAACGCTTCGATCTTCGCGCAGCGTGCTTTCAATCAGCCTTTCCGTCTCTTCCCCAAGCGCCTGGCGCAGATTTTCATCGAAGTTGGGGAAAGCCTGAGGATCGGGCTGTATGCGCGCGACATTGCGCAGGTAAAGCCATTGACCCGCGAAGTTCGAAACTAGAGCGCGGGAACGCGGGTCGGCGAGCATCCGCCGGACTTGCCGTTCAAGCGTGGCGGGATCGCTCAAACCGCCGCTTTCCGCCGAGGCGAGCAATTCGTCGTCAGGAATGCTGCTCCACAGAAAAAACGACAGACGTGAGGCGAGTTCAATGTCGCTGATCCGGTAGACATTTCCGCGCGCCGCTGTGTCCGGATCGAACTCCATGCGGAAAATGAACTCTGGCGACACAAGAATTTTTTGGAGAGCCAGCCGGACGCCAGCCTCAAACCCATTGTTCTTGGCGCCCTGCCGGTAAAGGACGAGCAGTTGCTGGAGATCGTCATTTGTGACAGGTCGCCGGTAAGCGCGGCGCGCCAATGTCGAGATAATCTTTCCGGCGCAAGCCGGTTCCTCCGCCGCGCTTGCCGGACGGCAAACAAGAATCTTTTTACGGCTCGGCGTGTCGCCGGGACCCTGCGCATTGTAGGGGCCAGCGACAGCGATACTGCCAATGCCCTCGAAAAAGGCCCGTTCGACCTGGCGCGGCGGAATCCCTTCCTGCGCGACCGTATCCTTGGCGAATGTCGCGATGAGCGAGTGCGGTCCGGCCCCGACGAGAGCGCGCACCTTGAGATTTGCATTCGGATCGTTCGTCGAGCCAAAGCCCCCGCCCTGGGGATCAGCGGCTATCGTAAAAAGCTTGAGCCGCTTGCCATCGAGCCGCAGGTCAAGCTTGCGTTCGCGCTCAAGGCCCATGACGCCGTCGAAACGACCGCGTTGCAAAGTCACCGAAATCTCGTATTCGGCATCGACAGGGAAATTGTGGGAGAACGCCGCGCCGCCGCGTGAGCCGAGCGGCATCTCCTCGCTCATCCGTTCAGTCTGAACCAGTCCATGCGGCAATTCATGCGTTTCAAAAGAAACAGGCGCGTTGGCGTCGCCAATCGCAAGCCGGCTGATCTTGCCCGCGGCCAACAGGTAACGTTCCATCAATACGGGTGAAACATTCAGGACATCGCCAATGTTGTCGAAGCCGTAGCCCATATCGTCGGCGGGCAGCAATTCGGCGACGTCGACATCGACGCCAAGCAAATCGCGAATGGCGTTGGCGTATTCCGCGCGATTGAGGCGATGCAATGTGGGACGACCGGGATCGGGTTTCGTCTGGGCCAGATGGTCGCGCCCACTTTCAACGAAATCAATCAGCGATTTTGTGGTGGCTTCATCGGGTCGCCATCGACCGGCCGGCGGCATCTCGCCACTGCGCACCTTGCGCAGAAGCTTTTCCCAGATTGCGCCGTTTTCCTGGAAATTATCAAAATTCAATAGCCTGAGATTCAAGCCTGCGCGGGGCGCAGTCTCCTCATGGCAACGAAAGCAATAGCGGTCGAGAACATCGTGATAAGCTGTCGCCGGCGCAGAGTGAAAGAAACCGGTTAACGACGGCGCCGCGAAGCCGGCGCCCGCCAGCATGACCGCAACAGAGGCCAGAACTGGCGCTCGAATCATTCTCCCACGTCCTCCCAAGACCGTCGGTATCTTCGATTCCAGTCAGATTGATCCCGGCATGACGGCAAGTCAAGCCAATATAAGGTCAATTGATTATCGTCAGGGCTTTGCCGCCGCTGCGACGCTCCAAGCCTTGTAATCCTCCGGGGATACCTGAGGCAGCGCTTTTACGAAGGACGCGATGGACCAGAGTTCAGCATCGGGCGCAGCGCCGAAGCCGGGCATCCCGGTCATGTTGACGCCGTTCTTGATGACCCAGAATAGTTCGCTGACGCTGCGCTCCCTCGCCACCTGTTTCAGGTCGGGCGGGTCGGGCCTGAGCCCTTCGGAAAATCGCGCCCATTCAACGCCGGGCGCGCCGTGGCAGTTGACACAGCCGCGATCAGCAAAGGCGCGCGCGCCTGCGCGCTGCCGGGCCGGGGTTTCGAGCCCAGCCGGCGCCTCGTCCGTGGCGTGGCGGCTGACCGAGGCCATGCGGACGTTGACAAGCGCCCAGTGAACAATTTCCGGCTCGAACGCTGTCGTCGCCACGCTGTAGTAGCCGCCGAAGAAAAACGCAGCCGCTCCCCCGCCCGCCAGAAGGGCGGCGAGGCCGATCAGGGCCAGGAAATTACGCATCGGCTGCTCGCGCTCCTGATTTCCCCGCGTTCCGGTTTGGCAATAACGTATCGGCGCTCGTTTTCATGGCGGTCAGGCCGCTGTGGCGAAGCGGCGGCTGACGCGCGCGAGGGCTTTTTCGGCGTTCCCGCCCAGAATTGCGGCCCTGTCCGCCTGGCTGATTTGAGCCGAAGCGATCGCCTTGTTCGACCAATCCATGCCAAAATCGGTGCCATCCGAGCCATAAACGATTTTGTCAGCGCCATAGACGGCAAGCGCCAGTTCGATGGAGCGTGAGCCGAGCGAATTGCAATCGACAATCAACCGCGCGGCGCGGATCCGTTTTGACGGCAATTCGGTTCCCGGCGGCTCATCGACCAGAGTTCGATGATCGAGGCGCTCGATTTCGAACGGAATATTGCCGCCCAGATTGTGAGCCATCATCGTGAGGTTGGGATATTTTTGCAGGAAATCGGTGAGGCAGAAGGTCAACATGCCAGAGGATATTCGCGACTGCATATCGAGCGTGCCAATGCGCAAACGTCTGTTGTCGCTGAGGTCCGGCTTCGGCGCATCTTCGTCGTTTGGCAATCGTCCGTAATGGGCCATCAGAATTGCGCTGTGGCTGTCGGCGGCAACGAGGAGCGGCGCAAAACGTTCGGCGCGCTTTGCGGTCAGGAAAGCGTCTCCGGGCACAATGGCGCCGATAACGCCTGGCAGCGTCATGGCGCGCCTGAATTCTGCTGTCGCCAGTTCGACGTCGCCGATGGGGAGCGCGGCAAAGGCGAGAAATCGATCGGGATGCGCGAGGCAGATGGCCGAAATCGCATCGTTATAGACGCGGCACAGCGGCACGGAATCGTCCATCGGCAAAGACGAAAGCTCCTGCATCTGGTTTGACAACACTGCGCGTTCAACGCCGTTTTTGTCCATGTCGGCGATGCGTTTGTCGATCAGGTCGAAGCCTTCGGCCAATGCCGCGCGAGAGTTGATGAACGACGTCAAATATTCCCGGCCGTCATCCTCGCGGCGAATGTAGGGCCGCACAGTCCGCGCGCGCATCGCATCAGCAAGCGGTTTGGGAACGATGTGCGAGTGCATATCGATTGTTGTCATGATGTCCCGCAGTCCGAAGACTGCCCTCCCTGTGTTCTTGCTAAAGGCTATCGGAGGCGCCGGGTTCGCGCAACTGGCGTGGCGTGGAACGATGGTCTAGGCTCCGGATAATCGCCAGGCGTCGTCATCGCGCATGGCCAATCATTTGGCACGGGAGGCTGTTCAATGCGACTCAATCGCCTGACATTCATGACGTTTATCGGTTTCTCCGTGGTTTGCGCCGCGTCCGGCGCGGGCGCGCAGACGCTGGTCATACAAGGCGGCACGCTGATTGACGCCACGGGGCGGGGACCCCTGGAAAACTCAACGATTGTTATCGAGAATGGCCGCTTCAAAGCGATCGGCGCGCGCGGGCAAATCGCCACGCCAGCCGGCGCTCAGGTCTATAACGCTGCCGGCAAAACTATCCTGCCCGGCTTTATCGACGGTCATTGCCACCTTGAGGCCTTCTGGGGGGAGGTCTACCTGCATCTCGGGGTGACCACCTGCGTAGAAATCGAGACGCAACAGGATGGTCCCTGGGCGCTCGCGCAAAAGGTTGGCGCCGAACTTGGCAAGATTCGCGGCCCGCGGATCTGGCCATCCGGCCAGGCGATGGGGTCGCGCGATGGCGAATTTGAGACCGAGGGGTCGCGCGCCTGGCGCGGTTACATGTCTGTCGCCAACGCCGATGCGGCCCGGGCCATCGTTCGCGAAAAGAAGAAGCAAGGCTACGATGTTATCAAGGTCAGCGAATTCCTGGAGCCGAACCTCATTGCAGCCACGACCGACGAAGCCCACAAGCTGGGCATGGGCGTCACGGCGCATAGCTGGGACACGATTGCGACCGCCAACGCCGGCGTCGATGCCATCGAGCATATCTGGTCAGTTGGCTATACGTCGATCATGGATCTGGCCAGGCGCCGGAAACTGGCGGTCGATCGCACGGCAGGCCGCATCGACGCTGAGGAGGCGGGCGCACTCTATCAAACGGAGAATTTTGATCAGGTGATTTCCGCGCTTGTGCGCAACCATGTCGCGTGGACGCCGACAATTGCGAAATGGTTGCGGCCCCTGTCACCCAGCGCGCAACGTTTCTGGCAACGCGAACAGGACATTCTTGGCAATCCGAAAGCAAATCTTCCCGCCGCCGTTCGCGTTATCACTGAATATGCGACCGAAAAATTGCTTAAGCGCTACAAACCCGAGCAACTCGAGCACGCGCGCATCGGACTGACAAAAGCCAATGAGTTCATCAAGCGCTTTGTGCAGGCGGGCGGAATTCTGAAGGAAGGCTCCGACTCGCCGCGCGGCATGGCGGCGCTCTTGATGCACGAAGCCCTGACGATGGATGTTGAGGCGGGAGTACCCCCCATGGTGGCGATCCAGGCCGCGACAATCAATGTCGCCAGGACCTTCCACAAGGATCGCGATTACGGCAGCGTCGAGGTTGGCAAGGTCGCTGATCTCTCCATTATAGAGGGCGATCCGTTGCAAGACATCTGGATGACGCAGAACGTGAAGATGGTGGTGATGGACGGCAAGCTCGTCGATCCGGCCTTCACGCATTTCGAGAATCCCATCCCGGAATTCAATTCGTGGCAACAGCTTTCCGAGCATATTGAGGTCGCGCCCGAATCGCTTGTACAAGGACAAGGCCCCGCGACGCTTCGGATCAAGGGGAAGGGCTTCTGGCCATTCCATCAGGTCTTGCTGAATGGTCGGGAGCTCGAGACGAAGTTCGTCAACCGCAGCGAGCTGCAGGCCATCGTGCCACCCGACGCAATAGCGGAGGCCGGGATGTATCTTGTCACCGTGAAAAGTCGAGGCGAACCGATCGCCCAATCGAGCCCCGCGCCCCTGGTGGTGGGCTACCGGAAGCCCTGACGCGCCTGTAAGCCATCACCCGGTTGTGGCGCGGGTTGCGCCACCCAGAAGTGTGGAAGCCTGTTTATCGGCATCAACGCCCAAGAAAACGGCGCTGATGCCTGTGAATTGGCGCTTGTCTGGGCAGGGAGTGGCGGACCGACCGGTGGGTCGTTTGGGAGCACAGCATAGCCGCGCTTGCTTTCGTTCATGTGGAGCGCAATTTTATCGCGCCGTGCGGCGTTGGCGAATGGCTCGGCGCGAATGTTGCTTTGCGGCCTTGAGGAGGACTTAAGATGAATGTTGAATCGGACAACACTGACGTCTCCGCAATTGTTGACGCCATGGCGCGCGTCCTCGGCCTCGAACTGGATGCGGAAAGCCGGACCGCAGTCATCCTCCATTTGCAAATTGCGTTTCGTATGGCGCCGGCGTTTATGAGTTTTCGACTGCCCGACGACTATGAGCCGGCCACGGTGTACACGCCATGAGTCTTCAACCGGGCGTTATGACCGCTCAGGACGTGGCTGCCGCTGTCGCCGCGGGTCGCTTGACGGCGAGCCAATCGGTCGAAGCCGCTTTGACACAAATTGGCGCGCGCGATTCGCAGTTGAACGCTTTCACAGACGTCACCGCCGTCAGGGCGAGGCGACGGGCCGCCAGCATCGATGCGCGCCGCTCACGGGGGGAACACCTGGGTTCGCTCGCGGGCGCTGTTTTCGCGGTGAAGAATCTCTATGATGTCGAGGGCCTCGCAACGTTGGCGGGCTCCAAAATCAATCGCGATGACCCGCCCGCAGCGCGGGATGCGTTTCTCATCCGGCAACTTGAAGCGCAGGACGCCATTTTGGTCGGCGCGTTGAATATGGGTGAATACGCCTATGATTTTACCGGCGAGAACGCGCATTACGGCGCCTCGCGCAATCCTCACGATCCCTTGCGCATGTCGGGCGGGTCTTCAGGCGGCTCGGGCACCGCGGCCGCCTCGGGCATGGCGCATGTGACCTTGAGTTCAGACACAAATGGCTCGATCCGCGTGCCCTCGTCGTTTTGCGGATTGTTTGGATTAAAGCCAACCTATGGCAGGCTTTCGCGGGCAGGAACGTTTCCGTTTGTTGCGAGTTTTGATCATCTGGGGCCGATGGCGCGCGCACCCGGCGATCTCGCGCTCGCTTATGACGCGATGCAGGGCTGTGATACCGACGATCCGACTCAAGCCAGGCGGCCCATCGAGCCAACATTTTCGGCGCTCGATCAAGGAATAGCGGGATTGCGCATCGCGCGCGCGGGCGGCTATTTTACGCAGGGCGCCGGCGTGGAGTCGCTCGCCGCCGTCGACCAGGTGGCCCACGCGCTGGACGCGACAGAAAGCATTGAATTGCCGGACGTCCATCGGGCGCGCGCCGCCGCCTATCTCATTACCATGACCGAAGGCGCTGCATTGCATCTCGACAGGCTTCGCGCACGATCGCGCGATTTCGATCCGGATGTGCGCGATCGCTTGATTGCCGGCGCGATGGTTCCGGGCGCCTATGTGGCAAAGGCGCAGAAGTTTCGCCGATGGTTCCACGATGCGGTTGTCGCATTGTTCGGGAATGTTGATGCGATCATCGCGCCGGCTACGCCGTGTCGCGCGCCGCTCATCGGCCAGAAGACGATGCTGCTGGATGGCGTCGAGACGATGATCCGACCGAACCTGGGAATCTTTACGCAACCCATTTCATTCATCGGCTTGCCCGTTGTTTGCGTTCCCACCTGGACAAAAGGCGAGACGTTGCCGCTTGGCGTGCAAATCATCGCCGCGCCATGGCGCGAAGACATTGCTTTGCGCATCGCGCGCGATCTGGAACGCAAGGGCGTCGCGCGCGCGCCCGTTGCAATGGCTTGACGGATACGGGAGGCATGAGCATGGAAGTTGATATTCCTGACGTCGTAGCCGAGGTGCGTGACGAATTCGAGCGGTATGAAAAGGCCCTGGTGACGAATGACGTGACGGCGCTCGACAATTTCTTCCTCGCGACACCCGAGGTCATACGATATGGCGGCGGCGAGAATCTGTATGGTTACGCGGAGATTCAGGCGTTTCGCGCTGCGCGTCCGGCCGATGGCCTGGCGCGAGATCTGGAGCGTCCCGTTGTCACCACGTATGGTCGCGATTTCGCGGTGACCTCGACATTGTTTCGTCGCCCTGCGATGCAGGGCAAGGTCGGTCGGCAAATGCAAACATGGGTGCGTATGCCGCAGGGTTGGCGCATCGTCGCCGCGCATATCAGCGTTATCGTCGATCCCACGCAATAACGGAGTGAATCCAGTCGCGCGCGTAAAGGCGCGGACTGCAGGGCTCTGGCCTATGTCGACAGGGATGCGATATAGGCGCGCCAACCGCCCCATCTGGATATATCCTCGGCGGCGTGCGTCGCCTCGCTTTCCACAATAAAACCTTTCGGACGCGTTCCATCGGCCAGACGCGAGACGCCAATTCCCAACGGAGCAGGAACACTGGCGACGAACGATCCAAACGTTTCGGGCGTCAGCGCCCAGACTTCAGTGTCGATTGCGTATCCGGCGCCATCGGCAACGCGCAGCAATCCGGGGCGGCGCGGCGGCCCGCCCGGCAAGGCGAACAAGCGATAATCCGGCGTTGTCTTTCCCACGCGCAAAAACCGCGCGCCCCGGCTGGTCAGCTCATGGTTCAGCGCCATGCCCGAGAGATGCGCGCCGACGACTGCAAGTTCGATCTCTCCGGATGCTGCGACCGTCAGGCGCGGCGGCGGCGGCGCAAACGCCAGACCTGTGGCGCCGAGCGGCATCGCGCATCGCGTTTGCAATGCCGCGCCGATCGAGGCAAGGCGGGCGTCACTGCCCGCCGGGGCGAGGAATGTCACGCCGTTGGGAAATCCATCGTCGCGAAACCGGGTGGGCGTCGCCAGCGCGCAGAGATCGAGCAGGTTGACGAAATTGGTATAGACGCCCAATTCGCTATTGGGGCCGATGGGATCGGCGGCGAGTTCGGCCACGCGCGGCGGGCGTGGATAGGTTGGAACCATCAGCGCATCGATATCGCGCCAGAGCGCTTGCGTTTCGCGCTTGAGCGCGGCGAGCCGATACAAAGCCGCGAAGCAATCGGCTGCGGAAAAGCGTTCCGCGCCGCCGATAATGGTGCGCGTTACATCGAGCAGAGTTTCTGGCCGCGTTGAAATGAACGCGCGGATCGCTTCGTAGCGTTCGGCGATCCAGGGCCCCTGGTAGAGCAGTCGCGCGGTCTCGAAAAAAGGCGCCATATCGATTTCGCAAATGTCGGCGCCAAGCGCGCGCATGTCTTCGACCGCTGCAAGAAACGCCTTCTCTGACTTGCTATCGCCGCCAAATACGCGGCCCCCGGCGCTGGGGATAGCGATGCGAGGCGCTGGCGTCAGGGGGCCGATACGCCCAGGCGCAAAGCGGCGGGCGTAGGCATCGGCGGAATCATATCGCGCGATCTCACTGAAAACTTCAAATGCATCGTCCACTGTGAGCGCGAAAACGGAGACGCAATCGAGCGTCCGGCAGGCGGGTACGACGCCACGCGTCGAAATAGCTCCGAGCGTCGGTTTCAATCCCACGAGATTATTAAGACCGGCGGGAACCCGGCCCGATCCGGCGGTATCCGTGCCCAAAGCAAAACTCACGAGACCGCGCGCGACGGCGATGGCGGACCCCGAACTCGATCCGCCCGGAACCATTCCAGCGTCAAATGCGTTGCGTGGCGCGCCATAGGGTGTGCGCACCCCGACAAGTCCAGTGGCGAATTGATCAAGATTGGTCTTGCCAATCGGGATCGCGCCGGCCGCGATGAGTTGCGCCACGGCGAAAGCATGCTCCTGCGGCCAATAAGCGAATTCCGGGCAGGAAGCCGTTGTAGCCAGCCCTGCCAGATCGATGTTGTCTTTTATGGCGAAGGGGATGCCCCAAAGGGGTTTCTTCGGGTCGTGCCGGCCCAGCGCGGTAGCCTGGGCAAGCGCGGTCGCCTCCGCGACGAGCGAAATGAATATACCGGGGTCGTTGGCTGCGGCGATCCGCGCATAGACCATTTGAATGACGGCGATTGGCGATGTCCCGGACGCATAGGCGCGTCGCAGGCTGGTGAAATCGAGGCTCAATTCAGCCATGTCGCCCCCTTCAGTTTGAGCCGATGATCAAGCAAGGTTTGGGCCGCAGCAAGGAAACTGGCGTGTCTCCTCGCCGGGCGACAGCCGACAGCGAGCGGCAGGGCTCCGAATCCAAATTAACGGCGATCGCCTTCGAGCAGGGCGATGATGTAGCTTGGGTCCCATCCCGCGAGTTTTCTGCGGAGCCTTATGCTGTGTTTGTCTCTGGCCGATCGCACGATGTTGAGGGCGAAGTGGC
>CAIZEI010000081.1 GCA_903931945.1 uncultured Hyphomicrobiales bacterium | reverse complement strand
TTGCATGCCCTCCGGCGCCTCTTTGGCGTATTTTTCCTTCTGCGCTGCGGTCCACGGCTTGTCGAACACCTTTGCGTTCTTTTCCGACAGGACGAAGGTCTTGCTGAGGAAGTCCTGACAATTCTTGCGGCCCAGCAAATAATCGTAGCGCATGAAATCGGGGCTGGCGAAGCCGATAAAAGCCGACAGTCCGGCGCTGGCGATGGCTGACGACCCTACGGCATTGCCGCGCACCGGCGTAATCATGAAGCGACTATAAACGTTCGGGTTGGCCGCCAATTGCAGATCGCTCGTATCGTAACGCGTTTGATCCAGTAGCGAATTGAGAACGCCGCCTGCGGTCGCAGTGAAAGCGCCAATTTTCGATGGACCGAGCGTCGCTTCGCCAGCGAAGGGATCGATCAAGACAACCGCCCGATTGGCTTGATCCGGACTTCTCGGATTATTTCCCAGCAATCCGCAGAGCGCCGTGCGTCCCAGTTCAATCGGTTCGTTGTCGGTCGTTCCGCCATCGACAGCTACAAAACCATATTTTTGGCGAATGTTCGCGTCGCCCGAGGCGATCAGCGTTGGCCAGTCGGGCATCAGCCGGAAGGCTGTCTTCTGCCCGTTTTCATCGGGCCGCGCCACGACCCGATAGCAATAATGATCGGTCGGCCGGCTCAATTCGCGCGCGGGAAACCCGATGGGGAACGCAGCCGTTGCGCAAGCAAACTGACCGAAGTCATTCCAGTTCGACGCCTGGGGCGCCGCCGATCCGTTAAATCCGAGCGTCAGTTCATCCGGCCGATACTCCGCGCCCTGCTGTCCGGCATAGTCGATGGCGTAGCGGATATAATCGGCATGGTCGACATAGGTCTCGCTGCGATCATTATCGAATTCAAGTTTGAACGGAATTCCATGGATATTTGTCAACGTCAGAATAGTCCTGAGCGGCGTCCCGATCCAGGCGCGTTGCTTCACCCCTCGCCCCGTGAAAGCGATGATATCGCTTGTGCCCTTATCGATAGGTCCGCCATTGAGGACCGATCCAAACCCGGTCTTGAGATCGCTCGTATCGAGAAATCCGTCCAAATGAAGCGTGTTGACCCAGACATCATAGAACGGATTGCCAGATTTGCCTGACGACAGGCGAGTGGCCTGCCCCACCGGTTGAAAATCGAAATTGAGGGCGCGCGCCATGATGGCGGCGTTGACGCCACCGCCAGAGGTCCCCGTGATCACACGCAACACGACATTGTGTTGGGGCGCCGTCGGGTCCCTGGACTTTTGCTCGGTCCAATTGTCGAGCGCTTCGATCAGAAAATCCAATGCGCCCGCTGTATAACCTCCGGCGGACACGGTTCCGCCCAGAACCAAAGCGATTTCAAACGTTTGCGCGGGCGCGTCGGGAGCCGTTGAAAACCAGCGCGCGATTTCTTCAGAGGTCGGCTTGCCAACGAACAGGTCCAACGGAGCCTCCAACACAAAATGTTTGCGGTATTTATTGCAGAATTCATTAGATATGCAATATTCAATTTTTTAGCAATAGCGTTGCCTAAACACTGCCCTGTATTTTTAAATACAAAGCGTCAAATAAATGAAACACTGTTACGATAACCCTCAGGCCTTTGAAACGCGCGTCCATGGCCGAACGCCCACCGGCGTTTCAGTTCGCTCGGAGGGCTGATAGAAATGCGTAACGCCGGGTATGCGTCCGGCGCGCAGCGCTTTGGCGGTAATCGCATCCGTCACTTCGAAAGCGTCAAAACCGCAGCGTTGCATCAGTTGAATCTGGTCGCTTAAAACCTCGCCCACGGCCCGTAATTCTCCCTTGTAGCCATAGCGCTCACGCAGCAGTCGGGCGAGGGAAAAAGCCCGACCGTCGCCGTATTTTGGGAATGCCAGCGCAATCACCGAGAAGCGTTTGATGTCAGCGGCGATGTTGTTGAGGTCTGTCCCCGGTTCAATGCGAATCCCGAGAGGCACATTCGAGCCTTCGAATGCGCCGCGCTCCTCAAGCCACCAGTCAAAAGGGAAAATCACATGGCCGGACGCGGGCGCCGCCTCGCCATCGGGCAAAGAACGCCAGGCGTCATCCATTTCAACGCCGTTTTTAAACAAAGCCATGATCAGATATCCGCGCCTTTATCGCGCTCATAAAGCGCTTTCTTGAAGGGCGCCATGCCAAGTCGGCGATAGGCGGTCAGAAAGTCCTCGCCCGCGCCGCGGCGCTGCGCCACATAGGTATCGACGATGGTCTCGATTGCGCCGACAATATCATGCTCGGAAAAACCTGGGCCCGTAATATCGCCGAGTGAACAGGTCTCGTCTCCCGAACCTCCCAGCGTGATCTGATAGGTCTCGACGCCTTTTCGCTCCAGACCCAGAATGCCGATATGGCCGACATGGTGATGACCGCACGCATTGATGCAACCGGAAATCTTGATCTTCATCGCGCCGATTTCCGCGGCCCGCGCGCCCTCGCCGAAATGTTCGGAAATGCGCTGCGCGACAGGGATCGAACGCGCTGTCGCCAGCGAACAGTAATCGAGACCCGGGCAGCATATAATGTCTGAGATGAGACCGATATTGGCGGTGGCGAGCTTGTGTTTGACAAGCTCATCGTAAATGGCGGGAAGATCGTCCAACGCCACATGCGGCAGCACGAGATTCTGTTCATGCGAGACGCGGATTTCGTCGTGCGCGTATTTTTCGGCCAGATCGGCGACCGCCTCCATCTGCTCGGCGGAAGCGTCGCCCGGAATGGCGCCAATCGCCTTGAGGGAAATCGTCAGTACGCCATGTCCCGGCGCCTTATGGGGCGAGACATTGTTCTCGACAAATGATGCGAATTTTTTGTCCGTTGCGCGGCGCGCCTCAAGAGCCTCCGAGCGCACGCTTTTCGATGGCAGCGCGGGCGGCGCAAAATAGGCCTGGATTCGCTCGACCTCGGCCTGCGGCAGTTTGAGTTCTTGCTTGTTCATCGCAGCGAATTCGGCCTCGACCGCGTCCATGAATTTTTCAAGCCCCATTTCATGAACGAGAATCTTGATGCGCGCCTTGTATTTATTGTCCCGGCGACCATCGAGATTGTAAACGCGCACGATGGCCTGCGTATAGGCAACGAGATCGCCGACAGGCAGGAAGTCCTTGATTTTATGGGCGATCATCGGCGTGCGTCCCTGCCCGCCGCCCACATAGACGATAAAGCCCGTCTCGCCGCTGGCGTTCTTCGTCAGCTGATAGCCGATATCATGCACCTGAATGGCGGCGCGATCGGCAGGCGCCCCCGTCAACGCGAGTTTGAACTTGCGCGGCAGAAAGGTGAATTCCGGATGGATCGACGACCATTGCCGCAGGATTTCGGCATAGGGGCGCGGATCCTCAATTTCATCGGCGGCGGCGCCGGCAAAATGATCGGCTGTGACATTGCGGATGCAATTGCCCGAAGTCTGGATCGCATGCATCTCGACCTCGGCGAGATGCGTCAGCACCGCCGGGATGTCTTTCAGCGCGGGCCAGTTGAATTGCAGATTCTGCCGCGTGGTAAAATGACCGTAGCCCTTGTCAAATTCCCGCGCGATAAAGGCGAGCTTGCGCATCTGCCGCGCCGACAATGTGCCATAGGGCACAGCGATGCGCAGCATATAGGCGTGCAACTGCAAATAGACGCCGTTCATCAACCGGTGCGGGCGGAACTGATCCTCAGTGAGTTCGCCCTCAAGGCGACGCTTCACCTGATCGCTGAACTGCGCAACCCGATCGGCCACAAACGCCGCATCGAATTCATCATAACGGTACATGTCAGGCTCCGTGCGCGGCTTGCTTGCCATGGTCGAGGCGAACGGTCGGACCTTCAGCGCGGATTCGATCGCGTATGTGTTTGGGCTCCAATCCGTGGGGCGTTTCCGCGACGTCCATCGGCGCCACCTCGACCACGATATTGGCGCGAACTGCGTCCTGCGCCCGCGCAAGGCCGGCCTCCAGCGCCGGCTTGTCGGCCAGCAGAGCGGCGCTCCGGAAATTCTCGACCCATTGATCGCCCTGCCCGAGAAAAACGACAATGCCATCAGTCAGGCGGTTGGCGGAGACAATCTGTGGCATATACGGCCCGACGCAGTTAGAGATAAAGGTCCATAGCCTAAATTACAGATCGTGGCTAGGGATTAGATTTATTCACATTTTTAGTTGGTAAATAGCACGGATGTTCGCCGCCACTATCCAGCCCTGGATTGCATCATACGGCCTTTGGGCTGTGTTTGTCATCGTCATGCTGGAAAGCGCGGGAATACCTTTGCCCGGCGAGACCGCGCTGGTGTCGGCGGCGATTTTTGCCGCCGTGACCGGCGACATCGATATCATTGAAATCATTGTTGTGGCCGCTTGCGCGGCGATTGCAGGCGACAACATTGGCTTTTGGGTTGGCCGAACGTTTGGTTTGCCGCTCGTTCGCGCATACGGACATGTCGTCCGGCTCGACGCGCGACGGCTGGCGCTGGGCGATCTTCTCTTCGCCCGCCATGGCGCGAAAATTGTGTTTTTCGGGCGCTTCGTCGCCTTCCTGCGGATATTCGCTGCGCTGTTTGCCGGAGTGCATGGGCTGAGATGGGGCCGGTTCCTGATTTTCAATGCGGCAGGCGCCGTTGCCTGGGCCCTCCTGTTCGGCATGGGCGGCTATATCTTCGGCGAGGCGGCAGCACGCCTCAGCGGACCGCTGGGCCTGCTGGCGTTCACTCTGGCGATCGGGGGAATTGCCGGTTTCTGGCGGCTGGCGCGCCGGCAAGAGGAACGCTATTTCGAAAAAATCGAGCGGGAGAGTGAAAAAAACTAGAGCGGAATCTTCAACCGCGCGGCAATTTCTCCCACAATTCCGCGACGGAACGCCAGCACGCAGGCAACGAAGATCACGCCTTGCGCGACCTGCACCCACTGTCCCCAACCCGCAAGATATTGCTGCATGGCGGTGATGATGAAGGCGCCAACGACCGGACCGAAAATCGTGCCCAGACCGCCGACAAGCGTCATCAGCACCACCTCGCCCGACATCGCCCAATGCACATCGGTCAACGAAGCGTTCTGCGCCACAATCACCTTGACGGCGCCCGCAAGTCCTGCAAGTCCGGCGGACAGGACAAAAGCCACCAGCTTGTAACGGTCAGTCTTGTAGCCGAGCGAAATCGCGCGTGGCTCGTTCTCGCGAATGGCCTTCAATATTTCGCCGAATGGAGAATTGATGGCGCGATAGATCAGAAGAAACGCCAGCAGGAAAATCGCCAGCACGGAATAATAAAGAATGAGGGGTTTTGAGAGGTCAATGAGACCGAGAAGCCGCGCTTGCGGCACGCCCTGAATGCCATCCTCGCCATGGGTGAAAGGCGCCTGCAAATAGACGAAATACATCATCTGCGACAAGGCGAGCGTTGTCATGGCGAAGTAGATGCCCTGACGGCGAATAGCCAGAAGCCCGATCGCAAGCCCCAGACCCAGCGCGGCCATCACCGCCAGGAGGATCGCCAGTTCGGGCGCGAGCCCCCAGACCCGCGCAGCATGGGCGCTGACATAGCCTGCGGTTCCCAAAAACACAGCATGTCCGAAAGAGAGCAAACCGACATAACCGATCAGCAGATTGAACGCGCAGGCGAACAACGCGAAGCACAGCGCCTGCATGATGAAATAGGGATAGACAAGACCGGTCAGCGGCAGCACGATGAGCAGCGCAGCCATTCCCCCGAACACTTTCAGCTCGGTGTTGAAACCGCGCGCGCCGGACGGCGACTGAATGACTGTTGACGAAGCCGCCATTTCAGGAAGCCCTCCCGAACAGTCCTGCGGGCTTCACCATGAGCACAAGCGCCATTACGACAAAGACCACCGTGTTCGATGCTTCAGGGTAAATATATTTCGTCAGGCCCTCGATGACCCCAAGCGCAAATCCGGTGACGATCGAACCGAGGATCGATCCCATACCGCCGATGACGACGACCGCAAACACAACGATAATGAGATCGGCGCCCATCAATGGGCGCACCTGATTGATGGGCGCGGCGAGCACGCCGGCAAGTCCGGCAAGCCCGACGCCAAAACCGTAGGCCAGGGTGATCATACGCGGCACATTGACGCCGAAGGCGCGCACCAGGGCAGGGTTCTCCGTCGCCGCACGCAAGAGCGCGCCGAGGCTGGTTTTCTCGATCGCAAACCATGTCGCAAAGCACACGATCGCCGACAACACGACGACCCAGGCGCGATAGTTCGGCAGGAACATGAAGCCAAGATTTTGCGCGCCCGTGAGCTCTGGTGGAATTGCGTAAGGCAGACCGGAGGAGCCGAAATAATTCTGGAACAATCCCTGAATGATCAACGCCAGTCCGAAGGTCAGCAGCAGTCCATAGAGATGATCCAGATTGGCAAGGCGATGGAGCATCGTGCGTTCAAGGAAAATTCCGAATGCGCCGACGATAACGGGCGTCAGAACAAGCGCGCCCCAATAACCGACGCCCGCCAGATTGAGCAGGAAATAAGCACAAAACGCGCCCATCATGAACAGCGCGCCGTGAGCGAAGTTGATGATGTTCAGCAATCCGAATATGACAGCCAGCCCCAGGCTCAACAGCGCATAGAATGATCCGTTGATAAGACCGACGAGCAATTGGCCAAACAGGGCGGAAGTGTTGATAGCGAACATCGGCAAGCTCGGTTGGTGGGCGGCCCTCTCCCGCAGCGCGAGAGAGGGTGTCGTTTCAGCCAGGAAACGACGGGTGAGGGCGGCGCCGCGAATCCAGACTCTGAAATTTAAACGTTTTCCCCACACTCATCCGACCCTCGCTGACGCGAGGGCCACCTTCCCCCGCATCCCCTACTTCTTCAGCAATGCACACGTGCTCTGGGCAATCGGCGTGAAGGCTTCATCGGCGGGAATCGTTGCAATCTGCTTCACGAGATCCCATTCGCCTTTGGATTCCTCGGGCGTTTTCACCTGGAAGAGATAGCCGGGATGAATCACGCGGCCATTCGCCTGGATGCTGCCTTTGCCGAACAATGCATCCTCGGTCGGCGTTTCCTTCATCTTGCTGACAACCTTGGCGCCATCATGCGGATTGGCGCCCATGGCCGCAAGCGTTTTCAGGTAATGGTTGACCGAGGCGTAAACGCCCGCCTGCACCATCGTTGGCATCTGATGATTTTTCATCTTCTCTGCAAAACGCTTGGCGAAAGCGCGCGTGCCATCGTTCTGATCCCAATAGAAGGTGGTGGTGAATTGCAGCCCCTGCGCGATTTTCAGACCGACAGAATGCACATCGGTGATGAACAGCAACAGCGCCGCAAGCTTCTGTCCGCCCGCCGTGATGCCGAATTCCGAAGCCTGCTTGATCGAATTGGCGGTATCGCCGCCCGCGTTGGCGAGGCCGATGATCTTGGCTTTCGAGGCCTGCGCCTGCAGCAGATAGGATGAAAAATCCGACGAAGACAGCGGGTGACGAACGCTGCCAAGTACTTTGCCGCCATTGGCTGTGATCACCGCAGTCGTATCGCGCTCCAGCGCCTGACCGAATGCATAATCCGCCGTCAGGAAGAACCATGTGTCGCCGCCCGATTTCACAACCGCCTTGCCTGTGCCATTGGCGAGCAGATAGGTGTCATAGGTCCAGTGCACTGTGTTGGGCGTACAGGCCGAGTTTGTCAGATCGGAAGCGGCCGCGCCCGAGTTCATGTAGACAAGATTTTTGTCCTTGGCGACGCCGGCGACTGCAAGCGCCACGCTCGACGTCAGCACGTCAAAAATGCCGTCAACCTTGTCCTGATCGGCCCATTGTCGGGAGATATTGACACCCACATCGGGCTTGTTCTGGTGATCGGCGGAAACGATATCGATCTTCCAGCCCTTTGCTGCAAGGCCGGAATCGTCAACCGCCATTTGCGCAGCGACAATTGAACCGGCGCCGCCGACATCCGCATACAGACCGGCCATATCGGTGAGCACGCCGAGCTTGACGTTCTTGTCATCGGCGAAGGCGGCGGTGGCGAAACCCAGCGCTGCAGTCAGCGCCAGCATTGAAACAGAAATTTTCATGAATGCTCTCCCTGGTTGATCTGAATTGGTATGCCCATGTTGAAAATATTCGTCCCGGCGTCAGACGCCAAGATATGCGTGCAGTTTTTCCATATTCGCCGATAATTCGCTATTGGCGAATGTATCGATGATCTTGCCATGCTCCATAACAAAGTAGCGGTCGGCGACAGTCGAGGCGAAGCGGAAGTTTTGTTCGACGAGCAATATCGTGAACCCGCTCTCTTTCAGTTTTTTAATGGTCAGGCCAATCTGCTCGATGATGACCGGCGCGAGGCCTTCCGTCGGTTCGTCCAGCATCAGCAGCGTCGCGCCCGTACGCAAAATGCGCGCAATCGCCAGCATCTGCTGTTCGCCGCCCGAGAGCTTCGTTCCCTGGCTTGACATGCGCTCGCGAAGATTCGGAAAGAGATCGAGGATGGATTCTATCGCAAGCCCGCCGGATTTGATTTTCGGCGGCAGCAGCAGGTTCTCGCGGACATCCAGACTGGCGAAAATGCCGCGCTCTTCCGGACAAATGGCAATGCCAAGCCGGGCAATCCGGTCGGATGAAAGCCCGATGGTCTCGACGCCTTCATAGATTACAGAACCACGGCGTTTTGCCACCATGCCCATGATGGATTTCAGCGTCGTCGTCTTGCCCGCTCCATTGCGCCCGAGCAGCGTCGCCACTTCGCCTTTGCGCACCGAGAAATCGACCCCGTGCAGGATATGGGATTCGCCATACCAGGCCTCAAGGTTCTTGACGTTGAGAAGCGCCGCCTCAGACATGCGCGCTCCCCATATAGGCCTGACGCACTTCGGGGTTTTTCGACACGGTGGCGTAGTCGCCTTCCGCGAGCACTTCCCCGCGCGTAAGAACGGTAATGGTGTCGGAAAGGTCTGCGACCACGCTCAGATTGTGTTCGACCATCAGCACCGTGCGACCCTTCGAAACACGACGGATGAGGTCCACAACCCGCGCGATATCCTCATGACCCATGCCGGCCATAGGCTCATCGAGCAGCATGACTTCAGGCTCAAGCGCGAGGGTCGTCGCGATCTCAAGCGCGCGCTTGCGGCCATAGGGCATTTCAACGGCGGTGGTATCGGCAAATTCAAGAAGGCCCACATCGGCCAGCAGCGCCTGCGCGCGGTCATTATAAACGTCGAGCACAGTTTTGGAGCGCCAGAAATCGAAATTGCCTCCACGCTGGCGCTGCAGCGCGAGACGCACATTTTCACGCGCGGTTAAATGCGGAAATACAGCCGATATCTGGAACGAGCGCACCAGCCCCATCCGGGCGACATCTGCGGGCTTCAAATGCGTGATATCGCGAGCATTGAAAAGGATGGAACCGTCCGTCGGCTCCAGAAACTTCGTCAGCAGATTGAAACAGGTTGTCTTGCCTGCGCCATTGGGGCCAATCAATGCATGGATCGAACCGCGCTGCACACGAAGGTTAACCCCCCGCACCGCTTTGAAGCCCGCGAACTGTTTCGTCAGGCCTCTTGTTTCGAGCACATAGTCTGCAGCCAAAGCTGGCGCCCCCACCCGGTTTGACGTTATTACTAAAGGCGGTTGTCGGGAAAGCAAGCATTTGCGCGTAGACGCGCCCTATACGATGGTTGAATGCGATAGGGCTCAGGCGGCGTGTTCGAGCGCTTGACCCTTTGACGGCAGACATGTCTGCAATTTTGACGGGAAGACCTCTGCGACAGAAAGCGCGATTGCTGCGATTGAGGCGAAATTGGCGCGATTCAGCATATGCTCGGGAAAGACAATCTCAAACGCATCTTCAACAGCCAGCATGACGCGGACGGCATGGAAAGCATCGAGGCCGGCCGCAAAAAGCTCCTGATCGTCAGCCAGATCGGAAGCCGGAACCGGCATTTTGCCATGCCGGTCAATCAATTCCCGAATGGTGTCGAGCATGATCCGTATCCTCGCCGCCGGGAAGCCGCACAAGCGCCATCGGCACGACTGGAGTCTATCGGCTGTGTTCCCTAAGGTTCGGTTAACAGTGCGATAGGCTCATGCCTTCGCCGCGCGGTCATAGCCTTTCCAACGGTAGATGAAGGCGGAAACAATCCAGGCAAAAATGAAGACGCCAACGACGACAAAACCGAAATTGCCAAGGTCGTCGTTGAGACCGCCCACAAAACTCCAGAAGCTCCCTTCAAGGCCAAGCTGGTCGCCGATCAGGCCCAGGGCCTCGATCCCGCCAATCAGCATGGCGACAATGACCGAAATCACAGTAATCGTGAGATTGTACCAGAGCTTGCGCAGGGGATGCACAAAGGCCCAGCCATAGGCCCCAACCATCAGCGTGCTGTCGGCGGTATCGACCAGCGCCATGCCAGCCGTGAAGAGCGCGGGGAACACGAGGATCGCCCAGGGGCTCATGCCCTGCGCCGCCTGGGAGGTCGCAATCCCGAGAAGGCCGATTTCGGTCGCCGTGTCAAAGCCGAGCCCGAACAAAAAGCCTATGAAATACATATGCCAGCTTTCGGTCACTGTCCCGAACAATGGCCGGAACAGGCGCGCCAGAACGCCGCCGCCCGACAGCAGCATATCCATATTTTGATTGTCGAGTTTGCCGCCATCGGCGACATGGCGGAAATTCCTCCATACCCCCCGCAGGATCATCAGATTGGCGACAGCGATCACAAGAAGGAAGAAAGCGGAAAAGGCCGTGCCGATGACGCCGCCGATGGTTTTGAAAGCCGCGAAATTCTCCTGCATCGCCATGGTGGTGGCCGCAAGCAGAGCCGTCGCGATGATGACAATGGTGGAATGTCCAAGGGAAAAAAACAAACCGACGCCGAGCGGCTTTTTGCCATCCTGCATCAATTTGCGCACCACATTGTCGATGGCCGCAATATGGTCGGCGTCGACCGCATGGCGAAGCCCGAACACCCAGGCGAGCAAAGCTGTGCCAAGTAACGCGGGCTGGCCGTGAAACAAAGCCCACGCCCACGCCCAAGCCGCCAAATTGGCCGCGGTCAGGAGCGTAAAAACGACCTTGAGGCGGCTCGAGAAACCCGCGACATCGGCGCTTTCAAGTCCGTCCACCACCGCTGTCATGCCATCCGCCCCCGAAACCGGTTAATACATAACTCTCCTTTTTTCATACAAGCCAACAACGCGTCAAGGGTAAATTCCAGGCGGCAATGCAACCGAAGGCTGAGAATGTTCATCGCCATCCCCGCGCTTCGAGCCGCGACAGTCAAAAATGCCGATCATGCCGCCAACGGCCCTGTTCTCGCCACGTCTTGCGCAATCCGCGCCGGGCGCTCAAGAGGTTGCGACGGCCGGCGCCCGCGCCGCTTCGGCGGCTTGCAAGAAGTCTTCAATTTTGTCGCTGAGCAACAATGGAAGCAGCTGCGCCAACCTGTCCCGATCCCAATCCCACCAGGCCACCGCGAGAAATCGCTCAATAATATCAGGAGTAAACCGGTATCCGACGATTCGCGCCGGAACCCCCGCGACGATGGCGTAGGGCGGAACGTCGTGCGTGACCACGGAGCGCGCGGCGACCACAGCGCCGTGGCCGATCGTGACGCCGGACATGATCATTGCGCGGGAAGCGATCCAGACATCTGAACCGATCGTGACATCGCCCCGCGTAGCGATGTAGCCTTTGACGCCGCTGGCCTCTGGCCATCGTTTGGGGAAAGCTGGAAAAGGATAGATCGAACTCCAGTCCGTGCGATGGGCGCCGCCCAGGAAGATTTCGATATTCGCGAACGCACAATAGTCGCCAATAATGAGCCTGGCGTCATCGCCCCACCAGCGCAGTTTGACGCGACCATAGGTCTCCGCGCCAATTTGAAAACCATTATCCCTGATTTGTTTCCTGAACTGGCGACGCGTGTAAGGAACGCTTATATCCAGAATACCTGTTGTTCTGCGCCAGATTGCGCGAAAGAATTCCTTCATTTCGATAATCCGTCGCAAAAGATGACCTGCGCGCCCTCGATATGGGAAAGTGGAAATAGCGAGGGGCAGCGCTCGCACGACTTTCCTTACGACGGACGGACCATTGGAAAATTCGTCCGGCAAGACGTTTCCATCAATGATCGATACCAGCCTGTCAATGACGATGCGCCGGGACAACAGGTCATTCGGGGAAAGGAAGCTTTCCCCCTGCCTGCGGTGAGGAGGCCCGGCGCGGGGTCGTCTCGAACCACGACGGCGCGATTCCAGACTTTCCTTGCAAGCTCCCTCGCACTTCGAGACGCGCCTTTCAGGCGCTCTGCAGCAAATGGGAATCGTCACCCAATTGACTTGAGGCTAGTGGCGTCACAAGCAGCGGCGGGCGAGAAACTCCCTCGCCCGGCCTGTTGCTGTCAGCCCCGCGCGGTCTGGCTACCCGGAAAGGGCCGCCGGGTCTGTACGCGGTTCGGTCGCGCGTCCGGGCGAGGCGCAGCGCTGCGCGGCTCGCCGAACCGCTGCTCGGAACGTGGTCCGCCGTGGTGCTCGCTCCGCGCGTCCGGACGACCGCCATTGCGCGAAGGCCCGGAACGCACGGGATGATAGGGCCGGTTCTGATTCTCGCGTGGCGCCCGCTCGGCAGGCGCTTCGCCCGCGCCGCCCGGACGCGCGACGACCGGCAAGGTGCCTCGCCGGTCGATGACCGGCAGGGTCTGCCGCGTCAGTTTTTCGATCGCTTTCAGCAGCGCGCGTTCATCGGGCGCGCACAGCGAAATGCCAATGCCCTCCTTGCCCGCACGCGCGGTGCGACCGATGCGATGCACATAGGCTTCCGGCACTTCGGGGAGATCGAAATTCACGACATGGCTGACCGAATCGATATCGATGCCACGCGCGGCGATGTCGGTTGCAACCAGCGCCGCCGTCTTGCCCTTTTTGAAATCGTCGAGCGCGCGCTGACGCTGATTCTGGCTTTTGTTGCCATGGATAGCTGCAGCTGCAATCCCCGCCGCCTCGCAATGCCTTGCGACGCGATCGGCCCCGCGCTTGGTGCGCGTGAAAATAATTGACCGCGAAAAACCCGGGCGTTTCAGCAATTCCACCAACAGCGCGGGTTTGCCGCCGGTCTCGATAAGGTAGACCTCCTGCGACACGCGGTCGGCGGTTGCAGCAACAGGCGCAACCTTCACTTCCACCGGATTGCTGAGCATTTCGGAGGCAAGCGAGGCGATTTCACGCGGCATGGTCGCGGAGAAGAACAGGCTTTGCCGGGCCTTGGGAATTTTTTGCAAAATTTTGCGGATCGGCACGACAAAGCCGAGGTCGAGCATATGATCAGCTTCGTCGAGCACCAGAATTTCGGTCTCGTTCAGCCGCACAGCGCCGGTTGACATATGATCGAGCAGACGACCTGGCGTGGCGACAAGCACATCAACGCCGCCGGCCATGGCCTGCACCTGTGGACCGGGGCTGACGCCGCCAATCACAATGGCGACGCGAATGCCGGCGAATTTGCCATAGGCGCGGAAACTGGCGGCGATCTGCGTTGCAAGTTCACGCGTCGGCGCAAGGATCAGCGCGCGCGCCGTCTTCGCATTGGGCTTTTTGGGATTTTTCAGGAAATGGTTGAGAATCGGCAATGCGAAAGCCGCTGTCTTGCCGGTGCCTGTCTGGGCAATGCCGAGCAGATCGCGATTTTGCAGCAAAGGCGGAATGGCCTGCGCCTGAATCGGCGTGGGCGTTGTGTAGCCCTCCTGGGCAAGAGCGCGCAGAAGGGGCTCGGCGAGGCCGAGATCAGTAAATTGAGTCACACGAATCTTTCATTGGCCCGGTGAACGGCGAATGCGTTCCGGGCGGGTCAGGGGACTGCCCCGCGTAGATGGGCTGTCAGGGGGGATCGGGGACTCAACGGCGCGCCGAAGTTTCAAGCTCGGCCTACGCGACCGGAGTCCTTTTGCTGCTATGCAACAAAACCCGTTTACGCGACTTTGCGCAGGAATGCAAGTTCAGTGATGAACGAGATTGGCCGACGCGCGCGTATCACCCCATCGGCGAGCAAATCTCAACCAGGAAACCATTGAGATCGCGCACATAAGCAACGGTCTGGCCCCAGGGTTTTGACGCAGGTTCCTTGCAGGCTTCGGCGCCGGCTGAAACCGCCCGGTCGTAGGCTGCGCCAACATCGGACGTGACAAGTCCGATCTCGGCCCCGGCAGGCTCGTCGCCCGATCGATTCTTGCGCGCGCTCAAGCCATTCAGCTCAATCAGGGATTCAGCGGCAAAGGCCAACGCTGTGCCGCCGGTTTCAAGTTCGCCATACATTTTGCTGTCGTGCAAATAGCGCCGCGCAAGTCCAAAGCAGCTTTCATAAAACGCCAGCGTGGCGGGAACATCCGCAACATAAACGATGACATACCCAAGTTTCATCGCCATTTCCGAAGTGCGTGCGTCCGAACTCATCCAGCGTCGGCTTCTCCAGCGACTCGCTGTCGATCTGCGCAACGAATCACAAGCCCCGCCGCAATCGATGCGTCATCCTGCCCCGCCCGGGCGGTTGAACACGATTGCAGCGGAAAACTGAACGGGTCAGCGCGGCAAAAGCGTCGCGCCCATCAGGCTTTCGTCGATCGCAGCGGCGCATTGGCGACCCTCGCGAATCGCCCACACGACAAGCGATTGGCCCCGGCGCATATCGCCGCAGGCCCAGACCTTGTCGACCGAGCTTTTGTAGGCCCGCGTATCGGCGGCCACATTGCCACGCGCGTCATATTTGACGCCGAGCGCGTTCAGCATGCCCTCATGCACCGGCGATACGAACCCCATCGCCAGCAACGCGAGTTCCGCCTTGATCTCGAATTCCGAGCCCGCGACGGGTTGAAACGCCGAGTCCACGCGCACGCATTTCAGCGCCCGCAAGGCGCCGCTCTCATCGCCCAGAAACGCGACTGTGTTGACCGCAAAATCACGTTCGGCGCCCTCTTCATGGCTCGACGAAGTGCGCAGCTTCAACGGCCAGTCGGGCCATGTCAGCAGCTTGTTTTCTTTTACCGGCGGCTCAGTCATGATTTCAAACTGCGTCACTTTCAGCGCGCCCTGCCGAACGGAGGTTCCGATGCAATCGGACCCCGTATCGCCACCGCCGATGACAACCACGTTCTTGCCATTGGCGAGAATGTGCTCATTGGTATGCAACGGTTCATCAGACACGCGGCGGTTCTGCTGCGGCAGAAATTCCATGGCAAAATGCACGCCTGCCAGATCGCGCCCCGGAATTGGCAGGTCGCGAGGCTTTTCTGCGCCGCCGGCCAGCGCCACAGCGTCGTACTCAGCCACGATCTTTTCAATCGCGATATCGACGCCGACATTCACGCCGCAATGAAAGATCACGCCTTCGGCGGTCATCTGTCCGGCGCGGCGCTCGACAAGGGATTTTTCCATCTTGAAGTCTGGAATGCCATAACGCATCAAACCGCCGGGAAATGCATTGCGTTCATAGACATGCACTTCATGGCCAGCGCGGCGCAATTGCTGGGCGCAGGCGAGCCCGGCCGGGCCTGAACCGATCACGGCGACCTTCTTGCCAGTCGAATGTTTGACATGCTCCGGCTTGATCCAGCCATGCTTGAAGCCGCGATCCACAATCGCGCATTCGATGGTCTTGATGGTGACGGGGTTGTCGTCAAGATTGAGCGTGCAGGAGGCTTCGCATGGCGCGGGACACACGCGACCCGTAAACTCGGGAAAATTGTTCGTGGAATGGAGATTGCGACACGCCTCCTCCCACTCATCCTTGTAAACGAGATCGTTCCAGTCGGGGATCTGGTTGTTCACCGGGCACCCATTGTGGCAATAGGGAATGCCGCAATTCATGCAGCGCGCCGCCTGATCGCGCGTCGCATCCTCGCTCAGTGGAATCACAAATTCCTTGTAATGACGAATGCGGTCGGCGGCCGGCTTGTACTTGCGGTCGCGCCGGTCAATTTCGAGGAAGCCTGTTACCTTGCCCATGATTTCACTCCCCCGCCGGCGCCATCGGGCGCGCATCGCGGCGCGCCATCAGTTCATTCAACGCGCGGCGATATTCGACCGGCATGACCTTGCGGAATTTTCCCTTGAAGGCGTCCCAATTGTCGAGGATGTCCTTCGCCCGCGACGAATCCGTATAGCGATGATGATTGGCGATCAACTGCCTCAGACGCTCCGCATCGAACCGCGTCATGTCTTTCATCACATCGACGCGACCATGCGTTTGCAGATCGCCGCCGAGATGCAGAATGCGCTGGTTGATATCCTCCTCCTCACGCACAGATTCAAGTTCAACCATGGCGAGATTGCAGCGGCTCGCAAACGCGCCGTCTTCATCCAGCACATAGGCGATGCCGCCCGACATGCCCGCCGCAAAATTGCGTCCGGTCTGTCCCAGCACCACAACAATGCCGCCTGTCATATATTCGCAGCCGTGGTCGCCGGTGCCCTCAACGACTGCAATAGCGCCGGAATTGCGCACCGCGAAGCGCTCCCCCGCGACGCCGCGGAAATAGCATTCGCCCGCGATAGCGCCGTAAAGAACGGTATTGCCGACGATGATCGATTCATGCGGGATGATTTTTGACGACGCCTTCGAAGGATAGATAATAATCCGTCCGCCCGACAGGCCCTTGCCAACATAGTCGTTCGATTGGCCTGCAAGCTCCAGCGTGACGCCACGGGCAAGCCAGGCGCCGAAACTCTGCCCCGCAGTGCCGGTCAATTTCACGTGGATCGTGTCATCCGGCAGGCCGGCATGACCATATTTGCGCGCGATTTCACCCGACAGCATTGCGCCTGTCGTGCGCGCTGTGTTGGCGATCGTTCCCTCAATCACAACCGGCGTCTTGTTTTCGATGGCGTCCCGGGCTTGCGCGATGAGTTGCACATCCATCGCCTTTTCAAGCCCATGATCCTGCATTTGCGTGTGCGAAATGCCGACGCCTGGCGCAGCATCCGGTTTGCGGAACAATTTTGTGAAATCGAGCCCTCTCGCCTTCCAGTGGCTGATGGCCGCGTCCCGGTCGAGCATTTGCATCTGGCCAATCATCTCGTCAAACCGCCGATAACCAAGCGAAGCCATGATTTCTCGGACTTCTTCGGCAACAAAGAAGAAGAAATTGATGACATGTTCGGGCAGGCCGACAAAGCGCTTGCGCAACACCGGGTCCTGCGTCGCAACGCCAACCGGGCAGGTGTTGAGATGACATTTGCGCATCATGATGCAACCAGCCGCAATCAGCGGCGCGGTGGCAAAACCAAATTCGTCAGCGCCAAGAAGCGCGCCGATGACGACATCGCGACCCGTGCGCAGCCCTCCGTCCACCTGCACAGCTATGCGCGCGCGCAGGCGATTGGCGACAAGCGTCTGATGCGTTTCGGCAAGGCCGATTTCCCAAGGCGACCCCGCGTGCTTGATCGAGGTCAGCGGACTGGCGCCCGTGCCGCCTTCATAGCCGGAAATCGTGACATGATCGGCGCGGCCTTTCGAAACGCCGGCGGCAACCGTGCCAACGCCGACTTCCGACACCAGTTTCACCGAGACCAGCGCTTCTGGATTGACGTTCTTCAAATCGAAAATCAGCTGCGCAAGATCTTCAATCGAATAGATATCGTGATGCGGCGGCGGCGAAATCAGACCGACGCCCGGCGTCGAATGCCTGACCTTGGCGATCACCGCATCGACCTTGTGGCCGGGCAATTGTCCGCCTTCGCCAGGCTTGGCGCCCTGCGCCATCTTGATCTGCATCATGTCAGAATTGACGAGATATTCGGTGGTGACGCCGAAGCGTCCCGACGCCACCTGCTTGATGGCGGAGCGCATGGAATCGCCATTGGCCAGCGGCGTATAACGATCCGATTCTTCGCCGCCCTCGCCTGTATTCGATTTGCCGCCAATGCGGTTCATCGCGATGGCCAGCGTCGTATGGGCTTCACGGGAAATCGAACCGTAGGACATGGCGCCGGTCGCGAAACGCTTGACGATATCGACCGCTGCCTCGACCTCTTCGAGTGGAGCCGGCGCGCGACCGTCCTGCGCAGCGCTCCTGATCTTGAACAGACCGCGAATCGTCAGCAGCCGTTCTTCCTGCTCGTTCAATATTTTTGCATAGGCCCGGTACTGCTCCTGCGAATTGCCCCGCACGGCATGTTGCAACAGCGACACCGATTGCGCCGACCACGCATGCGCTTCGCCGCGGATCCGGTACGCGTAATCGCCGCCGACATCGAGCATGGACTTGTAGACTGGAGATTCGCCAAAGGCGTCGCGATGCCGGATGAATGTCTCACGCGCCACCTCGTCAAGACCTATGCCTTCGATCGTTGTATGGGTCCCGGTGAAATACTGGTCGACAAAGCCTTGATTCAAGCCAACTGCGTCGAAAATCTGGGCGCCGCAATAGGACTGGTAGGTTGAAATGCCCATCTTGGACATGACTTTCAACAGGCCCTTGCCGACAGATTTGATGTAGCGCTTTACGACCTCATATTCATCGACTTCCTCCGGGAAGTCGCGCGCCATGGACGCCAGTGTTTCAAACGCCAGATAGGGATTGATGGCTTCGGCGCCGTAGCCTGCAAGGCAGGCGAAATGATGCACCTCGCGCGCTTCGCCCGTCTCCACGACCAGGCCGACAGACGTCCGCAATCCCTTGCGGATGAGATGATGATGCACAGCCGCCGTCGCCAGAAGCGCGGGGATCGGCATACGGTCGGCGCCCATCATCCGGTCTGACAGGATGATGATGTTATAGCCCTCGCGCACGGCGTCTTCGGCGCGCTTGCACAGGCGTGCGAGCTGATCCTTCATCGCCTCAGCGCCGCGATCGGCGGCATAGGTGATTTCAAGCGTGCGCGTGTCGAATGTGTCTTCGATGGCGCCGATATTGCGGATTTTCTCAAGATCTTCGTTGGTCAAAATCGGCTGACGCACTTCGAGCCGCTTCCGTCGGGAATTGCCTTCCCGATCGAAAATATTCGGACGCGGACCAATGAATGAGACGAGGCTCATGACAAGCTGTTCGCGGATCGGATCGATCGGCGGGTTCGTCACCTGCGCAAAGTTTTGTTTGAAATAGGTGTAAAGCAGCTTCAGTTTGTCGGACATCGCCGAAATCGGGGTGTCTGTCCCCATCGAGCCGGTGGCCTCTTCGCCCGTCATCGCCATTGGCGCAAGCAGAATCGCAAGATCTTCCTGCGAATAGCCAAAAGCCTGTTGACGGTCGAGCAGGGAAACATCGCCGCGCGCGCCGCGCGCCTCGACCGGCTTGAGGTCTTCGAGCACAATTTGCGTGTTCTTCAACCATTCGCGATAGGGATGCGCGGTCGAAAGCGTCTTCTTCATTTCCTCATCCGAGACAATGCGATGCTGCTCAAGATCGACCAGCAGCATTCTGCCCGGTTGCAAGCGCCATTTGCGAACGATCTTCTCTTCGGGAATCGGCAGCACGCCAACTTCCGACGCCATGATCACAAGCCCGTCCTCGGTCGCAATATATCGAGCGGGGCGCAAACCATTGCGATCCAGCGTCGCGCCAATCTGCCGCCCGTCGGTAAAGGCCATCGCCGCCGGCCCATCCCAGGGCTCCATAAGCGCTGCGTGATATTCATAAAAGCCGCGGCGGTCCTCATCCATAAGAGGATTGCCAGCCCACGCCTCGGGTATCAGCATCATCATCGCGTGGCAGAGGGAATAGCCGCCCTGCACCAGAAATTCGAGCGCATTGTCAAAACAGGCTGTATCGGATTGCCCCTCGTAGGAAATGGGCCAGAGCTTGGAAATATCGTTGCCGAATTTTTCACTCTGTACGGAGGCCTCCCGCGCCGCCATCCAGTTCACATTGCCGCGCAAGGTATTGATTTCGCCGTTATGCGCCACAAACCTGTAGGGATGCGCCAACCGCCATGACGGAAATGTATTGGTGGCGAAGCGCTGATGCACCAGCGCCAGCGCGCTGTCGAAACGCTGGTCCTGAAGGTCGCGATAAAACCCCTTCAACTGCGACACCAGCACCATGCCCTTATAGACGATCGTGCGGCACGACATGGAAACCGTATAAAACTCCTGCGTCTCGCGGCGCTGCATCGCCACGACAGCGCGGGATATGACCTTGCGAGCCAGATACAGTTTGCGCTCGAAATCATCCTCGTCGGTCACGCCGGGGCCATGGCCAACAAAAACCTGTCGCATCACTGGCTCGCAGGCCTTCACCGCTTCGCCAAGATCGGAGTTGTCGACCGGCGCATCGCGCCAGCCAAGCAAAGTCAGGCCTTCCTCTTGAATCGCCAGCGCAGCGGCAGCCTCAACATCGCTACGCGCGCCCGCATCGCGGGGCATGAAGAACTGGCCAATCCCGTATTGGCGGGCGGCGGGGAGCGTGAAACCGAGCTTGGCGCATTCCTCAGCGAAGAAGCGGTGCGGAATCTGGACCAGGATGCCGCAACCATCGCCAAGTTTGGGATCGGCGCCAACAGCCCCGCGGTGGTCCAGATTGAGCAGGATTTGCAACCCCTGCTCCACAATCTCGTGCGAGGCGACATTGTGGATATTGGCTATGAAGCCGACGCCGCAGGAATCCTTGCCGTGCGCAGGGTTGAACAGACCTGCCGCGGCGGGCTGGAAGGGGTCATAAGGCAGTTGCGTCGTGGTCATGTCTGTTGTTTCCGGAATCGAAAGAGCGGCGGCAGCGGCGGCGGACGCGCGCCCACGTTTGGACAGCGCGCGCGATGTGTCGGCGTCCGTCAATGTCCCAATTCCAGAGGTCACAACCTCATTCATCTCACACTCCACCCAAACGCCGCTCAGGGCGCAATCAATTTCCGTGCCTGCTTTTTGCCCTGGCGCCGAAATTCGCGCCTGGACGAGTCAATGGCGGCCCACTCCAGCCACACCCGGAACAAATTCAGGCGCCGGAGACATGACAGGTCAGTAACGCTGACCTATTCGAGGCGCACGAACATGGCAGAATTGAGATTATCGCACAAGATGGCCGGACAGGACAATTTTCGCTCCCGGCGTCGCTGGCGCCGTACGCGATGGTCCCCGCGCAGGGCTCCGAATCCAAATTAACGGCGATCGCCTTCGAGCAGGGCGATGATGTAGCTTGGGTCCCATCCCGCGAGTTTTCTGCGGAGCCTTATGCTGTGTTTGTCTCTGGCCGATCGCACGATGTTGAGGGCGAAGTGGC
>CAIZEI010000080.1 GCA_903931945.1 uncultured Hyphomicrobiales bacterium | reverse complement strand
TGCGCAAGGCCGCGGCCCGCACCTTCGACGCGCTCTGGCGCGCGCTCGGCGACATTTGCGCACTGTTCGAACCCGCCGAATGCTGGAATTTCTTCAAGCACGCCAAATACGCTTCCGATTAAGCGTACGATGCTCTAGGCGGCAACCATTGCGCTAGCAGCATCGCGAAAGTCGATCTGAGATTGGTCGAATTCAATGCCGGCGACAGTTCATAAAATCATTAAGGCAGTTTGCTGGCGCCGCACGTATTCCGATGGAGATCGCCTGACAGTGCAAATCAAGAGAAACACACTGAGGAGAACTCCGATCAGCGCACCGAAAAAATGACGCTTGCTCGGAAGCCGCTGTCAGAACGCGCCGCGAAATATCCTGCCGAGATCTGGGCCCATTTGCCCGTGCACCGCCCGCACGTGTGGTGCGCTGGCAATGGCAACAACCGAGACGCCGCTTTATAACCTGATTGCTGGATTGGGCGGTTGTGCTTGGCGCAATGGACTGGACCACGCCGTGCGGAGTTCGTGACCTGGTGTACTGACCATGGACTGGACAAGAATTTCGACCAAGGCAACTATGGCTTTATGAAACACGAGTTCGAAACCAGCTTCAAAGGCGTCATCGACCTGCTCAAAAATGTCGATACGTTGGAAGACGCCGTGACCGTTGTCCTCAAACATTTTGAAATAGGTGGCGTCGAGTCTACTTCACACCGGCTTGATTGGGCTCAGCTGGCATTAAACGCCTTCAACACAAAGCCAGTCGCCTAAACCCAACGAGTTCATTTTTGTAAACATTGCATTCTACCTCCGATAGGTACCAAATTAATTGTGTGTAGCGACACCTACTTCGTAAATGCCTTAAGTACTTCAACGAATGGACCGACCAATGCCGGCGTCGCCACGGTTATAAGCGTCATGAATGATGTCGTCGGATTGAAGTTCAGCCCCTCGGAAGATATGAGTTTCTGTTGATCTTCGTTTGACGCGCTAGGCAGCTGCTTTTCGGTATATCTCCAGACGTCATGCGACCATGACAGATATGCCGGGATCAGTGCCCCACCGAGAACTCCTGTCGCTGCAGCACCCCAATAATTTCCGAGCGCAATGCCTACTGGTTCGAGTGCTTTTGACTGCGATTCGCAGAGCAAACTTATCGACCATCCAACGATTCCCTTGGTTACGACGACTGTCAAAATCAATATAGCCGCTGCTGTTGCGATAAGCCATTGCAGGTCAGAAAGCCGCTGGCGAAGGATGCGAGGGTTTAACTCGTCGGAACGGGCTAAAACAGCCACGGTCGCCAACCCGAACAGGGTTCCGAATGTAGCGACCACTCCCAGGTAAAGATTCCAGCTCACCGTTGTTTCCGCAATATCGAGGACATTTGGAGGTGCTTCTTGTTGGCTGACAGCGGCGCCCAAAATGCTTCTAACGAGAATGCTTCGCGTATCGCTATGGTGGTCAAGAGTGTAAGCTGTAAACGCGCCACCGCCACAAATCGCAATAAGAAGGCAGCCTAGAATCACACGGTTGGTTCTTCGTCCGATTACCAACACGGAAAACCCGAAACCAATCAGGGAAATAAACCACAAGAATGCGCTCGGGATACTAAAAGTGTACCATCCTGCAATATCAAGCGCTTTGCGCGAAATTACCAGATCAGCAACTGATGTAACATTCCGATCCTGAGGAGCCCCCGTTGCGACCGCTACGCCGGCTTTGGAGTCCGCGCCAAGCGTTAGACATGCAGGGTCCGCAATGAAACGCCAATTAAGGTCTGCGAGCTCTTTCGTCGCGGAGAATTCGTGGACGAGGTGCGCAAATATTAAAATGAAAAAACTTAATGGAAGTATTAAACAGAGTGCAGCGCCGAGAAACCGAAATCTTTGGTCTGAGCCGTTGTCTGCAATTCGAAACCGGGCGTCCGGCCTATAACCAAATGATCGTTTTGGATCGGGTGTCGAGCCAATCTGGTCTGGCATACGCGTCCCCCTAATGTCGCGATCAATTCATCCCGCCTAATGTTGAACATATTCGATATTATTTGGCAAACCCGCGAAGCTGAATATATATTTCAAACCGCAGACTGGCTATTATGTCTCGCGCCTATTTGCGGAATACCGGAGTACGTCCCGAACGAATGCAAGCAACGGAGCGACAGTGCCAATCCGATTGTTGATAATTTGTCTATTTTCGCTTTTCACTGCGGGCTGCGTCATTTCGCCCGAATTGGGATCGCGGTACTGTACAAAAACGGCTGGCAATTTGGGTGATCCTGCCATCGTAGAGGTCTACTTCGCCACAGATCGCGAAGAATCTACGGAAAATGGGCAATATCCGAAATTTGGGCCGAACAGAGCAGACAAGCTATCTTTCGGTCGCCTCACAATTAAACTCCCAGGCGATAATGAACGCGATTTCGGCAGTATTAGCCCGGCATTTTCAGTCGTCAAAGCAGAACAGATTAACACCGCGCCGGCTTTTTCAGATGCGCTCCATAAGGCGTCGATAAAGTACGATGCGACGGGAAAGCCATTGCCGGGAATGATCTTTGTGCATGGCTACGCTGAAAGTTTTGAAAGAGTTGCTTTCCGATTGGCTCAAATCGTTCACGATGGCTGCCTTGACGTCGTGCCTATCGTTTTTTCGTGGCCGTCGCGGGACGGTGCGCTCGACTACCACTACGATCTTGATAGCGCGTCATTTTCACGGCCTCATTTAAGCCGCCTATTCCAAATCGTCACAGAGGAAAGCGGACTCGATCAAACTCATATTTTTGCACATAGTATGGGAAATTGGTTGACGCTGGAGGCATTGCAAGCATTTCGTCGGGATGGGAAGGAATCGGGGGCAAGCAGTTTGCGCGGCCAAATTGGCGCGCTCATATTGGCATCCCCAGATGTCGATGCTGACTTATTCAAGGAAGAGCTGCCGATGGCTATGGCTGCGGCCGATCGTGTCGCTCTATTCGTTTCACAGAAAGACGCGCTCTTGCAAATATCATCGGCTCTGGCGCATGGGGCGCCGCGCGCTGGCAATGCGTCGCCGGAGGAGCTGCAAAATCGCAGGATCTTTGACAACCGAAACTTCACAATTGTTCCAATGGATGGTCCGGAAATAGGCGAATGTTTTGATGGCAGTCACCGCTGCGCTGAAACAAACGCCAGGGTGCTAAAACAAATTCGCGCGTTGCTGCGCACGCAATACAGATCGGCTCGCTGGCGAAGCGCGTCAAAGACCTAATTTTCCCAGCCGCGATCCACAGCAAATCAGCGGTTTCTGACTGACGTGTGCCCTCCGTGGCCAATGACGATGAGACACAGAGCCGCCGGGCGTTTACCCTTGGGGCCGAGGTCACGTCATCCCATGGTTATGCGCGCTTTGACTCACGACAAGACTCTCGGCGCTTCCGGCGCCGCGTCGATGGGCGCGGGCCTCATCTTGGCGCGGCGATCATAAAGCTGCGTCGCGCTTGATCACCGCCACGCGTCCTCGGCAGATCATGCTCGTTGTGACGAAGTTGCCACTTTTGACCGTATATCGACGCTCTCACCGGTCGATCAGATGCGGTCGACGTTGGGAATCGGTCGGCGCGCGTGTGAGATTTCAGCCGCCTTTTGCGATGGAGCGCATTGTCGGTCATTGGCCTCAATTTTCAGATTTGTGTTGGAAAAGATATTGAGCAAGGCGAACTATTTGAAGGCAATGGCGCGCATGAATGATGAAACGAGCGAAGTCGGCGTCGACTGGACCTCTGCGACAGTGCGGGTCATGTCCTCACCCGAAGCCGAAACAAAGCCAATATTCAGCTTCTTCGCATCCTCCCGATATTCTGGAGCAGCGATAGCGCCATTGAAAGCGGCCCGCAGAATTTCAACCCGCTCGGGTGGAACATCCGGGGGCGTCAGAATATAGAAGCCAAGTTCAGACAGCGCCAGAAGCCGAACGATCGCGCGTTGCGCATCCGTCGTGCAGAGCTCCAGCAGCGTTGGCGTATCTGGCAGCGCGGGATCACGGGCGAGGGATACCTGGAACAATGGACGTATCTTTTTATCGCGCACCCAATCTGGCTGTGTCATCCTGAGATTGGTCCATGAATTCGCGCCTACAGCCTCGATCTCGCCGCGTTCCAGGGCCAGATTTAACGCGGCGATGCCGTTATATCCCGAAACTTCCTTGAACCGCGTGCCGAGAACCGCGTTCGCCATCGAAGGATAGATTTGTGTCGACGTGTTGGGTGCGGTAATGCCGACCGTGACGTCACGTGTTTTCGCATCCTCGACTGTCTTGATCGCGGAATCGCTGTGAACAAACAATACGCGAGTAGGGCGGTCGACCCGCCCGATCCAGTTGAATTTGTCAGCCTGGTATTTGACCTGACCCGGCGAAAGGAACTGGTTGAGCAGGATATTGTCCAGCGACATGCCGATGGTCAGACCATCTCGCGATGCGACGTTGTAAAGGTAATTCTCGGCCCGGATTCCAGCCGCGCCTGGCATGCTCTGAAAAATGATCGTCGGCTCTCCCGGTATCCTCTTGCTCATGTACCGCGAGATTGCCTGAGCGGTTATGGAAAAAACCTCGCCTGGCGAGGCGCCGATGACGAAATTGATTGTTTTTCCCTTGTAGAAATCCTCGCTGTGCGAGACCGCCGGAAAAGCTATTAGCGACGCGGTAACCAGGAGCCCGGATGGCGTCAATCGCGACTGTGGTCGCACAGGTGCTCTCCGTCGATTTTGCTTTCGGCCTATGGCGAAACACCGGATTGATGCTAGCCCACCCGCCTCTTAGCTTTATCTTACTGATCGGGTGAAGTTACGCAAACTCTTATCGGACCCGCTCCACGGCTGAGCGCGAACCCCGATTGGCGCGTCCGGAGTTGAAGGACTTGCATCGTTTGTAAGCGCGCTGCGCCGATATATTTGCGCTGGTCCGGTATCGAAGGTATCGCGACCATGCGGACGGGCGGGAGTTATTGACCGCTCGTGTCGCTTATTGACCGATACTGTTGGAAAAGTCTGAAAAAGTCGTGGCGCGCGTCGCTGGTTCAAGCAGTCTTGGCCAAGGCCGTCTCGGCATATGTCGTCTTGGCGTAGGTCGGCTCAAGCCGCGACCGAAGGAAGTCCGCGCCAGTAATCGGCGTATATTTGGTCGGTCGATCGGGGCTGATGCAGGTCGCCAAACAAGCGACCATGGCGTCGGGATTTGGATCGAGGAAGAACGCCACCGAATAGCGATCCGCGTCGGACGGGCTAACGACCTTGTGCGGCGTGGATACGTAGACATCGTTCGACCATCGCATTAGGCAATCACCGATGTTGCAGACGAAGGCGTCGGGGATGACCGGCGCGTCGAGCCAGCGCCCCGAACTATCCTGCACCATCAAGCCGCCAACCCCATCTGTCGCGAGCAGCGTGACATTGCCGTAATCGGTATGCACGCCCGCGCCGAGCTGTCCTTCGGAAAGTGGGGCTTTGACCGGTGGATAATGCAGTAGGCGCAGGGTTGCGATCGGCTTGTCAAGCTTATCGTCGAAGAAATCGGGCGCAAGACCGAGGTCGAGCGCAAATCCGCGATGCAAATCGCATCCGAGCCGCCAAACCCGTTTGAAATAATCGAGCATTGTATCCCGAAAGCCTGGAATCTTCGGCCACACATTAGCGGCACGAAACGGTGCACGGGCAATCAGCTCCTGATCGTCGGACGCAAGTTCGAGGCCGATGTTGAAGGCCTCTTTCACATCAGCGGGTTTATCCGGATCGAGCGCTTCACCGCCTAACTTAATGTACCCACGGTTGCCGCCGGCCCCGGTGAAGGAGACCGCCTCGCGAACCGACGCCGGCTCTCTAAAGAACGCGGCAGAAGATTCGAAAACCTTTGCCCTCAGCTCCGGCGGAATGCCGTGCCCCGTAATGTAGAAAAAGCCGACCTCGCGACAGGCTCGGCCCAAGGCTGCGGCAACCACTTTCGCCCGCTCCGGCGACCCGGACATCAGAGGGCTGACATCAATCACAGGAATTGTGGTCATATTCTTTTCCTTTGTGAGGTTAAAATCGTGTCTGTGGGCCTAACACGATGCTTCGATTCCGGCGAATGCCTGCAGTAATCGGCGCGATTGCGAATACGAATAGTGCCTGGCGGCGACAATCGATGAAATCATCGCATAGACCGCTCAACTTCCGGTATCCGCGCATAGCCGACGAGCGTGCCCCGCCGCCAGAAATCGAGGTCCAGACCCGTCGCAGACAAATCGAAAAATGACAATCGCGCCGATTGGCCCGCAAAAGCGCAGTTTCAGGCCAAAGTCACTAAACTGGCGGTTCGCAGGGAATGGTTGGTGGAGCCAGACGGAATCGAACCGACGACCTCTTCAATGCCATTGAAGCGCTCTCCCAACTGAGCTATGGCCCCACACATTCACCTGACAGAAAACCGCCAGATTCGACCGGTTCTTTGGGAAAAACCGGTGTCTGCCGACGCGACGCGCGGGCAACGCCGGGGTGTATAACCGCATCTCCCGTCCGCCACAACCCCCATTGCAAGTTCGGCCAACAGCGCCCCAAATTCCAGCGCTGTCGCAAAGGCTTGCCCAATGGGCGCCAGAAACGCTAGTCAGGGAGTCGTTTCCTCCCATTCTGGCGTTCCGTGCCCGATCTCGTTCTAAATACATATCTTGCCGGGGTTCGCGATGGCGTTCTTGAACGCGATCCCGCCCAGGAAAATGTCGTCCGGGCGCTCGATGCGCTGGCCGACGAACTCGCGGAATTCCGGCTTGCGCGCAAGTCAGGCGCGCTCGGATGGTTGTTTGGCCGCCGCCGCGCTGGCGCCATTCCGCGAGGACTTTACGTCTGGGGGAAGGTCGGGCGCGGCAAAACCATGCTGATGGACCTGTTTTTCGACGCAGTTCCAGTGCGGCACAAACGCCGTGTGCATTTTCACGCATTCATGGCTGACGTTCACGCAAGGGTTCATGAATGGCGGCAACTGAAAAAGCGGGGCGCCGTGAAAGGCGACGATCCGGTCGCCCATGTCGCCGAGGCTTTGGCGGCGCAAGCCTGGCTGCTGTGTTTTGACGAATTCAGCGTCACCGATATCGCCGATGCGATGATTCTGGGCCGCCTTTTTCAGGCGCTCTTCGCTCGCGGCATTGTGCTGGTGGCGACATCGAATGTGGAACCGGACCGGCTTTACGAAGGCGGGCTCAACCGGACGCTGTTTTTGCCTTTCATCCGGATGATCGACGAACGGATGCGCATACTGCCGCTGGACGCGCGCACCGATTTCCGGCTTGAAAAACTGGGCGGTCGGCAAGTCTATTACACCCCGGCCGACGACAGAGCGCGCGCAGCGCTGGATGACGCCTTCCGGGCGCTGACAGGAACGCGCGCGGGCAAGGTGAGGTCGCTCGATATCGCCGGGCGCGCATTTGTGGTTCCACACTGCGCCCATGGCGTCGCGCGCTTCACATTTGCCGAATTGTGCGAGCAACCGCTCGGGGCCAGCGATTATCTGGCGCTGGCGCGTGAATTCCACACGGTTTTCATCGACGGCGTGCCGACGATGGATTTCTGGCAGCGCAACGAAGCCCGACGCTTCATCTGGCTGATCGATTCACTCTATGACCTGCACGTGAAAATCATCGTCTCGGCGGCCGCCGGGCCAGACCGACTTTATATCGCAGGCGAAGGTCGCGAGGCCTTCGAATTTCAGCGCACGGCCTCGCGCCTGATCGAAATGCAATCACAGGACTATCTTGAACACGCCCATGGCCATGCGACATCCGTGGCGTCTGGCGACGCCAGCGGTCTGGTGGAGACATGAGACAGTCCGCCCTGGCGTCGGGGGCGCCGCAATCGCCTGTCGATATTCGGATTCTCGATATGGCGGCGCTGCATATTCGGCAATTTGGCCTTGGCAAAACCACCATTGTTTCGATCGCCGAAACCGCAGGCATGTCGCATGCCAATGTATATCGCTATTTTTCCTCAAAGGAAGCCGTGCTGGACGCCGTCACCGAACAATGGCTGAAACCGGTCGAGGCGGGCTTGCGGGAGATCACGGATTCGGCGGACCCCGCCTATGACAAGATCGAACGCGTGATTTCGATGATCTACAGGGCCTACCGTTCCAAACTTGAGGACGACGCCAATATATTCACCCTGCTGGCGAACGCCGCACGGGAGGAGCGGGAGGTCGCCATACGGCACCGCAAGCGGGTTTTCAGCGACCTCGCCCATGTCGTCGAGGAAGGCATGGCGAGCGGGGTCTTTTTCAACGGCGATGTCCAGCGCGCAGTCTCCCTGGTCACAGACGCAGCCCACCGGTTCATCCACCCCGCGTCGATCATACTTGACAGAAGTGTTGGCCGCTCACAGCTTGACGCGCGATTCGAGCGGGTGTCGCGGTTGATAGGGCGGGCCTTGATTTCAGGCGCGCGTTGAGCAATGACAAGTTACATTTTCTATTATTTGTAACAATAAACTCAGATGCCGCGGTCGGCTGCCGAAAGCTATTAACCCACTGTAATATATAAATAAATTATATACGAGAATGCGTTGACATAAGGTATTCCGTGATTCTGCCGCAAAATTGAACAATGGCCTGACTTGAAAGCCCATGCGTTACAAGGCAAAAAGCCGCCAGTTTGCCGGGCGCCGGAGCGGCTGGCTCCTCATTTGAAGAAGGACGTCCACCTATGGCGCGTAACAAGATTGCATTGATCGGGGCCGGCCAGATTGGCGGCACACTCGCGTTGCTTGCTGGCATGAAAGAACTTGGCGACATCGTGCTGTTCGACATTGTCGACGGCGTTCCCCAGGGCAAGGCCCTCGATCTGGCCGAAGCGGCGCCGGTTGAAGGCTTTGACGCGAACCTTCGCGGCGCCAGCAGCTACGAAGCCATTGCGGGCTCGGATGTCATTATCGTAACCGCCGGCGTTCCGCGCAAGCCGGGCATGAGCCGCGACGATCTTCTGGGCATCAATCTGAAGGTCATGGACGCCGTCGGCCAGGGCATCAAGAAACATGCGCCCGATGCGTTTGTGATCTGCATCACCAATCCCCTCGACGCCATGGTCTGGGCGCTGCAGAAGTCCTGCGGCCTGCCCACCAACAAGGTTGTCGGCATGGCGGGCGTGCTCGATTCGGCTCGCTTCCGCTATTTCCTGTCGGATGAATTCAAGGTCTCGGTGGAAGATGTGACGGCCTTCGTTCTCGGCGGCCATGGCGATGACATGGTTCCCTCGGTTCGCTATTCCACGGTCGCCGGGATTCCGCTCACCGACCTCGTGAAAATGGGCTGGACGACGCAGGAAAAGATCGACGCCATCATCAAGCGCACGCGCGGCGGCGGCGGTGAAATCGTTGAACTTCTGAAGACCGGCTCGGCCTTCTACGCGCCCGCCTCCTCGGCGATTGCGATGGCTGAATCCTATCTGCGCGACAAGCGCCGCGTTCTGCCCTGCGCCGCGCATCTGACGGGCCAGTATGGCGTGAAGGATATGTATGTTGGCGTGCCTGTCGTCATCGGCAAGAACGGCGTCGAGAAGATCGTTGAAGTTACGCTCGACGATGCGGAAGCGGCCATGTTCGCCAAATCTGTGGCTTCGGTGAAGACGCTCGTCGACGCCTGCAAGACCATCAATCCCGCCTTCGCATAAGTCACTTGGCGCGCGCTCCGGCGCCGCATCCTCCCTTTGTACGAAGAGGCGAGCCCGATGAATATTCATGAATACCAGGCCAAAGCTGTGTTGAAACAATTTGGCGCGCCCGTGTCCCGCGGCGTCGCCATCCTCAAGGCCGAGGACGCCGAAGCCGCAGCAAAAGAATTGGGTGGCCCCCTATGGGTCGTCAAGTCGCAAATTCATGCCGGCGGGCGCGGCAAGGGCAAATTCAAGGAAGCCGCCGCCGGTGAAAAAGGCGGCGTGCGGCTGGCGCGCTCGATTGAAGACGTCAAGACCAATGCAAAGGAAATGCTCGGCCACACTCTGGTGACAATCCAGACGGGCCCTGCGGGCAAGCAGGTCAACCGCCTTTATATTGAGGAAGGCGCAGACATCGACAAGGAATTCTACCTGTCGATGCTGGTGGATCGCGAGACGTCCCGCGTTGCTTTCGTCGTCTCGACAGAAGGCGGTATGGATATTGAAAAAGTGGCGCATGAGACGCCAGAGAAAATCCATACGTTCTCTGTCGATCCTGCAACCGGCGTCATGCCGCATCATGCGCGCACTGTGGCCAAAGCGCTCGGTATTGGCGGCGATATCGCCAAACAGGCGGGGCAATTGCTCAATCAACTTTATGCCGCCTTTGTCGCCAAAGACATGTCGCTGCTCGAAATCAATCCGCTGATCGTCACCACACAGGGCCAGTTGAAATGCCTCGACGCCAAGATGGCGTTTGACGACAATGCGCTTTACCGGCATCAGGATATTTCGGCGCTGCGCGACGAGACCGAAGAGGACGGCAAAGAAATCGAGGCGGCCAAACACGACCTCAATTATGTCACGCTCGATGGCTCCATTGGCTGTATGGTCAATGGCGCGGGGCTCGCGATGGCGACCATGGACATCATCAAGCTCTATGGCGAATCCCCGGCGAACTTTCTCGATGTCGGCGGCAGCGCCACCAAGGATAAAGTTACGGCGGCCTTCAAGATCATCACCGCCGATCCCAATGTAAAGGGCATTCTCGTCAATATTTTCGGCGGCATCATGAAATGCGACATCATCGCCGAAGGCGTGATTGCCGCTGTGCGCGAAGTTGGCCTGAAGGTGCCGCTGGTCGTGCGGCTTGAGGGAACCAATGTCGATCTTGGCAAAAAGATTATCAGCGAGTCCAAACTCAATGTGATCCCCGCCGATGATCTCGACGACGCCGCACAGAAGATCGTGAAAGCCGTAAAGGAAGCCGCCTGATGCCCATCCTTATCGACGCAAATACAAAAGTCATTTGCCAGGGTTTTACCGGCAAGAATGGCACCTTCCATTCCGAACAGGCCATCGCCTATGGCACGAAAATGGTCGGCGGCACGACGCCCGGCAAGGGCGGCGCGTTGCATCTGGGCCTGCCGATCTTTGACACCGTCGAAGAGGCGAAAATAGCCACGGGCTGCGACGCCTCGGTGATCTACGTGCCGCCGCCCTTTGCTGCTGACGCCATCTGCGAAGCCATCGACGCTGAAATCGGTCTCATTGTCTGCATCACGGAAGGCATTCCGGTTGAGGACATGATCAAGGTCAAGCGCTCGCTCGCCGGATCAAAGTCGCGTCTTATCGGTCCCAATTGCCCCGGTGTGATGACATCGGGCGAATGCAAGATCGGCATCATGCCGGGTAATATCTTTTCACGCGGCAGCGTGGGTATCGTGTCGCGCTCAGGCACGCTGACCTATGAGGCTGTGTTCCAGACAACGCAGGAAGGCCTTGGCCAGACCACAGCGGTCGGCATCGGCGGCGACCCCGTGAAGGGCACGGAATTCATTGACGTGCTGGAAATGTTTCTTGCCGACGAACACACGCAGTCGATCATCATGATCGGCGAAATTGGCGGCGCTGCCGAAGAGGACGCGGCGCAATTCCTGAAGGACGAAGCCAAGCGCGGTCGCAAGAAGCCGATGGTCGGCTTTATCGCCGGGCGCACCGCGCCTCCGGGGCGGCGCATGGGACACGCCGGCGCGATCATTGCGGGCGGCAAGGGCGGCGCTGAAGACAAGATTGCAGCCATGCAGTCTGCAGGCATTCGCGTGTCGGATTCGCCAGCCCGTCTTGGCAAGACGCTGGCGGCGATGCTGCGGGGCAATTGAAGGGATAGTCGAATGTCACGTCAGGAACTCAACCAATCCTTGTTGCAAACCTCATTCCTCTATGGCGCCAATGCTGGCTACATTGAGGACCTCTACGCCCGTTATGAGAAGGACCCCGCGAGCGTTGACGTTGAGTGGCGCGACTTTTTTGCGGCGTTGAAAGACGATCCGCATGTGATCGAAAAGAATGCGAGCGGCGCTTCATGGGAGCAACCGCATTGGCCGCTCTCGCCGCGCAACGATCTGGTTTCGGCGCTCGATGGCAATTGGGCGGACGTAGAAAAGACAATCGGCGACAAGATCAAGACGAAGAGCGAGGCCGCAGGCGCTGCAATTTCCTCTGACGATATCATGCGCGCTACCCGCGACAGCGTTCGCGCGCTGATGATGATCCGCGCCTACCGTATGCGCGGACATTTGCACGCCAATCTCGATCCGCTCGGCCTTGCGCCGCCCAAGGATCATGAAGAATTGCATCCACAAAGCTATGGTTTTGCGGAGGTCGATTATTCGCGCAAGATTTTCATCGACAATGTGCTGGGTCTCGAATTTGCGACGATCCCTGAAATGCTGGCGATCCTGCGTCGCACCTATTGCGACACGATCGGTTTTGAATTCATGCATATATCCGACCCCGCCGAAAAGTCCTGGATGCAGGAGCGCATCGAGGGGCCGGACAAAACCATCGCCTTCACCAAGGAAGGCAAGCGCGCCATTCTCAACAAGCTTGTTGAAGCGGAGGGGTTCGAGAAGTTTTGCGATCTGCGCTTCACCGGCACGAAGCGGTTCGGGCTTGATGGCGGCGAGGCGATGATCCCGGCGCTGGAGCAGATCATCAAGCGCGGCGGCGCCCTTGGCGTGAAAGAAATTTCACTCGGCATGGCGCATCGCGGACGCATGAATGTGCTGGCGCAGGTGATGGCCAAGCCGCATCGCGCGATCTTCCATGAATTCAAGGGTGGCTCATTTGCGCCCGATGAAGTCGAAGGCTCGGGCGACGTCAAATATCATCTGGGCGCGTCATCGGATCGCGAGTTCGATGGCAACAATGTGCATCTTTCTCTGGCGGCCAACCCTTCGCATCTGGAAATTTCCGATCCAGTTGTGCTGGGAAAAGTGCGCGCAAAACAGGACCAGCTCGGCGATGTCGTCGAGCGCTCGATGGTGCTGCCGTTGCTGATTCACGGCGACGCCGCGTTCGCCGGCCAGGGCGTGGTTGCTGAATGTTTTGGCCTGTCTGGCCTCAAAGGCCATCGCACCGGCGGTTCGCTGCATTTCATTATCAATAACCAGATCGGTTTCACGACCTATCCGCGCTATTCCAGATCCTCGCCCTATCCCTCCGACGTCGCCAAGATGATCGAGGCCCCGATCATTCACGTCAATGGCGATCATCCCGAAGCGGTGGTCTATGCGGCGAAGATTGCAGTGGAATTCCGGCAGAAATTTCACAAGCCCGTTGTGATCGACATGTTCTGCTATCGCCGTCACGGGCACAATGAAGGCGACGAGCCCGCCTTCACGCAACCGCTGATGTACAAGAAAATTCGCGCGCATCAAACGACGCTGGAAATTTATTCCGACAAGCTGATCGGCGAAGGCGTTTTTACGCGGGGCGAGATCGACAAGATCAAGGCTGACTGGCGGTCGCGGCTGGACGCAGAAGCCGAAGCGGGCGCAGTTTACAAGCCCAACAAGGCGGACTGGCTCGACGGACGCTGGGCCGGCCTGAAAGCGGCAAACCAGCTCACCGACGATCCACGGCGCGGCGAAACGGGCGTCGCTATCGAGAAGCTGCACGAAATCGGCCTGAAACTGTCCAGCACGCCGGACACGTTCAATATCCACAAGACCATCCAGCGCTTCATGGATGGCCGTCGCAAGATGATCGAATCGGGCGAGGGTATCGATTGGGCGATGGGAGAGGCGCTGGCGTTTGGCGCGTTGGTGGATGAAGGCCATCGCGTCCGCCTGTCCGGGCAGGACAGCGAACGCGGCA
>CAIZEI010000079.1 GCA_903931945.1 uncultured Hyphomicrobiales bacterium | reverse complement strand
TGCGCAAGGCCGCGGCCCGCACCTTCGACGCGCTCTGGCGCGCGCTCGGCGACATTTGCGCACTGTTCGAACCCGCCGAATGCTGGAATTTCTTCAAGCACGCCAAATACGCTTCCGATTAAGCGTACGATGCTCTAGGCGTTGGACATTCCACTGACGAATCGCTCCCGAGAGCCCAGCCATGATCGATCACAGCCGCCGCACGCTTCTGGTTGGCGCCAGCGCCAGCCTCCCTTTCGTCCTTGCCGGGTGCAATGCGACGCCGCAACCCGATACCAGCCTGAAACTGGCCGCCGGAAAAGGCAAGGCCGCGCCAATTCCTGATGCTGTGCGAACCGCCGCTGTCCCGGCGGGGCCGGATCGATACCAGGCTCTCTACAAGGACCTCGCGGGAGAGAAGTTTCCGGTACCGGCGGTCAAGCCGGGCACGATCCCGGAAGCCTTCTGGCGCGAGGATGTCGCCTATCTCACCAGCGAAGCCCCCGGGACCATCGTTGTCGATCCGCATGCGCATTACCTTTATTTCGTGCAGGGAAGCGGACGCGCCACGCGTTATGGCGTTGGCGTCGGCAAGGAGGGGTTTCTGTGGAGCGGCGTCGCCCGAATCAACAGCAAGCAGGAATGGCCTGACTGGTATCCGCCCGCAGAAATGATTCAGCGCGATCCCTCGATCAAAGCGAGAGTCGGCACATTGCAGAGCGGCATTGGCGTGCCAGGCGGCGTCCACAACCCGCTTGGCGCCCGGGCCATGTATCTGTGGCAGGGAAACAAGGACACGTTGTTCCGGATTCACGGCACTCTGGAGCCCTGGACCATCGGCAAGAACGTGTCCTCAGGCTGCATCCGCATGGTCAACCAGGACGTGGTCGACCTCTATGCGCGCGTCGCTGTGGGAACGACCGTAAAGGTGCTTTGACGCCGCGCGACCTCAGCCGACGACCTGAACGCAAATCGTCCGGGCGTCCGGGCGTTTTCCGGCGAAGCGCATGCCGGTTTGGGTCCAGACGATTGCTTTGCAATCGCCTGGAGAAAACGCGTCAAAACGAGCAATCCGGAGACGGGCTCTGATCCTGCCCGTTTGGACTTGGCTCTGGCCCGGACGATCTGGAATGAAAGTCGTTAAATTCAGAGCTTCAAGGCGGTCCTGAGATTGCGTAGATGCGCGAGCTTTTCGCTGGCCGCGCGTTTGGCCTCAGCGCTCGCGGCGTCAGCGACATCCTCTTCAAGGTCCTTGATGGAGGCGTCAAGTTTGGCGGCGTCGAGTTCGGCCAGCGGAATTGCAAGCTCGGCGAGAATTGTCAGGCCCTTGCCCGAAATTTCGGCGAACCCGCCACGCACAAACAATCTCGTCGTTTTATCAACCGTCTCGTCAACCGTGACAACGCCGGGTCGCAGCATCGACATGGTCGGCGCGTGTCCGGCCAGCATCTGGAAGTCGCCTTCCGTGCCGGGCACGACGACAGCCTGCACATCGCCAGAGAACAGGAGCTTTTCCGGCGATACGAGTTCGAAGTGAAAGGCGGCCATGTCGTTTACCCCGATCTGCCGACTTTAGGCGTTCGCCGCCAGCTTGGCGGCTTTTTCAACCGCCTGCTCAATGGTGCCAACCATATAGAATGCGGCTTCCGGCAGGTGATCGTACTTGCCTTCGACGAGGCCCTTGAAACCCTTGATGGTGTCGGCCAGCGACACCAGCACGCCGGGCGAACCGGTAAACACTTCGGCCACGTGGAATGGCTGCGACAGAAAACGCTCGATTTTCCGGGCGCGCGCAACCGTCAGTTTGTCCTCTTCCGACAATTCGTCCATGCCGAGAATGGCGATGATGTCCTGCAGCGCCTTGTAGCGCTGAAGAACCTGCTGCACCTGACGGGCAACGCCGTAGTGCTCTTCGCCGACGACCAGCGGCGACAGCATGCGCGAGGTCGAGTCGAGCGGATCCACCGCCGGATAGATGCCCTTGGCGGCGATGTCGCGCGACAGCACGGTGGTCGCATCCAAGTGCGC
>CAIZEI010000078.1 GCA_903931945.1 uncultured Hyphomicrobiales bacterium | reverse complement strand
CCGCTCACCAAAAATGGCCCACGCTCCGGGCCAGGTCGCCCGCCAGAAACGGCAGGGGAGCAGAACGACGCAGGCTGCTCGCCTCCACAGGCGAGCCCGTCATATCGCGATCACGCGGGGCAAAATCCCAACGACGCAATCGCTTCAACAGTGGACCAAATGCCGGACACGCGGCGGGGCGGGCATGTCTGTTTGGCGCCAATTGGAGACTTATTCGTTGCCCAATCTGCGCAATACCGCTGACTGTCACAATGGACGTGGACGACAAAGGCCGCAGGGTCAGGCCGCTTTTGCGGGCAAGCCAGAGATCAACATGCCCTGTCTGTTAAGCGCGGTCATTAAATCGAGCGCATTCTTCTCGGACATGCTGCCTGGGTTCATTCCTTTGTTGCACCAATGCGCGCCGAATAGATGTTCCGTTTGCGGAGTGCGCATGGCAAGTCCCATGGACCATTCGCCAAACAGCCGCTTATTGACCATGGCTTTCGTGATAATCTTCACATTATGATGCCGGCTATCGGGAACAATTCGGTTGAAGGTAGCCTGAACGGCGGCCGGAGCGCCCTCCAAAACCTGCACGAACCAGAGATCGTCATGAAGAAGCGCGCCGGTGATTTGCTGTTGCCGATTGCGAGTGATTGCGGTCGATAGCAACTCTCCGATACGCGCGTGACGCCGCGACACACCGATCCGGTTTTCGCTGAAATATACAATCCGTAGCAACGACACGACGCTCTCCATGCCGAAAATTCGATTGAAAAACCCCTAGTCGCATGATGTGGATTCAAAGCGAACATAATGATGAAAATTGATTCAATCGACGATTTCGATCACAAAGCGAACGGATACGCGACACATCGCTGCTTCAGTCAGTCGCTGCCGTCACGGCAAGTCGAAATGGTGTCAGAGTCGGTCATCGGCGGCGGAAACCGCGCGCCTGCCGGCATGTCGGCGATCCCCCCAAACCGGCTCAGCGCATACATTTCAGGCTGGCGCGTTTACAAACGACGCGACTCGCTCAACTTCGGACGCCGCTGGGCCATCTCCTCGTCGGGTCTCCTTATCGGCCAAGCGCCAATCACGGCGATCAGGCGGCGCACCCTAAACAGCGCTCGCCTCACCCGAACAGCCGAGATTGACTGAAGCTTCGCAATATCTTAATAATTCATTAACAGGTGAGTTCCTGATAGCAGCCGCAGTGTGAGGCCGCTAGAAGAGTTTGCGTGACGGAGTACTATATTGTGATCATATTAGCGAAGCGCGGCATTTCACCATTCCTGGCCCTTGCAGCCCTAAGCATTGGCTCCGTACTCCCTGCAACGGCTACTGAATTCGATTTCAGCTACACAGGTCTATCGGGCGGCGCATCCCTGACTGGAGCGCTAATATACACAGGCACTTCGGTCACAGAGTTTAAAGGCACGTCGTCTGGTCTGACCTCAGTCGGGTTGGGGTCGACATTCGACATAACGAGCGGCATAACCACCAGCGATATATATTACTCGGGGCCCACGCATTGGCTATACGAGATATTTTACGCCGGACGCGGCGAATTGAACATTTCATCGGATTCAACTACGGATGGCACCCTGGTGGCGCCGGTGGGCGCCCACGACGTTTTGACGCCGGCCATTTACGGAGGCGGTAACAGTGTCAACCTCCCTTACGGGGGTGGGACGCTAATCACCGCCACACCGGCCCCCACCCCCGGGACCGGCCCCTACTCCTGGTTGGCGTTGATCCTCGCAGGTGTCTGGATCAATCGGAAGAAAATGAAGGCGCTGGCCGATGGCGGCTCAGCAATGGCGGGAAGGCTACGCGGCAGCGCTAGAAAGTTCTTCTCCAGACCGGCCCGCGCCCAGCCAGACCAGCGTCCCACATAATCCCCAAGCCGCGGAGCCATATGCCGCTCCCGGCGCCCTTGCTCGTTGCGGCGCGAAACGACGCGACGGCTCAGATTCGGACGACAGCAGCAGAAAACGCACCTCTATCGCGCTGTGCGCAATCCCTCCGGGAGCCGACGCGCCGGGCGGGCGCCGCGACTGACGCCACTGGCGTTCCAGATTGACCTGTGGCCAACCCGACCATTTTGCGCAACAGCGGGTATGCGATGCGCCAGATTGAAATTTGTCCTCTCCAAAAACCGGGTTATTCGAATGTCTCGCGAAGGCGGCTTTCGATGGCCTTCACCGCTGGCCCCAGGGCGGCGACGCAGGCGGCCTCGACCTTTGCCGAAAATCGGCTGCGCGGCGCCGATACATGGATCGCGGCAATCGCTCGCCCGGCGGGATCGCGGATCGCCATCGCGACGGCATGGCCGGGCGAAGCAAATTCTCCATTGCTGACAGCGTAGCCGCGGGCGCGAACGTCCGCGAGATTTTGCAACAGGCGATCGCGATCGATGATTGTGGTTTGAGAATATGCAATCAACGGGACACGCGTGAGATAGGACAACAGCTCTTCGCTCTCGAGCCCGGCCAGCATGGCCCGGCTTGCTGCGCCGGAATAGAGCGGGATGGCGACCCCGATCTGCTGCGCGCGGCCAATGGCGTTCGCCGCCTCGACGCTGTCAATGTTGTAGCGATAATCGCGCTGGCGCAAGGACAGGACGACCGATTCATTGACGCTGTCGCGGACAGCGCCCATGGCGGCCAGCGCCGGTTCGCGCACGGGGATGTCGCGCAGGACGCTGGCCGCAAGGCGCAACGGACCTGAACCCAGACGATAGGCCCCCGTTTCTGCATTCTGCGAGACATAGCCGCTGGCGGCCAGCGTCGCGAGAATGCGGAACGCCGTGGGTTTGGTCAATTCTGCGCGCGCCGCTATTTCAGCAAGCCCTGACGCAAAAGGCTGCGCCGCCAGCGCGAACAGCACCCGCGTCGCGCGATCGACGGCCTCCAGCGCGGCGCTGTCGCCTCCCGCCGGGCGCAATTTTGTTTGCGCCTCTCTCTGGATGCTCATGATTTCGATCTTTCCGCGCGCATACAATAGACAAGCCTGTGATCATGGCAAATGGCCTGCCGGACGGCAAGCCGCCAAAAAAAGCGCCTGCGAGGGCCAATGGCGCGAAGCGGCGCACAATGAACTGCGCTCGGCAGGGCTCAAATCCGGCGTTTCAAACGCATTGGTCTTGACGCCTAACTTGCGCTGGCGCCGCCCGTCACGGCATGGCCGATTCCCAGCGGACTGGCGTCCACCAGCACGAAGGCCAGACGCGCGGGCGCTTGGCTGCGATTGACCCAGGAGTGATTGGTTCCGCGCTGCACCATCACATCGCCCGCTTTCATCCTGACGGTGGAATCGTCCATATCCATGTCGATTTCGCCTGACAGAACGAAGACATAATCGATGGTTTCGGTGCGGTGCATGGCCGGGCTGTTGCCAGGCGGGAAATCAATCACCGTCACCCGCGCGCCATTGGGCGGCGGCGAGGTGCCGAGTTTGCGGGCGCCCATGTCCTCAATATCGAGACCGACCGAAATGTCGGCGGGGGTCCGGTCCGAACACCAGATCAGCGTTGAGACATTGCCGGCCGCGCCATGACGCGCATTGGTCGGCGCGCCGTCCATGATGACCCTGGCGACATTGTTCTTGTCGTGACCGGTGACGATACGGCGGAGAGGGGGAAATTTGGCTGCAGTCATGGAACTCACTCTTCAGAAGCGCGTTGCGAATGGCGAATGGAGATCAATCAGCATGGACCTGATTTCGATCGGGTCCGTCCATTCGCCATTCGGTTGCTGGCGTCAGATAAATTGCGACAGTCCGGGAATGGAGCCTGCAATCTGTCCGACGACGTCTTCGCCGGCCTTCTCGCGCGCATAGGCGAAAACCTCTTTGCCAACCGTTTGCATCTCGCCCATGCCCAGACCGAGGCTCCCCAGTTTGCCCGCCAGCGCCATCAATCCGCCGCCGCCGCCCATCAATCCGCCAAGCGCGCCCATAAGGCCGCCGCCCGATTGTTCCTGCGCGGATGCGGCGAGCGCCTCGCCGCCTGGAACTTTAGCCAGCAGTTCGTCAACAGGACCCGCCGGTCCTTCCTTCCTGATGAAGGCCAGAATTTCGCTGACCGCCTGTTGCGCGGTATCGGCGCTGACCCCTGCGGCTGCAGCAACGCGCGTGACAATCTCATCCATGTTCTGCACTCCCTGATTGCAAGGCTGCGATCCTAACGGATCGTTCGCCGCTGCGCTATGGCGGCGCGCACTTCGCCAGCGTCCGAGAATTCGTGTGACGCGGCGGCGCCAGACAAACTGTGAACGGGCGGGTGTTGCGTCTGCGCCCCCGGCTCCCTATGGATTGGAAAATCCCAAGCCGCAAGAACGGAGCGCCCATGCCCACCAAAACGATCGACGGCACAGTTTCGGACGCCTATCTCGCGGTGCTGGCTGACCGGGGCGTCGATTGCCTCTTCGCCAATGCGGGCACGGATTTCGCGCCGTTGATCGAGGCTCTGTCGAAGGCCGAGGCGGATGGCGCGAGGGTTCCGCGCCCCGTCACCGTGCCGCACGAGAATGTCGCAGTCAGCATGGCGATTGGCTATTACCTCGCCACCGGCAGGCCCCAACTCGTCATGGTGCATGTGAATGTCGGCACCGCCAACGCCATCTGTGCGATTATGAACGCATGGCGCGGCAATATCCCGATGCTGATGACTGCGGGCCGCACGCCCTACAGCGAAGAAGGCGGGCTCCTCGCCAAGCGCTCGGGCGAAATTCACTGGCCGCAGGAAATGCGCGATCAGGGCGCGATGCTGCGCGAGTTCGTCAAATGGGATTTCGAACTGCCCAATGCCGAGACGCTGGAGGTCTCGGTCGACCGTGCGTTGAACATAGCCATGTCCGAACCGCGCGGCCCGGTCTATCTGACATTGCCGCGCGAAGTGCTGGCTGCGCCGGTCAACGGCTTTGCATTCCAGTCGCCCTCGCGCCGCCGGGCGGCCACCGCGCCATGGCCCGATCTGAATGCGATCGATGAAGCTGCCGCGATGATTGCGCGCGCAAAAAATCCGCTGATCATCACTTCGTCGGCGGGACGCGACCCTTCCGACATGAAGCGGCTTGAAACGCTGGCGGATCTCTTCGCTATTCCTGTCAGTCAGCGCAAACCGCGCTATGTCGCCATGTCCACCGCCCATCCCATGCAGCTCGGCTATGAGACCGATGCGATGCTGAAAACCGCCGATCTCATCATCGTGATGGAATGCGACGTGCCGTGGATTCCCGGCAAACGCGCGCCAAATCCCGAGACGCCGATCATTCATCTGGGCTCCGATCCGCTGTTTGAAAAATATCCCGTGCGCGGCTTTGCTGCGGATCTGGCGATTGCGGGCGTATTATCAGCGACTTTGCCCGCGCTGACCCATGCGCTCGAAACGCGCGTCGCCCAAAACCGGGACGCGATCGAGGCGCGGCGGGCGAGGCTCGCCAACGCCTGGAAAATCCAGCGCGAACGCTGGAGCGCGGCGCTGACCAACGGTCGCGATTCCACGCCCCTTTCGGCGGCCTGGATTACGCATTGCATCGACAATGTGAAGGGTCAGGACGCCGTCGTGATCAAGGAATCGCCGCTATCGTTCGAGCATATGCAGTTCACAAAACCCGGCACGATGTTTTCAGCGGGCGCGGCGGGCGGCCTTGGCTGGGGGCTCGGCACGGCGCTCGGGGTCAAAATGGCCTGTCCGGACCGGCTTGTGATCGCCACATGCGGCGACGGCGCCTATATGTTCGGCAACCCAATCCCCGCGCATTATGTCGCGGCGGCCGAAAAGCTGCCGATTCTGACAGTCGTGTTCAATAACGCGATGTGGGGCGCCGTGAAGCGCAACACGCGCGAAGTCTATCCTGACGGCTACGCGGCGAAAAGCAATCGCGAACCGCTCACCTATTTCGACCCCGCGCTGAAATTCGAAAAAGCCGTGGAGGTCGCCGACGGCTATGGCGAATGTGTCGAGGATCCGGCAAAATTGCCTGCCGCGCTCGAACGGGCCATGAAAGCCATCGAGGTGGGCAAGCGGCAGGCGCTCCTGAATGTGATCTGCCGCGGGCCGTGATCGCCTCCGGAGGACGCCCGAACGGTTCAGGCTGACGAAGCCCTTGAAATCCATCGGGCGATCCACACATCCTGTTCAGGAATTGATGGGCATGTCGCTGGCGGCAGGGCCTCGCGCGCCAATCATGGCGGCGGGGCGCTTTTCGTGGTATGTTCGGCGCCAGTTCAGGAGTTCGCGATGGCCCAGTTCCAGACGGCACGTATCCTTGGGTTCGGTAAAACCGACCCGATTTTCGCCCAGATCCGCACCGAAGCCGAAGCCAGCGTGCATCGTGAGCCTGAATTGGCGGGCTTTGTCATGGCGACCGTGCTCAACCACGACACACTGGAAGGCGCTGTCGTGCATCGTGTGGCGACGCGGCTCGACCATCAGGACGTGCCCGGCGATCTCATCCGGCAGGCTTTCCTGGAGGCGATTTCACGCGACCCCGGCATCGGCGAGGCCTTCCGCGCCGACCTCACCGCCGTTGTTGATCGCGACCCCGCCTGCATGCGGTTCATTGAGCCTCTGCTCTATTTCAAGGGGTTCCACGCCCTGCAAACCCATCGCCTCGCCCATGCGCTCTGGAAGGCGGGGCGCACGGATTTTGCGCTATGGCTGCAAAGCCGTTCATCGGAAGTTTTCCAGACCGACATCAACCCCCAGGCGCGCCTGGGCAAGGGTATTTTTCTCGATCACGCCACCGGCCTTGTGGTGGGCGCCACTGCGGTGATCGAGGATGACGTCTCGATCCTGCATGGCGTGACGCTCGGCGGCACCGGCAAGGAGCGCGGCGACCGGCACCCGAAAATCCGGCATGGCGTGCTGATTGGCGCGGGCGCCAAAATCATCGGCAATATTGAAGTTGGCCATTGCGCGCGTATTGCGGCCGGATCGGTGGTCCTGGCCTCAGTGCCGCACAATAAAACGGTCGCGGGCGTGCCTGCGCGGGTGGTGGGCGAGGCGGGCTGCGCCGAGCCGGCGCGCTCGATGGACCAGATCCTGGCCAAGAAGGCCGACATCTGACCGTCTTGCCGGCGCCGGGCTTTTCCCCTATCCAGCGGCGAGTTCAGACACGGGATCGGATCAGGCGGCATGGACAAGACCGAACTGCGGAAGCTACAGGCGTTTTTTCGCCAGTCTTTCAATAATGATGGCGTGCGCGTCACACTCGATCCCAAGAATACGGAGGCGGCGGCCGTTCATCTTGGCGAGCGGCAAATCGGCACGATCATTGTCGATGACGAGGATGGCGACCGCTCGTTCGCTTTTGAAATGAAAATTCCGGTTGGACGCGAAGTCTTGCAGGAATATCTGCGTCGCCTGTTCGAGAGCGACAAGCTGACTGTCGTTTCGCGCGGCAAGAAGCGGGATTCTGTGGAATTGAACAATGGCGAGGATTTCCTCGGCATCATTTCCGCAGATGACGCCAGACTATCCTCGTTCACGCTGCAGATCGCCGTGCTCGATTTCGACCTTGAGGATATGTGATGGCCTATCGCGCGATGCGCTCGATGAGCGCGCGCGCGCCGGCGGACAGCGGTTCCCATTGCGGCAGGAGAACCGGCGAAAAACGTATCTGGGCGTCCAGCCCGTTCACCCTGAGATAAAAAAGACAGGTTTCAGGCAAGCCATCGGGCGGACGGGCGGGTCTTGTGCAGCGCGCGGTAAAAACCCGCCCTTCGGGCGGCGTAAAGTACAGGTCTTCCCGCCCATAGGGGCTATCTGACGCAAATTGCCGCATGACGAGACCGTTCGCCACAGGCGCTTGCCGTTCGTCCAGAAAGCGGGCGTAGAGCTTTGCCATGCGCTCTTGCGGCGCGAGGGATCGATCGGCGGCTTCCAGATGGACAAAGGCCAGCGTGTCTGGCGCCGCCGTCAGGTTTTCGCCCGCCGGCGTGAAATCTGGAACCTGTGCGGCGAAATTGAGTTGCTCAAGCTGGCCACCCCAGCGGTCCCGATCCGTTCGGCCGTAGCCAGCGTCATAATGCAGTCTCGCGCTCCCGATTTCAGTCGTTGCAATCGACACAGGCATCGGCATGGAGCTCTCGTCGTGAACCAGCAGCCAGAAGCTCCAGCAGCCCACGCCGAGAACTGCAGCACTGCTCAATCGTGTCAGCAGAGCCTTCAATTGAAACGCTTTCCCATCCTGCGCCGCCCCGGGGCCTGCTCGATTCCGCCCCAATCACGCTTCGCTGCGTTGCGGGACACTGTTTTGCCGCGAAAACCCGTCGATATCCAGAAATTTGAAATTAATGCGCGCGCCGCCACTTTAGTCTTGCAATCTATCAAAAACCGGTTATGAACGGGCCATAATGTTTTCTCATATGGATCATCTTCGGATGATCATCCTTGAGAGTGGGGCCCCCGGGACCCGCTCTTTTTTATTGCCTGCGGCGCATGATGCGCCCAACGGCAACGTGCGAAAAATCCGCGCAAGCGGGAATCGCCGGAGTTAAACGTGACAACGGACATCAGGGCAGCTGAACATTCAACGCCGACCCCGCCGATTGAGAGCGACATCGACGAACCGCGTCTGCTTGCAGAGACGGGGCCCGCTGCGTCTATTGCTACGGCCATCGCTCCGGCGATGCGCGATCTCGGGTTTCGTCTCGTGCGCGTCAAAATGTTCAATGCCGATGGCGGCGTGACCTTGCAAATCATGGCCGAGCGCGCTGACGGGACCATGACCGTTGGAGATTGCGAAACGGCGAGCGTCGAAATTTCGCCGATTCTGGCTGTCGAGGACCCGATCGCGAGCGAATATAATCTTGAGATGTCCTCTCCGGGCATCGACAGGCTGTTGGTGCGCGTGTCGGATTTCCGCCGCGCCATTGGCCACGAAGCGCGCATCGAGATGGATACATTGATATACAACCGCAAACGCTTTCGCGGCTGGATCGAAGGCGTTGAGGGCGAGGGGCGCGACGCGCTGCTGAAATTGCGACGCATCGATGCGCGCGCCGATGAAGAGGCGGATGTTGTGTTGCCATTGCGCGACCTTGCTGAAGCGCGGCTGTCGCTGACCGAGGCGTTGATTCGCGAGACCCTGCGAGCAGCCAAGAAAGCCGAAGAAGGCGCGTCGCCGGACGATGGCGCTGATGCGCTGCGCAAGGGGCCGGGCCGCTTTGCTGCGCGCAACGGCGCCAAACGCGTTTCACCCAATGGCGCAAGACCTTTGAAATCAGGCAATCGGGGGCCTGCCAACACCCCCCGGACTTAGAAGCAGCTGTAGGCGAAGGGCCCTCAGCGACAGGAGAGCAAAATGGCAATCAGCGCCAACAGGCTTGAACTCTTGCAGATCGCCGACGCGGTCGCGCGGGAAAAATCGATCGACCGGCAGATCGTACTGCAATCGATGGAAGAGGCGATGCAGAAAGCAGCGCGTTCGCGTTACGGTCAGGAGACCGAAGTGCGCGCGGACATCAACCCGAAAACGGGCGAAGTGCGCTATTCCCGGCTCATGCTCGTGGTCGAACAGATCGAAAGCGATGCAACGCAGATCACGCTTGACCAGGCGCGCAAGAAGAACCCCGCCGCGCAACTCGGCGACTGGATCGCCGAAACGCTGCCGCCCTTCGATTTCGGGCGCATTTCGGCGCAATCGGCCAAGCAGGTCATCGTACAGCGCGTTCGCGAGGCTGAGCGCGACCGTCAGTACGACGAATACAAGGATCGCATCGGCGAGATCGTGAACGGCTCTGTCAAACGGGTCGAATATGGCAATGTGATTGTCGATCTTGGACGCGGCGAAGCGATCATTCGTCGCGACGAATTGATTCCGCGCGAGATGTTCCGCCCCGGCGATCGCCTTCGCGCATATCTCTATGATGTCCGGCGCGAACAGCGCGGGCCGCAGATCTTCATGTCGCGCACCCATCCGCAATTCATGGCGAAGCTCTTCGCGCAGGAAGTGCCCGAGATCTACGATGGCATTATCGAAGTGAAGTCGGTCGCGCGCGATCCTGGTTCGCGCGCCAAGATTGGCGTTGTGTCGCGCGACAATTCGATTGACCCTGTGGGCGCGTGCGTCGGTATGCGCGGTTCGCGCGTGCAGGCGGTTGTCAACGAGCTTCAGGGCGAAAAAATCGATATCATACCGTGGTCGGCCGACGCGGCGACCTTTATTGTCAACGCATTGCAGCCCGCCGAAGTCGTGAAAGTCGTGCTCGATGAAGATTCGGCCCGCATCGAGGTCGTCGTTCCGGACGATCAGCTTTCTCTGGCGATCGGTCGACGCGGCCAGAACGTCCGCCTCGCCTCGCAATTGACCGGATGGGACATCGACATTCTGACCGAAGCAGAGGAATCCGGGCGCCGGCAGAAGGAATTTCAGGCTCGTACACAAATATTCATGCAGGCCCTTGATGTGGATGAAGTCGTGGGCCAATTGCTGGCCTCGGAAGGTTTTCGAACCGTTGAGGAGCTTGCATACGTGGATATCAATGAACTCGCCGCCATCGAAGGTTTTGATGAAGAGACGGCGTCCGAAATCCAGAATCGCGCGCGTGATCATCTTGGACGGATCGAAGCGGACTTCGATGAGAAGCGTCGTGCGCTGGGTGTCGCTGACGAATTGCGCGACATTCCCGGCGTCACGACCCAGATGATGGTCAAGCTCGGCGAAAATGGCGTCAAGACGATTGAAGACCTCGCAGGCTGCGCAACGGACGATCTGTGCGGCTGGACCGGCAAGGGCAAGGGCGGCGAAACGGTCAAGGAGCCGGGCTTCCTCGACGGGCTGGAGATTTCGCGCACCGATGCGGAAGCCCTGATCATGGCGGCGCGGGTTCATGCTGGATGGATTGAGGCGACCGCTGAAGAGCCGGAAGCCGCCTCCGAAGACCACGCCGCGCCGATTGCGCATGGCTGAGGGGAACCGCTTTGGGCCGCGCCGCAGACACACGCGATGAAGAGGGTCCCGAGCGGACCTGCGCGGTCACGCGCGTCAAACGCGCGCCTGAAGATATGGTTCGCTTCGTCATTGACCCGAATGGCGATGTTGTCGCCGATGTCGCCCGGCGCCTGCCGGGCAGGGGCGTCTGGCTGACAGCAAGCCGCGATATTGTTATCAAGGCTGTGGCGGCAAAAGTCTTTCCACGCGCCTTCAAGGGCAAGGCGGCGGTTTCTGCCGAGCTGGCTGACAGCGTCGATTCGTTGCTGGAGCGCGACGCCCTGCAGTGGTTATCTCTGGCCAACAAGGCTGGGCTGATCGTTGCGGGCTTCGCCAAGGTTGAGGCGGCGATCAATCGGGGTGGTCTGGCGGCGCTGATTCACGCCAGTCACGCGGGCGCCGATGGTGTGGAAAAACTTGGCAAGGCGGTCAGGCGCGCTTCCGGCGAACAGCGGATGGGACTGCCAGCGATAGGAATTTTCAATTCCGGGCAATTGGATTTGGCATTGGGGCGCCCACATGTGATACATGCCGCGCTTGCGACGGGCGCCATTGGCCAAACGCTGGTGGCGCGGTGCCGGCGGCTGGCTGCATATCGGGGCCTGGATTGGCCTGAACCGGTCGTCGAGGCGGGCGCCTCGCTTGCTGGGGAATGCGCGCCGGAAACGGTTTCGAGTGAATTGACACGCGGGCAATGGACGAGCGGACAACTGACGAACGGGCATGGCCCTGGGATCGCTAACGAATGAGTGAAACGAAAAATACCGGCGAGAATGCGAGCGCGGCTCCGACCAAAACACTGACCCTGAAGGCGTCAGTGGGCGCGGGCGTCGTGAAGCAGAGCTTTACCCATGGCCGCAGCAAAACGGTCGTGGTCGAGAAGGTCAAGCGCCACATTTCGCGGCCCGGCGATGCGCCCTCCGCGTCGCAGCCTGTTGTCATAGCCAGAGCCCCGGCGCCCGCGCCGGCTGCGCCACAGGCGCCTGTTGCGCCAAGGGGGCCAACCGTCGCTCCCACCGGCGCGCCGCCCCGCAGGCCCACCGGCGTTGTTCTGCCAACGCTGACAGAGGCCCAGCGCAGCGCCCGCGACCGGGCGCTGGCGAGCGCCCGCGAACGTGAGGAAGAGGAACGCCGCATTGCGCTGGCTGACGCCAAGGTCCGCGCCGAGCGTGAAGAGCGCGAAAAAGCCGAGCGCGACGCCGCCGAAGCCCGCAAACGCGAGGAAGACGCCCGTCGCGCGCATGAATCCGAAGCCAAGCGCCGGTCCGAGACCGAAGCCGCCCGGCGCCTTGCCGGCGGCGAGCCTGGCCAGGCGCCCTCCGTCGTGCGCCGTCCGCCTTCAGGAACTGCTCCGGAACATGCTTCTGCGCCAACTGCGGCCGCAACGCCTGCTCCAGCAGCAGGCGCCAGAACAGCGCAGCCGGCAGCGCCCGTCCGCGCCGCCCAGACAGCAGAAGACGACGCCAAACGCATCATCCGCCGCCCCGGTTTGCCAACCAAGGTTGTCATGCCCGCCCGCCCTGCGCGCGGCGGCGAACAGAAACATCGCGGACGCCTGACCGTCACCAGCGCGACCGGCGAAACCGAGGAAGAGCGCACGCGTTCTGTGGCGTCCTTCCGTCGGCGTATGCAGCGCCTGACCGGTCGCGGCGCCAATCAGCAAAAGGAGAAGCTGGCGCGCGAAGTTGTTCTGCCAGAGTCGATCACCATCCAGGAACTCGCCAATCGAATGTCAGAGCGGGCTGTGGATGTCATCAAGATCCTCATGAAGCAGGGGCAGATGCTCAAGATCACCGATGCGATCGACGCCGATACGGCGCAACTGATCGCCGAGGAGATGGGTCATACGGTCAAGCGCGTCGCCGCGTCCGACGTTGAAGAGGGCCTGTTCGGAGCCGCTGACGCCGATGAGCATCTGGAGGCGCGCCCGCCTGTTGTCACCATCATGGGCCATGTCGATCACGGCAAGACCTCGCTGCTGGACGCCATCCGTTCCGCCAATGTCGTTTCGGGCGAAGCGGGCGGCATTACCCAGCATATCGGCGCCTATCAGGCGACCTCGCCGCTGGGCGGGTTGATCACTTTCATCGATACGCCGGGCCACGCCGCCTTTACCGCGATGCGCGCGCGCGGCGCGAAGGTGACCGACATTGTGGTTCTCGTGGTCGCTGCTGACGATGGCGTCATGCCGCAGACCATTGAGGCGATCAATCATGCGCGCGCCGCCAATGCGCCGATCATTGTCGCAATCAACAAAATCGACAAGCCGGACGCCAAGCCCGAGCGCGTGCGCTCCGAACTCCTGCAATATAATGTGCAGGTCGAAAGCATGGGCGGCGACGTTCTGGAAGTCGAGGTGTCGGCGACCAAGCGGATCAATCTCGACAAATTGCTGGAAGCCATCACGCTGCAAGCCGAATTGCTCGACCTGAAGGCCAATCCCGATCGTCCCGCTGAAGGCGCGGTCATCGAAGCGCGGCTCGATCGTGGACGCGGGCCCGTGGCCACAGTTCTTGTGGCGCGCGGCACGCTTGATGTCGGCGATATCATTGTGGCGGGTTCGCAGTGGGGCCGCGTGCGCGCCCTGCTCGACGACAAGGGCGAAAACGTTCTTGACGCCCCGCCGTCAACCCCCGTTGAAGTGCTCGGCTTTGGCGGCGCGCCGGAGGCAGGCGACCGCGTGGTCGTCGTCGAATCGGAAGCGCGGGCGCGCGAAATTACCGAATATCGCGACAGTCTGAAACGCGAGAACGCCGCAGTGCGCGGCGGCGGTCAGGCGCGTGGCTCGCTCGTTGATATGATGAGCCAGCTCAAGACGGCTGGCCGTAAGGAATTCCCGCTTGTTATCAAGGGCGACGTGCAGGGTTCGGTCGAAGCGATCATCGCCACGCTCGAAAAGCTCAACACCGACGAAGTCGCTGCGCGCATCGTCCATGCGGGCGTTGGCGGCATCAGCGAATCCGATATATCGCTGGCCGCGGCCTCGAACGCCGCTGTCATCGGTTTCAACGTGCGCGCTTTCAAGGAGGCAGCCGAAGCGGCCGATCGCTCGGGCGTGGAAATCCGTTATTACAACATCATCTACAATCTCGTGGACGATGTGAAAGCAGCGATGTCCGGCCTGCTTTCGCCATTGCTGCGCGAACAGATGCTCGGCAACGCCGAAATTCTCGAGGTGTTCAACATCACCAAGGTCGGCAAGGTCGCAGGTTGTCGCGTCACCGACGGTCATGTCGAGCGTGGGGCCAATGTGCGCCTTATCCGCGACAAGGTTGTCATTCATGAAGGCAAGCTGTCGACGCTCAAACGCTTCAAGGACGAGGTCAAGGATGTCGTTGCCGGTCAGGAATGCGGCATGGCCTTCGAAAACTACCAGGATATGCGGGCAGGCGACGTGATCGAATGCTACCGCGTGGAGAGCATCGCGCGGTCGCTGTAGACCATTCGCAATAACCACCGCGGGACAATCAGGCTCCTCCACGCCATTTCGCGTGGAGAAGCAGCAGGCGTCGAGATCACCCCATGTCACGTTCCCATCATTCCGGCGGCGAGCCTTCCCAGCGCATGTTGCGCGTCGCTGAACTTGTCCGCCATTGCGTTTCCGATCTTCTGTCCCGTCACGAGGTCGTCGATCCCGTGCTGGATAAGCATGTAGTCACTGCGCCGAAAGTCAGCATGTCGCCTGACCTGAAACTGGCGACCATTTTCATCATGCCGCTTGGCGGCAAGGATATTGACGCCGTGATCGAGGCGCTCGACCGCCACAAGAAATTCATGCGGGGTGAGATCGCCCGCAAGGTCAATCTCAAATTCGCGCCGGAAATCCGGTTCAAGATCGATGACGCCTTCGACAACTCTGCGCGCATTGACGCTCTGCTTCGGTCTGAAAAAGTTCGTCGCGATCTTGAGTCCCTGCCTCCCGCTTCCAGCGATGACGGGGAACAGACGGGGGAAGCCTGACCGCAGCCTTTGCAAGGCGCTTTCCTGACCTGACAAAACGTGAAAGGCTGCAAGGCCAGTTCATCGGGCCCGCTCCGCAAGGGGCTGGTCCGCTCTTTCATTCGCAGACGCAGCCGCTTACAGCGGCCAACCCTCCCGCAATCCGGGATAACAACAAGGATATCCCATCATGTGGACTGAGGAAAAATTACGCGCCCTGCCAGCCGAACAGCTGCGTCAGGTCTATGACAACGCCTGCACGCGCGACACGCATGACGCCGTCGATATCACGGCCTTGATCGACTGGATCGGCGTGCCCCTGAAAAAGCGAGCCATGGCGCTCGATTCAAAGCTTGGCAAAAAGATGCAGGCCCTGATCTTTTCAGACGCGGCCAGAGCCGCCGCTATCAATGCTGCGACGCATGGCTTGCCGCCTTTGGGCGCCATCGATCCCTTGTTGCAAAAATCGATGGGCGAGGACTATGGCCCGCACAATGACAGCCTGCTGCAGGCGGGCAATATTGTCGCCATGCTGATGGCGCAAAACGCCTGGTCGAAAACGGGCCGCCTCGGCGCGATGCCCGAGGGGTGTCACTTGCGCGTAGGCGCGCTGTTTCAGCAAGCCTCTGACAAGAAGTGATCCGCCTTGAACGCTCCCCGCTCCAATCGTATCGAGGTTAATGGCTGGGTCGTGCTCGACAAGCCTGTGGGCATGACATCCACACACGCCGTCTCGCGACTCAAACGCATTTTCAACGCTAAAAAGGCAGGTCACGCCGGCACGCTCGACCCGCTCGCCTCGGGCATTTTGCCGATTGCGTTTGGCGAGGCGACCAAAACCGTCCCCTTCGTGCAGGATGGCGAAAAAGCCTATCGCTTCACGGTCAAATGGGGCGTCGAGACGGATTCTGACGATGCCGACGGCGTCGTAACGAAGACCTCCGAACTGCGCCCGCAGCGCGACGCGCTGAATGCTGTTTTGCCTCATTTCATCGGTGAAATCATGCAGCAGCCGCCGTCCTATTCGGCCATCAAGGTCAATGGCGAGCGCGCCTATGATCTGGCGCGAGACGGCGAAATCGTCGATTTGCCCCAGCGTCCGGTCACCATTCATTCGCTTGTTGTTGTGTCCGCGACTGACGAGCAGGCGGTGCTCGAAGCCCAGTGCGGCAAGGGCACCTATGTGCGCGCGATCGCCCGCGATCTCGGGCGCACGCTCGGTTGCTATGGACATGTGACGGCGCTGCGCCGCACGCGCGTCGGACCGTTCACCGAGATCGACGCCATCCCGATGGCGGAGATCGAGGCGGAAGCCGCCGATATCAGGCCGTTCATGCGCGATGTTGAAGCCGGTCTCGCCGAAGTGCCCTGTGTGGTCGTGGACCGCGATGCAGCCTCCCGCTTGCGACGTGGCCAGCCTTTGATCCTGCGCGGGCGCGATGCGCCTTCCGGCGGCGTCATCTATGCAGCCTGTGGCGGCGTCCTGGTGGCGTTCGGCCCGGTCGTCGAAGGCGCGCTGGAGCCAAGCCGGGTGTTCAATCTGCCGATATGAAGGTTGGCGGCTTTGGCCTTCAATCCAGCGCATTGCGGATGTCGGTCACCCGCTCGACCACGGCTTTGGGCGTGGCGTAGATATTGCGCACCAGCGCCTCGACGGCAGCCCCGTTGGCCGGGCCGTCAAAGTCGAGGCGGGATGTTTTTACATCTGTCAGAAAGTCAGGATCGGCAAGCGTTTCATCAAAGGCCTTGCGCAGCGCCGCCAATCGCTCGGCGGGCACGCCTGGCGGCGTGGCGATGGGCCGGCCCATCTTGCCGAGCCCGAACACCAGCATAAACGCCTGCTTTCCAGCGTCGTCCCTGATGAGATCCAGCGCATTGGGCGTATCCTTCAGGTCGGGGTGTTTCTCCGGTCCCATTTGCAGAACCACGGAAACGAGATTTTGTTCCAGCCATTGCGGCCTCGCCGAGCGCACGGAGCCCAGCGTAAAGCCGCAGTAGCCGTCGACCTCGCCCTGTTCCATGGCGACGCCAACCGCGCCGCTGTCGGGATATCCATTGTAGGTTTTAAAGCGCGTGCCGATGAGCGCGTTAAGCACGCGCGGCATGATGGCTGAATCGGTCTGCGGCCCATTGCCGCCGATCCGCACGTCGCGCGAGGTGACATCGGCGAGCGTATTGACGCCGGATTGGCGCCAGCCAAGACAGGTGGCGACATCGCTCGACACAGAGCCGATCCAGCCGAACTTAAGCGCGTCGAATTTGGCGGCGTCATTGCCATACAACGGCTCGGTGACGAGATTGCGCGAGGGCAGACCGATCGCCGTCCCGTCTCGCGGCACAACGTTATAGAGCGTGTTGGCCATGACAAGGCCGCCGGCGCCGGGCACATTCTCGGGGATGACATTGGGCCTGCCGGGAATGTGATTGCCGATATGGCGCTGCACGACGCGCATATAGACATCGTAACCCGTGCCAGGCCCATAACCGACCAGAAAACGGATGGTCTTGCCGCGATAGAAATCCTCGACCGGATCGGCGCACGCTGGCCCCGCAAGGCCGAACAAAACCAGGCCTGTTGTGGCGATTGCCTTGCAGTCCATCCCGGCCCTCCCGTATCGTTTGACGGATGGCGCCACGGATGGCGTGGGAATGCAAGCCCGATTACTGGCTCGCCCCCAGAATGGCTTTCGCCCGCTGGATCACGTCTGCAGGCGCGGCATAGGCTTTTTGTAAAAACCCCGCGATGTCAGCGGGTCCGATCGGGGCGATTTCAACCCGCATTTTTACAGCGTCGGCGAGAAACGCAGGGTCGACGATCATGTCGGCAAAGGCCTTTTGCAAGGCGAGCGCACGCGCGGCAGGCGTGCGCGGCGGCGCGAGAAACGGGCGTCCCATGATCGTCCAGCCGATCAGCAGACGCAGTAATTCGATGTCTTCGGCGCGATGGACGAAATCGGTCACCAAAGGGACTCCGGCAAAGCCCGGCCAGGGCTCCAGCCCGATTTGCAGCAGGGGCTTGATCAGGCCTTTCTCCAGCCAGTCGGGATGCTCGGTCTGCAGCGCCGCCAGCACGACTCCGCACATGCCCTCCACTTCGCCGCGTTCAATGGCGGCCATCAGCGCCGAGGTTCCGGCATAGCCGCGCACGAGTTTGAGATGCGTCCCCGCCGCTGCGTTCAGCAGCGTCGGCACAAGCAGGCTCGACGTTCCCGCTGTTCCCGTCACCATGCCGCGTTCAAGCAGATCGCTTGCGCTGGCGGCGCTGGCGCCATGCCATGCAAAGCAGGCTCCGGCTTCGCGATTCGCGCTGCCAAGCCAGACAAATTTCTACGCATCGAATTGCGCCGACGTTCCGCCGAACAAGGGCGCCAGCGCGGCGTCGCCCGCAACAAGGCCAAACTCGGAGCCATCGGCGGGCGCGCGATTGTAGAGGTAATTGGCCGCGATCACGCTGCCCGCTCCGGGCATGTTGCGCACAATGACAGTGGGCGCGCCAACGCTCAGTCCTGGCGCCAGAAATCGCGGAAAATGCCGCGCAAACAGCCGCGCGTAAACATCGTAGGCGCCGCCGGGATTGAAACCGACAGTCAGGGTCAATACTTTATTGCGGGTGAAATCCTCGGCGTCATCGGCATGCGCGACCGTGGCGCCCAGCAGCGCGATCGATAAAAGGGCTCCCAGACAGCGCATCGATCCCATGTCCGTTGTTCAATCAGGCGCGCATCGTAGCTCGCATTTCGCCTGAAGTCGCGAGGGATTGGCCGCAAGCCGGATCCGGCGGGATGCAGCCGGACATATCGTGTGCTCCCTAAACCGGACATATCGTGTGCTACCTAAAACGGTCATATCGTGTGCTACCGACACTCCGGCGCAGGGCTCCGAATCCAAATTAACGGCGATCGCCTTCGAGCAGGGCGATGATGTAGCTTGGGTCCCATCCCGCGAGTTTTCTGCGGAGCCTTATGCTGTGTTTGTCTCTGGCCGAT
>CAIZEI010000077.1 GCA_903931945.1 uncultured Hyphomicrobiales bacterium | reverse complement strand
CTGATCGATTCCATGGCGCGGCAAATGAAAGCCGAACGCGAGAAACGGGCGGCGGTTCTTGAAGCCGAAGGCCAGCGGCAGGCTGAAATTCTGCGCGCTGAAGGTCGCAAACAAGCCGTTGTGCTCGACGCGGAGGGACGCAAGGAAGCCGCCTTTCGCGACGCCGAGGCGCGCGAGCGTTCGGCGCAGGCCGAAGCGACTGCGACACAAATGGTGTCCGACGCGATCGCCAAGGGCGACATCGCCGCGCTGAATTATTTCGTCGCCGAAAAATATGTTCGCGCCATCGATGCGCTGGCGCATTCGCCCAATCAGAAGACGTTTATCATGCCGATGGATATGGCCGGAATTGCCGGCACGCTTGGCGGCATCGCCGAACTCGCGCGCTCGGCGACAAACGAGTCGCGTCTTGCCGATCAGCAGCGTAATGTCCGGCCCGCCGGGTCTGTCCCCACAACAGGCGCGCCGCCTTTAGCCTGAACCCGGAGGAATGCGCTTTGACACATGACGTTGCGCCCTGGATATGGCTGGCCGCCGGCGTTCTGACCTGCGCCGCCGAAGCGCTCGCGCCCGGCATGTTTTTGCTGTGGATCGGCCTTGCCGCCATTGTTACAGGCTTGATCAGCTTCGCAGTGTCGTTCTCGGGCCCTGTTGCGCTGCTGGTCTTCGCCCTCTGCGCGATCGTTTGCGTAGCGATCGGGCGATTCTTTTACGGGTCGCGCGACATCGCCAGCGACCGCCCCAATCTCAACCGGCGCGCAGATCAATTGATTGGCGAGGTGCTGGTGCTGGAAGAACCCATCGAAAACGGCGCGGGCCGCGCCCGTGTCAAGGATTCGCTCTGGCGCGTGGTCGGGCCGGACTTGCCCAAAGGCGCAAGAGTGCGCGTCGCCAGCATTGAGGCCAGCGTCACGCTGCGGGTTGAGGCGGCGTAGGTCGCCAACGAAGAAGACGTGTCGCCCGAGACGCCCTGAATGGAAACATGTTGGATTATTGGGCGTGAAGATTGATGAAAATCGCAATTGAGGCCTGTTTGATAGGGATTATTTGCTGCGCTTGAGAATTGGGCCTTCGGCCTGGTTGTGTGTTGAAATCTCGCCCCCGGAAATCGACGCGATGCCCCCGGCAGCGGACGTCAAGGACTCGTCGCGCGGCGGGCGCGCTATTCCGCTATGCGCGAATGGGAGACACAAGCTGACCTCCGCTTGATATTGAAAAAGGTATGCACAACGTCGCGCGTTTGCTGTGTCTGTGCCTGATTTGGTGCATGCCGCACGCAGGGAGTCGCAATTTTCTTCCTCTGGACTCTCTCGAAAGGAATGCGCGCTCTCATCAATGTTTGATCGAACTTACATTGCAATGGTCAGCCCCAAGCAAGCTCCACAGTAACCCTTGACGGCTTCAAGCTATCGAGTAGCGTTTGCAGGCGCGCCGATCTGCTGATTCGTGTGGCGCTGAATTTGCTAATAGCGCCGGCTAAATTGGAGGCTATGTGGCGAACTTTCGAATTGCAGCAAACCAGCGTGTCGTGCTGGATGCGCTCAGAGCGGGCAGCGCTTTTGCAGTTGTCGCCAACCACTGCCTCATCTATGCCTTGACGGCTGAAGGAGACCCGCACTCGTCGATCCGGCGGTTTGCATTCTTTACCGAATTTGGCCATCAGGCAGTTGTGGTGTTTTTCGCTTTGAGCGGCTTTCTTGTCGGCGCCAAATCGATTGAATCGTTTTGTTGGCGAGACAGATCGATTTCATCATATTGCATCGATCGAGTTACCCGCATTTACACTGTATTAGCGCCAGCCCTGCTGATAGGCGGCATGCTGGATTGTATCTCAGGTTGGATTGGTCCAACTGCGGGCTTCGACTCAGGTGCGGCCTGGAAAAGCATTTCACTCGCCGCCTTCTTTGGAAACTTGTCCGGCCTGCAGGGCTTGCTTGTGCCGGTTTTTGGCAGCAATGCCGCGCTCTGGAGTCTCTCCTATGAACTTTGGTGCTACATTTTGTTTCCAATCGCGCTGCTTGCTTTCTGCGGCCGCTCGAAATCGTCTAGAATTGCCGCTGTGCTGTTCTTCGTATCCGCTCTCGCCGTGTTGCCGACAGCGTTGCTCAAATATTGTGTGTTTTGGCTCGTAGGGCTAAGCGCCTGGAAACCGCCACGGTTGAACCCATTGATCCCAGCCAGTCTGCTCGCCATCTTTCTAGCGGCCACAAAATTGGGCTTTTCCGACATCCGTACTGTGGGCTACGGCCTTTATCTCGGCATTGCCTTCAGCACGGCCCTTCTGATAGCAAGTTTTCACGGACGCGAAGGCATAGAAAGCTCGCTTGTGGCAAAATGCGCCGGCAATCTCTCCGCCTTTTCTTTCAGCCTCTACCTCATTCACTACCCTGTGATCCATTTCTTCACATCGCTCATTGGCGGCTGGAGCCATTTTGAGCCAAACCCAAGCGCAATTTTCGCGATCTGGGCAGCTTTGATGGTCATGTCCTATGTTGGCGGCTACGCAGCCTTTCTCGCGTTCGAACGGCGCTACCATTACCTGCGTGGCCTGCTAAAGCGCGAACCCGCGCCGTTGCTCGGGGTTGCAGCTTGGAGATAGGCGTGAGCGCAATTAAAAATAGCCAGGGCTGATAAAGGCTTCCAGCCAAGCGCTGGTGCGAATGCCAATCCGTTAAGCGTCATCGAGCGACGAAACCTTTCGAAAGCTCTTGTCCTCCGCCATGTTCGCCAAAGCTCGATCAGCATTCACGGCGCCGTAGCGCATTTGTAAATCGCCGCAGGCGATACGCCATCGGAACATGAGAGGTCGGCGATTGGTTCTCTTTCCTTTCGTCCACCCTGCGGGCAATCGGGTAAAGGATATCCTCATCCTGAGGAGGCGGCGAAGCAGCCGTCTCGAAGGACGAGGAAAACCTCACGTGGCCAGATTAACCTGCCAATCGTCGCTTTCCATTCTTCGAGACGGGATTTTCAGGCGCACCTCAGGATGAGGAAGAGGAGCATTGTCCTTAACTCGATTGCCCTGAGAGCCCTCCTTCCCGCGTGACCTCAGCCCTCGCCTCCGCTATACCGCGCCTATGAATGCATTTCTCATCGTCTTTTTCGGAGCAGGTTTAGGGGGCATGTTGCGCCATGGCGTCAACATGACCTGCGCGCGCTATTGCGGGCTGGAATTTCCCTGGGGCACGCTGATCATCAATGTGCTGGGCTCGATAATCATGGGCGTGATGGCGGGGTATTTCGCCTTCAAGGCCAGCGAACCCTGGAGCGTCAACGCCCGGCTCTTCGCGATGACCGGCATTCTGGGCGGGTTCACCACCTTTTCCGCCTTTTCGCTCGATGCGGTGCTGTTGTGGGAGCGGGGATCAACAGGGGCTGCGGCGGCATATGTTATTGGATCGGTGGTCCTTGCCATCGGGGGGCTTGTGGGCGGGCTTTCCCTGATGCGGGCGATTACATGAGCGACATTGGCAAGGCGCCGGCGGGCGCGGGCGTCCAGAGCGCCGCCGTCACCGAGGACGAAGACGGGATGCGGCTTGACCGCTGGTTCAAGCGCAGGTTTCCCGATGTCGGCCTGTCGCATCTCAACAAATTGACCCGCACCGGTCAGGTGCGCGTCGATGGCAAGCGTGTGGAGGCCTCGACCCGCCTTGCCAGCGCGCAGACCGTGCGCGTGCCCCCTTTGCAACAAAAGACCATAGCCGCGCCGACCGTGCTGCGCGCGCCGCCCTCCCAGGACGACGCGCGAGCGCTGCGCGACATGATTTTGTTCGAAGACAAATGGTTGCTCGCGCTCAACAAACCCTACGGCCTAGCCGTGCAGGGGGGCTCGGGGACAAAACGGCATATCGACGGAATGCTGGACTCCATGGCGGGGCCGGACGGCGACCGCCCGCGCCTCGTCCACCGGCTCGACCGCGATACGTCAGGCGTTCTGCTGATCGCCAAAACCCGGAAGATCGCGGCGGATCTTGGCGAAATTTTTCGGTCGCGGCAGGCGCGCAAGATTTACTGGAGCGTTGTCGAGGGCGTGCCGCATCCGCTTCAGGGGCGCATCTCGCTGTTTCTCGCCAAGGGAACGGGAATGGGCGATGAAAGAAGCGAGCGGAAACCGAACGAGCGCAAAGACCCCGAAAAAATGCGCGTGGCCAAACACGGCGAAGTCGATGCGCGGCATTCCGTGACGTTTTATGCGGTGGTCGACAAACTCGCCCCGCGCCTCGCCTGGCTGTCGATGAAACCGGTCACCGGGCGCACGCATCAATTGCGCGCCCATGCCGAGGCCATCGGGCATCCCATTATCGGCGACCCCAAATATATGGGCGAGCGCGCCGAAAAGGACCCGCGCCGCACTGACCCGCTACGCGCGATCCCCTCCGATATCGAACGCAAATTGCATCTGGTCGCGCGCCGCCTCGTGTTGCCGCATCCCAAAGGCGGCATGGTGGATGTGACGGCGCCGCTGCCGCCACATATGAAAAAGACCTTTGAACTCCTCGGATGGGACGCCAAACAATACGACCCCATCGAGGACGCGCCTGAATAGCTGGAGGACGTATGACTGCCGCACCCCCGCGTCTGCCGCCCATCCCCGAAGAGGCCTATACGCAGGCCCAGACGGACGCGCTCGCCGATTTCAGGGCCACCCGCAACGTCGGGTTTTCCGGCCCGTGGCATGTCTTGATCCGCAGTCCTGAATTGCTGACCCATGCGCAACGCATGGGCGAATATTTGCGCTACCGCTGTTCGCTGTCGGGGCGTTTGAGCGAGCTCGCCATTCTGATGATCGCGCGGGAATGGACGCAAGACTATGAGTGGGGGGCGCATCGCCCCAACGCGCTGAAAGCGGGCGTATCGGAAGCAACCATTGACGCCATCGCAGAGGGGCGCAGACCCGATCGTCTGGCCGAAGATGAAGCGCTGGTGTGGGATTTTGTGAATGAACTCCTGCGCACGCGGCGCGTGTCCGACACAACCTATGCCCGCGCGCTGAAATTGTTTGGCGAACAGGGCTGCGTCGACCTCGCGGGCATCTGCGGCTATTACTCGCTGCTGGCGATGACGATGAATGTCGCGCGCGTGCCCCCGCCTGTCGGAGAGGACGAATTGCAGCGTTTCCCCGAATAGGCAATGTTCTGGAGCCTCAGAGCTCCCCCAGCTTCAACTCCGCGCTGTACTCGATATCGTCGACATCCTTGGTGATCGCCTGCCCGCAGATCACGCGGCCCTTCACGCTGTCGAATGTCAGCGTCGGCGAACCGTAGAGCAGCCAGCCCTTGCTGAGGGCCTCGGAAACGCGGTGGCAGAAACTGGAATCATCCACGCCCGTCAGATAGCGATAGACCGTGATGCGTTTGTGCGTGCTCAGCGGCGCTGACGCCATGCCTTCCTCCTCTACATTTGAAACTATTCGCGCGGAAACTCGAGACCCATCGCGCGGTAGCGCTCGGGATCGTCCGCCCAGTTCTCGCGCACTTTCACAAACAGGAACAGATGCGCCTTGGTTTCGGCAGCCTCCGCAATATCCTTGCGCGAGGACGCGCCGATGGATTTCAGCATACGCCCGGCCTCGCCAATGACAATTTTCTTCTGGCTTTCACGGGCCACAAAGATTGTCTGTTCGATACGCGCGGAGCCATCGGGCAGCACCTTCCACTGGTCGGTTTCAACCGTGATATCATAGGGCAATTCATCATGCAGGCGTTCGAGAATTTTCTCGCGCGTGATCTCGGCGGCGAGCGAGCGCAGTGGCGCGTCCATCACCTGATCTTCGGGATAAAGCCACGGCCCCGGCGGCATATTGCCCGCCAGCGACGACAGCAGGCGATCGAGCCCGTGACTGCGCAGGGCGGACACCATGAACGTCTGCTCAAACACGCCGAGCTTGTTCAGCGCTTCGGCCAGTTCCAGCAGCTTTTCCTTTTCGACCAGATCGATCTTGTTGATGATCAGCGCGCGCTTCTGTTTTAGCGCCTTCAGTTTTTCGATAATCGCCTCGACCTCGTCGCTAACGCCCCGGCGTGCATCGATCAGCAGGCCAATCATGTCAGCATCGCCCGCCCCGCCCCAGGCGCTGGTCACCATAGCGCGATCCAGCCTGCGTCTCGGCGCAAAAATGCCGGGCGTATCGACAAAAATGATCTGGGTTTCCTGCACCAGCGCGATGCCGCGCACCAATGTGCGCGTGGTCTGCGATTTTCGCGACACAATCGACACTTTGGCGCCAACCAAAGCATTGATCAGCGTCGATTTGCCGGCGTTGGGCGCGCCGACAAGCGCGACAAATCCGCAATGCGCCTGCTTTGGTTGATCGTTCATTCATCCGCCTGTGTGTGAAACGTGTTGGCGTCCCGCGTGGCGGGCGCCAAGGAATATGGGTTCGAATATAACGCGCGCCGACAATTTAAGCCATGCGGGAGTTGGGAGGGAGCAGAACCCTTCGGCGCCGAAATTGGTCACGAATCCGGGACAAATGTCATCCGACAACGTCGCAGGCACAATGGAAGCGTTGTGTGCGCGTGCGCCGCATGACTGCCAATCTGCTGCTTTTTCGCGTAATTCGCAAACTGGGAAATCGATCCTCGAAAATTCGCACGGGAATTCCTCGCGAGGGACCGGCGCCGAAGGTCGAAATCGCCAGCGTGTTCGTTTCTCGAACGCATGCCCACGCGAAGTTATGCGGGACGCCATCAATCATGGCTGGCGTCTTTGAATGTTAGCCGCCGAGGCCGCCCCACGTATTTTTCTGTTTATATCTCTGGCAAAGATTGAATTCGTTCGTGATTTGTCCTTGAATGGGGTATATGTAGGCGATGTATGATGCACGTGCCGTAGCCAATTTTTTCCTAGATCGCGCCTCTAAGGAACGGCGTCCGATCACAGCTATGACATTGTTGAAAGTTCTGTATTTCGCTCACGCGTGGCATTTAGCAAAACATGAAAAGCCGCTGGTAGCTCAACCGTTTGAGGCATGGCAATATGGCCCTGTAAATCGGGTCGTTTATGAACAAATCAAAGCAATGGGTTCAAAGCCCATCGAAAAGCGTCTTCAATCTTTCGACTCTGTAGCGTGCGAGTTTCGCGACACTCCACATAATTTTGATAATGAACTTTGCCGGTTCCTAGAAAATATCTTCGATTATTATTCCGAGTTTCATCCGTTCAGACTATCGGACTTGACTCACGAAAAGGGGTCTCCATGGGAGTTAGTTTGGAGTGAGGCTGAAAAGCGAGCAGTACCAGGGATGATCATTCCTAATGATATAATAATGAAATGGTTCCGGGAGGGAAGTGTTGGGCGCGAACAAAAGAAAGGTGCAGGATCAGCATGACAAATTTGCCTATCCCTCCAGTTCCGGACCTTGCGAGAGCGCGCGGCGGAACGCGTGATGAATTAATATCATTTTTCATCGCATACTATTCGACTGACGGCGCTCACTTCAATTATCTAGCCGGCACTCGTTCAGTGAAGGCGGCATACAAAGGCCTTCACAACCTCGAACAGCTTTTAGCTGGTTGTGTACAAGAAAAGACGAAGCAAGGATTGAAATCGAATTCAGATGTTGTGCGCTTAGCAGCCCCACTTTCGTTTGGTCGACGCACGCAGGTATTTGATTTACCTCGACGACAATTCGCATTCGGGCGCGATTTGTTATCCGGATATCGAATCCCATTTTTCTTCGTCGAGAACCGGGTTTTAAAATTATATTTTTTGCAGCCGCGTAAGGAGTTTTATCTCACGTATGATCAACTCTGCATGGTAGCAACCATCCACAAACGGTTTCTTCTCGATACCGAATTTTATGGGCAGAAGACCGATATCGAATATGTCGATGTCAGTGCGGACCCCGTAACAAAAGTGCGCGAAGTACGCCAATACTCTCTCGAATCTTTGGAACTATGGTCGGAGAAGCGTCTCGCAGACCGATTGACACTCATCACGGAGGCGCTTGAGTTTGTGCGTGAGAATGGTCTTATGTTACCAAAAAGGCGAGCGGCACGCCCCAAAGCTCCCGACATGCCTCTCTTTGACTAAAATTCCCTACGTCGCCCTCGACATCGACTCCATGCTGACGTTGCTGCTGCGTCCAGATTTAGAAAGCATCGATGGCATCGGCAGTCGCTGTTGGAGCGATGCGCGGCTTCAAAGCCTCCCGGTCGAGCACGTCAACCGATCCGGGAAACAAGCTGCTAACGTAGCGTTTCACGCCCGCATAGTCGAAAATTGACACGACCATGGCCGGATCGAGATCGACGAGAATGTCGATGTCGCTCTCCGCATTTTGCTCGCCACGGGCGATGGAACCGAACAAGGCGGCATGAATCACCCGGCGCTCTCGTAGGGCGCTTTCGTTCTGCCTGAGCCGGTCGAGGATCGCCTGCTTGTCCATGGGCGCCTTATAGCCCTGCCTGACTTTTGGACGATCTTGCAACCGGAAAAACCGCCAATATGGGAAGGGATGCTTTTGCTTTCCCTCCTCAGCGGAATGGCGCGGCCTCTCCCGCCTCCGGCTCGTCGGCAAGCTCATCGCCCTGCCCCATACGCGGCTTGATCGCTGGTTGCGCACGCGGCGCCGGCGACCAGGGGCGATCCTCGTCCGCAGAACGCGCCGTACGCTCGTCAATCCGGTCAAGATCGAAATGCACCTGCATCGCGCCCCGCGCTTCCAGCGCTGCGCGATCGTAGACGCGCTCGGCGTTGCAGCCTGCGGGCGCTGTCAAGGGCGAAATGACGATTTCGGCGCGCGAGCAGTCCTCGGCAAAGGCGGCGGCGTCGAGCACAAGCGCGACTTTGCGGCCATCGGCCAGAAACGCCACGCATCCGATGGCGTCGCAACGCGGCCGCGGGGCGCTTGCATCGAGCGGCACGAAATGATCGCCGGCCGGGCTCGCGCGCACGCCCGAAACGGCTGCAATAGCGTCATCGGCCTTGCGGCCGTCGCCGTCCCCGCGCAGCCATTGCTCGACAACAAAGGGGCTGGGTTTGCGCCCCATCACCGCGAGCGCGCCATCTTCGGCCCGCACGGCGACCGCGTCGCCTGTCGCCGCAATCGCCAGATCGTAGGCTGGCCCGCTGGCGGCGCCCAGCAAGCCCGCAGCGAGCAGAGGCGCCGCCGTCGCGCGAAGCGGCCAGCTTCGCCATAAGACGCCGCTCAACAGGCCGAGCGACAGAAACACAATCGCCCCCGGCGCAAATTCGTGCAGATGGACGGTGGCCGCCGGCAAAGCCGCGATCAGCGAGGCCGCCCACAGGACAAAATTGATCCCGAGCCCGAGCCAGTGCCAGATCAGCGCATCCAGACCCAGCAATGCGAGCGCGGACCCGAGCAGCGCGCAGGGAACCGCAAAGAGCTCGATGATGGCAAGCGTCAGGGGATTGCCGATCAGCACATAGGGACTCAGCTCATGGAAGTTATAGGCCATGAAAGACGCCGTCGCCGCCGTCGCGCAAGCCGTGGCAAAGAGCGTCGAGGCGGGTCCATGACGCATGCGGTCGAGCCATCGCAACAGGGCGTCGCGCCGGTCGACGCGCATTTCGCGGAGCGGAAATTCATCGCGAGCGGCCAGCTCCGTTCGCGCGGCCAGGCGCGCTTCAAACGCCGCAATCAGGCCAGCCACAGCCGCAAACGAAAGCTGGAAACTCGCGCCCAGTATGGCCTCGGGTTCGTAGATTTCAACAAACAGCGCCGCGAAAGCCAGATTTCGCATACTGATGGCCTGCCGGCCGAACAACGCGGCGCCCAGCATGATCAGCGTCATGAATAGGGCGCGCTCGGCGCCCACGCGAGAGCCGGTGGCAATATCGTAAGCCGCAGCCCCGACCATCGCCAGCGCCGCCGCCCATTTTTTGATCGGGTAATTCAGGGCCAGCGTCCGTGACAATGCGAGCAGTCGCCGCAGACCCCAATAGAAAATCCCGGCCACCAGCGTCATTTGCACGCCGGCGATGGTGATGATGTGGAAAATGCCAGCCTCGCGAATGAGATCGCGCGTGGGATCGTCGAGAAAGTCCCGCTTGCCCGTCACCATTGCGGCGCCGACAGCGCCCGCCGGCCCGCCAATCACGCGTTCAACCCGCAGCGCCAGCGCATTGCGGGCGCGATCGATGCCTGCGTAAAATTGCAGGCCCAAGCCTGCTGGCGCCGGCGCGAGCGCAATCTCGATCTTGCCAAGCGCGTTGCCGACCGCGCTAATGCGCGCAAAAAACGCATCGCGCGCAAAATCATAGCCCCCTGGCAAGGCCGCGCGGGCGGGCGGCAACAACCGCGCCTGAAGACGCACAAAATCGCCTGCAACGGCGCCAGGAGTCCGCTTTGTCGAGAGCCTTACGCGATAAGGCGTGTGGGCGGCGTCAAGACCTTCGGCTGTCCCGACGCGGAGGATGAACCGCGCGCCCTCGCGTCGATAATCGATTTCCTCGATAAAACCGGTCATTTTGACGATGCGAATGCGATCAATCGCAGGCGCGGCGACCCGCTGCGTCCGCAATGCGCCGCTGGCAAAGCCGCCGGCAAGCGCCGTAAGCGCGACGATCGTCCGGAAAGCTGCAGGTTTTGTCCTTGAGACAAAAGCCGCTGTGCAGAGCAGCGCGAACAGACCGGTGGCAAAAACAAGCTGGGGTTCGCGATCCGCGCCAAAATAAAAGACGACGCCCGCGCCCGCAAACACCGGAATCCACAAGAACAGCCGTCGTTCATCCACTTCCGTCTGGAAGGCGGCGGCCAACCGGGCGCGGGCGCCCGCGAAAACGCCCGTTCCAGCCGGACGGGATGCGCCAGGCGCGCCCGCAATCGCTTCCCTGATCCCCGCCGGATTGAACATCAAGCAACACTGGACGCTGCGCGCAAAAGAGCCGGCCTGACTATTCCACGGAAATCGCCGCCAGGCCAGCGCGCTTGACGCAAGCGCTTCACCAATGGAAAAGATGAGGAGGGCGAGCGGCGCCTTGCGGGAAGCAGTTGATATGCAACGGGTGACGTTGATCGACAATTACGACAGTTTTACCTGGAATCTGGTGCATTACATCGGATCCCTGGGCGCCGACGTGAGCGTCCATCGCAACGACCGGATCAGCGTTGCCGAGGTTCTCGCGCAGAAACCCGACGCAATTGTGCTTTCACCAGGCCCCTGCACACCCAATGAGGCGGGAATTTGCCTCGATCTGATCAAGGCTGCGGTCGATATTCCGCTGCTGGGCGTTTGCCTTGGCCATCAGGCGATTGGCGCGGCCTGTGGCGGCGAGGTCGTCCGGGCGCCTCTGCCCATTCACGGCAAGATGCAGGAAATTCTGCATCGCGGCGAGACCATTTTCCACGGAATCAATGGGCCGTTTCAGGCAACGCGCTATCATTCGCTCGTCGTCCGGCGCGATACTCTGCCTGCCGAATTGAAAACCACGGCCTGGACATCCGACGGTCTCATTATGGGCCTTTCGCATGTTTCCCGCCCCATGCATGGCGTTCAGTTTCACCCTGAAAGCATCATGAGCGAACACGGGCATCTCATCCTGAAAAACTTCCTCGATCTGGCGCGCGCCTGGAACGAGACGCACCGGCTGGAGACTGTTTGATGGACGCCTTCAAACCCCTGCTCGCCAAGGTCGCGACCGGCGCGAGCCTGTCGCGCGGCGAAGCGGAGACCGCGTTTGACGATATGCTGCAAGGCGAGGTGACGCCCGCGCAAATGGGCGCCTTCCTGATGGCGCTGCGCGTACGCGGCGAATCCATCGATGAAATCACAGGCGCAGTCTCGGCCATGCGCCGCAAGATGCTGACCGTGCGCGCGCCCGCGGACGCCATTGATATCGTCGGCACCGGCGGCGATGGCTCCGGCTCCTACAATGTTTCGACGCTGGCCTCGTTGATTGTCGCGTCCTGCGGCGTTCCGGTCGCCAAACACGGCAATCGCGCGGCCTCGTCAAAATCGGGCGCCAGCGATGTTCTGGGCGCGCTCGGCGTCCGGATCGGCCTTGGCGCCAAAGAGGTTGAGGCCTGTCTTGCCGAGGCCAATATCGGCTTCATGATGGCGCCGACGCATCACGCCGCCACCCGCCACGTCGCGCCGGTGCGCGGCGAACTTGGCACACGAACCATTTTCAATATTCTCGGTCCGCTATCCAATCCTGCCGGCGTCAAACGCCAACTTGTCGGCGTATTCTCGCGCGGGATGCTGGAACCGATGGCCCATGTGCTCGCCAATCTCGGCTCCGAGCGCGTCTGGCTCGTACATGGCTCCGACGGACTTGATGAAATCACCACGACCGGGCCGACCCATGTCGCTTCCCTGGAAAATGGCACGGTCACGTCTTTCGATATCGCGCCGGAGGACGCGGGCATTGCGCGCGCCAACCCTGCCGATCTGCGGGGCGGCGACCCCGCGCATAATGCGGCTGCATTGCTGGCGGTGCTGGCGGGCGCGCCTTCCGCCTATCGCGATATCGCTGTCTTCAACGCCGCAGCCGCCCTGCTGGTTGCCGGCAAGGCCGCCAATCTCAAGGCGGGCGCGGCGCTGGCGCGCGAAGCGCTTGAAACCGGCAGGGCCCGGCGCACCTTGCAAAAACTTGTTGACGTCTCAAACCGGGGTTGATGGCATGGCCGACATTCTCACGCAGATCGAGGCCTACAAGCGCAAGGAAATTTCCGAAGCAAAAGTGCGCATGCCGATTCATGCGCTTGAACGAAAGATTGCTGAACAGACGCCGCCGCGCGGCTTCATCCAGGCCATCGAAAACAAACTCGCCGCCGGCCAATATGCGCTGATCGCGGAAATCAAGAAGGCAAGTCCTTCGAAGGGCCTCATCCGCGCCGATTTCAATCCGCAAAAACTTGCCACAGCCTATGAGAAAGGCGGCGCAGCCTGCCTGTCGGTCCTGACCGACGCGCCGTCATTTCAGGGCAGTCCCGAAAATCTCGCAATCGCGCGCAACGCCACACATCTGCCTGTGTTGCGCAAGGATTTCATGTTCGACCCCTATCAGGTCTATGAGGCCCGCGCCTGGGGCGCCGACGCCATTCTCATCATCATGGCGGCGGTGGACGATCAAATGGCGAGCGCGCTCAACAAGGCCGCGCACGATCTGAAAATGGATGTGCTGGTCGAGGTGCATAACGAGGCCGAGTTGAAACGGGCGCTCCCGCTGGAAACGCGATTGATCGGCGTCAACAACCGCGACCTCCACACTTTCCACACCACGCTTGATGTCAGCGAGGCGCTGGCCAAAAAAATGCCGAAAAACCGCATTGTCGTTTCTGAAAGCGGCATTGGCGGGCGCGAGGACGCCCTGCGGCTGGCGCGCAGCAACATTTTCACATTCCTGATAGGCGAAAGTCTGATGCGGCAGGACGATCTGGTGAAAGCCACGCATGACCTCCTGCACGGGCCGGCGCAGACGAAACCGCTGAAATGAGCGGGCTGACGCATCTTTCCGCCAGTGGCGAAGCCGCGATGGTCGATGTTGGCGACAAAGCTGTCACGTCGCGCGTGGCGGTCGCCGAAGGCCGCGTGCGGATGAAGGCCGAAACCCTCGCGCTGATCAAAAGCGGCGACGCCAAAAAGGGCGATGTGCTGGGAACCGCGCGGATCGCCGGCATTATGGCGGCCAAACGCACGCATGAACTGATCCCGCTGTGTCATCCGCTGATGCTATCAAAAATTGTGGTCGATCTCTCGCTCGATGACGCAATGCCCGGCGTGCGCATTCAGGCGACAGCCAAAGTGTCAGGGCAAACCGGCGTCGAGATGGAGGCGCTGACGGCGGTGTCTGTGGCCTGCCTGACCATCTATGACATGGTGAAAGCCGTCGATCGCTTCATGACGATTGAAGGGATCGGCCTGTTGGAAAAGCGCGGTGGAAAAAGCGGAGTGTGGAAGAAGGAGGGGTGAGGCATTTTCCGGTTGATGAGCGCAGGTAAAATGAAAACCAACGCGGGCGCATGAACCCCTCTCCCCAGCATCGAGAGGGACGCGCCCCTGTCGGTTCTAACTTTCAGACCTGGCATAGCCTGCGCTCCAACCTTTACATCACACACCCGGCCTCTATAAACCCAACCAGAAAATTCGAGATGCCCGCCGGGGAGGCTTTTTCGCATGGCCTATGATGATTTCCGCGCCTTTGTGACAGCGCTTTCCGACGCCGGCGAAACTGTCAGTATCGACCGACCCATCGCGCTCAACGATGTCGGCAAGGTGATGAAGCGCGTGCAAGTCGAAGCCGGCCCATCAGTGATTTTCAACCAGAATGGCACAGAGTTTCCGCTGATCTGCGGCGTTTACGGCGACCGGCGCAAGGCGCTGATCGCTTTTCAGACCACAGGGTCGGAAATCTTCGAAAAGGTCCTGCACGGGCTCGACAATCCGATTCCACCGCGCGTCATCGTGGGCAAACCGCCGTGCCAGGACGTTGTGCTGACCGGCGGCGAAATCGATCTCACAAGACTGCCCATCCCCAAATACAGCCCCGACGACGGCGGCGCCTATATCACGGCGGGAATCGTGGTGTCGGTGGATCCGGAAACCGGCGTTCCGGACATTGGCCATTACCGTTTTCTCGTGCTGTCGAAAAACACATTTTCGTTTTCGGCGCAGCCTTTCCATCGTTTTGGCAAGAATCTCGCAAAATATAAACGCATGGGCAAGAAGGCCCGCGCGGCGCTCGTCATCGGCGTTGACCCGGTGCTCGCCTATACGTGTCAGGTGCAGGTGTCCGATACGACGGACGACTGGGCGGTCGCCGGCGGTCTGCGCGGCGCGCCGGTGGACCTTGCGCGCTGTGTCACGTCCGATCTGCTGGCGCCCGCCACCGCCGAATTCGTTATCGAATTTGAAGTCGATATGGAAGCGATGACGATGGAAGGCCCGCTGGGCGAATACACCGGCTATTACACGCCGCCATCGATGAAACCCGTTGCGACCGTGCTTGCCATCACGCATCGCAAGAACCCGATGTTTCAGGGCCTGCTGACGGGCAAGCCCGTCACGGAAAACCACATCCTCAAGCAGATCCCGTTCGAGGCCTCGCTGTTCCGCGCGTTAAAGGCGCAATATCCAACCATTACGGATATTTCCGTGCGCGCGTCGGCGGGCGTTTCGTTCTATGTTGTCATCGCGATGAAGCCGCGCTTTGCGGGCGAGGCGCGGCAGGTCATTCTGGCGGCGATGGCGACGAACATCAGGCCGAAATGGGTTGTTATCGTCGATGACGATATCGATGTTCACAGTTCTTCGGAAGTCGAATGGGCGATGGCGTTCCGCGTTCAGCCGCAACGCGATACGATCATCATCGATCAGGTGCCCGCCGGCCCCTCCGATCCCTCCATCGACGACCCGAAAATCGACCGGCCGATGCGGACGGCCTCGACCATCGGCATTGACGCCACACGGCCTTTCGGCAAACCCTTTTCAAAGGTCGCCGATGTCCCCGGCTGGGCGGACCTTGAGGTGCCTGAACTCAAACGCCGCACATGATTTCCCATCGAGGTCTCCACAACGTGGGACGTGGTCCATGTTCGGCAAGTTAACACTCGCAGTTTTGGCCTGGACCGCAGGCGCGGCGCTTGCCTGCGCGCAGCCTGCCAGCTGGCCCGCGCGCCCGTTGCATATGATCGTGCCGCTGCCGGCGGGCTCCGCTGCCGATACGCTTGCGCGGCTTGTGGCGACAAAATTATCGCAGAGCCTTGGCCAGCCGGTGATTGTCGACAACCGCGATGGCGGCAGCGGAACGATCGGCAGCAACCAGGTCGCCCATGCCGAACCCGATGGCTATACGCTCGGCATTGCGACGACAACGACGCTGGTGACGGCCCCCATTCTCGACAGGAACATCGGTTATAACGCCGCATCTGATTTTACCCCCGTCGCGATGGTCGGCTATTCGCCCTATGTTTTTGTGACGCATCCATCGGTGCCCGCAACCACGGTGGCCGATTTCATCGCGCTCGCAAAATCGAAACCGGGCGCGCTGACCTATTCATCGGTTGGCGAAAGCAGTCTGGCGCATCTTGGCGCTGAACTCTTTGCACGCATGTCAGGCGTACAACTGACCGAAGTGCCTTACAAAAGCTCGACGCAGGCCGTGATCGATCTGGTCTCCGGACGCATCGATTCGCAATTCGGCATTCTCGCCACGACGCATCAATACATCAAAGAGGGCAAGCTGAACGCGCTTGGAGTCACCACGCGCGAACGCATAGCCGAGTATCCGGACATCCCCACGATTTCGGAATCTGGCCTGTCGGGATTTGAAGCGGTGCTGTGGATAGCCGTCGTCGCGCCGGCAAAAACCGACGCGGGCATTGTGCGCAAGCTCAACGAGACCATCAACCAAGCGCTGTCATTGCCTGACACGCGAACATTGCTATTCAATCAGGCGTTGATCGTCGACACCGGAGCGCCCGAATGGCTGGGCCAGAGGATCGCCTCTGACAGCGAGAAATGGCGCGCGCTGGCCCTGAAGGCGGTCCAATGATGATGTATCGACGCAAGGCCGCACAGACAACAGGATGCTGAAACATGGATCTCATAGCTGAACGCGGACGCCGGGTTCCCGTTGAAGACCTGAACACCACCAAACTTCTCGCGCATGCCCGCAAGCAGGCGGACGCCAGACGTTTCGACGATATTCTCATCGTTGATGTCGACGCGCATCACCATGAAACCGAGCACCAGAAGGAGTTTCTGCAATATGTCGAAAACGACGTGTTGCGGCAGCAGATTATGCAAAGCTTTCTGAAGGGGCGCGGCAATATTCTGCCCAACATGACCGGCAATCAGGATATGTCGGGGCGCGTGACGCGCTATCCCTTGCGTGGCTCGGAAAAAACAGATCCGGGCAAAGTGCGCGATGTCGAACTCGGCTATCGCTGGATGGATGCGCTCGGCGTCGATTATTCCTGCCTGTTTCCAACGCAGCTTCTTGCGATCGGCATGTTGACCGATACCGAACTCGAAGCGGAGCTTTGCTGGTCCTACAATCGCTGGCTGACAGAATGCATTATACCCGCTTCAAACGGGCGTTTCTATTCAATGCTGGCCCTGCCCTTCTCGGACCCTGACGCAACGCTGCGGCAGGTTGAAACCTTCGGCGACCGCAAGGGTGTGACCGGCTTTCTTATAACCGCCGTGCGCAATCTGCCCGTGCACCACAACGCCTATATGAAAACCTATCGTGCAATCGAAGAGCGAGGGCTGTCGCTGGCTTTCCACTCCGGCATCAATCCGGGCGAGCCCTTTTTCAAAAGCCTGAACCGTTTTGCGACCGTTCACGCGCTAGGATTCACATTCTACAATATTTTGCATCTCACCAACTGGGTCGCCAACGGGTTGTGCGAACGCTTTCCCAAATTGCCGGTCATCTGGATCGAGGCCGGCCTTGCCTGGCTGCCCTTCCTGATGCAACGCCTCGACCATGAATTCATGATGCGACAGTCCGAATTTCCCACGCTGAAAAAGAAACCATCCGATTACATGCGCGATATGTATTACGCATCACAGCCGATGGAGGTTACCGATCCCCGCGGCCTCGAATGCACATTCCAGATGATTAACGCCGAGACCCAGCTTCTGTATTCATCCGACTATCCGCACTGGGATTTCGATCTTCCCTCTGTGATCTGGGACCTGCCGTTTATTTCGGACAAGGCGCGCCACAATATCCTTGGCGGCACCGCTGCGCGTCTGTTCAAATTGCCGCCGCGCAGCGAGACGCAGCGCATGAATCTGGAAAAATACGGGAATCTGGCGCGCTGACAGGCTGCAATTATTTTGCCCCCGCCTGCAACTCCCAACGGGGCGCCACGTAACTCCCATACAGATCGCAGTGATCTGAGCCGCCTCCGGAACCCCGGAGGAACGAAGGGAGTTTGTCATGAAACGCATCCTTGCTGCTGCGCTTACGGGTCTTTTTGCGGGAGCGCTGGCCTCGCCAACCTTTGCCTCAATCAAAACGGTTGGCGGCGCGCCGATGTATTCGCAAAAGAACATCGTCGAGAACGCCGTCAACTCAAAAGATCACACAACGCTGGTCGCTGCTGTCAAGGCGGCGGGTCTGGTTGACACACTCGAAAGCGCCGGACCCTTTACCGTCTTTGCGCCGACGAACGCGGCGTTCGGAAAACTGCCTGCGGGCACTGTGGATAGCCTCGTCGAACCGCAGAACAAACCGCAACTCACGCAAATCTTGACCTATCATGTCGTTCCGGGCGCCTATACGTCCGGTCGGCTGATGTCGATGGTCAAGCGCGACGGCGGCGCGACGCATTTGAAGACCGCCGAAGGCGAAACGCTGACGATTACCGCCAGGCATGGCGGCCTCTCGGTCCGTGACGCCAAGGGCGGCGTCTCACATATCACCATCGCCAACGTCATGCAGTCCAATGGCGTCATTCATGTCGTCGATGGCGTCCTGATGCCCTGATCGGCGTCGCGTCCACCCATTTCGACGCCCGGGCTTCACGGCCCGGGCGGAATTCGCCCCGGTCCGTCAGGCCGCATTTTCAGACAAAGAAGGCTCTGATTTGGGCAATGACATCTGATGAAATCGAAATACTGGAGACATTTCATGGCGCGACCGGACGCGACCAATCTCCCGGCAGCTTTTTGGTAAGCGACTTTCAAAATCGTCCGCACTCTTGTACGATTTCATGGGATGGTTGCGCCGCGCGGCAGCACGGGCGTGCGCATTCAAGAAAAACGAGTTCATGTGAATGCCTGGCGATGCGATTTCCCTGCACGACGCAATCGCCCGCGTGGCCGCAAAGGACAGGTCGGCATTTGAAATTTTGTATCGCGCGACCAGTGCGAAACTTTACGGCGTGATCCTGCGCATTCTGCGCAACAAGGCGGTCGCAGACGACGTGTTGCAGGATGTCTACGTGTCAATCTGGGAGCGGGCTGGCAGTTTCGATCCGACGCGGGGATCGCCTTTGGGCTGGATGGCGACGATAGCCCGTAACCGCGCGCTGGATGAAATTCGCAAGAAAAAAACGGTCGCGACCGAGGACATCGAATCCATTGCCGAACCTGCCGCCGAATTTGAGCATCCCCTGGACAAGACAGAACGACGTGAAGATTTGGCGAAGCTCATGCGCTGTCTTTCGGGTCTGGAGCCCGGCAGGCGCGAAATCATTCTTCTCGCCTATTGTCAGGGCGCGACCCGCGAAGCGCTGGCGACAAAGTTCGCAACGCCCGCAGCGACGATTAAAAGCTGGCTGCGGCGCAGCCTGATGCAACTGAAGGTCTGTCTGGAGTCATGAGCGAGGACAATGACATCGAGATGATCGCGGCTGAATATGCGCTCGGTTGCCTCGACGGCGAGGAGCGGGCCGCCGTTGCTGCGCGCCGCCTGCTTGACCCCGCTCTCAATACGTCGATCGAACAATGGGAACGACGCCTTGCGCCGCTCAATGCAACCATCGCCCCGGTTGAGCCGCCCGCGCATCTGTTCGCCAGAGTGATGGCCAGGATTGGCGAGACTGCGCAAGATGATCGCGCGTCCAATGTTATTTTATTGCAGCGGCGGTTGCGCAACTGGCGCATGGCGGCCGTTGGCGCGGGCGCGCTGGCGGCGTGCCTGATGATCGCTCTTGGTCTGCGCGAAACTGCGGGCCCATCCGGACCTCGAAATTTCGTGGCCGTGATGCAGAAGGATGCGGTTTCGCCTGCGTTCATCGTCAGTGTCGATCTGGACACGCGGGCGCTCACCATTCGCGCAGTCGCCGCCGGGGCTCAGCCTGGCAAGAGTTATCAGCTCTGGCTCGTTGACCAGTCGCTCGGCGCGCCAAAATCGCTTGGGCTGTTGCGACCGGAAGGCGTTACATCCGGACCGCGCCTGACCGCTTATGAACCCGCCGTAATTGAAAACGCGACCTATGCCGTCAGTCTGGAACCTGAAAATGGATCGCCGACGGGCGCCCCCACCGGGCCGGTGCTTTTCGCCGGAAAGCTGATCCCGACCGATTTCTGAATCTCCTTGCGCGACGGCTCACCCGACCGCAAAATGCGGCGCGGTTGCGTCGGGCTGACGCCCAAGACGGCGTCAGCCCTTATTCGTTTCCAAGTTTGAACAGGCGCAGACTATTCGTGCGGCCAATTTTGAGCCGGTCGGTTTCGCTGATCGAGGCGGTATCGAACCAGTTGGCAGCGTGATCGACATTCTCGAACGGCCAGTCGGCGGAAAACAGGATGCGATCGGCGCTGACCTCAAGCATGGCGTCGATCAGCGTTTGGGTGCGAAAATTGCCGGATGTCGTCAGCCAGAAATTCTCGTGGAAATAATCGGCGATTTTGCGTTTAGCCGGATATTTCGGCGGCGTTTTGGCCCATGCGTTGCGATTGTCCACTCGCCACATGCTGAAAGGCAGTCCCTCGCCCATATGGCCGACGATGATTTTCAGTCGTGGGTAGGCGTCAAACAGGCCTGACCCCATCAGGCGCAAGGCGTGAACGGCCGTTTCCTGCCCGAAGGCCCATGTCGGTCCCAACAACCAGGGATGGCCCTCGTAGATTTGCGCCCATGCCGCAATCGGATTGCGGGGGTGCAGATAGAAGGGCGCGTCAAGTTTCTGGACCATCTCCCAGAACGGCCAGTATTGCTTGAGATCGTAATAGAGACACGTTTCGGGCGTTCCAGACTGCGAAAACCCGTTGGCGAGCGCGCCGCGAAACCCGAGCTGTTTTATGCAACGTTCGAGTTCACGCGTGGCCAGGTCCGGATCCTGCAACGGCAATGCCGCGAACGCCTGAAAGCGTTTTGGATTTTTAGCGACCTGCTCCGCAAGAAAATCATTGGCGCGGCGCGCGATCTCATCGGCCTTTTTGACGTCGTGGATGGCTTGCACGGCAGGCGCATTCAACGACAGCAACATCATTTCGATGCCGTGCCGGTCCATTTCCTCGATGCGTCGCTGATGGATATCGAGCAGTCGCGCGGACAGCTCAGGCCAGTAATCCTCTGGCAGGAATCCGCGCGAATCCGCCAGCGTTTCGGGAATTGCGAAATGTTCCTCAAGCGCGATCTTGCCCAGCATGGCGTGCTCCCTTCGATCGCGTGAGCTAACAGCGCATGGCGGGGATTGGCAAGCCTGCCGCCGCCTAATGCGGGCCCCAGGCCCTCTGAACTGCCGGCCGCGCTTCGATGGCGTCATGCCAACGTTTCACATGGGGATAATCGCCAAGACCGATGTCATTGACGCCATGCAGATGCACGTCCGGATAGATCGAAATATCGGCGACGGAATATGGCCCGGCGAAATATTCGTTGTCGGCAAGATGCGTGTTGAGCGTGCCGAGCATGTCCTTCAACACGCTCGTGTAATGTTTCCTGGCTTGCGGCACATCTTCGGGATTGCGCCGGGTGAAAAAGCCGAATTGCTGCGCCAGCGTTGTGAAAGTGGCCGATCCATAGAACAGCCATTGATCGACCTTCACCCGCGCTGCGGGGGCTTCAGGATAAAGGCCATTGCCCGCCTTCTCGCCAAGATATTTGAGAATGGCGCCTGACTCGCACAGCGTGATCCTGCCGCCGCCGGGTCCATCGGGATCGACAAGCGCGGGAATTTTGTGGCCGGGACTGATCTTCAGATAGTCTGGCGCAAATTGTTCGCGCGCGCGGATATTCACAGCGCGGATGACGTAGGGCAGGCCGGATTCCTCCGCGCCCATGCGCGCCTTGTAGCCATTGTCGGTTGTCCAGAAGTAAAGCACAAGCATCGCAATCTCCGCGCGCGCAAAAACTCAATCCACGGAGAACACATACAGCACCGTGGAATTGCGCATTTCGCTCTCCTCGGGCGATTTCAGCAATGTGCCGCGCGCGATGCGCGACAGGCCCGTCGAGGCCGCAATATATTGCTTGTCGTTATAGCCGAAGGAGATCGGCGGCGACGTGAATCCGGCGCCGAGGTTGATCTTCCATTTCAGATCCATGCTTGTATCGTCGAAAGCCGCCAAAGTTCCATCGGCATAGGCCGAATAAACGAGGCCGCCAGCGGTTGAAACCGCGCCTGCATGGCTCGCATAGGGCCAATGCGCTTTCTTGACGATTTCGCCTTTCAGCGGGTCGAAGGCGACAAGATCGCCCTCCACGCGCTCGGACGTGGTGGCGACGCCGCCCTTCCACACGCCCGCCGGGTTTGAAAGATTCGGATCGATCTTCAGCGAATTGCAGCCGCTGTCAGCGGGGATATACATCAGCTTCGTTTTCGGGCTGTAGGTCGTCGGCCAGAAATTATTGCCGCCGCCGAGCGTCGGACATTGCTTGATATTGTTGTGGTCGAGCGTTGCTGTGGCTGTGCCGGCGTACATCTGCCGGTCAGCATTGGCGACATATTCCACCGGCTTGCCGGTTTTCTGATCGATGCCCGCCGTCCAGTTCACGTTGGTGTAGGGCTTGGCGACGATCATCTGCCCGTTGGCGCTCTCCATCGTATAGACGTGACCATTGCGATTGGATTGCGCCAGCACCTTGCGCGATTTTCCGTTGACCGGGGCGTCGATGATAATTTCCGTCGAGATGGAATCGTAATCCCACCCGTCGCCCGGCGTGTACTGGTGGAACCAGTTCATCTTGCCATCTTCCGGGTTCCACGAAATCACGCTGTTTGTGTAGAGATTATCGCCGGGGCGATAGGTGGGATCGAACATCGGCACGGGATTGCCGGTGCCCCAGAAAATCTGGTTCGAGGCGGGATCGTAGGTGCCCGTTGTCCAGAGCGAACCGCCGCCCGTCTGCCAGGCGTTGTTGTGATCTTTCCACGTCTCGCTGCCCGGCTCGCCCGGCGCAGGAATCGTGAACTTCTTCCACACAATCTTGCCGGTGGCGGCGTCGAGGCTCATCAACCAGTCGCGCACGCCGCGGTCGCCGCCGGATGCCCCGACAAACACCCGGTCCTTGATGACAAGCGGCGCCGCCGTCAGTTCCAGCGGCGCCTGATCCTGCACATTGGTCTCCCAGGCGACTTTGCCCGTGTCCTTGTTGGTCGCGATGACGCGCGCGGGATAGCCGGCGACGGAAATGACAAAATTGCCCCAGAGCGCCGCGCCGCGATTGGACCATGACGGCGGCTTGTCCTGACCCGGATCCATGCGCCAGACAATATGGCCGGCATCGCCGGAGCGCACATCGATCTTGTAAACAATCGCCCATTGATCGACCTGATAGATAAACCCGTCCTCGACGAGCGGCGTCGCCTCAATGTTTTCATTCACCGCTGTGCCGCCAAGCGCAACCGCATAGGCCAGATGCAAATTCTTGACGTTATCGCGATTGATCTGTGTCAGCGGTGAAAAGCGCTGACCATCGTAGGTGCGATGGTTGGTCAGCCAGTTGCCAGGCTCCTTGTCCGCATTCACGATACGATCGAACGTGACGTCGGCGGCATATGCAGGCGCTCCCGCCAGAAGTGTCGTGGCGAGCGCAAGGTTACGAGCGAGATTGTGGCGTTGCAGGGCCATGGCGTTTCTCCCGAATATTTTATGCGACGTGACGCCGCTCATGCACAGTTTGCGCAATTGGCGACCGCGCGGCAAGCAAAAAATACGACGCAATTTGCGCAACGCCGCACAGTCATTTTTAAGGCGCCCAATCGGCAAACGTCTTGATGAAGCGGTCATCGAGAATCCTCGACGCCGGCCAGGGTTCGGTGACATCGCCGGCCCGGATTTCGAGGTCCCAGAAAAGCTTCATGGTCTCCGCATCGGGAAATCCGCCGCGCTCATCGAGCCCCGGCATGATTTCATCATAGGCGCGGCCAGCGTCAGAGGCGCTGTATTTCAGCTTCTCCGTCAGCGTTTTGACCGTGAAATCCTTATCGGCGCGGGCCAGCCGGATCGCCGCCACATGCCCGCGCAAAAAGGCCATGACGGTATTTGGATTTTGATCCAGAAATTTACGTTGTCCAATAAAAATATGCTTCGGCCAGGCGGGGCTGATATCCTTGGCCTGCGTTGCAAGCACATTGAATCCGGCATCCGCAGCCGCCCATTTGAATGGCGGCGAGAGGATCGCCATGCCAAGCCGTCCGGCTTTCAATCCCTGCATCGCGCTCGAGGTTGGGCCGACCTGCAAAATTTTCACATCTTTTTCCGGCTGCAATCCGTTCTTCACCAGAAGATAACGCGTCAGACTGTCCGTCAGCGAACCGATCGTCGAAACGCCGGCCGTCTTGCCTTTCAAATCGGCCCATGTCTTCACGTCGGGCTGCGACAGAAACCAGAAATCCGCTTGATGAAAGCCGGCGTAGAATCCGATGGCGGGCACTTCGGCCTTGACCATATTGATGGCGCCATAGGGCGATTGCAGCACGAGATCGACGGAATCGCCCGCCAGAGCTTGCGAGCATTCGGCATCGCCGCGAAAGGTGCTGGTCTCGATTTCAAGTCCGGCTTCGGCCCAGGTTTTCGCCTGCGCCACATAGACCGACATAAACGACGCAGCATCGAGCGTAAGGCCAAAGCGCAGACGCGGCTTTTCGATTTTGCCGATGGCCGCGCGCACGGAGGCGGCGGACAAAGCGAGCGCGCCAAACGCCGACGCCCCGGTCAGCATCGCCTCGCGCCGGGTTGGTTGCAAAATATGTTTCATGTCACCTCCCTGATTCAAGCGCCCAGAATATCGCGCACGATGGGCGCAACCTTTACGCCATAGAGTTCGATGCTGCGCATGAGTTTTTCATGCGCCAGCGGCCCAGCGCTGTATTTCATATCGAAGCGCGAGACGCCCAGCGCACGAACGGTCGTTGCAATCTTGCGCGCCACCGTTTCGGGCGAACCGACATAAAGCGAACCGCGTTCAGCCTCGCGGACAAACTCATCTGTCCCCATCGGCGGCCAGCCCCGCTCGGCGCCAATGCGATCGCGCATCTTCCTGTACGCCGGCCAAAGTTCTTCACGCGCTTGCGCGTCAGTCTCTGCGATATAGCCCGGCGAATGCACGCCAATGGGCGGAACAGGCTTGCCCTCCTGCGCAAATGCGCGCTGATAGAGTTCGACAAACGGCTTGAAGCGCTGCGGTTCGCCGCCGATGATCGCCATCATCAACGGCATGTCGTATCGCGCCGCCCGCACGACCGATTCAGGACTGCCGCCGACGCCGATCCATGTCGTGAGCTTGCCGTGTTCGAGCGACGGAAACACCTGTTGATTTTCAAGCGCCGCGCGCGTCGCGCCGCGCCACGTCACGCGCTCCTGACTGATCAGGGCGGCAAACAGTTCGAGTTTCTCCTCAAACAGCTTTTCATACTGACTGAGCGCAAAACCGAACAGCGGGAAGGATTCGGTGAACGACCCGCGTCCCAGAATCACTTCGGCCCGGCCACTGGAAATCGCGTTCAGCGTCGAAAAGCGCTGGAAGACGCGCACCGGATCGTCGGAGCTGAGCACCGTCACCGCTGTGCCAAGATGGATGCGCCGCGTGCGGCTGGCGATGGCGCCCAGCACGACCTCCGGCGCAGATATTGCGAAATCCGCTCGGTGGTGTTCGCCAACCCCGAAAAAGTCGAGGCCGACGTCATCTGCGAGCGCGCCTTCTTCCACGACATTGCGTATGACGATTGCGTGCGGCAGCAACGCGCCGTCGGCGCCTGCCGTGACATCGCCGAATGTATCGAGCCCGAGTTCAAGACGCGCCGTCATCGCACCGCTCCATAGCCGCTGCTGCCGGGAATCGACCCCTCGCCATATCAGGTGGATTGAGCCATAAGGCTGGTTTGACGAACACACAACCGGGGGACGGCAATGGACGATTCACGGCAGGTCGAGGCTCCGCCGAGCGCCCTTTCGTCGGCGGCGGCCGCAGAACGGCTCGCGTTGATGCGCGCCTGGCCCACGGCACTGGATCTGCGGGCCCGGGCGCGTCAGCTCATGCCGAATTTCGCGTTTGAATATATGGACGGCGGCGCCGGCGCCGATGGCGGCATTAAGCGCAACTGGGACGCGCTCGATGCGATCGAACTCGTGCCGCGCTATGGCAAGGTGATCAAACCTCCGCCATCTGATACCCTTCTGTTCGGCAGGTCCTATTCCGCGCCCATCGGCGTATCGCCCATCGGCGGGCCGGGCACCGCCTATCCGGGCGCCGAAACCTATCTCGCCAGGGCCGCTCAGGCAGCGCGCGTGCCCTATACTCTGGGCGTTCTCTCAGGCGTCACAGTTGAGAAAGCCGCCGAAATCGCGCCTGACGTGCTGTGGTTCCAGCTCTATCGCTTCGCCAATAATGATCATAAAATCGGGCTCGATCTCACGCGGCGCGCGCAGGCGGCGGGCGTGCATGTGCTTGTCCTGACCATCGATACGCCGATCCGGACCGTGCGCTCGCGCGAAGTCAAGGCTGGAATTACAAATCCTTTCAAGCTCACCATGCGTCTGCGCGCGGATGCGATTCGTGCGCCGCGCTGGCTGGCTTCGCTTGCGCGCAACGGCATACCGCGTTTCGTATCGCTCAATCCCTACATGCCGCCCAATCAGTCGCTGGAAGAATCGTCGGGCTTTATCAAACGCGAACAGGGCGGCGCGTTTACGTGGGACGAGATCGCCAAATACCGGGACGTCTGGAAAGGTCCGCTTGTGCTCAAGGGCGTGCTGCACCCGGCCGACGCCGAGCGTGCGGTGTCCATGGGTATTGATGGATTGTTCGTCACCAATCATGGCGGACGGCAGATCGAGGCCCTGCCCGCCTCGATCGACGCTTTGCCCGCCATTCGCGCAGCGGTGGGAGCGCGGGCGACGCTCATCCTCGACAGCGGCATACGCTCGGGCGTCGATGCCGCGCGCGCCATCGCCTGCGGCGCAGACGCTGCATTTGCGGGAAAATCCTTCCTCTGGAGTCTTGGCGCGCTCGGCGAAAAAGGCCCTGGCCATCTCATCAATATTTATACCGACGATATCAAGGCAACGATGGGCCAGTTGGGATGCAAGACCATCGATGAATTGCGAGGCGTCGTCACCCGACATCCCGGCGCCTGGAAGGCAAGGGATTTCCAGGCCTGACGACAACAAAGCAATTTAACAGGCGGGAAATTACCGCCCGCCGCGCGCGACGCGTTCAATCTCCTGCCGAACAAGACGTTCGACAATCACCGGTAGATTATCGTCCAGCCATTGCTTGAGCATGGGGCGCAGCATCTCGCGAGTCGCCTCCTCAACCATGCCCTGATTTTGCAGGATCATGGTCGTGGCGAGGGCGTTAAAGGCAGAGCTCACCGAACTGCCGGCGGCTGGCGAGATCAGCTGGTTGGCCTCTTCTCGGCGCAAGTCGGCGGTCTTGATTGCAGGACGAGCGGCCTGAGCTGGCGGCGGTTCGCGCCACGCATTTTCAGAACGGGGCGATTCGTGCTTTGGCGGCTCGCGCGCAGGCTCGGCTTCCGGCGCCGCAGCCGGGAGAGACTCTCGCAACTGCGGCTCCGCTCGCACTTTTGGAGCCTCTTCGACGCGCTCACCTGCAATCGGCGTCTGGCGCGGCGCGAACGGATTGGCCGCACGTTCGGCAATCATCTCCTCGTCAACCTTGACCGTCAGCGCGGGTGGAGCCGACGCTCTGAAAGCGACAGGCGCGGGCGCGGCCGGCGTATCAGCCGGCGGCGCGGCGGGAGCGGCAGGACGTGAAATCGGCAGCATCTGATCGTCTGCGATGATACGCCGGATCGACGCCAGAATTTCTTCCATTGAAGGTTCGTGGGCGCGCTGCTCGGCGGCGGTTGCCTCCGAAATCCGCTGCTGTGCGGTTGTGAAGGTATTCATGCGCTGGACTTTCGTTTGACGGCGGCGGCGGCGGTTTCAGTCCCGTGCTTGCAGATGATTCGTTATTCTATCCGATTGTGAATGAGCGCGCGCGCGCCTGCAAGACGCAAAGGCCGGCTGTGCGACCATTCACTTGTGGATAGACGTGGAAACTATTTCCCGTCCGGCGTTCGCACGCCCCAAATCTTCGATTTGACCTGATCGAGATGGTCGGCGGGATCGACGATGGCCGTCTTCAGCCCCAGTTCCCTGGCGGACAGGCGGCCCATCGCAGCGAGCAGATTATAGGATTGCACGACCTGATCGCGCTGCGCGCCAACCAGGTTCGTCCGCGAATTGAGCAGCGTTTGTTGCGCATTCAGCACATCGAGCGTGGTGCGCTGTCCGACTTTCGCTTCCTGGCGCACGCCGTCCAGCGCAATTTCGTTGGCGCGAATCTGGGCGTCGAATGACCGGATATTGGCGCGTGTGCTGCGCAAGGCCGCCCAGGCGGCGACCACAGCCGAGCGCACGGTCTCGCGTTGCAGATCGGCCTGAAGTCGCGCCTGACTATATTGTTCCTTGGCTTGCCGGATGCTGGAATAGGATCCGCCGCCATCATAAATGGGCATGGAGATTGTGCCGGTTGCGCCATAATTCCAAACCTGTTCCTTGGGCGTCGAGGAGGCGTCCCACGCCTGCGCCAGACTGCCCTGCACCTGCACGGTGGGATAGAGCGCGCCTTCCTGCACTTTGACATTAAGTTCAGCCGCATCGGCGGCGTGAAGCGCGGCCTGAATCACAGGATGTTCGCGTTGCGAAGCGGCGACCGCCTCGTCCACGCTTTCCGGGATCATGCGGTCGATCGGTTGGGCCGGCGAGAGATTTTTCGGCGGCTCGCCGATCAACTGCCGATAGACCGCAAGCGCGGCCTGCAAATTGCCTTCCGCCGTTGAAACGCCCGCCTCGCCCTGCGCCAGCGCCGCCTGGGATTGCGCGACATCCGTGCGCGTGATTTCGCCAAAACGGAACCGCTCCTCGTTCTGATGCAATTGCTCCTTCAGAACGGCCCGATTGTTCTGGTTGAGCGACAACAGCGCGGATGTCTGAAGCACATTCATATAGGCGGTCGCGGCCGCCTCAAGAACCATGATTTCCGTCAGGCGCGTCTGTTCGCGGCTGGCCAGCGCTGTCGATTCAGCCTGCCGCACCGAATTGATCGCGCGGTTGCCATTGTAGAGCGTCTGCGTGACGGTCAGGCCCAACGTGCGCGGATAAGTCTGGTTCTTGATGACATACGGCGGAATGGTGAGGTTCGGCGTCAGGGCCGAGCCAGGGTTCTGGAGCCGATTGTTGAAAATCCCGGTGGTTGCTACGGCCGAGACGGTCGGTCGCAGAGCCGCCGCAGCCTTCGGCACGCCTTCGTCGGCGGCGCGTCCAGCCGCGCGCTGCTGCCCGATATCGGCGCTGAACGTGTAGGCCTTGGCCAAAGCGCCAAACATGGTTTCGGCGTGCGTCGCCGACGCCTGAAACACAAGACACGCGATGAACGCCGCCCCGAGACGCCACACTGAAGGCGTCTTCGAACAGCGAGCAGCCTCACCCGTTATCGTGTACGCACCGACGCCACAATTACGCATTTCCGGTCCTCAATCGGTCGGAACGGCCATAGCCCGTCCAGACGCAGAAACCATGCAGGGATAGCCATGTGGGAACACATGGATTAACTTTGCAAATCGATCATGATATCGAATGATCGCATGCGCAACTCATTCCGGCGCATTCGCCAAATTAGCTTTGGAAAACCCGGCGCCGGGACGCAAAATATCTACGCACGACGACATGGCGGGAAGCGCTAGCGCAATTTCCGATCCAGTTGGATAGGAAATTGTCTCCAGATTCACAATTCAACGCGCTTTCTGAACGCGAACCGGCGTCCACTTCGCTGGAAAGCGCTTTAACGCCCGTCGGGCGTTCGCACGCCCCAAAGCTTGCCCTTCACCTGATCGTAATGGACCGTAGGATCGTAAGTCTGGACGGCAAGGCCGAGTTTCGTCGCCGAGAGCTGACCGACCGCCGCCAGCAGCGCATAGGAATTCACCACCTGATCGCGTTGCGCAGACACCAGAGAGGTGCGCGCATTAAGCAAAGCCTGTTGCGCATTCAGCACATCGAGCGTGGTGCGTTGCCCAACTTTCGCTTCTTCGCGGATACCGGCCAGAGCGATCTCGTTGGCGCGAACCGAGGCCTGAAACGAGGCGATCGACGCCTTGGTGTTGAGAAAGGCGCCCCAGGCCGAGACAACGCCGGAGCGCACAGTCTCACGGGCGAGATCCGCCTGCATCTGGGCTTGCCCCATGGTTTCCTTGGCCGCCCGGATGGTCGAATAGTTGACGCCGCCATCATAGATCGGAATCGACAGGTTGCCGAGAACCGACGCTGTGAACGAATTGTTCTTCGGCGTGTTGCTCGAATCCATAACTTCGCCGACGTTGCCGGTGAGGCTCAACGTTGGATAAAGCGCGCCTTCGGCCACTTTCACAGCGAGCCGCGCGACATCGACCGCGTGCAGCGCCGCCTGAACCGATGGGTGTTCGCGCAACGCGATGACAATCGCCTGATCGAGATTTTTTGGCAACAGGCTTTCAACCGCCGTAGCGGGCTGCAGATCATGCGGGGGATCCCCGATCAATTGCCGGTAGATGCTGAGCGAATTGTTGAGATTCGAGCGGGCTGTAAAAGCTGAAGCCTGCCCGAGCGCGAGGGCGGCCTGCGCCTGCGCCACATCGGTTCGCGTGACCTCGCCGACATTGAAGCGGTCGCCTGTCTGCTTGAGCTGCTGCTGCAACACCTCGATATTGCTCCCGGTGAGCCGCAACAGGGCGGTGTCGCGCAACACATTCATGTATGCCGCGGCGGCGGCGTTCAAAATGTTCAATTCAGACAAGCGAAGCGTCTCGCGCGATTGCAGCACGGTCGATTCAGCCTGGCGCACGCCATTCATCGCACGGTTGCCGTTATACAGCGTCTGCGTGACGACAAGGTTGGCCGTGCGAGGGTAGACCGTAAAATTTTCGTGGGAGGTTAATTTGCTGCCAAATTGCGGGTTGGTCTGGAGGAGCCGAAGTTCGCCGCCGGTGACGGTTCCGGTCACCGTAGGACGGAATCCGGCCGTCGCTTTGGGCACGCCTTCGTCGAGCGCGCGCGTCGCCGCTCTCTGCTGACCCAGATCGGGGCTGTACCCGTAGGCCCTGGCGAGCGCCCCCGCAATGGTTTCGGCTCGCGCCTGAAAACCGCCCATCGCGCCCAGAAAGGCTGCGCAAATCGCCAGTCGTGACGCGCCGCGCCGCGCCGACCCCGAAACAAGCGGTGTTTCAATGTCAAACGCACGAATCGCAGACCCGGACAAATTCCCTTTAACCCGCATGAACACTTCCGCCCCACGCACCCAACGCAACCCGACGTGCAAACGCCGCGGCGCAATTCTCGCTCCCATAGTCCAAGGCGCCCCCAACTTGGACCAAAATCCTCCGCACCCTAGCCCGCCCGGAAACCGGCGCAACCCGGAAAACCGGATTGCCGGAGCGGCTGCCTGTTTTTTATCCGGGGCGCCGCAAAAATGCGACACCCCTGACGCCGCTCACAAATCCTGGCGGGCGCTCAGAAAACGAAGGCAGGTTCAGGCTGGAACGCCTCCAGAGGCGCCGCTGAAGCGTCGAAGAGAAATTTCTCGCCAATCACCCCGCTGCTGGTCTTCTCGAACCGCATCGCCCGGGCCGCCCGTCCACGCTGCCCCCCGCTGGCGACAATCGCCAGCAGTCGGCCGCCGCTAGCGAGTTGATCAAACAGGAGCTGATAATGGGTCTCAACCGCGCCATTCAACAGAATGACATCATAAGGCGCGTTGCCGACAAAGCCGGCGGCAAGCGCCCCGGCGGCTGTCATCACATTCGCGCAGCCAACTGAAGTCAAACATGTTTTTGCCGCTGCGGCAAAATCCGGCCTGGCTTCGAGGGCTGTGACCGAACCTGTCAGGGCGCCCAGTATCGCCGCCGAATAGCCAAGGCCGCCGCCTATATCGAGCGCGCGATCGCCCGGCTTCAGAGCGCCTGCGGCAAGCAGACGGGCAAGAACCATGGGGGTCAGCAAAACCCGGCTGCCGGCGCCCGCTTTGACCGTCAGGCTAGCGTCAGAATAGGCCAAAGGCGCCAGTTCCGGATTGAGAAACTTTTCACGCGGCACGGTTTCGAAGGCGCCCAGAACCTGCGCGTCGGTAATATCGTATGTCCGCAGCTGGCAATCGGTCATGGTGCGGCGAAGGGCGTTCATATCCGCTGCTGCGGAGGCCTGAGGCGGTATGGAAAGGGCAGCCGGCATTGTTGTGCTCGCGTTGGATCGATCGTCTTATAGGTTGCGCTTTTCGAGGAGTCCATGCGTTGGCGCCGCCGGCCATGGGCCTATTCGTCGACGCCCCGCATTGACTTCCCCCAAGGCCCGCGCTTTTAACGCCCCATCGCGCCGCCGGCGCTTCCGGGTTACGCATTGCAATGGAAAAGACATTCGATCCCGCCGCCGTTGAAACCCGCATCGCGCGGGCCTGGGAGGCGGCACAGGCTTTTAGAGCCGGACGGCCGGAGCGCGCGGAGGCCCCGCCCTATTGCATCGTCATCCCGCCGCCCAATGTCACGGGCTCGCTGCATATGGGCCACGCGCTCAACAACACCTTGCAGGACATTCTCTGCCGCTTTGAGCGGATGCGCGGAAAAGATGTTTTGTGGCAACCGGGCACCGACCATGCCGGCATCGCCACGCAGATGGTGGTGGAACGCCAGATTATGGAGCGGCAGGAGCCGGGTCGACGCGATCTCGGCCGCGAAAAGTTTCTTGAAAAAGTGTGGGAGTGGAAGGCCGAGTCTGGCGGCATCATCGTCAACCAGTTGAAGCGGCTTGGCGCCTCCTGCGACTGGAGCCGCGAGCGCTTCACAATGGACGAGGGCCTGTCGCGGGCGGTCGTCAAAGTGTTCGTGCAGCTTTACAACGAAGGCCTGATTTACAAGGCCAAGCGACTGGTGAACTGGGACCCGAAACTGCTCACCGCGATCTCCGATATCGAGGTCGAGCAGATCGAATGCAAGGGCTCATTCAAATGGTCGCGCGGCGATGAAAAGCCGTTTGACGCGGCGGCGCTGGGCAAAGTGCTGGCGAAAAATCCCAACGGGCACCTGTATTATTTCAACTATCCGCTGGAGGGCGTGGCCTACAATGTCGACGATCCCTCGACCTATATTCAGGTGGCGACGACGCGGCCCGAGACCATGCTGGGCGATACCGCCGTCGCAGTGCATCCGCAGAATGAGAAGCTGAAACATCTGATCGGGAGGCATGTGGTGTTGCCGCTGGTGGGGCGGCGCATTCCCATTGTCGGCGATGATTACGCCGACCCTGAAAAGGGCACCGGCGCGGTGAAGATTACTCCCGCGCATGATTTTAATGATTTTGAAGTGGGGAAGAGGCATGAGGCCGAAGGCGTCAGGCCGATCAATATTCTGGATGCCGAGGGGAATGTTACGCTCGCGGGGAATGCGGACTTTTCTGCTGGCGGCGATAACGCCAGCCTCCAAGAAACAATTGCTGCATTCGACACACAGAGCCGCTTTTTCGTGCGCGGAAAAATTGTCGAAACCCTGATCGCGAGGGACTTTTGCGTCAGGATCGAGCCAAATACACACACGGTGCCGCATGGCGACCGCTCGGGCGTTGTCATCGAACCCTGGCTAACGGACCAATGGTATGTGGACGCCAAGACGCTGGCGCAGCCGGCCATCGCCGCAGTGCGCGAGGGCAAAACAAAATTCATTCCGAAGAATTGGGAGAAGACGTTCTTCGAATGGCTGGAGAATATTCAACCCTGGTGCGTCTCGCGGCAATTGTGGTGGGGGCACCGCATACCGGTTTGGTACGGTAGAAAAGCAGAACGAATCTCAGATCCAATGTTGGCGGCGCACTTAGACTCGTCGCAGCAAATTGCGGTAGATATTCGAATGACGCCTAGTTCGCCGGTTGCTTCCGCAACGACGGATTATGCAGCGTTCGTCGCTGAAACTGAAGCCGAAGCGCTCGAACAAGCTCGATCTTATTACGGTGGGCAAGAAGTGCGAGTGCTCGGTGACGGAGAGGACGTTTCTATCTTCGATCCTGAATTCGTGATCTGGCGCGACGAAGACGTCCTCGACACATGGTTCTCCTCCGCCCTCTGGCCGTTCTCCACCCTCGGCTGGCCCGACAACACGCCCGAACTCAAGCGCTTCTACCCAACGTCCGTTCTGGTCACGGGCTTTGACATCATCTTCTTCTGGGTCGCCCGGATGATGATGATGGGGCTGCATTTCCAAAAGGAAATACCGTTCCACGACGTTTACATGCACGCCCTCGTCCGCGACGAGAAGGGCGCGAAAATGTCGAAGTCGAAGGGCAATGTCATCGACCCCTTGAAGCTCATCGACCAGTATGGCGCGGACGCCCTGCGCTTCACACTTGCCGCGATGGCGGCGCAGGGGCGCGATATCAAACTTGCGACATCGCGCGTCGAGGGCTATCGCAATTTTGCAACCAAACTCTGGAACGCCGCGCGCTTTGCCGAAATGAACGGTTGCGCCCGTCTCGCTGGCTTCGATCCAAGATCGGTGCAGGAAACGCTGAACACATGGATTCTCGGCGAGACGGCGAAGGCCGTCGCCGACGTCACCGCCGCAATCGAAACCTATCGTTTCAACGACGCGGCGGGCGCCGCTTATCGCTTTGTCTGGAACATTTTCTGCGACTGGTATGTCGAGCTCACCAAATCCATCGTGCAGGGCGAAGACAGCGCGGCAAAGACCGAAACACGCGCCACGACGGCCTTCGTGCTCGATCAGATCGCGAAAATGCTGCATCCCTTCATGCCGTTCCTGACCGAGGAATTGTGGGAGGATTTTGCCGCGCGCGCCGGCGCAAAAAACGAGACATTGCTGGCGCTCGCGCCCTGGCCGCTTTTGTCAGGGCTGGAAAACCCTGCGGCGGAGGCCGAAATCGGCTGGGTGATCGATCTTGTCAACGAGACGCGTTCTGTCCGCAATGAGATGAACGTGCCGGGCTCCGCACAAATTCCGCTCGTGCTGGTCGATGCGCCGCCAGACGTCGTTGCGCGCGCCAAGGCGTGGGATGAAACTATCAGGCGCCTCGCGCGTCTGTCCGATGTTTCCTTTACGGCCACAGCCCCCAAAAGCTCGGCGCAGATGATTATTCGCGGCGGCGTTGTCTGTTTGCCGCTCGAAGGCGTGATCGACATTTCCGCCGAGGCCGCGCGTCTCAACAAGGAAATCGCCAAAGACGAAGGCGAGATCAAAAAAGTTGACGCCAAACTTGGCAACGCCGATTTCGTCCGCCGCGCGCCCGAAGACATCATCGAGGAAAACCGCGAGCGCAAGGTCGAAGCGCTCGCCCGTATCGAAAAAATGAAAGCCGCCCTGGAGCGGCTGCAAGGATAAAGGGCTGGCGACGCAGGGCAACGCCGCCAGCTCATGTCTTCGATCACATGTGCATGTGGCGCTTGTGCATATCACGATGATGTTCGTGATGTTGATGACGGTGATGATCACGATGATGGAATTCGCGAGCCTGAACCATCGCGGGCGCCAGCGCGATCACCGATGTCATCGTCAGCGCGATCAGGATTTTCTTCAACATGTGCGTCTCCGGATTGCCTTGCGCGGTCTGTCTGGCCTGCAAGTATCGCCATCATGAAACAACACGCATGAACCGGGGATGAAGGCGACCGGCGGACAAGCTACGTCGCCGGTTTGCAATAATTTAAAAGCGATGCGCTGCGGGCGCGCCTTCTACGACTTCAACTTCCGTGTTAGCCTCAAAAAAATCAATCGGGAGGCGACTGCCATGCGACATCCGTTTCTTGCCGCTCTAACGCTAGCGCTGACAGCGACAATCGCCGCCCGTGCGCAAACGCCCGGCGCGGAAACCCGCGACCAGCGAGAGGCTCGCTTGCTCGCAGCGGCAAAGACCGAAGGCGAGGTTGTTGTCTACTCCACAGCGCCGCCTGAAGATAACAAGGCGCTGACCGATGCATTTGAGGCGAAGTATGGAGTCCCCGTCAAACTCTGGCGCGGCAAATCCGAAGATATTTTGCAGCGCGCCATGTCGGAGGCCAACGCCGGCGCGCGACTGGTCGATGCGCTCGTCAATACAGGCGTCGGTCTTGAGACCATGCATCGTGAAAAGCTGCTGGCGCATCTCAGCTCCCCGTGGTCGCAGAACCTGATCCCCGAGGCGGTTCCCGCGCATGGCGAATGGATCGGCTTTTATCTTGCGCCCATGGTGCAATTCGCCAATATTAACCTGCTGCGACAATCAGAACTTCCCAAAAGCTGGGAAGACCTCGCCAATCCCAGATGGAAAGACAGACTCGGGATTGAATCCGCCGATTCCGACTGGTTGCAGGCGGTGATCGAAAACATGGGCCGCGAAAAGGGCTTGGCGATTTTCCGGGATATTGCGAAAAACCGCGTCTCCGTGCGGCGCGGGCACTCCCTTCTCGCCAATCTGGTGATTGCGGGCGAGGTTCCGTTCGCACTGACGGTCTATCAATTCACAACCCAGCAGGTGAAGGACAGCGGCGCGCCGGTGGACTGGTATTCGATTGGCCCGGCGTTCTCGCCCCAGGTCGGGGTCGGTCTTGTGACTCAACCGCTGCATCCCAATGCCGCGCAATTGTTTGCTGACTTTCTGACCGGCCCGGCGCAGGATGTTCTGGCCGCGCGATCCTTTGTCGCCTCGCGCGCCGATATCGTCGCCAAAGCAGGCTTTGAAATCAAGGTGCAGGATGCGCCTGCGGCGATCGATGGCGCAACGGAATGGGAGGGCGTTTTCAAAAACCTTTTCGGCGTGCGGTGAGACACATTCGCGGAATGTTTGCGCGAAAGACTAACCGGCTGCGGCAGCGGCGCGCGCGCGAGACACCCGGGCCGCCGCCAGCATGACCAGCGGCGGAACAGCGACAACGACAGCGCAGAGCCCCGCGGCGGGCAGTCCGTAAAAATCAATCAACGGTCCGGTAACCAGCGCTGCGACGACGCTCACGCCCGCCGCGAAGGAATCGTTGACGCCAATAGCGCGACCGCGCGCGTTGGTTTCCACCTGATCAGCGATCAGCGCGGTCGCGGCGACATTCGCAGCCGCCCAGCCAAGTCCGACAAGAAATGTGCCGAGCGTCACCAGTTCGTAGGTTGGCGTAAACGTCACAAGTCCTGCGCCCAGCATCGTGATGGCGACGCCGGGAAACATCACGGCCTGCCGCCCGACCCGGTCCGCCAGGCGTCCGAGTGGAATTGTGAAGGCGAACATCCCCGCTGAATGGAACATATGCGAAATCGAAATTGCGCCCAGCGAATGTCCGTGATGGCGCAGCACGAGCGATGTCAGCACCATCACGATCGACATATTGGCCTGCGCAGCGCAATTGGACACAATAGCGAGCCGCGATGGCAAAATACGGAACAGCGCCATCGCATTGAAGGCGCTGCCTGCGCCGACCCCATCGCTATGCGCGCGTTCGATATAACCTGGATAATACTGGCCGAGATTGTTGCCGATCTCTTTGGGGTCCGGACGCACGAAACTCAGAACGCCCATCCCCCCAACGATCAGTACCGGCATGATCAGCCAAGGCAAAGCCATCGGATCGAAATCGATCCGGCGCGCCAGCCCTTCGGTTGTGTTGACGATCACTGGCGCGACGACGAGCCCCAGCAGCGACCCCAAAGCGAGATAGCCAAGCGCCCGAGCACGCATGTTGGGCGGAAACATATCTGTTGCAGCCACGCGCAGCTGCGCTGCGGCGCTCATTCCCATTCCGAAAATCAACATGCCGGCGATCAGCGCCGCCGGGCTTTTCAGCATCATCGAGAATCCGATGATCAGCGTGCCCACGAGGGCCAGCGCAAGGCCGAAAAAAATTCCGGGTTTGCGTCCATAGGAATCCGTGATCTTGCCAACGGGATAGGCGACAAAAAACCGGCTGAGCGCAATGAGCCCGACAGATAATCCGGCCAGCCCGGCCGAGCCCGTCAAGGCCACCATCATCAGCGGTCCCAGAAAATAGGCGAACTGCATTCCTGCGCCCGTAAAGCATTGCGACACAGCGAACAACGCGACGTTGCGCTTGATAATGGCGGGTACGTGGAAATCCGCGACGGGTTCATTCATTTGATTTCTTCAGCGCGGGAGGAAAATACGATGGCGACTGATTGCCCGCTGCAAGGCCTGCCTGTCAAATCATGCGCTGGCGCGAGGACGGCATTTCGTCCATGATCGAACTGCCGCGCGGCGCAGTTCGCCTGGCAATGGGAGGCTGGTATGGCGACTCGTCGGGGATTTCTGTCAGGCGCAGCAAGCGCTGTTTGCGTGTGTTGCGGAATGCAAAAACCCATGGCGCAAACGCCCCCTGCCCGCCGTGCAGTCAGCATTGGCGGCCAGCGTGTGCGCACGGTCGATGTTCACAGCCATTGCGCGATTCCCGATGTGATCGATCTCGTCAAAGGCACGCCGATGGAGCGCGCGGCGCGTCAGCAAATCAACGGCAATCTTCTGGGGCCGCCTGTCGCCCAGCGTCTTGCCGAGCGCGGCGCCGATGGAATTGACGTGGAGGCGATGAGCGTCAACCCGTTCTGGTATGGCGCCGATCGCGATATGGCGCGCCGCATTGTGGATTTGCACAACGAAAAGCTGAGCGCGCTCTGCCAGCAGGCGCCGGACCATTTGCGCGCATTCGCCACCGTTGCGCTGCAATATCCCGAGCTGGCCGCCGAACAACTCGAACATGGGGTTAAAAATCTCGGGCTGTGCGGCGCGGCGATTGGCGGCAGCGTCGAGGGCGAGGAGATCTCGCTCGCCAAATTCGATCCATTCTGGAAAAAAGCCGAGGAATTGCAGGCGCTGATCTTTATTCACCCGCAATCCGATGGCGCGCCCGCCACCATCCGCGATCGCGTCAGGGGCCCGGGCGCGCTGTCAAATGTCATTGGCAATCCGCTTGAAACGACCTTTGCCCTTGCGCATCTGATCTTCGATGGAACGCTCGACCGCTTCCCCGATCTGAAAATCTGCGCAGCGCATGGCGGCGGCTATTTGCCATCCTACGCCGCGCGCATGGACTATGGCTGTTCAGTCTTTCCAGCGCAATGCAATGGCCCCCCATTGAAACTCCGGCCAAGCGAATATCTCAAGCGCATATTCGTGGACACACTGGTGTTTACGCCCGAGGCCCTGCGCCACCTTGTGGCCGAATGCGGGGCGGGACAGGTGGTTATCGGCACTGACTACGCTGTTCCCTGGGTCAAAAATCCCGTCGATCACGTGCTGGCGACGCCTGATCTGTCCGATGCCGATCGCATTGCGATCCTTGGCGGCACAGCGGCGCGGCTTCTGAAATTATAGCTGGCGACAGGGCGCAACGCAGCCAAAGCTGATTGAGCTACCAACGCGCTGAGCCTTGACGCATCGCCGTTGGCGAACGCGAACGCGCGCCCACGCTGAAGCGCGGAAGGCTCAGGATAGACCGGAGGTCAATCCGGAGCTCATTTGGTATAAGAGGCTGACCGGAGCGCTCGAGGTCCCATGCCGTTCACCCGCCGAAATCTGATGACTGCAATGCTCGCCGCGCCCCTCGCGCCGGCCTGGTCGCAAGAGCGAACCAGCGACGGCTTTGTCCCGCTGGAAGCCCGCGCGAGCGCGCTGCAACTTCGACCCGAGCCCGCCGCCAAAACCGCCGTGTGGGGTTTCAACGCCGGGGTTCCTGGCCCGCTCTTGCGGATCAGCAAAGGCGAAGAGCTGAAACTCCGGCTGGCGAACGCTCTGCCTCAACCCGTGGCGCTCTCATTTCACGGCCTGCGCGGCGTTTCGGCCCGAAGCAGCGCCGCCGAACCTGCGCCGGTCCTGCCCGGACAAAGCATCGACATGCGTTTGACACCGCTCGATAGCGGGCTGTTCTGGTATCGCCCGGGCCTTGCCGAACATACAGCCGAGCAAAAAGCGCGCGGATTGTTTGGAATGCTGATCGTCGATGAACCAAATCCGCCCGATGTCGATCTCGATCTGCCGGTGATCGTCACTGACTGGAAGCTCGGTGACGACGGCGCGATTGCAGGTCCGTTTCCCGATCCCGGCGCAGCGAGAGGCGAGGGGCGCATCGGAGATTTCATGTCCGTTAATGCCGGCGCAGCGCCACAACATGTCGAAATCAGGCCCGGCGCGCGCGTGCGATTGCGCATTCTCAACGCCTGCAACGCAAGGCTGCTGGCGGTGATGTTCGAAGGGCTCAGCCCCCTTGTGATTGCTGTCGATGGCCAGCCCTGCGACCCCTTCGCACCCAGCGGCAAAACGCTGCCGCTCGGCCCCGGCGCGCGGTTTGATGTCCTGTGCGACCTGCCCGCCTTGCCCGGGGCCCGCGCGGCGCTCACCCTGCGCGGCGGCGGCTTGCGCACAGACCAGGACGCGGAGGCCGACCGCGATCTTGTCGTGTTCGATTGCGCGGGCGAGGCCGCTCCCCAACGTGGGGCGTTCGCAGGTCTGCCGCCCAACCCCCTGCTCCCCACGCAAATTCATCTTGAAAATGCGCGTCGTTTCGACATTGAGATCCAGGGACCCGGGCGCGATCCCGCGCATGTCTGGGCGCTCAACATTGGCAGGGGCAATATGGCTCCGGACAAGCCATTATTTTCAGTTCGGCGCGGCCAGCCGGTCGCGCTCGGGTTCATCAATAAAACGCCGGTTGTGCAAAGCCTGCATGTGCAGGGCCATGTCATGCGCCTTCTGCACCCGCTGGACGATGGCTGGGAGCCCTATTGGCGCGATAGCGTCATCATTGCGCCGGGCAAAACCGTGCATACGGCTTTTGTTGCCGAAGGGCCGGGCAAATGGCTGATCGAAAGTCCCATTTTCGAGCATGCCGCAGCAGGCGCCAGGAGCTGGTTTGAGGTCGCATAGCGGCTCGCGCGCATGGCCCGGCTTTCAAACGCCGGAGGACGTATTCTACACGAAAATCCAGAGGCCGCGTTTTGCGCTTCAAAATTGGGACCGCCGTTTGATCTGGAACCACGGTGCGCTCGACTGTCATTTTCTTCGATTGATTCAAATCATGGCGCTCGAGACAGGCCCGCTGCAGAAATCGCGACGCTTGGGGAGTCTATTTGGCGCAATGCTGGAGGATACAATGAATACCATCAAGAACGGCTACTGGCTTGCTTCGCGGGTCGCGTTCGCTGCGATCGTCTGCGTTGTTCCCAGGCTCGCTTTGGCAGCCAATGAAGTGCACGATATCGGCCCTCCGGGATTGCCCCCGACAATCGAAAAAGCGGAGGGCGATACGTTGCAAATGACCTGCGCCCAGGCGCGTTCGATGGTCAAGGGGAAAGGCGGCGTCATCTTGAAAACCGGCGCCAATCACTTCGATCTTTACCATCGCAAGGACTCAAAGTGCGATCGCGAGGAGGGAGATTTGCAGCCTGCATTCACGCGCACGAAGGACAATGGCGCTTGCTTCATCGGCTATACCTGTTCCCCCCCCGAGAGCGACTGATCCGGTTGTCCCGGTCTGACTTTGCCTGCTGAAGTCGCGTTCGCGATGCGCCCGGTTGTTTCAGGACAGCCGGTCGCAGCATTGTCCTGGGCGCAAGGCACGCCGCAATGAACGCGACGACCGCCGGCCCACTGCCTAACTGTTCACTTCAGCCGTGTAATCCTCGATCAGCGTCCGCGATATCTGGCCCGGGGTGAACCGGTAGGGGCCGACTTCGGAGACCGGCGTTACTTCTGCGCCTGTGCCACTCAGGAAGCATTCATCGAACCCGGCAAGTTCCTCGGGCATGATGCGGCGCTCAACGGTCTCGATGCCTCGCTTTTTCGCAAGCCCGATCACGGTCTGGCGTGTAATGCCATCCAGAAAACAATCGGCGATGGGCGTGTGAATCGTTCCGCCCTTGGTGAAAAAGACATTGGCGCCCGTGCATTCGGCCACCCGACCCTGCCAATCCAGCATCAGCGCGTCGGCATATCCCTTGCGCTCGGCGGCGTGTTTGGAAATGGTGCAAATCATATATAGACCTGCTGCCTTCGAACGGCAGGGCGCTGTGCGCGGATCGGGCCGGCGATATTCGGCGATGTCAAGCCGAATGCCTTTCATTTTCTCCGCGACGTCGAACATGCTCGGCCAGTCCCAAACCGCAATCGCGACATGGATTGTCGCGTTCTGGGCGGCGACCGCCATCATTTCAGAGCCGCGCCACGCGACCGGGCGCACATAACACGACTGAAAATGATTTTTCTCCACCACCAGCCGCTTGGCGGCGTCGAGTTCGGCAACGCTGTAGGGAATTTTGAAATCGAGCATTTCAGCCGAACGCAAAAACCGTTGCGAATGTTCCGTGCTCTTGAAAATCTTGCCGCCATAGGCGCGTTCGCCTTCAAACACGCAGGAGGCATAATGGAGACCATGCGACAGGACGTGCAGGGTCGCATCCTTCCACGGCCTGAGAGCGCCGTCGTACCAGATGAACCCGTCCCGCTGGTCGAAGGGAAGAACGGACATCGCGGGCTCCTTGGGCTCGACCGCAGCTTTCGATCCGGGCCGTTGTTCGGGCGGAGCGCTGCGATTTGAGGGTTAACCAGAAAAATCAGCTTAACAACGGCCTCAAAATATGTCAATATCACTGACATAATTGCGGGAAGGATTAATGGACGCCATGTTCCAGTCTGGACGGGATGGACTCCAGCCCCTTGCGCGCGAGGGACGCAACGCCCTCGACGCGCCGATGTTTGACCTGATCGAGCTGCTGTTTTTCGCCTATCGCGATTTCGTCGGGGACCCCGACCGCCTTCTGGAAAGCCTCAAATTTGGTCGGGCGCATCATCGCGTGCTGCATTTCGTCAATCGCCGCAGGGGGCTGACCATCGCCGAATTGCTTGATATCCTGCGCATTACCAAACAGAGCCTGTCCCGGGTGCTCAAGGAATTGATCGACGAGGGCTTTATCGAGCAGAGGCCAGGCGAAATCGACCGCCGCCAGCGCCAGCTTTACCCGACGCTCAAAGGGCAGAAGCTTGCGGTTGAACTCGCCAGCCTGCAAAGCCGGAGGTTCCAGCGCGCGCTGGCCAGGTTGCCCGACGACTCGCGCGAGAGCGCCATCGCCTTCTTTCTGGCGATGATCGACCCGGACGAGCGACGCAAGGTGGCGGCGCATATCTGGCCCACATCGCCAACCGGGGAGCGGGCATGACAGAGGCTTTCGAAAGCCAGGCGCCCGCTGATGACGCCGCCCATTTGCTTCTTGTCGATGACGACCGTCGCATTCGCGCGCTGCTGTCGCGCTATCTTGCAGCGCGGGGCTATCGCGTATCGGCCGCCGTGGATTCGGCTGATGCGCGGCGATTGATGGCCTCCCTCGCCTTCGACCTGATCGTCCTGGACGTTATGATGCCCGGTGAAAACGGAATTGATTTCGCCCGCAGCGTCCGACAAAGCTCCAACATCCCGATATTGATGTTGACCGCCCGTTCGGAAACCGGCGACCGCGTGCGTGGCCTCGAAGCTGGCGCTGACGATTATCTGGCCAAGCCTTTCGAACCCATGGAGCTCGCGCTCCGCATCGCTTCCATCCTGCGTCGCGCAGCGCCACCCACGCTTGAGGCGACGCCGGAGCCCTCGGTGCGCTTTGCCGATTTTATTTTCGATATCGAGCGCGGCGATTTGCAAAATGACGGACAAAGCGTGCGCCTGACCGACCGCGAACGCAATATGTTGCAAGTTCTCGCCCGCGCCATGGGCGAGCCCGTCTCGCGCGAAGCGCTGGCCTCTGATGGCGCGAATGAACGCACCATCGACGTGCAGATCAACCGACTTAGACGCAAGATCGAGCGCGACCCCGCCAACCCGCAATATTTGCAAACGGCGCGCGGCGCGGGCTATCGGCTTGCGGTGGACCGGTAAATGAGCGCCGGGGCAGTCGAGCGATCACAGCGCCCGGCGCCGCAACCGATTGGCGGACCGCGCGCGCTATGGCGCAAAGCCGCCCGCAAGATCGCGGATATCTTGCCAAAGGGTCTGTTCGCCCGGGCGCTGTTGATTGTCATCGTGCCAATGGTGATCCTGCAATCGGTGATCGCCTATTTTTTCATGGAGCGGCACTGGCAGACTGTGACCTATCGGCTTTCTGCGGCTGTCGTGCATGACATCGGCGCCATCGTCGATTTGCAGCGGGTCAATCCCACACCGGAAAATGAAGATGATTTGCGGCGTCTGGCGGCCGCGCGTTTTGGCATGGACATCGAATTCCGCTCGGCCGATCAGTTGCCTTCGCCTGCGCCCAAACCCTTCTTTTCGCTGCTCGACAGCGCGCTGTCGCGTGAATTGTCGACGCAAATCAAATTGCCGTTCTGGATTGATACGCTGGGCGATTCCCCATTCATCGAAATGCGCGTTCTGCTCGGCGATGGCGTGTTGCGGGTGATCGCGCGGCGCAACTCGGCTTATGCGTCCAACACCGATATTTTCATCATGTGGATGGTGGGCACTTCGCTCGTGCTGATTGGCCTTGCCATCGCCTTCCTGCGCAATCAGATCAGACCGATCCTGCGTCTTGCCTATACGGCGCAGGAGTTTGGCAAGGGCCGCGAGGTCGAGTTTCGCCCGCATGGCGCGCGCGAGGTGCGACATGCCGGCTTCGCCTTTACGGAGATGAAGCGCCGGATCGAACGCGCCATCGAGCAACGCACAGCCATGCTCAATGGGGTCAGCCACGATCTGCGCACCATCCTGACCCGCTTCAAACTTTCGCTGGCGATGATGGACGACGGACCGGAAACCGACGATCTGCGTGGCGACATCGACG
>CAIZEI010000076.1 GCA_903931945.1 uncultured Hyphomicrobiales bacterium | reverse complement strand
CCTTCATTCACACGCGCAACGACCCGTTCGCGAAGGTCCATCGAATAGCTGTGACCCATGATCCACCTCCAATGACGGTGAATCACTTTCAAGCCGATTCGGGAATCCCTTTCGATTCCTTTTTCAGGCACGATGCTCTAAGCACTACAATTGAAATCAAGGCCGCAAACAGTGGCGCCGTGAAGCCGATGGCTGTCACTCCCGCAAACGGCATAGTCGCCAGCGCAAGTACCGTGAATGTTTGGGAAATCGATTGCGACAGACCCCGGGCGAGATGCGCCATCGGCATCCTGGTCGAAAAGACGGCGATGCCTGTCGTTGGCAAAACAAAAAACATACAAAACAAGAGGGAGCTCGCCGATCGGGCGAACATGATCTCGCCAATCGGATAGGTGGCAACCTGCAACTTTGCGCATGCGCTCGAAATCGCGAACATTGCGGTTGCGGCAATCATACAGCGAATGCCGCGCGGGATATCCTGCACCGTCATGCGCTGGCCGGCTGCCAGCGGTGCGATCGCATTTGAGTCATCAATGTGCAAATGACACTCCGCTGATCAAATTGCAGGAGCCAAGCCGGAATTCTATGGCACCAGCCTGGAGTTCAACTTGGCGAACTTTATTCGGCAACTGTTCGATGTCGCTCGCCATTTCGCTGAACGCGATCGAAGCTGCCTCCATTGACACCCGCTCGAACATGATCGTCGAGCCAATTGGCGCGCGACCGAGCGCGGCCAGGTCGGCGGAAATGACGGTAGCAATCTTGGGATAGCCGCCGGTCGTCTGGTGGTCACGCAACAGAACGATTGGGAGCCCGTCGCCGGGAACCTGAATTGACCCCGGCACAATGCCATCGGATACAATGTTGAAGCCGCGCAAATGTGTCAGCGCAGGCCCGTCAAGACGCATGCCCATGCGATCGGACCCTGCGCCGATGCTATATTCGCTGATACAAAACCGGTCGAAGACCTCTGGCGAAAAATAGTCGGTTTGCGCCCCATCGACGACGCGGAATTTAGTTCGGCGCCAGTCTTCCGGCAATTCCATCGTTATCTCGGGCCGTTCGTCCGCTTCGTGCAGTCGAAGGGGAAGTCGATCGCCTGCCTGAAGGCGCCTGCCCTCGAATCCCCCGAGCGCGCCACGAGCGTAGGTTGATATGCTGCCCAGGACCGGATCGATCGCGAAACCACCCTCGATCGCCATATACATGACGGCGGAGCCCGAAAGGGAGCCCACTTTCACGACTTGTCCTCGGTGCAACAAGGCGCTCTGACCGGTTCGCATCCGAATCGGCTCGCACGACAGCTCCTCGTTGAGGATTTCGATCTGCGCCGAGGCTCCAAAAAACGCGATCCGAGCGCTGTTTGCGTTCACAACGAAAGATGGGCCCACATATGCGATTTCGAGTGCGCCGCAATCAGACGCGTTGCCAACGAGAATATTCGCCGCGCGAAGTCCGACTGGATCGATGGCGCCACCGGTCGGGACCCCGTAGCGCGAATATCCGGGCCTGCCGAGATCCTGAACCGTTGTCGAAAGTCCAGGCGCGATGAATTGAATCGATGCATGCACAGCGATGCTCCTAGGAAATCTGATAGCGCTCAAAGGCGCTGGCGTCGCCCGCCGGCGATTGGCTCAGAAGATCGAATTCGCGGACGCTGATTGGCTCGAAGATGACCTGGTCGCCGGGCGAAAGCAGGAAACGCGGTCGGCCCTGCGATTGTGATAATGCGAGCGGGCATCGCCCTATGACGTTCAAGCCGCAGGGCGTTTCACGCGGGAAGACGCAGGTCATGCGACCCGCAATTCCTACCGATCCAGCCGCTACCTTAGGTCTCGGGCTTCGCCGTCGTGGAAGCGCAAGAATATCGTTGAGATCGCCCAGATATGGCTGGCCAGGCAGAAAGCCAAGCATATAGATATGCTGTGGCAACGCCGCATGAATCGAAGCGACGTCGTTCGTCGAAACATCGGCGTATCGTGCGATGTCTTCGAGATCAATGGCGTAGGGAGGCTGGTAGCAGACAGGCACGCGCCATCGCCTTGTCTCGACCGAAGTCTCATTCTGGGCTTCGGCCAGACGCGCTACCGCCGCAAAAAGTTTCTCGGGGCTGCAAATCGAAGGGTCGAAGCAGATCAGCAAGGATCTGAACGTCGGCACTGTCTCGATGATCCCAGGTGGCGCAGCGGTCGCGAGTCTGGCGTCCAGTTCAAGAGCCTTCGCGTTCACGGCGCGGCTGATGACATCTCCGAACTCTACGACGAAGGCTCGGTCGCCAGCGGGTAGTATTCTGAAATTCGACATTTTTTGTTCCATCGAGTGCGGGCGCCGGACTCTTCGCCTACGAGGGCAGAGCCTCTTTCCGGTCCATTGGGGCATCGATGAACCAGGGTTTCACCGCGCAGCCGCGCTTCATGGAATACATATAGAAAACCGGCAAGCGTTCGGGGAACAGCGATCGGAATTCACTGCCATTGAACGTAATGAATATAGAACCGGGAAAGGCGAGCTCAACGGCGCGCTTTTCGATCATATTAGCCTGGTAGTAGGATCTGGCGCCTTGCAACGTATCGCTGCCGCCGCCATACCATTTCTGGGCACAGATATGCAGCTTTTTCAAAATTTCCGGATTTGGCGTTTCGTCTTGCGCCTCGAAGCCGATGACCTCAGAAACTTTCGCGACGAGATCTCCAAGAAGGCAGCTATCGAAATTGAAATCCAAGGCGCCGTTTGAAACCGCGTTGAAATACGCGAGCGCGGCTCCCCGATCGTGTCCATTCAACTCAGCGTGGGTGTCAGTAAAGATCAGCGTGATTGCGACCCCATGCGCATAAACACCTTTGATGCGTTCGGCCAACGCCGCCAGAAAGCGCAAGCATTGCAGATCGGGATCAGCAAATCCGATTCGAGGGCCTTTGCCCCAATACAGAACGAATGAAACGGGCCGGCTTTCGTTAACGGATGTGCAAATCTGCTTCCGCATCATTTCTGCATTGTCTGGCTGCTCGCGCTTGAAAGACCATGAATTGAAAGCTTTGACGATGGCGTCCGTATTATTACGGAATTTATGATTCTGTATATCATCGCGGCTAATCGATCTAGAGATTTGCCTTATTTCAGCATTATTATTTAATGCGGTCAAAGGAAGAACACGACTGACAGACTCTGTGGCTATAGCGGTCATCGGTTTGCCCTCGAATGCTCGATACATTGTTAATATTTATTAAATCATTTATAAATGCAATCTTAATCACGTGAAGCGGACCATTTCGAAATATTAAGGTTAATATCGCCGAGCGTCGTGTCGTCGTCAGGTCATGACATCGCCGGGGCGTAACGTGGATTCCGGCGACCCGCCATAGCCCGTCTATGTTGCTCGAAGTCACCGCCTCGAAGTGTGACCAGCGTTGCCGGTCGTTGGCAAGATGAAGTGCGCGTTCGAAACGAACGCCCCTCGCCACGACAGCGCACAATCTGACAGTAGACAGCCTCACTACAGCTCCCTCGAGCATCGTTCCCGATAACACGAATCACTTTGGATGGATTAACGAGATGTCGTTGCCGAGCCGCTCGATCATCGACCTGTTCAAGCAGCGTTCGTAGGCCAGTGGGGCAATGGAAGCTTCGGCTCGATCCGCCAAAATTGCCGATGCGCAGCAATATCTGGCGATGGCCCGTCAAAACGCACAGAATATGCAGTCGGACACCGGAGCGGCGACAGCTTCGTCTGCCGATTTTGCAAGCACCCAATCGGCGCGCGAACCTTGCCAAGGCGAAGCGGCATATGATCGATGGATTTCTGGCGGCGCAACCACGACCGCCAAAGCGACAAACTCGCCCCAAAAGCGACGTTCACGCAGTTCTGAATGCACGCCTTTCGTCCATGGTGTCCGGCGATGTGAACGATGCCGCGACTACCGGCGCCGGTTTCCAGTCGGGGCTACTAGAAGGTTTATCAACACCCGTTTCGGGGTCTTCTGCCTCATCGACCGCCTGATCTGCTGGCCCGGCGAGGAGACGCGGGTTGAACGATCGCGCGTCGCTGATTGGCGCGAAGAAGTCCCGAATCGCCGGCCTGCTCACCAGGCTGCTGAAGATTCGAACAGGGACGTCCAGAATACCGTCGGCGGCATCGACACGGCACAGGGCCAGCAGCGCCATCGCTGCGACGAAAGAACGTCGACTGATGCGCCGCAGACGCCCGTGGGAATTGATTTGACGGGCGTATCCGCAGTTGGCGGTTACAACCTCGTCAGCGGCTTAGACATTGATAATCGTACCGATCGACCCAGAAAGGAACCGACAAACATGACCACTACAATTGCTTCCTATTTGGCGATATCGCAAAATCTCGCCCGGTACCAAACCATGACAGCCAGCGAATCAGCGGTAAAGACCGCCAGCGAGTACTATGCGGCGAACATCGGCAATGTTAAAACGGTCGACGACCTGGTCGGAAACTATCGGCTACTGTCTTATGCGTTGAATGCGTTCGGGCTTGGCGACCAAATCAACTCGACAGCCTTGATTAAACAAGTGCTGGCAGGAGGAGTCAGCGATCCAAAAAGCCTTGCCAACACGCTGCCCAACCAGCAGTGGAAGGCCTTTGCAACAGCATTCAATTTCGGAGACAAGGGGGCGGCTTCAATATCGTCCTCAACCGCAATTCAGACAACGACACGCGATTATGTCGAGCAACAACTGGAGAGCGGTCAGGGCCAGCAAAACGTCGGCGTCCAGCTTGCGCTTTACTTTCAGCGAGTGGCGCCGACCGTCACAAACGCCTATGGACTTCTGGCTGACGCCAATCTCCTGCAAGTGGTTCAAACGATCTTTGGGCTGCCTCCATCGACGACCGCATCCAGCATTGACGCCCAGGCGGCGTCGATCCAGAAGCTTATGCCATTGTCCGATCTACAAAACCCGGCCAAGCTGCTGCAACTGACCGAGCGTTTCACGGCAATGTATGATCTAAACTATGGTGGCGCTTCAGGATCCACGTCATCGTTGTCCGTTGCCGGATCGACTGCGTCGAACTCGGCTTCCGCCGCTTCTACAATCCTTGGAAGCATCATCAGCTCCAATAGCTCGGCGCTGGCGGATGGATCGGGGGGCGCCGTGTTTTCCGATCAATTGCTGACAAGTCTTCAAAACTTGCGGCTCGGCGGCTGATTGCGCCAATACTCGAGCAGAGAGCGGTCGTTTTGAAACGGCAAATCTAATCAAACAGCGCCCCTATCTGGCACGTTTTTGCTTCGCCGTTGACCCAGGGGCAACGACAGCCGCCGCCAGCACGGAACGACATACTTGCGTCTTCCCGTTCGAGCGCTTGCGGCGCTTGAGGAAATGCGCATAGCCGAGCTTTTGCGATCATTAGAACTCGGCTCTATGACAGGCGAGGGGGAGGGTGTCAGCCGCCCAGCTGGCCAAAGGCCTTGCGCATCTGCGCCTCGCTGAATAGCCAGTCCCGGCCTTTGAAACAGCGCGCAAGTAAGGCCGGGTCGGTCACGTCGAACAGCTCGCGGAATTCATTGACCGACGGAATCCGCTCGTTTCCGAACAATTTCCGATAATTGGATCGGCCATGGCTTTTCTATACCACTCGCTGGAAGAACTGAAGGTCAGCGACCGCCGACTGACGAAACATGGCGAACGACCTCAAGGGCCAAAAATCGAACCGGGAAACCGCTAAAACATAAATCAATCAAACAGAAATGGCATTAATCAATCCTTAGGTTGTCTGGTCCAGATTGGAGATGTTCCGCCATGAACATTTGGCGGATCGGACCGCCTGACGCGGCTCTACACGGCGATAGGACCATTTCCGTCCAAAGGCATTATGCCGCTTCGCTGTTTCGGTGCGATTCCGAAATGTCGCTCTTCATTTCGGTTTGCATCTCAACAGGAGTAGCATTATGTCCTCAATTCTCGTCAATGCGTCCGCCCTTAGCGCCTTGCAGTCGCTTCAAATGACGCAGAATGCCCTCGCCACCACACAGCAGCAAGTTTCCTCGGGCCTCAAGGTCGCCAGCGCCGCCGATAACGCATCCTACTGGTCAATTGCGACGCAGCTGAAAGCCGATAGTGGCGTCGTCGGCGCCGCGAACGATGCCCTCGCGCAGAGTCAATCCATGCTGAGCACCGCGAATTCGGCGATCAACTCAATCATCACGACGATCAATTCGATCCAGACCGCGTTGACGCAAGCGACAAATCCAGGCGCGTCGATTGCCAACATCAACACGACGCTCGCGTCGCTAGGTCAGCAGCTTACGGACGCCGTCAAGGGCGCATCCCTCAATGGGCTCAATCTGCTTGACGGAAGTGTCGGCACGGCGGCTCCGCTTAACTTCGTGGCCGGCTTCACTGCGAGTGCGACGGGTGGTTCATTCAACACGATTTCGTTCTCGGCGCAGGCGCTCACCAACGCGGCCGGCGTTGCAACCACGAGCGTCGAGCCAAACATTACGACTGCGACGACGATCGCAAGCCTGAACGCTCTGACGGACAACCACGCCGGAACGCTCTCCTACGGACAGAACGTCGTTGACAAGACAACGGACGCGACTGGAAACTCCTTCACGATCGCATCGCAGGCGCTCGATGGAACGACCACGACAACCAAGTACACTGGCCTGGATGCGAACGGGAACATTACCACCGCAGCCACCGCCGTGGCCTTCGGCGTATCGGTGACGACGACGCCTCCCGGGGGGCTTCTGAAGCAGGGCGCGACGGACCTGACGAATATCACGACATCGGCCGCCACTGCTGCATCGCAGCTGACCAACGTGGAAGCCGCTCTTCAAGCGGTGACCAACTATGCCGCCGTCATAGGCACCACCCAGTCGCGAATGAAGGCGGCGAGCACGCTCAACAGCGATGTTATGACCAATTATACGACCGGGGTCAGCGCGCTGGTCGACGCCGACATGAATCAGGCTTCTACCCGCCTGCAGGCGCTGCAGACTCAGCAGCAGCTTGGCGTTCAGTCCCTGTCGATTGCGAACCAAAGCACCCAGCTGATACTCAAATTGTTCCAGTAACCCATGAAGACGCCGTCGGGGCTTGGCCTCGCCGGCGTCTTTTTACAAACTGATAAGCCTTTAGCCGGCGTTCAAAGCGCCATAATAGGCCATGCCCGTCAATGACGCGGCATAAATATAAATATTGATCGCCTGGGACCAAACACGGCGCGTGTGATGCGATCGACGACATCTCCTTTAGCATTGGCTCCGCTGCACAAGCGGATAGCAAGGTCCCTCCCGATTACAGGTTTTCAGAGCGACTCTCTGGCGACGATTGGCCGCTATTCGCTGACCGTCTTCGGCCTCGCATTTATTGCGATGGTTTGGGCGATGAATTTCCGGATCACAAATGAAAACGCTCAAGCGCTGGAAGTCGAAAGTCAGAAGAGTCTTATCGCAATCGCTACGTTGGTTGGACAGAATGTCGGCCATACCGCAACCGAGTTTGACCGGACGCTCAAACAGCTTCGGGAGTTGAACGACGCGGGTGGAGTGATGGCGGATTGGCCCCTACTTCTGAACCGCAAGTTCATTTTCAACGATCAGATCGTTCAGGTTGCAGTTATCAATCGCGACGGGTTCATGATTTCGAGCAGCGCAATGCTGCATCCATCGACGCTTGTCGATCTCGGCGATCGTGAGCATTTTCGAGTGCACGCCAACGCCGGCAATATCGACCAACTATTTATCAGCAAGCCGATCTTGGGCCGTGCGTCTGGCAGGGCATCGATTCAGTTTACCAGACCGCTTTTCAATCAAGGTCTTTTCTCGGGCGTTCTCGTCGTTTCTCTGGATCCTAATTCGCTGCTCATTTCGCATGAGGGTGTCGGCCTGGACAGCAATTTAGGACGTCTGGGAATCGTTGTCGTTGGCGACGACCAGATCGCCAGAGCGGCTTCGGGCGCATACAGTGGTTGTGAAGGAAGCCGGGTTCTGGACAACGGGACCCCGCTGGACGCCGATTGCAAGGCTCGGCTTCCTTCGGGAAGCATGGTCTCGGTGTTTAAAAACGTCGATGGCTTTCCGCTCCACGTCATCGTCACGAAGAACACGTGCACCGAAACTGCGGGGCTTGAAGAAGATCGCCAGGCGCGCATGCGGCTAGCCGTGTTTTTAACGATCCTTTCCATTGCTATCATTGTAATTTCGGATAGTTCCGGCCGATTCTACGAGCGACGCATTATTGGTCTTGCGCATCGTGACGTATTGACAAAGCTCGTCAATCGCAGAAGGTTCCTTGAGCTACTGCAGGCCGCATGTACTCGCGGAAAGGCAGCAAGAACGTTTGCCATCCATCTCGTCGATCTCGATGGTTTCAAGGCGGTAAACGACATTTGCGGCCATCCAATCGGAGACAAGCTGCTGCAAGCTGTTGCACGGCGCCTTCGCATCAAGGCCCGCAGTGGAGATGTTGTCGCTCGCTTGGGCGGGGACGAATTCGCAATTATCCAGTTCGAAACCGGCTGGGAGCAGGCAGCGCAGTTTGCAAGCCGAATTTGCGATGCTTTAAGTCAGCCGTTCGAAATAGATGATCGCAGTCTTTGCATAGCTGGCAGCGTTGGCATTGCACTTTCGCCCGGAGACTCCTCCGATGCAAACGAACTGTTGCGTCTGGCGGACCTTGCGCTTTACGAAGCAAAGAGCGGCGCCTGCGGGCGATATGTTCATTTCGATGTTAAATTGGATGACAGAGTCCGTAAAAAGCGCTCCATGATCGAAAACATAAAGCGCGCACTGACAAACAACGAGTTCGAGCTATATTTTCAGCCTATCTATGCTCTGGCGACCAACGTCGTGACAAAATATGAGGTTCTCGTCAGATGGCGTCATCCGACCGAGGGGCTCATAGCGCCTTCGGATTTCATACCTATTGCGGAGGAAAGCGGAATGATCGTTGAGCTCGGCGACTGGATTCTTGAGCAAGCATGCCGCAGCATATCTTTTGTCCCGCAAAGCGAGGGGCTTTCAGTCAATTGCTCTCCTATTCAACTGAAGCGACCGAGCTTCGCGTCAAATTTGGAATCATGCTTGGAGCGCTACAATATCTCGCCTGACCGATTGAACCTTGAAATAACCGAATCTACTTTGATAGGTGAAGACCAGGCGACATTGCAGAACATTGCCACTATTCGCGCGCTTGGGGTCCAACTTTCAATGGACGATTTCGGCACTGGATACAGCTCGCTATGCTACCTTTTGCGCTTGCCCGTCTCGTCCATCAAGATCGACCGCGCTTTTATCAGCATGCTCGAAGCAAGTCGCAGCGCGAACATTGTGATTCTCGGCGCCATTGTCCAAATGGCGCACGCGCTCAACATGGAAGTGATTGCGGAGGGGATCGAAAACAGCGATCAGATCGATATATTGCGGGGTCTCGGCTGTGATGCAGGCCAAGGTTATCTGCTTGGGCGTCCGGCTCCCGCACATGTTTATTTCAATTCGCAGGAATTGCTCGCGGCAAGTTGAAACGATTGAGCATTTCCGCGTCCAGCTGGTGTGAATATTTGTTGCGCCAACGCAGTGGCTTCAAGGCCTTCGAGCGGCAGGCGATTGGGGACGGATCGCTTTCCGTGAGGCCTTTCAACCGTATCCGCGAACCTGCTCAGGCCTGTTCCACCCCTGTCATGTCATCTGCTGCAGCCCTTTGAAAATTGTGCTGCCCTACGATCGGCCTGCGACAAAGCGCTGAGAGGCAATCTCTACGCAGTCAGATCCGATTTTACACAAAAGCAAGCGCACTCTTTATGATAAAATTAACTGCCGCAGAGGCATATTCGTTAAATGACATGTCGATTGGCGCGCGCGAGCCGCTGTTCGAGGGCATGACGCCGTATGTTCATTCCGGTTTCGGTCCGGAATCGCTTATTTCTCATCTTTCCAACGAAATACTCCGGCGCGCTTACGTCTGGCGTGGTCGATTTGCAGTTTTTGCAGTCCCAAAAAAGGGCCGCTTGATCTCGTGCGGTCCAAATCAGCGCAAATAGCCATTACAACGTAAGCGCTGTTTTGCACCCACCTACCAAAT
>CAIZEI010000075.1 GCA_903931945.1 uncultured Hyphomicrobiales bacterium | reverse complement strand
GGCGCGCGCCCTGATAGGCGGCGGCGACTTCATCCGGCACGTCTTCGCGCGCAAGCTCCGCAAGCGCACGAGCAGCGGCAATTTTCATTTCCATGTTGATCGTTGTTGCGCGCACATCGAGCGCCCCCCGGAAAATATAGGGAAAGCCCAGCACATTGTTGATCTGGTTGGGGTAGTCCGATCGTCCGGTCGCCATGATGGCGTCATCGCGAATGGCGGCGACCTCTTCTGGCGTGATTTCCGGATCGGGATTGGCCATCGCAAATATGACGGGATTTTTCGCCATGGATTTGATCATTTCGGGCGTAAAAGCGCCTTTCACCGACAGGCCGAAGACAATGTCCGCGCCTTCCATCGCATCTGCCAGCGTGCGCTTGTCTGTCTTGACAGCATGCGCCGATTTCCATTGGTTCATGCCGTCGGTGCGGCCCTCATAAACGACGCCTTTGGTATCGCAGAGAATGACATTCTCCGGCGCAAAGCCGATCGCCTTGACAATATCGAGACACGCGATGCCCGCCGCGCCCGCGCCGTTGCAGACAAGTTTTGCAGTCTTGATATCGCGGCCGGTCAAAGCCAGCGCATTGATAACGCCGGCCGACGAGATGATTGCAGTCCCGTGCTGGTCGTCGTGAAAGACAGGAATATCCATCAATTCGCGCAGACGCGACTCGATGATGAAACATTCCGGCGCCTTGATATCCTCGAGATTGATGCCGCCAAATCCGACCAGATATCTCACTGCGCCAATAAAGGCATCGGCATCTTCCGTTGCGACCTCAAGGTCGATGGAGTCGATGTCGGCAAAGCGTTTGAAGAGAACAGATTTGCCTTCCATCACAGGCTTTGACGCCAGCGCGCCGAGATTTCCAAGTCCGAGAATGGCGGTGCCGTTGGAGATGACCGCGACGAGATTGGCTTTGGCCGTATAGTCAAAAGCCAGCGCGGGATCCCTGGCGATGGCGAGCACCGGCACAGCCACGCCCGGCGAATAAGCCAGCGAGAGGTCGCGCTGCGTCGCCATCGGCTTTGTCGCGATGATTTCGAGTTTACCGGGCCTGCCGCGCGAATGAAAATTCAACGCCTCCTGATCGGTAATGGTCGGGCGTTTGGGGCGATCGGACTTTTCTGCGGTCATTGACAAATACTCGCTGCACAATGGTCCGGCGGCAGGCCGGGCGGGACACGGGGCAACCATACATGGCTGGCGTCCAGAATCACAAGCGGGGTTGGCGGGGGGCGTTGGTTCTCGCCCCCGCCTTCTCATGGCGTTTGCATTGCAATCGTCCGCTGCGGGGGTGACAATGGCGATTACGGCAGCCAACATGCCGTCAAACCCGGGGGAGTCGATGAAGGTGAATATCTGGATTCCAGCGCTTGCCGCGCTCACCTTCGCCACAGCCGCGCAGGCGCAAACGCCCTCATGGATGATTTCGGAGCTTCTGCCCGCTGCAAAAGCCGAGGGGCAATTGACCGTGTATTCTTCCACCAATGAGCAGGAAGGCCTGCCGTTATGGCGGCTTTATGAGGACGCAACGGGCGTGAAGGTCAATTACGTTCGCAACGCCGAAGGCCCGATGCTGGCGAAAATTGCGCTTGAAGCGCGCACCGGCCAGCAATCCTGGGATGTGCAGAACGCCGGCTCGGTGAACCAGATCCCATCCGCTCTGACGCTGGATTGGGAGCCGCCGCTGGCAAAGGAGATCATGCCCGAAGCGCGCGATCCCGGCCATCGATGGTATGGCGTCTACGCCGGTTACAATGCGCCGCAATACAACACCAACCTGGTGCGGCAGGACGAGTTGCCCAAAAGCTACGAGGATTTTCTCACCCACAAGGAATGGGCGGGAAAGACCGTGATTGAAGCGACAGACCGCGAGTGGATGGAAGCGATCTTCCAGTTCTACGGGCGCGACAAGGGCCGCAAACTGCTGGAAGATATCGTCAGAACGCTCAGCCCCATTGTGCTGGACGGGCATTTCGCCATGGCAAGGCAGATCGCGGCGGGCGAATATCCGGTGATGTTGACCGATTACACCATGCTGACAACCAATTTGAAACAACAGGGCGCGCCCACCGATTTCCTGCCGCTCGACCCGGTGTCGGTCTGGTTTGGAATGGTTGGCGTCAACAAAAACGCGCCGCATCCCAACGCTGCGAAACTTGCTGAAAATTTTCTTCTCAGCCGCGAGGCGCAAGCGCAGTCTTCGCAACAGGGCGGTCGCGTTCCCACGCGGCCTGACGTGCCCTCCAATCCGCTGGATGTCCGCGCCCGTCTCGGCGCCAAAAAGCTGATTTTCCTTCAACTCTCCGCCGAACAGGCCAAGGCCTCGCAAAAGATTTTCGATGAAATTTTCCGCAACCGTTGAGGAAAGTCGGATGCGCACAAAACGAATCTCTGTCCTCGCCGCAGCGCTGATCTCAGCCCTTCTGACGACGACTGCCGCGCGCGCTGACGCCGTCGCCGATTTCTACCGGGGCAAAACCGTGCAACTGGTGCTCGGATACGGGCCGGGCGGCGGCTATGACGTGTATGCGCGCCTCGTGGCGCGATTTCTGGGCAAGTACATTCCCGGACAACCCACGGTCGTTGTTGTCAACATGCCCGGCGCGGCCTCGCTGCGCGGCACGAACTATCTCTACAATACAGCGCCCAAGGACGGTTCGGTCATTGGCGCCTTTGCGCGCGACATGCCCTTGCTCGGCGTCATGGGCGGCAATCCGGCGGTGCAATTCGATCCACGCAAATTCACCTGGCTGGGGTCAGCATCCAATTCCGCCAACGATGTCTATCTCCTCTTCGTTCGCAAAGACGCGGCGACGAACAGCATCGAAGCGGCGCTTGATGCGGCAAAGCCGCCAATCGTTCTGTCCGGCACCGGGGAAGGCGCAACAGGCAACGATGTCGCCATACTTCTGCGCGATACGCTTAAACTCGATTTCAAGATCATCACCGGCTATCCTGACAGCGGCGCGATGTTCCTTGCGGTCGATCGAAAGGAGGTTGACGGTCGTTTCGTTGGCCTTTCCGCCGTACGCTCGGCCAAACCGGAGTGGCTCAAACCCGACAGCGGCATGAAGGCGCTGCTGCAATTCGCGCACCAGTCGCGCCACCCGCTATTTCCCGACGCGCCAACAGCTCTCGAGCTTGCCCGCGATGATCGCGCACGGGCTTTGATCAATCTTGCGTCCTTGCCGTGGACTTTATCGCGACCGGTGGCTGCGCCTCCGGGCGTTCCGGACGATCGCGCCAAAGCCTTGCAGAATGCATTCATGGCGATGCAGACAGACTCTGAGTATCTTGCTGAATCAAATCGCCTGGGTCTCGATGTCAGCCCCGTCGATGGCGGCGGCGTGACACATTTGCTGGACGATCTGGCAAAGACGCCCCCGGATGTCTTTGACTATTTACGAAAACTGCAGACGGCGAACAAGAGCGGCGGCTGACTCGTTCAAACCCCAGCCCCTTCAATCGCCAGCCAATAATCTGTTATGTCCCGGCATCGCTCGCCACTGACCGAGAAGATGCAGAATGTCCCATATCTGCGCGGTCTGGTTGCAGATCACAAGTTTGCCCGTCTCGCGCTCCAGCCGCGTTGCAACGGGCTCGGAAATCCACGTGCCGCCGCCAAGATAAATCCCGTCGCACGCGGGATTGTCCGCGATCGCCTTCTTCCCAAGCGCATAGGCCATCTGCTGATGATCGTCGGCGCGGATGCGCACGAAGTCCGATGGCGGCATTTCGTTCGTCGCTGCGCCCACGACTTCGACGCCCGCACGCGCGTAGAAATCCGCCAGCGTGCGGTTCATGGATGCGGACCATTTGTTGACGAGCGCGATTTTTTTCATGCCAAGATGGGCGGCGGCGCGCGTTACCGCCAATGTCGTTGATGTCGCTGGTTTTCCTGTGCGCGCAGCGATATGCGCCATCATGCGGTCATGCGAGTCCATGCCCATGAGCACGGCGAGCGGCGTGCCAGCCTGCAACACAAGATCGACATGCCTTGCCATGAGCTGATCGAGCAGCGAGTCGAGCGGCGCAAAAACGCGGTCCATCTCCTTGCCGGAAAACTCCGTCACGCCGACCGAGATAAACACCGCCATCATCCGCGCCGGCGCCAGACGATACCATTCGTAGGCCGCGTTATCGATGACCGCGAGCGGCGAGAGATACCCGATCCGGCTCGTTGGAAGAATGTTATCGTCTTGCATGTCCAGGCCTCCATTCATGGTTGCATCAACGCCCGCAATTGCTCGACGGTTCGTGCCGGCATGATCTGTATATTGTGAATCAAACGGGTCATCTCCGGGCCATCGACGGGCCGGATTTCGACGCCCAGTTTGCCCATATCGGTGAGAAATTCCGGGTCGGCGATCGTCTCGTCATAGGCCTTGCGCAAAGCGTCAGCGCGATCGGCGGGCGTTCCGGGCGGCAGGACAAACGGCCGCGCCAGCGAAAATTTGGTGGCGATAAAACGCAACATTTCGCTCGCCTCCGGGTTGGGCGATTGCTCCAGCGCGGTTGGCGTATCAGGCAAGTCGCGCACCCGTTCAAAGCCAAACTGCATGATCACAGCGACCTTGTTGTCCCTGATCCAGTTGCTCCGGTTGACCATCAGGGTTGATTGCGCCGCGCTGACACCCTGCACTTCGCCGCGGTCAAGCGCGATGAAAATATCGGCGGGCGACTTATAGCCAAGCACTGTCTCGATCTGCGTCCCCCACAGGCGATTGACGAGATTCGGCAACATGTAATTGTCGGTGCCGGCGTTCGACGCGCCAAACACGACTTTGGTCGTTTTCATTTGCGCGAGCGTTGTGGCGGGCGCGGCGCGCGAGACCAGCATGATTTGCGGCTCCTGCACAGGCGTTCCCAGCCAGATGAATTTCTCAAGATCGAATTGAACGGCGCCGCCATCGCGCGATAAAAGTTTCAGCGTTGGCTCGAAAATGACATTGGTGTTGGGCATTCCAATCACCGTGCCGTCGCGGCGGGCCACGTTGTAAAGATGGTTGGTCATCGTAAGACTGCCCGCGCCGGGCATGTTCTCGACCACAAAGCCGGGATTGCCCGGAATATGCCGCGACATATGTTGCGCAACCGCGCGCCCGACAAAATCATAGGACACGCCGGGCGAGCCGCCGATCAGCATCTGGATTGTCTTGCCCCGATAAAAATCGGCAATCGATTGCGCGCGCGTTGGCGCCGTAAAGGCGCAGGCGGTGAAGGCGGCGATACAGACTGCGATCGTCATGCGACCGCACGCGCCAGCAACGATCGACCTGCCCTCCATGAAGCTTCCTCCTCTTCAGTTGTGCCGATCATGCGGCTTTGGCGCACGCGCGGCAACGCCCGATCGCCCTTTGTGCAATCTCGCGCAAAAGAGTCCTGGCGGCCAGGGTCATCGGGCCGGCTTCAAGCACGTTCAGGGCGTGACAGGTTTCCCCCGAACGGCCTGCGCCCTGCACACCAGCAGAGCCGGCGTGCAGGCAATGCCCGCTGTGGAGCATTGCGGCGCGCCCTTGTCGTCGCGCGTGCAGGTCTGACAGGAATTTGTCCACTCCTGGCAATCGGGGTTTTCCTTGCCATAGGCGAATACGCTGGCCGGGGGCGCCGCAGGCGGCGGCAGCGGCGCGGCCACGGGCGAATCGGCCTGCGCGCGCGCAAAACCGACGAAAGACAGCGCCGCAAACAAAACGGGAATGGATCGACAGGTCATGTTGCGACCCTAGCGGATTCCCGCGCGACCGCCAAATTCTGGCGATTTTGCCGGCGGCGTGGTAGGCGTTGCCCTGCCGCGCCAACGATGCGGACACACGGGGGAAACCATGGCCAGGCATCGACAGAGTTTTTCGAGAATCGCCCTTCTTGCCGCCTTGGTTTTCGTTCCGGTCGCGGCGCTTGCGCAGGCGCAGCCCGATCCGCGCATCGCGGACATCGCGGGCGCCGGCACGCTTCGGGTGGGTCTGGCGGTCGTCGCGCCGCACTTCGCCGTCAAGGACGCCGCAACGGGCGAACTGCGAGGTCTGTCGGTCGAAGTCGCGCGCGGGCTCGCATCGCGGATGCATGTAACGTTCAGCGCGGTTGAGTACCCCAGCGTTCCCGCCGTGCTTGAGGGGCTCAAAACAAGTGCGTGGGACATAGGATTTGCGAGCGTCGATCCCGCGCGCAACGCCATTGTCGAATTCGCGACGCCGTTTCAGGAACTCGACGTTACCTATTTCGTGCCCACCGGCTCCACGATCCATGCTGTTGGCGATGCGGACAAGCCCGATATTCGCATAGCGACTGTCCGCAATTCAGCGGAATCGAATATTTTGCGCGCCGCCGTCAAACAGGCGCAAATCCTGCCAGTGGATTCGATCAATGACGCTTACGAGACAATGAAATCGGGCAAAGCCGATGTGTTCGCCCTTGCGCGACCGACATTGATGGCGCTTGCCGAAAAATTGCCCGGCTCGCGCGTCCTTGCCGACCGGATCGGCGCGATCCAGTCCGCGCCCGTGGTTCCCAAGGGGAAACTCGAACATCTCGCCTATATCAACGAATATATCGATGAAATAAAGAAGGCCGGCGTGATTCAGAAAGCCATCGAGCGCGATCACGTCCGGGGCGTGAGCGCGCTCCCGTGAAACGCCTCCCAATCACACGCTCGTTCGATTGACGGACCAATCGCCCTCACGCCACCTTGCGCGGCACCAGACGCTCGCTGCGCAGGGCTTCCTGTTCGCCTGACGTGCCGCCCTCGTGATATTCGGCGTCCTCGTTGACGTCCCAGATATCGTAAAGAGCTTCGCCCGCCAGAATATTGCGCACCGTCAGCATGGCGGTCATCATGGCGTGGTCCTGATTGTTGTATTTATGCATCCCGTTGCGGCCCACGAGATGCAGGTCGGGGAAGGACAGCGCGATATCGCGGCGCACCGTCTCGACATTTGCGCGATAGACGTCGTCATAGACGGGATAGGCCTTGGCCTGCCGCACGACGCAGGCGTCAACCACTTCATCGGCGCGCAGCAGGCCGATCTTTTCGATCTCCTGTCTGGCGAGCGCGACCAGTTCGGAGTCCGGCGCATTCCAAAGGCCGTCGCCTTCAAAGCAGAAATATTCGAGCCCGAGGCATGTCATGCCCTCCTGCGGCACAAGATCGGGCGACCACGAGCGGAAATTCTGCACGCGACCAACCTTCACCGACGGATCGTGGATATAGACCCAGTTGTCGGGAAAATCGCGCGACGATCTCGCAATCAGCGCGACGGTAAGAAAATCACGGTATTTCAGCGATCGCGCGTTGAAAAGGCTGATGGGCGTCGGCGTTATCGCATTCATAAGTTCAACAATGGGCGCAGAGGAAATCACCCGGTTGGCCGTATAGTGCTGCTCCACGCCCGCCGCGTCGAGCGCGCTCACACCCCAGACGCCGCTGGTCGGATCGCGTTGCAGTCCGGACAGTTTCTGGCCCATGCGGATTTGCCCGCCTTGCGCCAGAATTTTCCGGGCGCAAGCTTCCCAGAGCATTCCAGGACCCTTGCGCGGGTAGCGGAAGGATTCGATCAGCGTCTTGATGACCGGACCGCCCGCTTTGGGCTTGCCGCGGAAGGAACGGGTCAGCGCATTGAAAACAGCCGAGCCCAGCGACAGGCCCTTGATGCGCTGCGCAGCCCAATCGGCGGAAATCTCATCGCAGCTCATGCCCCACACCTTTTCGGTGTAGGTCTTGAAGAAGATCGAAAACAGACGTTCGCCAAACTGGTTGCGCACCCATTGGTGAAACGTTTTGGGGTCCTTGATCGGCATCACCTTGGCGTAGCCATAGGACAGCATGCACAGCGCGCTCTCGATCAGACCGAGATTGCGCAGGGCTTCAAAGCCGTTCAACGGGTAGGAATAGAATTTGTCGCCATAAAAGATACGCGACAGGCGCGGGCGTTCGATAAAATCGTCGGGCAGGATTTCATCCCAGAGATCGACGACCTCTTTCGATTTGGAAAAGAAGCGATGGCCGCCGATATCGAACAGATAATCCTTGTAATTGGCGGTGCGGCTGATGCCGCCAACCGCTGTCGGGTCCTGCTCCAGCACCAGCGCCGTGCGACCGGCCTTGGTGAGCTGATAGGCTGCGGTGAGGCCAGCCGGACCGGCGCCGATGATCAGCGTATCGAAATCGGGTTTCATGGGTTCATCCTGGAGGGGTGCGGGCGGGCAAAGGCAAAAGCGCTTTGTCCGGTGAAGGAAAACACCGTGGTCAAAACCGCAGCGGCGAACAGGCAGGCGAAGGGATGCGCCTCGCCTGTGGCGTAGTGGAGAGCCAGGAACACCGCGTAGTTGAAGCCCTGCGCCACAACGGCGACGCCGGCGTAACGGGCCAGCTCGATCAGGGGCGCGTGGCCGCTGGCGCCAAACGTCAGCAGGCGGTTGAGCAGCCAGGTCACAAACGTCGCAACGAACAGCGAGGCGGCGCGCGCGGCGGGCGCGCCCGCGCCATGCCCGAACAACACAGCAAAAATACCGGCGTCGACCGCGAGGCCGACAACGCCGACGCATAAAAACCGCGCCAGCCGCGACAGCGCGGGCATATAGGGGCGCAAGAATGGGAACAAAACCGCGATTCGCTCTTCGAGCGTCCGCAAAAACGGCGGATCGAACGGACGGGACTTGGGCTCCTCGACTGTCATATCCAGCGCAGAGCGCATACATTCTTCCTTGCAGCGCCGCCGGGACGCCAGATGAGCTCGCGCATGAACGCGAACCAGACCGCTTCGGGGCCTATCAAACCCGGCGATGCTTAATTTCAGGTAACCAACGTCACCCGACGTTCATGATTTATGGATTTTTCAGACCGAAGCGACGATAGCCCGGGCCGCATGGCGACCGGTTCAAGCTGCATCCGCGCAGACCGCGCGCTCTGCCGCCGGGCTCCGGGTGTGCGGAGATCGCCAGCGATGGACGCCTCCGGCGCAATTTCCATGCGCGCGTTGACGAAACGGCGGGCGAATGCGGAGCGCCAGGCGATCCCTTGAGACCCGCCCGCCAGCCCTCAATGTCTGTCCGGGAGGAAAGCTTTGGGAATATCGCGATTACGATCCCGGCGGCTGTTATTCCCGCAGCGGCCGCTCGCGCCGCAGTCGCCATCGGTCACGACAGGATGCGGGCCGTTTCCGGCATTGAAATGACAGGCGGGCGCGGATAACATTCAACCCGGTCCGGCCATTGCGGTCGGTCAGGGTCAAGGCCGCGCGTCGGCGCCCATAAATAAGAGGAAACGCGATCATGCAGGCCAAATTCATGCTCATTGCAGCTCTCATGGCTTTCAGCGCCACACCTGCGCTCGCCCAGGGCGCGGGCGCCATCAATGTCATGGGCGCAATCGATAAAATCGACGCGACCAGCATTTCCGTCAAGGATGACGCCGGCGGCGCGGTCGTGACCTATAAACTCGACCCCAAACTGATGGTCTTGCAGAACAAGGCGGTCACGCTCGCTGATATCAAGCCAAATGATTTTGTGGCGTCCGCCGCTGTCCGCAAGGAAGACGGCAAGCTGCATTCGACCGAATTGCGCATTTTCCCCGAAGCGATGCGCGGGGTTGGCGAAGGCCAGCGCCCGATGAATGACGCGCGCAACCAGATCATGACCAACGCCACGGTGACGGGCGCTGCGGTTGTGAATGGCAGCAACAATATCAAGGTCAAACTGGCGACAGGCGCCGAATCCGAACTTATTCTCGATCCCGGCGTTCCTGTGACCCGCATTGACGCGGGCGATCGCGCCAATGTGAAAGCGGGGGCGAAAGTTCGCGCACAGGGCGTCAAGACCGCCGATGGCGACGTGATCAACCGCATTACCCTGCAATAATTGCAAAATCCCAACGCCCGTTCCGACAGGAACGGGCGTTTTCAATTCCCATTCACGCTTCAAGCTGCTAGCATTTGCGCTTGTTGCAGGCATGGAGGTTGAAATGCGCGTGGCCTCATTTATTGGCCAGAAGGGCGGCGTCGGTAAAAGCGCGCTCGCCCGGGTGCTTGCGGTCGCCGCCGCCCGCAGCGGCAAGAAAGTGTTGATTGCGGATTTTGATCGCGAACAACTGAGCTGCGTCGAGTGGGCGAACCGCCGCACCCGTGAGGGCCGTCTGCCAGCCATTGAAGCGCGTGAATTCAAGACCCTGAAAAAGCTGAGGAAGAATGTTTCCGGTTATGATCTGGTTGTCGTGGATACGCGCGGCCACGCGGACGAATTGACCGAAGATGTCGCAGAGGAAAGCGATGTGGTTTTCCTGCCGTCAGGCACGTCGCTGGACGATCTGCGTCCCACGCTGAACCTGGCGCGAAAACTCGCCAAACATGGCATTGCCGACAAGATCGTGGTTGTTCTTTCGCGCATCGGTCGATCCGAACGGCTTCTGGATGGCGCTAAGCAACTGGTCGAGGAAGCCGGCTTTGCGACGCTCGACGTTCATTGGCCGCAGCGCGACGGTTTTCAGGGCGACTTTGACAATGGGCTGGCTGGCAGCGAAAGCGTCAATCCGCACCTCAGGCAATCCGCCCGATTGCTGGAAGAAGCGCTGCTTTCGCGCGTTGAACGCAAGTAACGAACGGACAATCGAAGGTCTTGCCCCACCCCTGTCACTCCCCGTAAACGGGATGAACCCGCTATGAGGCTGGCGATTCCCTTTTCCAGGGTCGGGGAGGGGTTTGGCGGCTCGGGGTTGGAACGGACCGCGGAGCGTTGACCCTATGAATGTGCTTTTGATCGGTTCAGGAGGGCGCGAACATGCGCTCGCGCTGGCCATTGCCGGAAGCCCTTTATTGACGAGGCTGTTCGTCGCCCCCGGCAATCCGGGAACCGCCTCTATCGCCAGCAATGTCGCGCTTGACGCTGCGGACCATGCGGCGGTGATTGCATTTTGCCGCGCTCAAAACATTGGCCTCGTGGTTGTGGGGCCCGAAGCGCCGCTGGTCGCCGGTCTCGTTGACGATCTGGCGAGCGCCGATATTGCCGCCTTCGGCCCGACGAAGGCGGCGGCGCGTCTGGAGGGCTCGAAGGGCTTCACCAAGGACCTTTGCGCCGAATTCAACATTCCAACGGCTGCTTACGCGCGCTTTGTCGACCGCGCGCCAGCGCTCGCCTATGTGCGAGCCAGAGGCGCTCCGATTGTCGTCAAGGCCGATGGCCTTGCCGCAGGCAAGGGCGTGATCGTTGCTGCAACGCTGGCTGAGGCGGAAGCCGCCATCGAGATGATTTTTGGCGGCGCATTTGGCGCCGCAGGGGCGGAAGTTGTCATTGAAGCCTTTCTGGAGGGCGAGGAAGCCTCCTTCTTTGCCCTTTGCGACGGCGCGCGCGCGATTGAATTTGCCTCGGCTCAGGATCACAAACGGGTCGGCGAAGGCGATACCGGTCCCAACACCGGCGGCATGGGCGCCTATTCCCCGGCGCCGGTCATGACGCCGCACATGTCCGCCCGGGTCATGGCGGAAATTATTGAACCGACCCTGCGCGGAATGCGCGCGCGGGGCGCGCCGTTCGCCGGCGTTCTGTTCGCGGGTCTGATGATTGGTCGGAATGGCCCTGAGCTCATTGAATTCAATGCGCGTTTTGGCGATCCCGAAACGCAGGTCATGCTGCCCCGCCTTGATGAGGACCTGTTGCCGCTGCTGCTGGCGTCAGCGCGGGGATGTTTGCCTGCCGGGCCTGTCAAGCTCAAAACAGAGGCGGCGCTGACGGTCGTCTATGCGGCAAAGGGCTACCCCGACGCACCCATGCGCGGCACTGAAATCGCCGGCGTCGAGAGCGCATCGGCGCTTCCTGGCGTCACGGTCTATCATGCAGGCACGCGGCGCGAGGGCGCGCGTCTGCTCGCCAATGGCGGACGCGTGTTGAATGTAACTGCAGTAGCCACGAACGTCGCGGAAGCGCAGAAGCGGGCCTATGCGGCGCTGGATTTGATCGACTGGCCAGGAGGCTTTTGCCGCAGGGATATCGGCTGGCGGGCGCTGAAGGACTGACGTTTCAAAGGATACAGGAACCGGACATGCTTGAGAAAGTCGTCATTACCTGCGCCGTCACCGGCAACCTCACCACGCGCGAACAACATCCGCTATTGCCCGTCACGCCGCGAGAAATTGCAGACGCCTGTCTTGAGGCGGCAAAAGCGGGCGCCGCCGTTTGTCATATCCATGTGCGCGACCCCGCGACTGCAGCGCCGTCGATGGAGGTGGCGCTCTATGTGGAGGTTGTGAAACGCATTCGCGCGGAAAATCCCGATCTGATCCTCAATCTCACGACGGGGCCGGGCGGGCGCTTCCAGCCAGGCGATCAGGATCCGCGCGTCGCCGGGCCGCGCACCACTCTGACAATCCCCGAAAAGCGGGTCGAGCATATTGCGTTGATCAAGCCGGATATATCGACGCTCGATCTCAACACCATGACGTTTGGCCGCGAGGTCGTCATCAATACGCCCGACAATGTGCGGCGGATGGCGAAGGTCATTCGCGAGGCGGGGGTCTGGCCAGAGATTGAACTGTTCGATTCGGGCGATATCGCGTTGTTCAACGATTTGATCGCCGATGGAACGCTCGCGCCCAATCCCTTGTGCTCCATTGTCATGGGCGTGAAATATGGCTTCCAGTGCTCACCCGAAACGTTGCTTTATGCCCGCAATCTGCTGCCCAAAGGCGCCCGTTTTACCGGCTTTGGCGTCGGGCGCTTCGCTTTCCCGATGGTGGCGCAATCCTTTCTTGCGGGTGGGCATGTTCGCGTTGGCATGGAGGACGCCGTGTTCATCGAAAAAGGTGTATTGACGCCATCAAATGCAGCCATGGTGAGCAAGGCGCGCCGCATCGTGGAGGACCTTGGCGGACAGATCGCAACTGCCGCAGAGGCGCGGGAATTGCTGGGGTTGCCGGCGCGCTGAACAGGCGATTGGAGCGGAGCGCCGGCTCCTGTTCGTTCAGGGCAAACGCCTGATTGCCCGGCCAGTTGTTCGCTCACGGATTCTCCCGCGCCACTTTCTCCAGTACGGGTCGCCAGGTTCGCTGCTGCTCCTGCGTATAGGCCAACACTTCGTCCGGCGTCATATGGCGCGAGAAGGAGCCGAGCGCATTGAATTTCGCGTTCAACTCCTTGCTATCCAACGCCGTGTTGAGATCGGCGGCAATTTTCTTGACGATAGCGTCAGGCGTGCCAAGCGGCGCGACAATCACCTCCCACCCGCCGGCTTCAAATCCGGGGAGCGTTTCGGCAACCGTAGGAAGGGTTTCAAAGCCCGGCAGGCGTGTGGTGGAAGCAACCGCCAGGCTTTCAATAATATGGCCGGTCATGGCTGACGCCACACCGCCATAACCTTCCAGCACGACGCCGACACGCCCGCTGACAACATCCGGCATTGCGGCTGAGGGACCGCCGGCGTAGGGCACCAGCTGCATTTGAACGCCTGCGCGTTGTTGCAGCAATTCCATCGTCAGATGCGTGATCCGCCCGCGTCCGGTTGTCGCGTAGGCGAGTTCGCCAGGCTTTTTTCTGGCGTATTCGATCATGTCGCCAATCGATTTGAACCCAAGCGTCAGCGACGAGCCAATGAACATCGGCTGATTGGTCACAAAGCCCACGGGCACGAAATCGCGCGGCAATTCCAGCGGCAGGTTTGCGGCGACGCCCGGCGCGCCTTTCAACTGGAGAAAGGTCGATGCGGCGGGCATAAAAAGCGTATAGCCGTCAGGCGCCGCAGCGGAGGCCGCGCGCGCGGAGATCGAGCCGCCTGCGCCCGCCTGATTGATGGTGAGAACTTCCTGCTTCCAGATTTTTCCGAGTTCTTCGCTGAGCAAGCGCAATGTGATGTCATTGGCGCTGCCCGGCGCGGAATCCGTGATGATCCGGACCGGAGCATTGGGAAAGTTCGAAGCTTGCGCCCTCGCCGCAGTCGCCGCGAAAATAGCAGCGCAGGCTGTCACAAGAGCTGTCAAACGCCGGTTCATCGCCATGTTTCCACCCGCAGGTTCAATTCCGAAATTCCAATGAAGCATCGACTGGAATGGTGGCGATGGCAAGTGGTCAAAGCAAATGCGGGGATGGTCGGCTTCACCCGTTGCCCCTGGCGATCGCCGTAGTCAGGGATCCAGGGGCCCGATGCTTCGTTCGCCCGCTGAACCGACGATGGCAAGCCAATCGGCAATCCGGCGTCCGGATAGTTCGAGGTCAGGCGCAATTTCAGCCAGCGGCGCCAGCACGAAAGCGCGTTCATGCGCGTGGGGATGGGGAATGATCAGGTCGGGTTCTTCAATGGCAAGATCGTCAAACGCGATAATGTCGATATCGAGGGTTCGCGGTCCCCAACGGATATCGCGCTGACGGTCGCGCTCCGCCTCGATTTGCAGGCACAACGCCAGCAACGCGCGCGGCGTTAATGTCGTGCGCACAAGCGCCGCCATGTTCAGAAAATCCGCCTGATCGGTCTTGCCCCAGGGCGGCGTCCGCCAAAGACTGGATTTGGCGATCAGTTCCACGCCCGATGTGGCGGCAAGCCTGTCGAACGCGTAACGAAACGCGCCACGCACATCGCCCTGGTTGCCGCCAAGCGACAGAGCGCCGGGCGCTCCCCGATCCATCTATTGCGCTGCGACTGCGCGCGTCGCCAGATCGCGCTGCAATTCGGGCAGGATCTTCTCGGCAAAATCCTCCAGCCCCTCGCGCATCGGATAGAACTGGCACATGAAGAGATCGATGCCCATATTCGAATAGCGGCGGATCCGCTCAAGCACGGTTTTCGGGCTGCCGACGATCGCGGCGCCAAGACCGCCCGACGCAGAAAATATGGAGGGGTCGCGGGCCGCCTGTTCCACCCAGCCATCGGCTATGGCGATGGCCTGCTCGTCCGTGTCGGCCATGATGATGGCGGTATTGACGCCATATTGAATTCGGCGACCAAGTTCGCGCACGCGCTTTTCCATGATCGCGCGTTCGGTCTCGATACGTTTCAGGCTCGCTTCATAATTGCGAAAATTGCGGTCGTAATTGACGAACCACAGATCGCATTCGCGTGCGACGACATTCATGCCCTCATCGACCCGGCTGGCGGCAAAGATCGGGGGATGCGGCGTGCGCACAGATTTTGTTGGCACGGTTCCATGCGCCACCTTGTAAAACTCGCCGTCGAAGCCGAAATCGTCCGAGGTCCACATGCCTCGCATGACCTGGATGAATTCATGCATCCGGCGATAGCGCGCTTCGGATTGCTCGATCCAGTGTCCGAAGACCGCAAATTCATGCGGTCGTCCGCCATTGACGATGTTGATGCAAAAACGTCCGCCGCTGATGCGGTCAATCGAGGCGCACTGTTTGGCGGCGATGCGCGGGTCCATAATGCCGGGATGCACGGCGGCCATGATCTCGATTGTTCTGGTCATGGGCGCCAGCGCGGCGGCGTGAATGAACGAATCGAGGTCCGGCCCAAGGAACCGCTGCGCAATCAGCGTAATGTCGAAACCCAAATGTTCGGCGCGTTGCAAAATCTCGGCGGCAAACTGGAAGTTCCGGTCGACGCCGCCGCCATGGCGGGTCAGTCCATCGATGAAAGGCTGCGTGGCCGCAGTTGGTCTCATGCTGAGCGGGGCGGGGGTCCAGATTCCAAGGCGCATGGCGTTTCCCTTTCGCCCTTGTCTAATGTTTTCCGGTATGGATTGCCAGAGCGCCCATGCAGGATTTCGGAAAAGTGTCGCGCGGTTTTCCGTAAAAATCCTGCTTTTTCAAAGACGCTAGGCAGGGATTCGTTGGTTTGCCAACGAATCCCTGCCTAGCGCGCGAGAAATTTTTCCAGCGTCATGGGCTTGGGCGGATGCGCCGGCGCGCGGATGGCGACGCCATCAAAAGGCGTTGCCTCTTCGAACCAATTGCGCCGCGCAGGCAACCCCCAGGGGAGCGAAATATTGGGGTCGCCAGGGTCCCAGCGCACAGGTTCGTTTTCCAGATCCATCATCTGATAATGCGTGTTGAACAACTCGACCCGATGCCCATCGGGATCGCGGAAATAAACAAACAGCGCATGGCCGGGGCCATGGCGCCCCGGTCCACGTTCGACATCGCGCCCGAATCCAAGCTCGCCGGCAATATCGCAGGCGCGCAACAGATTGTGCGTTTCGGATGCGGCGTAAGCGAAATGATGCAGACGCGGTCCCTCGCCATTGAAAAACACGATGTCATGCGGATTGCCCTTGCGTTGCAGGAACACGCCAAAAATCTCGTCGCCGCCGGCAGGCGCGATATATTCGCTCAGCCGGAACCCCATCTGCATCCAGAAGATCGCCGCGCGGCGCACATCGGGAACCAGAATCTGGCAATGGTCGATCCGCTGCGCACAGCCGCCGCGATGGCTGGTAAATTTTGTGATCATGCGCGGCATGGCGTCCATGCGCGCAGTCAGTTCAATCGGGCAGCCAGTCACATCCGTCAGGTGCAATGTGCGCCCCTGATGGGGAGCTTCGACGAATTTCGGGGCGCAGCCAGCGGCTGCAAAGGCGTCATGCGCGCGATCGAGATCATCTTCGGTCATCACCCGCATGCCGACACGCTGGCACACCGGTTCGCCTGCGGACCGGCGCAGAACGAGACTGTGATGGCACGCCTCCTCAACGCCGCGCAGATAGGCCGTTTTGCTATCCCGAGACGAGACAATCAGCCCCAGAACCTCGGTGTAAAAATGCAGGCTGGCGTCCAGATCGCGAACCGTCACAACGAAATGGCTGGTCCGCGTGATGCGACAGGGCGGATTGAATTGTGCGGGAGGCAGCATGACGTTTCCTCTGAACCGGCTCGCTGGCTTTCGGCGCGGGCCTTTGATCGGGGCGCAAGTATGCCCCGCGGCCGTCAGGAAATCCATGGGCGGGGCCACGGCTCGTTTCAAGTCTGCCGCCTAGGCCCGCGCCAAAGATTTTGGCGATAAATCAGTTGTCACGGGAGCGCGCGCGAATTAGGTTCGCCGCCGGTCGGCACGGCTGCGGCAATGTTCGCCAGACTATTGGAGGGAACGGCAATGGTGAAGAATTCGATATTTGGCCTTGGCGCCGGGGTGGCGCTGGGCGCTCTGCTTCTGGCCAGTCCATCAATGGCGCAGGGACTTTCTGGCAAGGTGACGTCGGAAGCCGAGCCTACGATGGAAGGCGTGCTGGTCACCGCCAAGAAAGAAGGCTCGACCATCGCCACCACTGTGGTGACGAATGAGAAGGGCGAATATTCCTTCCCCGCCGACCGCCTCGCGTCGGGCAAATATAATCTCGCCATTCGCGCCGTCGGTTATGTGCTCGATGGCCCCAAAAGCGTCGATGTACCAGAGGGGGCAGCTGGCCGCGCGGATATCAAGCTCGCCAAGACCAAAAATCTGGCGGCTCAATTGTCCAACGCCGAGTGGCTGCTGTCGATGCCAGGAACCGACAAGGACAAGCGCTTTCTTGACGCCTGCTCAAGCTGCCACACCTATCAGCGCATTGTGAACTCGACCTATGAGGCGCAGGACTTCCGCGACATCATCTTCAAGCGCATGGGCTCGTATTCGCCAGGTTCGGTGCCAACGAAGCCGCAACCGTTGCTGCCAGGCCCGCGTGGCGAGCGCCCCGCCGTCAGCGACAAGGATGCGCCCTCCGCCTCCGAAGTCCTCGCCAATGCGAACCTGAGTCAGGGACCGACGCGCTCCTATGAGCTCAAAACGATTCCGCGTCCCAAAGGCCGCGCCACCAAGGTCATTATCACCGAATACGACCTGCCGGCGAAGGATTGGGAACCCCATGACGTCATCCTCGATCACGAGGGCATGGTCTGGTTCTCCGATTTCGGCGATCAGCGCATGGGCCGCATGGATCCCAAAACCGGTAAGGTGGAAACATTCCAGACGCCGATCCTGAAGGCCGATGGTTCGCCCAAGGGCGGGCTTGAGATTGACGAAGCGCCCAATGGCGACATTTGGCTGTCGGGCATGTATCAGGGCGGCGTCTATCGCTGGGAACGCGCCACTGGCAAAGTCATAGGCTACAAGCTGCCGGAGAAAATGCAGACGCCGAGCACGCAGGAATCCATGGTCCAGCCGAAACATTCGGATGTCGATGGCTATGTCTGGACGAATGATCAGCAAACGCATTCGCTCGTGCGCATCAACGTCAAGACCGGCGAAGTCGAGGATATGGGTGTCGAAAAGGACGCCTCGGGCAAACCGGTGCCAGGCTATGGCATCCCGACGGATCTGAATAACCGCCCGATGCCGCTTGAATTCAGCGGAACTCACATCGGCTGGTTCGACCCTAAAACCGGCATCACCGAGTCCTTCGCCACGCCATTTGTGGGTTCGGCGCCCCGCCGCGGCCACGTCGACGCCCAGGGCCGCATGTGGTTCGCCGAATATCGCGCCAATGGAGTCGGCATGTTCGACCCCAAGACGAAGGAAATCAAGGAATTCAAGATCAAGGCGCCGTGGGGCAGCCCCTATGACGCGCAGGCCACGTCCAAAGGCGAAGTGTGGAGCGGCAACATGGCCAATGACATGGTCGCCCGCCTCGACACCAACACCGGCGAGGAGGTCGATTACCTGTTGCCGCGCGAAACCAACATTCGTCGCGTCTTCGTCGATGAGAAAGGCCCGCGCCCGACCCTGTGGGTGGGCTCAAACCACGGCGCGTCTGTGGTGAAGGTCGAGCCGCTGGATTAACAAGCCAGTCGCTGGCGAGAGCCGATCGAAACCATCGCTGATTTCAGCGATGGTTTCCTCTGCGCCGCTGCGGATCGCGCCGGTCTGGCCAGCGCGTCGTTTCGTTCGGAGAAAAGCTGGCATGGCTCCGGGGAGACAGGCGTGAAGGAGTTCAGGGGCAAGGTCGCCGTCGTCACCGGCGCGGCGTCAGGCATTGGCCTTGGCATGGCGCGAACGTTCGGTCGCGAAGGCATGCGCGTCGCCATGCTGGATGTGCGATCCGACGCGCTGGAGCCCGCTGCGGAAGAGGTTCGCAGTCTCCAGATCGACGCGCTGGCAATCGAGACCGACGTGTCGGACGCCAAATCCGTTGAAGCTGCGGCGGCGAAGATCGAAGCGGATTTCGGGCGCATCGACATCCTCTGCAACAACGCGGGGGTTTTGATCCATGGCAAGGATATCGTCGATATCCCGCTGGCTGACTGGGACTGGATTTTCGGCGTCAATTTCTATGGCTGCCTGCACGGGGTGCGTTCGTTTTTGCCGCGCATCAAGAGACATGGCGATGGCGGCCATATCGTCAACACCGCCTCGATCGGCGGCTTCCAGGTTGGCGCCGGAATGCGGACGCCCGCCTATGCTGTCACGAAATTCGGCGTTGTTGCGCTCAGCGAAGGGTTGCGAAACGAGCTTGAAGGCGGCAACATCGGCGTCAGCGTGCTTGCGCCGGCCGCAACCAACACGGGCATTTACCGCTCGCAGCGACATAAACCGCAGCAGTTTGGCGGCCCCGAAGGCGGCGACGACGCCACGCCAGACGTGCTGAAGGTGGGCGCGCATCCAGACCAGATCGCCCGCCGCGTCCTTGACGCCATCAAACGCGATGAATTCTACATCTTCACCCATATCGAAACGCGCGACTGGCTGAAAAAACGTCATCAGGGCATCATCGATTCCTATGCGTCTCTGGAGCGGTTCGAGGCTGAGGGCGAACGCATTCCACGCATGGGCGAATTCAGACCGGAGGATGGAAAGTGAGCGTCAATCTGTTCGACCTCACAGGGCGGGTGGCGTTTATCACCGGCGCCGCGAGCGGGCTTGGATTCGCCATGGCCGAAGCCTTCGCCGAACAGGGCGCGATTGTCGTGATGGCCGATGTCGACGCCGAAAGCCTCCCCCGCTCCGTGGGCCGTCTGACGCAGGCGGGCTTTCACGCCGAAGGCGTTGAGCTTGACGTGCGCCACCCCCTGCGCATACGCGAGGCGATCGACGCCGTGGTCGAAAAATACGGGAAACTGGACATTTGTTGCTGCAATGCCGGGATTTCAGGCGGCCCGCCGTTTTCGCAGCCTGCGGGCCACATCGAGAATGTCGATCTTGCCGCCTGGAACAATGTTGTCAGCATCAACCAGACGGGCGTTTTCGCGACGATGCAGGCGGCGGCCGCCGTCATGAAAGCCAAAAACTATGGTCGCATCATCGTCACCTGCTCCATTTCCGGAATGGCGACGGGCTCGATCTCCGGTTACTCCTATTCGGCGACGAAGGCCGCTGTCATTCATCTGGTGCATCTGGCGGCGGTCGAGCTCGCGCCATTTAACATTATGGTTAACGGATTTGCGCCGGGCCCTTTCCTGACCAATATTGCTGGCGGGCGCCTGCAACGCGAACCGCAAACGGTGGCGTTCATGGCCAACACAGTGCCGCTGAAACGCGTTGCGGACCCGAAGGAACTGAAGGGTCTTGCCTTGCTGCTCGCCTCGCAGGCGTCGAGCTACATCACCGGGGCGATCATACCGATCGATGGCGGGGCAACCGCGATGTGAAGTCGCCAGCGGGCAGGCGGCGGCAATCCCTCCTTAACCATCAAGGCGCAGATTAACCAAAGTTCTGGTTGCGTTTGAGGTTGAGTATGGGTTCGCCCGGGTTGCGTGACGCCGACGGTTGGCTGCCGCGCGAGCGCAGGTTTCCGACGGGCGATCTGGCAGGGCAGATCGACCTTCTGCTCTATTCGGGCGGCGGCGAGTCGAGACTGCCTGGGGTCCCGCGTCACGACCTGACATCCGCAGAGTCCGAAATCTGGTTTTCCTCGACCTCAATATCCCGCCCCGGCCGGCATGCCCGCGCGGCCATTCTTGAGAGTTTGGCGGGACTGTCCGGCGCTTTGGGCGATCCCGCGCCCGTTTCGCTCTGGTTCAACGCGCTGCGCGCACGCATTGCCAATGCGCTGGGGGCGCCATCCGCGACGGTCCTGCTGGCGCCTTCGCTTGCCGAGGGTCGCGCCCTCGCCCATTTTGTCGCCGCCACAACTCTTGGACGCGCGGTGGTCGAAATGGTCCCGTCGCCGGAAGAATCCGACGATGACGCCTTGAGCTTGCCAAATTGGGCGCGGGAAACGATCGCATTGCGGGGCGCGGACGGAACCCCGCTCGATCCTCTCGATATCGACGCCCATGCCCGCAGCCTTGCTTCAGACCTTCTGAATGATGGACAGGCGCTGCTGCTGCATGCTTTGGACGTCAGCCGCACCGGGCTTGCCGGCGTAAGCCGCGCTGCGGCCAGGCGGATCGTCGATGCGGCGCCAGAACGCGTGCTGACGCTGCTCGACGCTGGTGAATTGCGCACGCCGCCAGAAAGGCTCGCCGCCGATCTTGCAGAGGGAATGATGGTTCTGGCGTCAGGCTCGCGGTTTATGGGCGGCCCGGCCCATTGCGCCGCTTTGCTTTTACCGCCCGCCATTGCGAGGGCGCTGGAAGCAGCCCCATCGCGGTTTGCCGCAGATATTTCCCCTGCGCGTTTCGATCTTCCCGCAGGGTTGCGTCACGTCTTTGGCGGAGGCTTCGATACACGCATGAATGTTGGCCTCGGATTGCGTTGGGCTGGCGCGTTGGCGGAATTCGAACGCTACAACGCCATTCCGCAAGACATCCGTGACAGGGTTCTTGATGCTTTCTCCCGCCGCGCGCGCGCGATGGCGGCTCGGCTGGATTTTCTCGACCTCGAACCCCGGCGCGGCCACGCGGATGATTTTCTGCGCGGCGGCGTCGTATCGCTGCATCCGGTCGATCCGGGAGGGGGACGGATGGGCTATATAGGCGCGAGCGCTCTTCGCGCGGCCCTTGGTCTTCCGCGCCCGGGCGTTGCGGGCGACGCTGTCTGCCACATCGGCGCTCCTGTGCCGACGGCAGCGGGCGCCATCCTGCCGCTGTCGATTTCCGCGCCATTGATTTGCGATGTGGCCGGTCGCCTCGCGCGCGGCGTTGCCTTTGATCGCGCGATGGCGCCTGTCTGGCGCGATTTGTCCACGCTGTTTACCAAATGGGAAACGCTGGCCGGATAGCTGTTTACCGGATTTCCGCCATCGGGATCGCAAATTGTTAAAAATTCCCTTGTAAGTTGCCGCCAATTGCAGCGGACAACAACGCTGTATCGGTGGCAGTGGCGAAAGTTTCAGGAATTCAGCGGGATGAGGACGAATTCAGACGCAGCAGAGTCCCAAACTGCATTCGCTGTGACGGTGGTCATCACCAATTACAATTACGGGCGGTTTTTGCGCCAGGCGATTGATTGCGTGCTGGGCCAGACCCTGCCCGATGTCGAATGTATTGTTGTCGATGACGGCTCGACGGACGGTTCGCGCGAGATCATTGAAAGCTATGACCGCGTCAAGCGCATCTACCAGCAAAACAGGGGGCAGGCCGCCGCCTTGCGCGCCGGCGCTTCGATCGCGACCGGCGACATTATTTTCAGTCTGGACGCCGATGATTTTCTCTATCCGCAGGCCTGCGAAAAAGTGACGGCGAACTGGGCCGTTGATGTCACGTGCCTGAATTTCAAGCTCGATGTCTACCGCGACGAAATCAAGACCGGCGAGGTCTATCCGACCGAGCCCTTCATGAATAGCGGCCATCTCCGGCGCCTGCAAACCTTTGGCTATTATCCCTCGCCGCCGATGAGCGGCAACGCCTTCGACGCAAACTATCTGCGGATGTTGCTCGACAAGGCCGTGCATATGGACGGCGATGGCGTTGACGCCTACCTGCTCTATTCCGCGCCCGTGTTCGGTCGCATCGCCCATGTCGATGAAGCGCTGGGCGGATACCGGATGCATGGCAAGAATATCTCGATGTCATCGGGTCGCAAGACCGTCAAAAACCTCGGCGATCATATCTATTACCAATATTGGGCGGAAAAGAACGCGGCCGTTTTCGCAGCCGAACGCGGCATCGCCTATCGCAGCAGCCCGCATGTGAAAGGGCCCTATCTGCTGCTCTGGTATCTGCTCGTGATGGATGGCCATTACACCCGCTTTGCCTTGCCGGTCGCGAACCGTTGCGGAACGGCCTGGCGTTGCATCCAGGCTTTCGCCACCTATCCGGGAATTGGATGGATGCGGCGATTGAAAAACATGGCGCTCGCCGCCTATCTGGGCGCAGCCCCGCACGCATTGCGGATGGTGGTGGAACGCCGGATGGTGGATTACCCGGCGGGCGAGGCCCGCTAGCGCAAGGCGAAACGCCGGGGAGATCTGTCGATCGCAATGCGGGAGCCCGTTCCACTTCGCACACACCTTCGCCTTGCCGCGATCTTGCGATCCGGGCTTTGCTTCAGTTCTGTCCCTCAAAGAGTTGAGGGGCGGGGGGCGCCGTCCTGGCCGACGCGGGTGGTTCGTCCGCAGTGTGTGGATGCCTCGCGGCGCCCCCTGCGCGGTTTTGTCATCCGACGCG
>CAIZEI010000074.1 GCA_903931945.1 uncultured Hyphomicrobiales bacterium | reverse complement strand
TGTGATTCACGGCCGGCACCGATTTCAGATAGGCGGCGATTGAAAACGCGTCGTGGTCGGAGAAGCCGCGATAGAAGAAAACGCCCATCGGCGGGCGGACTTTCGATCCATCGGGCCGCGTGCCGCGCAGAGCGCCGACAAAGTCGGCCTCGCTGTATTTGCCGAGGCCGGTTTCCGGGTCCGGCGTCAGGTTGGGCGCCATCAACCCGCCCACGATGTTCCCGCCTCCGAAGCGCGCGTCCGCGAGCCGCTGTCCCTTCGCGTCGCGCGGCGTGTGGCAGCTTTCGCAAATGCCGATGGTGACGAGATACTTGCCGCGCGCCACATCGCCCGTTTGCGCCAGCGCCGCGCCACACGCCTGCGCCAACCCAATGGCGAGCACGAGTCCGCCCATCAATCCACGTGTCATCGCCCGCGTCCCTGTCCCTGATTGAATGGCGCGCGATCCGTCGCCGCGCGCTTAGCTCAAGTATTCACAAATTCGCGTCCCGCGGCAACTAGGGCATGGACTCATTGGCGCGCAGCCAAATGGGCAATCCCGAAGAGACAATTGATGCGAAGGTCGAGATAGTGGGCCATAATCAAGCATGGCCCATTCACGCACCCATCTCGCCTGTCCGATAGCGATTGTCGAGGCGACGATCGAGGTGGTGTGGAATCTACTGTTGAACACCGCCGAGTGGGGGAAGTTCTACGACGTCAGCGTGCTTTATGTCGATCCACCAGGACCAGCCACAGCGGGCCAACGTCTGGTGGGAAATCCCGGTCCTGGATTCTTGCCTCTCCGCTTGGTTTTTGACTTCACCGAAGTCGACGCGCTGAACCACAGATTGGGGATTGATGGCCGCCTGCCTTTCGGAATCAGGGTGCGCGAGAACATGGTGATTACGCCAATCGATTCCGCCCGATGTCGCGTCAATTACAACTGCGATTTCGAACTGCCCGCGGGTCTACGGGGGCGGGTCCTTTGGCTGCTCCTGCGGCGTGGATTTGACAATGGTCCCGCCGACTCACTGTCGAGGCTGAAGCGCGAAGCTGAGCGGCTCATGGCCGATCGCCGGGATGCTTGAGCGCGGCCTGGAAAAAACCATGAGATCCCCCTTTTTAGCTTGGGTGATGGCGTACTTTGGCAAGCCGCCCGCCCAGCGGATTTTATGAGTTCACGGCCTGGTCGACCGCTACAAACCAAACAGTTTGCCCGCCAGGCCGCCGTTGATTGACGCGGCCTCGCCCGCCGAAAAGCCCGCCTCGGCGACGATTTTCGTCGGCGCGAGATCGCCAATGGGAAACGGCATGTCCGAGCCCATCATCAACCGCCCCGCGCCAACCTTGTCGGCGAGGAAGCGCAGCGTCGCCGCGTCGTGGACGATGGTGTCGTAGTACATCGCCGCGAGGCTCTCCACCGGGTCGCCAAGGCTTTTGGCGAGGCTGGCGTTGCGCGTCATGCGCCCCAGCGCCCAGGGCAGCGCCGCGCCGCCGCTGCCAACGCCGACCTTGGCGTTGCGGGATTTCAGGACCTGGCCCGAATAGACGCTGCGGCTCACCGCGATCAGCGTGTCGGT
>CAIZEI010000073.1 GCA_903931945.1 uncultured Hyphomicrobiales bacterium | reverse complement strand
GATCGCGCGGTTTCATTTTATAGTATGAGACGGAATTGGTTTTCGGATCGAGGATCGGCAGGTTGTCGGTGGAATCCTCAGTCGCGCCCCACAGCTTGCCATAGGCGTTGACGGTGGGGTCGCGCTTGTCGGTGGCGATTTCGTCATGCAGGTAGGTTTTGGCGTCGCCCCAGTCCCAGATTGTAATTACAGTGTTGCGTTCGATGCCTTTTGGGCGGGCGGGCTTCGACTTCGGCAATTCGCCAGCCGCGATGCGGTCGGTCCATTCGCCAAAAAGTTTGAATGCGCGCTGCGCATCGATCGCGCCGATGTCGCGCGTCATCGTCTCCGCCGCCGGCCCCACCTGCGTGCGATGCGCCCAAGCGTCGGCAGAATCCTTGAATGTTCCCAAAGCCGGCGAAATGGTGCGCGTGGGCTTGTTGCCGATCTGGTGGCATGAATTGCAGGAATGGGTTTTCAGAGTGGCGATCCACTGACCCTGACTTTTCAGGTTCGTGGGCATGCCGTTGCCAGCGGGGCCTGTGCCCGGAAACAGGGATTTTTCCGGAATATGCAACATCGAATACCAGTATTGCGCGGGATAGTATTGCGCAGCGGCTGTCGCGTCCGGCGCCAATGTCGCGTCGAGATTGAGAATCTTTCCGGGCGTTGTGCGGACCTTGGCCGAATCCACGAGGCCATACCCGCGCACCCAGACTGTGTAACCGGCTTTGGGCAGATCCGGCATGACGTAACGCCCCCGATCGTCGGTCACGACAATCTTGACGTATTTCGTCGGCAGGTCCGTCGTTTCCGCGATTACCCAGACCCCTGCTTCAGGGCCTTGCGAGCTTGTGACGACGCCTCCCAGGTCGCTGTCGCCGATGTCGATCCGGGAGGGCGGCGTTTGCTGCGCGTGCGCGCGGTCCGGTTTGAGTCCCGCGATTGCGATGGCTGCAGTTGCCGTCATGAAAGCGACAGCGCAGCGCTTTTGTGCGCGCATGGTTCCCTCCCGGTCTGTTGTGCAAGCGCGCCGGGCGGGCGCCCTGACAATTCAGACCAGTGTGCCCCCCCGCAGGCGCTTTGACAAGGCGTATGCGCGGCGTGTCAGGCGTCGCGCGAAAGGCGCGCTCAGGCGCTGTTGTTGTCGCCGCCGCCAAACATGCCGCCGAGGATTCCGCCAACCGCGCTGGCGGCGGCCACGCCGCCAACCGTGCTGGAAGAGGCGCTATTGCTGGCGGCGGGCAGATAGCGCGCGACTTCCTCGGCCAGGTTCATGATTGGCATGGATTGCAGAGCGATATGGCCGGGGCCAGTCAAGGTTGCCAGAAACAGACCTTCGCCGCCAAACAGTATGTTTTTGAATCCGCGGACCATTTTGATGTCGAACTGGACGCCGGGATCGATGACGCCGACATGGCCGGCGTGCACGAGCAAACGTTCGCCAGCACCAAGGTCCTTTTCGACGACCTCGCCGGAAAGATCGAGGAACACAGTTCCGGGGCCGGTCACTTTTTGCAGAATGAAGCCTTCGCCGCCAAAAAATCCGCTGCCAAGGCGTTGCTGCCAGGCCAGCTCCAGGGTCACCGACTTTTCGGCGCACAGAAACGTTTCCTTGCGGCAGATCAACGATTGACCGGGCGCCAGCGGGATCGGCAGAATGGTGCCGGGAAAACGCGGCGCAAAGGCGACATGGCCTGCGCCGCGGGCGATGAAATCGGTTATGAAAAAACTGCCCCCGCCGAATGCGCGCTTGAGGCCGGCGAACAGTCCCCCGCCCGTATGTGTGTCCATTTCGATGGAATCGTTCATCCAGCACATGCAGTTGGTCTGGCTGTAGATAGTTTCGCCCGGCAAAAGGTCAATTGAAACCGTTTGCATGACGGTTCCGGACAGTTCGTATTTCATCGCAATAGCCTCCTGTCAGGCGGGTGAAAGCCGCGCCGAGCTTAGTTTATCGCCGAATTTGTCTGGCGCGAAGCCGTTTCCAGCCAGAACGCTTGATTTCCCTTCGCTCAATTGCTCTATGGGCGCAAAACCAACCCTCAGGAGACGACATGGCAGAGACCACAGCCGACAATTCCAAAGAAATGTCCGAACGCTTTCTGCTCGACCCCTATCTGCAATGGTCGCATGGCGAGGGGATTCCGGTGCATCTGGATTTCGGGCACGACCTGATCGCGCTCGAAACCGGCGTCTGGGATCGCTATGACGCGCGCGGCTGTTTTGCCCACACGCATGGGCGCGGCGACTTTATGGCCAATTATGTTGTCGAAGTCTCGCCCGGCAAAAAGACCCGGCCTGTCAAGCATCTCTATGAAGCGTTTTTCTATGTGCTCGAAGGTTACGGCTCAACCACGGTTTGGTTGCCCAATGGCGAGAAACGATCGTTCGAATGGGGCCCGAAGGCTCTGTTCGCCGTGCCGCTGAACTGCCTCTATCAAGTGTTCAACTCTTCCGGAGTTGAGCGCGCGCGTCTGTCCTGCACAAACGACGCCCCGATGACGATCAATCTCTATCACAATCTCGATTTTGTCTTCGACAATCCCTTCGCTTTCCCCGAACGCTCGGCCATGGCGAAGCATTTTGAAGGGGAGGGCGAACATACTGCGCTGCATCGCGGCATGAACATCGCAACTCTGAATGTGTGGGAGACCAATTTTGTTCACGATCTCACCAGCTTCAAGCTCTACGACCTGAACGAACGCGGCAAGGGATCGAAGAATGTCTCATTCATCCTCGCTGATGGAACGATGCATGCGCATTCCTCTGAAATCCCGGCGGGCCGTTACAAAAAGGCGCATCGCCATGCGGCTGGCACTCATGTGCACGCCGTCGATGGCGAAGGCTATTCGCTGCTCTGGTATGAGGGCGATTCCGAATTCGTCGAACTGCCCTGGCGCCACGGCGTTATGTACACGCCGCCGTTCTGGATGATGCACCAGCATTTCAACACCTGCCCCGTGCCGGCGCGATACCTTGCCTGTTCGCTCGGAAGCCGCAAATATCCAATGATCGCCCTGCGTCGACGCAGCGCGGAAGGCGGCGGCTCGATCTCGATTCAGCAGGGCGGTCGGCAGATCGAGTATGAGGATCAGGATCCCCGTCTGCACCGCAAATGGCTGGAAGCCATTGCGGCAAACGGCGTGAAATCCGAGATGGGCGATCTGTTCAATGAGCCCGCGATCCTGGCGATCCCGAAGGAACAACTCACCGGCGTGATCAAAATGCCAAGGTCGACCGGCCCGGCGGTGTGACCGGACTGCCGCCGCGTCAATTGTCGGCTATTGCCCAGGCCAATTGACGTGCGGCAGGGCGCCGCGCAGGCTGACAGGTAAAAGTCGGGTTGCTGTCAGGTTGCTGACGTGGCCCGGCGATTTTTCAGTGACTATCCATCCCTCCGTTAAACGAAGGGTCTCAGATGCTCATCCAGAAACTCAGGCTTCAACGCGGCTGGTCGCAGGAACAATTGGCTGAATTGAGTGGGCTTAGCGTTCGCACAATTCAGCGGCTGGAACGTGGCCAAACCTCAAGCGTAGAAAGTCTGAAAGCTCTTGGGGCGGTGTTCGAGACCGACTTCACAAATTTGAAGGAGCCCCAGATGGATCATGCAATCGCTCAAGCCCCGGTTTCCGGGATCAATGCCGACGAAGCTCTGGCCATGGCGCAAGTGCGCGGCATCAAGAACTTCTATATTCACGTCGCACAATATATAGTTGTGATCAGCATATTGACGATTATCAATGTCTTGGCGACTCCACGCGTTATCTGGGTGGTTTTTCCGGCTTTGGGCTGGGGCGCCGGACTGTTGCTCCATGGCCTGCGCGTGTTCGACCGAATCCCGTTTCTCAATGGGGACTGGGAACGGCGGCAGGTCGAAAAACGCCTTGGACGCAAGTTGAGCTAGATTTTTGGGGCGCGCGAAGCCAGCGCCTCCACGCTCTCCCGGAACTCATGCATATATTTACGGAACCACACCGTATAAATTTCCGGGCGGGCGTTCATATCCGTGTCGAGATCGGCTAGGCCGATCATCGACAGGCATGGACTTCAAGTTGGTCGGCTGTGACCTCCCCATCATCGATTCCGCCAAAAACATGCACGACCTCATTTTCGATCAGCTCGCCGACTGCTGCGCGGCAGGCCGTGACGAATAACGGGACAAGGACGCAATCCAGTCCCATTTCCTCCCGCAAACGGCGGTGCGCGGCATGAGCCGCGCTTTCGCCCGGACGCGGGTGGCTGCAACAGGCGTTGGTCCACAAGCCTCCGGAATGGTGTTATTGCGGGTTGCGGCGTTGCAGAAGGGTTTCACCCCGACTGTTGACGATAATCACCGAAATCGCGCGATGTCGATGCCCCTCCACATGGGCCCTCATTTTGGGCGCCACGCCAACCTGCCTGTCATCCGAATCGACCAGGATCATGTCATCGGCAAAGGTGTCCGGCCCGGTTGTCAGCGATGTGCTTGGCATGGACATTCTCCATAACCGGTCCGCGCGTCGGGGAAGGAGCTCATTGCGGCGCGATTCCCGCAGCGGCTGCGATTGGTTTCCACTGGTCAAGCTGGCTTTGCAACCAGGCGCCGGTTTCCGCAGGGGTCGAGGGGCGGGCGTCAACGCCCAGCAAACGCATGCGTTCAGCGCCTTGTGGCGAGGTCAGGAAGGCGTTGATGGCGCCGTTCATTCTGTCGATCGCCGATTTTGGCGTTCCTGCCCGCGCGAAAATGCCTGTCCAGCTCAGCGCTGCAAAGCCGGGCACAGTTTCGCCAATCGTCGGCGTATCGGGCATGTTGTAATGACGTGTCGGCGCGGTCACCGCCAGGGCCTTGAGTTTTCCGGCTTTTGCAAGCTCGATCGCCGGAGGCATTTCCAGCAATGTCATCGCAACTTCGCCAGACATGACAGCCATGCTCGCCGGCGCCGAACCGGGGAAGGGCACATGCTGCATTTTAATGCCGGTGAGCGTTGAGAAATATTCGACCGAGAGATGCGAAGGCGTGCCAATTCCATTGGAGGAATAGTTCACCTTGCCATCGCGCTGTTTGGCGTAGTCGATAAATTCGCGCACAGTGTTGACACCGATATCCGGCGAAACAACCATCACAGTCGCCGAGGTGCCGATCAGAGCGACCGGGGCAAAATCGCGCAAGGTGTCATAAGGCAGGTTTTTGAGAATATAGGGCTGGATGCCAAAGGCCGTGGGCGCAGCGAGCAGCGTATAACCATCCGGCTGGGACCGCGCAACAAAGGCGTTGCCCAGCGCGCCCCCCGCGCCCGCGCGGTTTTCGACAATCACATTCTGCTTGAGCGCGTTTTGCAGAGCTTCGGCGGCAATGCGGCCCAGCGTATCGGTGATGCCGCCCGGCGAATAGGACACCACCATGGTCATGGAATGCTCGGGGAATGTGTCTTCTGCCCGCACGGGGCTGGACGCTCCCAGCGTAAAGCCTGCGATGAGCAAGGCTGTCCTGACGATCCAGGTCATATTGTTTCCTCCATTGCGCGCATCCGTTGAACCGGTCGGATGGGCCCAGTCTATTGCACTTCTGGCGGGCGCGGGAAACAGTGGAAGATACGAAATTGGCGGCGGCTCCACACCGCCTATGCCGGCGCCGCCAGCGCGCGCCTTTCCGCCCGGCCCGCTTCCATGCTACTTGCGCCGCTTGTTATCATAGCGAGACCCACATGATCCCCAGATATTCACGCCCCGAGATGGTCGCCATATGGGACGCGCAGACCCGGTTCAAGATCTGGTTCGAGATTGAAGCTTACGCCTGCGATGCGATGGCCGAGATCGGTGTGATTCCGAAATCCAGCGCCAAAGCCATTTGGGACAAGGCGGGCAATGTGACTTTCAACGTCGAGCGCATCGATGAAATCGAGCGCGTCACCAAGCATGATGTGATCGCATTTCTGACGCATCTGGGCGAATTCATCGGGCCGGATTCGCGCTTTGTGCATCAGGGCATGACCAGTTCGGACGTTCTGGACACCTGCCTTGCCGTGCAATTGTCGCGCGCTGCGGATTTGCTGATCGGGGATGTCGACGCATTGCTGGCGGCGATCAAACGCCGCGCTTTTGAATTCAAAATGACGCCCGTGATCGGACGCTCGCATGGCATTCACGCTGAGCCCGTGACATTCGGTCTGAAGCTGGCTCAGGCCTATGCGGAATTCCAGCGCTGCCGGGCGCGCCTCGTGACAGCGCGCGCCGAAGTGGCGACCTGCGCGATTTCCGGCGCTGTCGGCACATTCGCCAATATTGACCCGCGCGTTGAAGAACATGTCGCGGCAAAACTCGGATTGGCCGTCGAACCCGTCTCGACGCAGGTGATCCCCCGCGACCGCCACGCGGCGTTTTTTGCGACGCTGGGCGTTGTCGCCTCCAGCATTGAGCGGCTGGCGATGGAAATTCGTCATATGCAGCGCACCGAAGTTCTGGAAGCCGAAGAGTTCTTCTCGGAAGGTCAGAAAGGCTCGTCCGCGATGCCGCACAAGCGCAACCCGGTGCTGACGGAAAATCTCACCGGTCTTGCCCGGCTGGTGCGCGGCATGGTGACGCCGGCCCTCGAAAACGTCGCGCTCTGGCATGAGCGCGATATCTCGCATTCTTCGGTCGAGCGGATGATTGGCCCTGACGCCACGATAACGCTTGATTTTGCGCTGGCGCGGCTGACGGGCGTTGTGGACAAATTGATCGTCTATCCCGCCAACATGCAAAAGAATCTCGACCGCCTTGGCGGCCTTATTCACTCCCAGCGCGTGCTGCTGGCGCTGACGCAAAAGGGCGTTTCGCGCGAGGAGTCCTATGCGTTCGTGCAGCGCAACGCCATGCCGGTCTGGCGCGGCGAGGGCGATTTTCTGACCCTGCTGAAAGCCGACAAGGATGTGAAGGCCAGGCTGTCCGACGCCGAACTCGAAGAACTCTTCGATCTCG
>CAIZEI010000072.1 GCA_903931945.1 uncultured Hyphomicrobiales bacterium | reverse complement strand
GCGCCCCGTCGTCATCGTCCAGGACGATAGCTTCGACGCGACGGACTCCATAACGGTCTGCGCCTTCACCACCGACGAGACCGAAGCCCCGCTGTTCCGCCTGGCCGTCGAGCCGAACCAGCGCAACGGCCTGCGCGCGGCGTCTCGCCTGATGGTGGACAAGATCACAACGGTTCCCAAGACCACGGTCGGCGCGCGCGTCGGCCGGTTGGACGACGAGGATATCCTGCGGCTCAATCAGGCCGTTCTGGTGTTCCTCGGGTTGGCTGTCTCGCCACGGGCGAGGGCGACAACCTGACGACGCCGAGTGCCCAGTTCTGTTCTGAATTGGCGGAGAGGGAGGGATTCGAACCCCCGATACCCTTGCAGGTATGCCGCATTTCGAGTGCGGTGCATTCGACCACTCTGCCACCTCTCCGGCTTGAGCGAATGGCTTCGCACATGGTCGCGGCGCGAATACCACCTTATGTCAGCGCTCGCAAGGCGAACCCGAATGGCCGGCGGAATAACTACGCTCCGGACGCCTCGGCATCGCGCCCCGCCGCCAATGCGCCCGGCGCAAGCGGGATTGCAGCCGGCAGCGGCGACAGGACGACGACAGGGGTCTCTTCGGAATTTGGAAATTCGGTCACACCAATGATTTGGCGGGGGCCTTGCGTAGCCCGATCGGCGGCGACATCGGCCTGAAACGCGCCAATGGCAAGGCTTCCCGCAATTCCGCCGACCCGTTCAATCTCCTGAAACAGCCGCCACGCCGTTGCGCACAGAGTGTCGGTCAAGGCTTCAATGCCGCCCGCGCCGCCCGCAGGATCTGCGCATTGCGCTATATGCGCCTCTTCGAGCAGCAGCAGCTGGCTGTTGCGCGCCAGTCGCCGGGCGGCAGCGTCGGGCAAGCCGATCGCCTGTGTGAAAGGAAGCGTGGAAATGGCGTCCGCGCCGCCCACGCCGGCTGCGAAAATGGCCAGCGTGGTGCGCAAAAGGTTATTCCACGGCGCGCGCGCAGCCATCATCCGCCAGGCTGTTTCGGCGTGGATATGGATCGGCGTCGGCGTAAACCCGCTCGCCTGTTCCACACGCGCCCACAGGCGCCTCATGGCGCGCATTTTGGCGATCGACACGAATTGATCGGCGTCCACGCTCAATCGAAACCCAATCATCTCCAGCGCCTGGCCAGTATCGACTTCGCCTTCTTCCAGCGCGCGCCAGCAGGACAGTGCGCAGGACAGGACATAGGCGAGTTCGCGCGCTGGCGAGCCGCCCGCTGCGGCGACAATCCGGCCATCGGCAAGCGCGAAGCGGCCGCGCCAGCCCCGACCGGCGAGCGCCCGCGCAAGGGCCGCCAGTTCAGGCGCCGCTGCGGTCCATGGCGTCGCCGAGCCCCCGCCACGCGCAATATCGCCCAGCGGGTCAAGACCGAAGCTCACGCGGCAGGACGCGGGGTCAACGTGCGCGGCCTCAATGGCGCGCGCCAGTTCGTCCGCGCAGGCCCGCCCCCGCCATGGCAAATCGATCTCGATGGCCGGTGGGGAGTCCAGCGCGAGGCTGTTCACAACTGTTGTCAGCGCCTCGCGACTTGTGGGCAGGCCGAAGCCATAGGCGCCCGCCGCGCCGGCAAAAACGAAATGGATGGCGTCGGCGCCATTGTCGAGGTCCGCGCGCAACAGGTCGCTGGCGGTCTCCGCGTCGGGATGATCCACCCGAGCGCATACGCGCCACGCGCCGGCGGCGCGACGCCACGGACGCGGCCTGTCTTCTGTCAGGCGCGCATACAGCGGCTGCAGTTCGATGCCGGCGCCGATATGCGAAATCAGGCTATCGAAGGGGGCGCCTTTCAGCGCAGCGAGCGACGCCTTGCGCCATTGCGCCTCGTTCGCACGCGGAAAAACATCCGCCAGAGCTGGTTCCTGATTGATCGCATTCATAGCCAAAGTCCTTGACGCCGCGCCTTTTGCCACGATCGCCGCGCGAGCGCCATTGGCCTTTGGCTGGAAGCGCAACGGGCGGGGACGCCGCGTGCGGATGCGGCATATTATACAAATGCGTAATGTTGTTTTTGCCGTAATACAAAATGAGATTGAAATATGTGACAAATCCGACTATGTTTGTAGGAATTAGGCAGGTTGAGCCATTTTTGGAGGCGGCGGCATGAGCGTTGATGCTGGAACGGTGAATACCCCGGTGGCGAACAGCAGCGGTTGGCGCGAACTGTGGAGCAAGGAGGATTGGTGGGCGATCTGGATCGGGCTCGGCATCGTGCTCGCGGGTTGCGCTCTTTACTGGACAGGCGCAAGTCTGCGCTGGCTGGCGGTTTTGCCGCCCCGATGGACGAGCTTTTCGCAAGTGACGGCGGACCTCTCGGCGAACTGGCCGCGCTATGCCACGCAGTTCGTCTTTTGGTTGGCCGCCTTTTCGACCGCGCTGACAGCGCTAGGCTACAAGGCGCGCGAGTTCGTTCCCGCCTTTGCGTTTCTGTATGTCGCCGCACTTGTCATTTTCATCGTCGGCCAATGGGACAGCGCGGTCTATTACAACCTCGAACCACCGTTGATTGCATTGTTCGCGGGGCTTGTCATCGCCAATACGGTTGGCCTGCCACGGCGGCTCGATGCGGGCTTCCGCGTCGAATTCTACGTCAAGACCGGCATCGTGCTGCTCGGCGCGACAGTGCCATTTTCGCTCATCGTGCTGGCCGGGCCAATCGCGATCCTGCAAGCCTCGATCGTGTCAATTGTGACATTCCTCGTGATCTTCTGGGTTGGCGTAAAACTTGGCCTTGATCGTCGCCTCGCGGCGACGCTTGGCGCCGGCGGCGCGGTTTGCGGCGTCTCGGCTGCGATTGCGGTGGCGGGCGCGATTGGCGCCAAAAAGGAAGACGCGCCCATCGCCATCACTGCGGTCATTCTTTGGGCGATCGTCATGATCTTCGCGCTGCCTCTGGCGGCGCGCGGCCTGCACCTGCCGACAGGCGTTGCAGGCGCATGGATCGGAACTTCGGAATTTGCGGATGCTGCCGGCATCGCCGCCGCGCAAGCTTATGGCGGTTACGCCGGCAAGATCGACGGAATAGCCGGAACGTCGGAGCAGGCGGTGCAGGCGTTCACGCTGATGAAGGTCGTCGGTCGCGACGTCTGGATCGGAATCTGGGCCTTCGTGCTGGCGATCGTCGCGTCGACACGCTGGGAAGCGCGGACCGCAGGAAGTCGTCCGGACGCGGGTGAAATCTGGCGACGGTTTCCAAAGTTTGTGTTTGGATTTCTGATCGCCTCACTGCTGATCTCGGCCGTGACCGCAGGATACAGTCTGGCGGACTACAACAAGACGGCGGTTCCGGGTCTCATCGCGCCAATCAAGGATTTGCGCACATGGGCCTTCATTTTCTGCTTTCTCAGCATCGGCCTGACGACGCGATTCAAGGACCTTGCGGCGGCCGGACGCGCGCCGTTGCTGGCGTTCTCGACAGGCGTCGCAGTGAATGTCGTCCTCGGTTTCATTCTGTCGGTCTATGTTTTTGGTTCGCATTGGGCGACGCTCGGTCAATGACCCTGATGGAATTACTTCGCCCGGCGTTCAGGCCACGCAAGGCCGCGCGTTTCGATTGTTTTGGCTGCACGTATTTTCGCAATGACGCCAAGACCATCGAACAGGCGCTGCCTGGCATTTCCAGCTTTTCGTCGGCGCACGCCAGCGTCCGCGCAGACGACGGGTTGTGCACGCGTCATGACACGCTGTTGAACGGTCGGCGCGCTTGCGCGGATTATTCCGTCCGCACGTAAGGCGCCGCCCGCCAGCCGTCGCTTGTGCGCGGTTCGGTCGCCAGGGAACACATGGAAACTGAACCTGTCTATTGCTCCGCTGCGGTCAATTTAGGTCCTGGCGCCACGGTCCGGTTGGCGGCGTTCGTCAGATGACGCCAACTGCCGATTTCAGCGCAAATCCTCTTCGCGCCCTGTGATTTTCGCCCGTCTCGCGCCTCCCTGCGGTCGGACGCTCGCCTCAGGCGCCGGCGGAATTTGCGGCAGGATGGAACCGGCGCGGGAGATTCGGCAAGCGAGCGTGATGAACCGGTCCAATTTGTCCCGACCAGCTGACACTGTTAACCTGCCCTCATAAGCGGAGGAGACTCAATTTATGCGCGTCGCCGTCACCATTCCCTACTTCGATTTCTTTCCGGAGATCAAAGCCGAATTGATGTCCGCCTACCCGGGCGTAAAATTTCCGCCGACGCGCGCTCGTCTGAGTGAAGACGAATTGATCGACTATCTGGAAGGATATGAGGCTGCGATTATAGGTCTTGATCGATTCACGGAAAAAGTCTGCTCGGCATTGCCCGAATTGAAAATCGTTTCGCTTTGTTCGGCAGGCGTCGATCATATCGACCCGGAGATTCTCAACCGGCACGATATCAAAATGTATTGGGCGGCGGGCATCAATAAGGTCTCGGTGGCCGAACTTGCGCTTTGCTACATGGTTCTGACATTGCGCAAGGTGCATTTTCTCTCGCAAATTCTTTATCGTGGCGAGTGGAAGGGCCCTGTCGGTTTTGGCGCAGATTTACGCGGCAAAACGGTGGGCATTCATGGCTGCGGCCATATCGGCAAGGAACTTGTAAAACTGCTGCAACCCTATGGCGTCAAAATACTTGTCTGCGACCGGGTCGATATCAGCGCATTCTGTGCTGAGCATCGCGTTGAAAACGTCAGCTTTGACGAACTTCTCGCGCGCAGCGATGTCCTCACCATCCACCTCTCGCGCAACAAGTCGACGCTTGGCCTTTATGATGACAAGACGCTTGGCAGGATGAAACCGGGCGCGGTGCTGATCAATTGTGCGCGCGGCTCAATGGTCGACGAACGCGCGCTGAAAAAGCGGCTTGAAAGCGGCCATATTTCAGGCGCCGCTTTTGACGTATTCGATGTCGAACCCGCCAATAGCAATCCGTTGCTGGATGTACCGAACTTCTTCGCTTCGCCCCATATTGGCGCCACGACCCGTGAATCCTGGGCGATGATGCTACGATCAGGCGTTTATGGCGTCGCACACGCCTATCGCCAGGCGGCCAACGCCTACCCATTTGACTGAACTCTTTGGCCGCCCATGATGGCGCAACCAACGCCCCAAGGAATGATGGAGCCGCCGGCTGTGCAGGTTTGACCATGCCACCGGCTGGTTTAAATGTGAACGGTTGTGTCACGTGTTCAGGAAAGACCGATGCCGATCACCCCAGAACCTCCCGCTCGCGAAGCCATGGATTTTGATGCTGTCATCGTAGGCGCCGGGCCTGCGGGCCTTGCAGCAGCAATTCGACTTAAACAGCTTTCTCCTGACGCTTCGGTCGTTGTTGTTGAAAAGGGCTCGGAAGTTGGCGCACATATTCTCTCGGGCGCGGTGATCGATCCTGTCGGGCTCGACCGATTGACGCCAGAATGGCGGGAAGACCCGGAACGGCCTCTGAAAACACAAGTGGCTGAAGACCGGTTTTATATACTGGGTCCGGCAGGCGGCCTGCGCCTGCCAAATTTTATCATGCCGCCGTTGATGAACAATCATGGTTGTTTTGTTGGTTCGCTCGGCAATCTCTGCCGTTACCTTGCCGCCCGCGCGGAGGCGCTCGGTGTGGAGATTTATCCCGGCTTTGCCGCGTCTGAAGTGATTTTTGGCGAAAATGGCGAGGTCGTGGGCATTGCAACTGGCGATATGGGCATCGCCCGTGATGGATCGCACAAGGCGTCTTACACGCGCGGTATGGAATTGCGCGGCAAATATACGTTGTTCGCCGAAGGCGCCCGTGGATCGCTTTCAAAGCAACTGATTGCCAGATTTGGCCTTGACAAGGATCGGGAGCCTCAAAAATACGGAATCGGGCTGAAGGAGCTCTGGCGGCTCGACCCGGCAAAACATAAGCCGGGTCTGGTGCAGCATTCTTTCGGCTGGCCGCTTGACAATTCAACCGGCGGCGGTTCGTTCCTTTATCATATTGAAGATTGTCAAGCTGTGGTCGGTTTCGTTGTACATCTGAATTACACGAACCCCACGCTGTCTCCTTTCGACGAATTCCAGCGCTTCAAGACGCACCCGATGGTTGCCCCCCTATTTGAAGGAGCGACGCGCCTTTCCTATGGCGCGCGGGCGATCACTGAAGGCGGGTGGCAAAGCGTGCCAAAACTTTGCTTTCCTGGAGGCGCGCTCATCGGCTGCGCGGCTGGCTTTGTAAATTTGCCGCGTATCAAAGGCTCCCACAACGCGATCCTGTCGGGAATGCTTGCGGCGGAGCATGTCACAGCGGCTTTGACCAACGGAAGGGCGGGCGACGAACTCACGGGATATGAGGATGACTGGCGCGCGGGCGACATAGGTCGCGACCTCAAAAAAGTGCGCAACGTCAAACCGCTGTGGTCGAAGCTCGGCCTGTATGCCGGCGTCGCGCTTGGCGGCCTTGATATGTGGTGTCATCATCTTTTCAATGTCTCGCCGCTGGGAACGCTGAAGCATGGCAAGCGCGATTGCGACACATTGAGACCTCTGTCGCAGGTCAAACCCATTGTCTATCCGAAACCTGACGGCAGAATTTCCTTTGACAAGCTCTCTTCGGTGTTCGTCTCCAACACCAACCATGAGGAAGATCAGCCCGTTCATCTCCGTCTGAAGGACCCAGCTATTCCGGTCGCGATAAACCTGCCGGAATATGGCGAGCCTGCGCGACTCTATTGCCCCGCCGGCGTCTACGAAATCGTCTACGACGATGAAGCGGAAAAGAAGGACCCGCGCTTTGTCATCAATGCGCAGAATTGTGTCCACTGCAAAACCTGCGACATCAAAGACCCCGCGCAAAACATCGACTGGACGCCGCCCGAGGGTGGCGGTGGTCCGAACTATCCCAATATGTAGGGTTAATTTCCCTAAAGGCCCGGCATCACTTCCGCGCCAAACAGATGGACCGAGCGCAGCGCTTCAACGCGCGTCATATCGCCAAAGACAAATTGGCCAACCATGTAATTGGCGGATGCTTCTTCCATACGCGCCTTGATGAAGGCGCGCACCGTGTCGGGCGATCCTGCAACGCCGCGCAATTCATTGACGATGAGCTGGAAGTCGCTCGGTCGTTCGCCCCAGACCGGCGATCGCCCATGAAGATGATAGAGATAATGAAAACTGGCGTGCCAGATTTTATAGGCGCGCGTTGCAATTTCCTGCGCTTTGGCGTCTGTTTCGGCCACGACGATAAACAGCCCCAGACCCGTGCGACCGGCTTGATCGTGCGCGCCATGGAGCGCGCGCCACGCCTTGCGATAATGCTCGAACTTGCTGCGTATCGCTGTCGAAGCGTGCAGGCTGACAACGTTCATCCGATGGCTGGCGGCAAATTCCACATTTTCATTGGAATGCACGCCCATCCAGAGCGGAGGATGCGGCTTTTGCAGGGGTTCGAGAATCATCGCGACATTTTCGACGCTCCGATGCTCGCCCGCGTGTGAAAAAACGCCGTCCGCCATGGCCTTTTTCAGGATTTCAAGCGACTCGACGAATGTCGCTTGCGAGACGGCGCAGTCAGGGTTCTCGCCATAGCTGCGGCTCTCGAGCGGCGAAATCCCGCGTCCGACGCCCAATTCCAGCCGTCCGCCGCTCAATTGATCGAGCATGCAAATCTCTTCGGCAAGCCGCAACGGATGATAGAGCGGCAAGCAATAAACCATCGGACCAAACCGCAGGTTCCGGGTTCGTTGTGCCACCGCCGAAAGAAAAATACCGGGCGAAGCGGCCATGCCCAAAGGCGTAAAGTGATGTTCGGCAATATGGTAGCCGCGCACGCCAATACGGTCATAGGCTTCGACGACAGCCAGCCGATCCTGGTAAAATTGCTGTAGCGGCGCCCCGCTCCGGTCAACGTGATCGAATACCCCGATATCCATGACCCCTCGCGCGTTTCCCAGGACCGGACTTGCGCCGACTTTCCAGGCCAATTTCGGTGCGTCCGACCGTCAAGTCAATTGTATACCGCTTTTACTCATTCGCGCGCCGTGATAGCCTGCAGGCCATGCCTGCCAAAGTCGTTGCTGTCAGCCAAAGCGGCAGACATTCCTTCAGTAAATCCAATCAGCTCTCAATCCGCCTGTTGCGCGGGCTTGGGGTCGAAGGCGACGTCCATATGGGCGAAAAAGTGAAACATCGCTATCATGTGGCGCGCAACCCGGAGGCCCCCAATCTGCGGCAGGCGCATCTCATTCACTCTGAGCTTTTCGACGAATTGCGAGCGAAGGGATTTTCAGTCGTGCCCGGCGCGATGGGCGAAAATATCACGACCTCCGGCGTCAACTTGCTGGGTCTCCCGCGCGGAGCCTGGCTGCGCCTTGGCGATGAGGCTATCATAGAAATCACAGGGTTACGCAGCCCCTGCAAGCAGATAGACGCCTTTCAGCCAGGGCTTTTGCACGCCGTGCTTGACCGCGACACCGAAGGCGCCCTCGTTCGCAAAAGCGGCGTCATGGGCATCGTGATCGCCGGCGGCGAGGTGCGTCCGGGCGACCCGATCGAGATCATATTGAGGACTGGAGTTCGGGAAAGGCTGGCGCCTGTTTAGGCAAGCAGGATGCGCACGCCTTGCTTTAACGGAACGGCCCGGCTAACCCCGCATCATGAGCGCCTCACCCTCTGCTTTTAAACCAGCGGCCGAGCTGGGAACGATCGGGCTCCTGCGACGCCTGTTTGCGGAACATGCGCGCAAACATGTCCTGGCCTATATCGCCGCCGCCGTTCTGCTGGCGGTCGGCGCAGGCGCCACGTCAGCCTCCGCGTGGCTGCTGAAACCCATCGTGAATGGCATGGTTGGCAATGGCGCGTTCAAGGAATTGCGCACCATGTCCTGGACGGTGTGGGGCTTGTTCAGCCTTCGCGGGCTCGTGACTTTCGGTTCTTTGGCGCTTCTGTCTCGAGCCGGCAATCGCATCGTTGCGGATATCCAGCGCCAATTGTTTGACGGACTTCTGGCGCAGGATATGCGTTTTTACCATGATCGGCATTCCGCTGAGTTCATGACCCGCCTGTCGCTTTCAGCCAATGGCATGCGCGACGCGTTGCAATTAACCATCACTTCGATCAGCCGCGACGCCCTGACCGCCATCGGTCTGATCGCTGTCATGGTGTTGCAGGACCCGATACTGGCGTTCATCGCGCTTGCCAGCCTGCCTGTCGCGGCGGTGACGCTGGGTAGATTGATGGGGAAAATCCGCAAATTCGCCCGACGTTCCTTTGACGGCTCAACACGAATTGTCGAGACCTTGCAGGAAGCGGTGCTTGGAGCGAAAATAGTCAAGTCTTTCAATCTCGAAGAAAACATGCGAACGCGTATGGCGTCCGCCATTCGAGAAGTCGAGCGCTCCGCCAACCGGATGGCTATCACAGCCGCGATTTCAAACCCGATCTCGGACGTGCTGGCAGGCTTTGCCATTGGCGCGGTCATTTTTTACGGTTCCTGGCGCGTGACAATCCAGCATGCTGATCCTGGCGCGTTGTTTTCTTTCATTGCTGCGCTGATGCTGGCTTATGAGCCTCTGAAGCGCTTGGGCCGCTCCAATCTTGATATACAAAACGGCCTGATTGGCGCGCGGATGATTTATGAAATTCTTGACCGCCCGGCCGTTGAAGCCGTTGTCGCCGGACGCCCCCCACTCTCCGTCAATGAAGGACGCATCGTATTTGACGACGTGCGCTTTGGTTATCGAACCGGCGAAAATGTCCTTAAAGGTGTCTCGTTCGTTGCGGAGCCAAATAAGACAACGGCGCTGGTCGGCCCCTCCGGCGGCGGAAAATCGACGATCATTGGACTCATTCAAAGATTCTTTGCGCCCGACGGCGGTCGTATACTGATTGACAGTGTCGATATCGCCAGCGTCAACCTCCATTCATTGCGAGCGTCCATCGCGTTCGTCTCGCAGGATGTTTTTCTGTTTCGCGGTTCGATCCGCGACAATATCGCACTGGGGCGCGCAGGCGCCAGCGAGGCCGATATCGTTGGCGCAGCGATCAAGGCCCACGCCCATGATTTTATCTGCGGTTTTGGCGACGGCTACGCGACCGATATCGGCGAACAGGGCGCACAATTGTCCGGCGGCCAACGCGCGCGTATTGCCATTGCCCGCGCGATCCTCAAGGACGCCCCTATACTGCTGCTGGATGAACCCACGGCTGCGCTCGATTCGGAATCCGAGCGCGAGATCCAGAAAGCGCTTGACGACTTGCGCGTGGGACGAACTACAATTGTTGTGGCGCACCGGCTGCAAACCATTATCAACGCCGACAGGATTTGTGTCATTGATGGCGGGCAAGTGGCCGAAAGTGGCAATCATACTGAACTGATTGCTGGAAATGGCGTATATCAAGACTTCTTCGCCACGCAATTTGGTGAACAAGCCCGGACGCCCGCCCTGTCTTCCCAGGAACGGCGGTCGGCAAATTTCAAAAACGTTCAGTACCCATAGAATGTTCGCTTATCGATGAATTTATAAGGGAGGTTGGTTAGCGATAGGCGTGTTCAGGCCTGTTCCCGCGGCGCCAACGACACTCGCGCTAACGCGTCCCAAATGATGCTGACTTCGTATCACAAGCGCGAATGAAACGGCCGCAATGCAGATCAGCGTAAGCCACCAGAGTTGCGCGATCGCCTGACCCGCAGACCCCAAAGCGACAACGCAGGTCAGCGCAGCCAACAGAAACGGCGCAATAGAATGCGAAGCTCGACCGGCGATGGAAAATGCAAGATAAGACAATGCCGCTGCGGCGCCCGCGCCTATAACGCCAAGTTCGTACCAGAGTTCAAAAAGCAGTCCTTGCGGGGCATGGGCGTCAAAACGTCCCAACGCGTACGCGCGCACGGATGTGTCAAACCCGTGCCCGGTCAGGAGATGCAAGCCGTCGCTCTTAATGATTCCCGCCCACTCTGGAAACACATCCAGCATTCCGTTTGCAAGAATTCTGCCGCCCAGCGCAAAAGTCACGATCAGGGGGAATACTGGCGCGGCGAAAATCAACGCGCCTGAGACCCAACCGAGAACCTTTCCGGTCCTGGCGGGATTTGAAAACCCTGATGTGAACGTCAGTATTGCCAAAATCAACGCCGTAAGCGCCGAGGGCAACCACACCGCAACAGCAGCTGCAGCCACCACAATGGCGATTGCGCCTGCAAGCGCCATACGCTCGCGAATCGCCAGCGCCCCGAGAGCTGGCCAAACCAGAACCACCACGCCAATCAACGCGCGATGGATCGTATTGGTGTCAACTTCCTCGGCCCGCGCAATGGCCGGCGCCACAATCGCAACAGCAATGATCGCCAGCGCCGCAGCGGCGACGCCGATTGGCAGAAGATTCGCGTTCGACACGCGGACTCGGTTTGGCAGGCTTCCCATCGCGAACACTGCGAGAAGCACAGTTCCCGCTGTTTTCAAAAATCGATCAGTGGCCAAGGCCGGAAAAGGCGTCCACGCTAGCGATAAACCGGCCCAGACAACAAACAGTAACGTCGCAAGTCCAAGCGGCGACAGGCACGCCCGGCAAAGGCGCGGGATGGTCCGCGTGCGACGCATTGGCTCCAAACGGCTGCCGATAATAACCAGCAACATGCCGATTGGCGTAAGGACAAACAGCGGTCGCCGCGAAATCACTGAAACACATGGAATCAGGATAGCAAGCACGATAACGCCCAGTCTCAACAACAACGCCCCGGCGTCCGACGCGGGATCGCTAAAATCGCGGTCGCGCCGCTCTTTGGTTGTCACGAGTCCAGCCTCGGGATGTTTCAGTGTATAATTTACGTCCCGCTAATGTATAACGCTTCCTCGATAAACACTGTGTATTTCCGGCAACACACCCGGCCAAAACGCTGTCTCTAATCATTCGTCCGCAGCTGGCGACCGACGCAGCGATTTACTCGTGGATCGGACGCGCTTGGAATCAAGCCGACGCGCCTTGGAGGCCAGCGTCGGTCGTGTCGCGCGGCGGATGAGCGGACGGTCCGCCGCCTGGCGGAGCAGGCCCAGCAGGCGTTCGAGCGCGTCTGCCCGATTCCTCTCCTGAGTGCGGAATCGGTTGGCCTGAATAATCAGCACGCCGTCGCGCGTCATTCGTCGCCCGGCAAGGCCGACAAGCCGTTCAAGCGTATCGCGCGTCAGCCCATCGGCGCGCGCCGCGTCAAAGCGTAATTGCACAGCGCTCGAGACCTTGTTGACATTCTGGCCCCCGGGACCGGACGCGCGGACGAAGTTTTCGTCGATCTGGCTCTCGTCGATTGAATTGTGATGGTCGATGCGGATCATGGCTGGTTTCCGGGGTTCCGGCGCACCATAGCGCAAGCCGTCGTCAAATGGGATTGCTTGCCGTCGCGCCCCGCGCATGAAAAGAAGCATGGAGAACGGTTTCCAAGGCGCCGGAAACCGGTTTCACTCGGGACGCTTGCCTCGCAATCGCCGCATAAGAACGCGCCAGATGGTGTATGTGGAGACATTTTCCGAATCAACGAAAACGAAAAATCTAGAAGTTTCAATGGGTTCAATCCGATGACACTATCGCCTGACGCGCTCACTCTTTGCCGTGCCCTGATCCAGTGCCCCTCCGTCACGCCCGCCGACGCAGGAGCGCTCGGCCTTATCGAAGAGACATTGGCTCAGTCCGGATTTTCGACCTCCCGCGTGATCTTTTCAGAATCGGGATGGCCCGATATCGACAATCTATATGCCCGGATCGGGTCGCAAGCCCCATGCCTGGTTTTTGCAGGCCATACGGACGTCGTGCCGCCGGGCGACGCCTCAAAATGGCGCTTCAACCCATTTTCAGCGGAAATTGCGGATGGGATGATCTGGGGACGCGGCGCCTCTGATATGAAAGGCGCGGTTGCGGCCGCAATCGCAGCCAGCATCGCATTTGTCAAAGCCAATGGCATGAAAAACGGTTCCATCGCGTTCCTCCTGACGGGGGATGAGGAAGGTCCCGCCGTCAACGGCACTGCAAAGCTGCTAGACTGGGCAAAGGCGCGTGGCGAGCATTTCGATCATTGCGTCCTGGGCGAGCCAACCAATCCCGACGCCATCGGCGACATGATCAAGATCGGGCGTCGCGGCTCGCTGACGGGACGCCTGACTGTCCACGGCAGGCAGGGCCATGTCGGCTACCCCCATCTCGCCGACAATCCTGTCCACCATATCGTGCGGATGTTAGGCGCCTTACGAGCCGCGCCGCTTGACGCCGGGACGGCGCATTTTGATGCTTCAAATCTTGAAGTCACGACCATCGATGTCGGCAATTCCGCGACGAATGTCGTCCCGGGAGAGGCCAAAGCGACCTTCAATATCCGGTTCAATGACCTGTGGACCCCGGCGAACCTTGAAGCCGAAATCCGTCAGCGATTGTCAAAAGTCGCGGGCGAAGCTCGCTTCGATCTTACATTCGATCCGACCAACGCCGTGGCGTTTTTAACCGAGCCCGGCGACTTTACGCAGCTGGTGGCGGCGGCGGTCGAAGTCGAGACCGGGCGTCGCCCCACGCTCTCGACGAGCGGCGGCACCTCGGATGCGCGCTTTATCAAATCCTACTGTCCGGTGGTCGAATTTGGCCTTGTCGGGAAAACCATGCACGCGGTGGACGAACGCATTTCCATTGGCGAACTTGAAACCTTGACCGCAATCTACCGGCGGATTCTGGACGCCTATTTCGCCTGAGCGCGCGGCAAGCCCAATCCCATCGCCTCGCGATCAGTTTCATCGGCGCCGGTCCCATGATAGGCTCCGCGCATGTGGACACCGCGCGCAAAAACGAAGGCCTGGTCCCGCCCGCTCGCCGATTTCGTCGGTTCGGCGCTCGATCCGCTGGCCGCCAAAAGGGGTTTTGGCGAAAGCGATATTTTAATCCATTGGGCCGCGATAGCCGGCGAAAGACTGGCGGCGGTTTGCGAACCAATCCGGTTGCAATGGCCCGTGCGCGCGCCCAGAGCTGAGCCCGGAGCGTCCGCCGAACCTGCAACCCTGCACCTGCGGGTCGAAAGCGCCTTTGCGCTGGAATTGCAGCACCTCGCACCCGTGATTTGCGAGCGGGTCAATGCGCGCCTTGGCTGGCGCTGCGTGGGTCGGATCATGCTCAAACAGGGCCCTCTGGAGCGAGTGAACAGCCGCCCGCAAAAGCCGCCGCCACCCGACTCCGCCATGCTTGCGGAGGCGGAAACAATGACAGCGGAGGTCAAGGACCCGGGCCTCCGCGAATCCCTGAAAAGGCTGGGCGCGCAACTGCTGGCGCGGCGGGAGACGGGGTAAGATGCAGTGCTGGCGCGGCGGGCGGCGGGGGAGGCTATTATCCCGTCATTCTCGATCTCGCCGGCAAGGGCGTGAAAATCCAGCAACGCAACCAGTCCAACACTTTCTATGACATCAGCGGGGATGGCTAAAAGAACCAGACCGCCTGGCGGGCGCGGACGACGCCGTGCTGTTTTTCGACCCGAACAATGCCAATTCCATCACGCAGGCCAACCAGATCATCTTTACCGACCGGGACCCCAGCGCCAGCAACGACATGCAGGCGCTGCGCGATGTGTTCGACAGCAACGGCGATGACAGGCTTGATGCGGCTATTCCGCAACCACTCCCAGATCAGCGACAACCTTCCGCCACAGATCAACTTCATCTCGCACCGCTTTTTCCGCCGCCGCAATAGATTGCGATCCAAAGGAATAAAAGCCGAGGTCTACCAGCCGGCTGCGGAATTCCGGCTCGTCCAGAAGCCTGCCGATTTCCCCATTGAGCCGCTCGAGGATGGGTCGTGGAACCGCTCGCGGCGCAGCGACGCCGAGCCAGCCGTAAAAATCAAAGCCCGGTATCGTATCGGCGATCGGCGGGATATTTTCGTAACCGATCACACGCTCGATCGAGCTGACGGCAATCGGTTTCAGCAAACCGCCTTTCAGCATCGGCGCGGCGGCGGGGAAGGCGAGAATCGCCAGTTGCACGCGCCCGCCAATCGTATCCTGCACGCCCTGCGGCATGGTCGCATAGGCCACGGGGTTGATTTTCACATCTGCATTCTTGTTGAGCCATGCCGCGACGAGCCCGGAAAAGTTGCGCGGCCCGTCGTTGGCGATGGCAAGCTCGCCGGGTTTGGCTTTTGCCAGGGCGATCACCTCAGGCAATGTATTGGCCGGCAGGTCCTTGTTGGCGACCAGAACGAAAGGCCCACGCGCAACACGCGCGACGTTGATAAAATCCTTTTCCGGATCGTAGGGCAAATTCTTGACCGTAAAGAGATTTGTCGTTAACGCGGCGGCGGTCGCCCAGAGCATTGTATAACCGTCAGGCGCGGCGCGGGCGGCTATCTGGACGCCAATGACATTGCCGGCGCCGGTGCGGTTTTCGACAATGAAATTCTGTCCCAGCGCTTGGGAAAGCCGGTCCGTCAGGAGACGACATATGACATCGGGCGCGCCGCCGGCGGCCTGACTGACAATCATCCGCACAGGTTGCGTCGGCCAGGTTTGCTGGGCGCGGGCAAAGCCCGGAAGCGCCGATGCCGCAGCGGCGCTGACGACGACTTCTCGACGGGTCGGCTGCATGGCGCGGTCTCCTGTTTTAGCCCTCGGCCAGTTTATTGCGGTCGCGCAATTGCGGAAAAAGCTTCGACCAGGCTGCCGCGCAGCACATCGTCGCTGCGCCGCCAAATACAATGGAGCCAACAACTCCCCACCAGGCGGCGGTCACGCCGGATTCAAAATCCCCAAGGTCGGAGGAGCCGCTGACGAAGATCGAATTGACGGCGGCGACGCGGCCCCGCATCTCGTCCGGCGTTTCGGATTGCACGACGGTGTGGCGAACGATGACGCTGATTTGATC
>CAIZEI010000071.1 GCA_903931945.1 uncultured Hyphomicrobiales bacterium | reverse complement strand
CGCCGTGCCGCTTTCATAACCGGTGATGATCTTGAACTTCGTGCCGATGGTTCCATTCAGCAAGGCGGGATAGCCATACATGGTGCCGACCTTGCTGATTGCGCCGACAACCAGTTCGCGCGTCTTCACATCCTCGATGGATTTGACGCCAGAAGCATACCAGGCCGCCGTCACGTCATCGGTCTGGCTGAGCGAGCCGATCCAGCCGAAGTTTTTCGACTGAAAACGCACATTGCCGAGCCTGATCGCGTCGTAATAGGGCATGGAACGATTGAATGTCCCGATCGTCGTTCCGTCTTTCGGCGCGATTTCGTAAACATAATTCGCCGCCTGAACGCCCGAGGCGCCGGGCATGTTGGAGACGACAATCGCGGGATGGCCGGGCAAGAAATTGCCGAGAAATTTTTGCACGAGACGCGCGTAGGCGTCATGCCCGCCGCCGGGCGCCGAGCCGATGATGAGACGGATGGTCCTGTCGTGAAAGTCAGGCGTTTGGGCGCACGCCGGTCCGGCGACCAGCAACAGCGCAAGCAGATGAACAACAGGCCTCATGGCTGCGCCTGTCTGGCGTCGCGCGGCGCGACCAGCGCGCGCACGCGGGTCATGACATCGGCCGGCGTCTGATAGAGTCGCGCAATCATGGTTTGAATCGCGTCCCCGGAGCTTGGCGACAACGCGAGTTGCTGGCGTGCGAGTTCGCCCTGGAATTCCGGGTCTTGCATGGTCCGGTCGAACGCCTGCCGAAGGCTCGCCACGCGATCCGCCGGAACGCCGGGCGGTAAAAACAATGGATATCCAAGCTCCGGCGATGCGGCGAGAACCGCAATCGCCGCACGATCCTCGGGCTTTGTCACGAGGTCGCCGAGCACAGGCACATTGGGCAAGGCCGGGTCTTTCTCCAGCCGCAGTTGCAGGAGGATGTTGATGTCCTCGCCGCGCGTCCAGGCGGGGCGCGACGCCAGCAACGACGTCCACGATACCCCGCAACGCGCCTGCAATTCCCCGCGCTCCAGCGCCAGATTGATCGTCGACGAAGACGCATAACCGTAGATGACTTTCAGCTTCAGGCCGAGCATGGCTTTCAGCGTGTTGTAGAAAGTCAGAATTTCCGTCACGGGCCCGGATGTTCCCACCACCGTTTCGCGTGTCTGGAGATCGGCGATGCTTTCGATATGATCGCGCTTCATGCCAATGCACAGGCCCGTCAAGCGATACATCGAACCGATATAGCGCAACTCAAGCGCATCAAAGCGTGGCCCCTCCATTCCAAACAAAGGCATGAGCGGCACAAAACCATGCACCGAGGCCATCACAGTTCCATCGCGCGGCGCAACATTGGCGACCGAATTGGCGGCGGTAACGCCGCCCGCGCCGGGCATGGATTCAGTTGTCATCACCGGATTGCCGGGAATATATTTTGGCATGAAGCGCGCAAGAATGCGCTCATAGGACGCTGTGCTTTCGCTCACAGCTGTGCCCGAGACGATCCGCAATTGCTTGCCCTGATAGAATGGCGCAGGCCCATCTGCGCGCGCGCCCAACGTCAGCGCCGCCAAAGCCAGAAGAGCGAGGGGCAAGGCGCGGGCGCCCTTCATCGCGCGACCCCGAAAAGCGACAGAACATTGCCGCCAAGCATATTTTTGCGCGCGCCGGGGTCGCCGATCAGCGCCGCGGCGCCCTGCAGATAGGCGCGCGCATCCCGGGCGCGCGAGAATTCATGCGGATAGTCCGTGCCGAACGCGAGGCGTTCGCTCGAAATGACCGACATCGCATGCGGGACCTCGCTCAGAACGCCGCCGGTGCCGGCCATGTCAAACCAGCACTGGCGCATCAGTCTGTCAAAATAGGGCGCGAGGCCATGCTCCTCAAACTCCCACATCGTCATTGGCAGTTCGATATCCGTGGCGTCGATTCCCGCCTGCGGCGGCGGGCGATACCAGGACTTGATGCGCCCCAGCAATGAGGGAACGCCGCCGCCAAAATGCGAAAACAGAAAGCGCAGACCTTCGACCTCCGGCAGCAGTCCGTGCAGCACTTCTGTGAAGCATTTCACATTTTCATATTGCCGCGAGACCGAGGAATCCATGTTCCACTTCGTTCCGCCCCAGATGCCCTTGGCCTGCGTCGGGGGATGCACAAGAATAACGAGCCCCAGCGCAGCAGCCTTTTTGAACCAGGGGCGGAGCGAGGGATCGTCGAGCCTGATGTCCGCCTGACTGGTGAGGATTGAAACGCCCTTGAACCCGAGCTCGTCATGAATGCGCGTCAATTCGTCGATCGAGGCCTGCCCGAAAATGTAGGGCACGGTTGCAACGGGCAGGAAGCGCTCCGGGTTTTCCTTTTCCGCGCGGCTAAGCCCGTCATTGAGCGTCTTGCAAATTTCGAGTCCCGCGACGCTCCAGGACGGCATTTGCAACATCGCAATATCGATGCCGACTTCATCCATGAAGGCAAGCGTCGCATCGAGATCGCGGAGCAACTTATTGGCCCGACTGGCAGCATAACCGGGATCGCGATTTTTGTTTTGCAGACGCCTTGCTTCCTCGCGCTCGAAGGTGGAGACATCGAGTTTGGCGTAAACGGCGAGCGGCACATGATGAAAATGCGCATCGACAATGGTATCCCCGCCCAGCATGGTCTCTCCCCGTTTCAGCGCTTCAATGACGCCCGGGACGATGCTAACAAGGCCCGCGCCCGAGTCAACGCAGGCGACGGCTCGATTTTTCAGGCGCGCGCGGTATAGACTGCCGTACGAAATTCCGGGAGGAGACCACAATGCGCCGGCTTTGCATCGCCGTATCCCTGATCGAGCTGACGTTTGCAGCCTGTGCGCAGGCGCAGACCGGCTCGCTCGCCGAATTCTATCGCGGAAAAACCGTGACCTTCCTCATCAATTTCACGCCGGGGGGATCGACCGATTTCGAAGGCCGCGTGCTGGCTCGCCATCTCGGCGATCATATTCCCGGCAAGCCCAATGTCGCCGTCCAGAACATGGGCGGCGCCGGGGGCTCCATCGGGTCCAATTATCTCGGGCAGGTGGCGCGTCCCGATGGGTTGACGGTTGGTTATTTGACAGCTTCCGTTGGCAAACAGGCGCTTGGCGAGAGCGACCTCAAGATAGACATGAAAGCCCTGACATTCTTGGGCAATGTCCCGGATGTCAATGTCACCTATATCCGCACGGATGTCGCGCCCGGCATGAAAGAGCCCGCCGATCTTTTGAAAACGCACGGCTTCTGGATTGGCGGGTTAACGCCTGACAGTCCCAAGGATCTGGGAGAACGCCTGCAACTCGATCTGCTCGGCGTCGATTATAAATATCTGTCGGGCTACAAAGGCTCGCCCGAGGCGCGGCTGGCTGTCCAGCAAAACGAAATCCAGTTCTACAGCGAGGGCATGGCGTCGTATCGCGCGGCGATCGAACCTGGCATTGTCAAAGCCGGCGTCATCATTCCGGTCTGGTATGATTCACTCGACGATGGCGAGAGATTTTACACCTCCCCTGCCGCAGCAGGAATTCCGGCGCTCCCCTATCATGCTTTCTACGAAAGCCTGAAAGGCCCCGCCCCGCACAATTTGATGTGGCGGGCCTACCGTCGGATCAACCTGCTCAGTACCAGTTTTCTGCGTGTGCTGATGATGCCGCCCAAAACGCCTGCGCCCTATGCCGAAGCCATGATCCAGGCGCTCAAGGATACATTCGCCGACGAGGCCTACCGCGCCGACGCAAAACAGACCATCAACAGCGTGCCGGAATTTCGCAGCGGAACGGCAACGCAAATGGGGTTTCATTCAGTGCTTGAAACGGAGCCCGATCTTCAGGCCTATATTGCCGATTATGTCGCCAAAGGCTACCGAACGGTTGGAGACAAAAAGTAGGATTGAGCCCGCGCGCTGCGCCTTTCACGCAATTCCATTTATGGGGAAAATTCGATGGTTGCCGTTTACGCACATCCCGCCGACTGGCGCGGCGCTGACCTCGCCGGACGCACCGACTGGATTCACAATTTCACGCCTGCTGAAGTTGCAGAGATCAAGGCGGCGCATTCCCATGCGCGCGCGCTCGGCAAAACGCTGCCGACGCTGACGCGCGAGGATTTTCCCCTGCCCACAGTCTCGGCGCGGCTCGCCGCTGCGCGTGACGTTCTGGAAGAAGGGACCGGCATCTACCAGTTCCGGGGATTTGATGTCGAGGGTTTCAGCAAGGACGATCTCAGGCTGATTTACTGGGGCATCGGCAAGCACATGGGCACGGCGGTGTCGCAAAGCGCGGATGGCGATCTGCTCGGCGATGTCCGCAATGTTGGCGTCGATATTCACAGCCCACAAGGGCGCGGTTACAAATCAAATCAAAAACTGTCCTTTCACACAGACAGTTGCGATGTCGTCGGCCTGTTCGTGATGCGGGTCGCCAAAGAGGGCGGCCTCAGCCTGGTTGCGAGCTCCGTGGCGATCCACAATGAAATCGCGCGCAAGCGACCCGATTTGCTGGAGGTTCTGTATCAACCCTTCGCCTGGAGCTGGCAGACGCAGGAGCCAAAAGGCGGCAAGCCCTGGTATTTCCAGCCGATTTTTTCGATGCGCGACAACAAGATTTCGTGCCGTTATATCCGTGGCCATATTCGCAACGGGCAATTGTTTCCCGATGCGCCGCGCCTCACTGAAAAGCAGATCGAGGCGATGGACTATTACGATTCGTTATCCGCCAGCGCGGATTTCCATCTGACATTCATGTTCAAACCGGGCGACGTCCAGTTCGTCAACAATCACGTCTGCCTGCATTCGCGCACGTCGTTCGAGGACTGGCCGGAGCCCGACCGCTACCGGCATTTGCTGCGCATGTGGATGTCTGTCCCCAACTCGCGACCGCTCGCAGAGGGCATGGGCACAATCTATCAGGATCGTTCGCGCGGCGCCGTGCGCGGCGGCTTTCCGACCCGCACGGGCCATTATATTTTTGAATCGACGGGGGCTTTGTCGGACTGAAATTTTTCAGCCACAGAAGGTGGCTATGCTCCCAGCGGAGCGTCCGATTCGGTGCGGGCGCGGCTGTTCCTGGAGGCGGCGATGTTCGACTACAATGCCCAATACAGGCGACTGCGGGAAACCGGCGCGCGCGGTTGGGCTGGAGATCAGCATGAACGCGGCGTCGCACAAGCCTCCGCCATGCTTGACCGCCTGATGCGCGAGACCTGCTTTCCGCCGCCACCCGCACGTGTGCTGGAACTTGGCTGCGGCAACGGGCTATGGGCGTTGCTGATGGCGCGGAAAGATTATCGCGCCTTCGGCGTCGATATTGCGGAACTGGCGATCGAGTGGGCGCGCGAGCGGTTCGGGGAAGCCCGGCTCCCAGGAGACTTTACGCAGGGCGATGTCTGCTCAATGCCATTTTATGGCGATGCAATGTTTGACATTGTCGCCGATGGCGCCTGCCTGCATTGCCTTCTGGGCGACCAGCGCGCGCAATGCCTTGCCGAAGTCAGGCGCGTGTTGCGACCCGGCGGCGTGTTCATTGTCAGCAGCATGTGCGGCTTGCCAAAATCGGATGGCTTGAAACAGCATTTCGATCCGGAGACCGAGCAGCTGCGGCTTTATGGTCGGCCCTATCGCACGCTGAAACAGGCGGACGCCATCGATCGCGAAGTCGCCGAAGCCGGTTTCACGATTGTCATGCGCGATGTCGCGGACAACGCCTGGTGGGATCATCTGACCCTGCTGGCGGTGGCGGGCGCAACGCCGCATTAAAGCCGCTCCCTCTCTGCATCCGGGTGAAGAGAGGGAGTCTGTAAGGCAATAACGTTCGGCCTGTGTGTGGCCGCTCCTGCCCCGGCTCTCAATCGAACTTGATCATATCCGTTTTGGTGATTTTGATCTTGCCAACCTGACCCGGCGAATTCGCCATTTCCCAAATCGCGAATTGCTCGGCATAGGCGGTGTCGCTTGACTGGCCATCGACAGGCGCGATCACGGCAAAGTTGCGGCGCACAGCTGCGGTTGCGGTAAACAGCGCGGCGCCATTGGCGGCGACGCCATTGACGATCAGGGTCTGGATGCCCTTGTCCTTCAGCGTCTTCTCAAGCTCTGTGCCATAGAACTTGTCCGATCCTGCGCTGAACACGGGCTCTGTTCCCAGAGGCTTCAGTTCCGGGACGATATCGGTTGCGGGACGACCCGCGCCCAGCGAATAGACAACCATCATGTTTTTAGCGCGCGCAGCGGCAAGAAGTTTCGCCAGCGCGGGCAAGGACTCCTTGCAGCGCGGGCGCGCCACCGGGTCGCAAATCGGCAGGTTGAAATCGAGCAGCAACAGAGCGGTGGTCTTCGGGTCGACTGTCACATCTTCAAGCTTCGGCGGCGGCGGGGCTTTTACGCCTGCCCATTCGCTCATGATGTCAGCCGCGCCAGCGGGGCCGGAGAACAGAGCAAGGCCAAGAAGGCCAAGACCCGATTTTACAAACGCTTTCATGCTTTCCTCCAGGTTGAACGATTCAGAATCTCAATCCGCGCCGTAGTCATGGTCGGGATAATTTGTGTCGCCGGCTTTCCAGTAACCGCGTGTGTGTATGCGCGAACGCTCAAAGCCGAGCTGCGAGACAAGCGTTTCCCGGATCCGCCGCATCGAAGCTGCTTCGCAGGCGACCCAGAACCATGTGTTGGGCGGCTGTGGCGCGAGCGCCGCGACGGCCGCCTCCAGCAAGACGCCTGGCGGCGCATTGACGGGCGTCCGATAAATCCAGACAGGCTGGCTGGCGACGCTGGGCGACAGGGGACGCGCTTCGCCCGGGTTCGCAACTTCGCAAAGAACGCGGCTGGCGCACCCCCTGGGCAACGCTTCGAGGATCATGCCTGCGGCGGGCAAAGCGGAATCGTCGGCAATGATCACGAGATTTTCGATGCCCTCGGGTGGTTCATAGCCGCCTCCCGGACCGCCAATCAGCATCCTGTCGCCCACTCTGGCGCCCTCGGCCCATGATGACGCCAGCCCCGCGCCATGCAGCACAAACTCAACCTCGATCTCAGCCTTTTCTGCGTTGAAGCGTCGCGGCGTGTAAGTGCGCGAGGGCGGGCGCACGGCGTCTTTCACGGGATCGCCGGTGGGCCATGTCTGGCCAGGCGGCGCAAACAGCAGCTTGATATGCGCTCCGGGCCTGGGAGGCTGAAACGTCGCCAGTTCAGGGCCGCCAAACGTGATGCGCATGACTTCCGGCGTTACCCGCTCCACCGCCCGCACAATAGCTGCGCGGGGCGGTGGGCGAACCTTTTTGCCACGCGGCGCTGGCGCCTGTTGCATTTCGCTCAATGGGTGACGTCCTGTTGTAGCGGATCAGCCGACATTCTCGGGCTTTTTCGCGGCGCGCTCCGGCGGATATTCAACTTCTGCATAGCCATGCACCGAAATGTCGAACAGGTTTCCGTCGGGATCCATGCCGCGCTGTTCTGCGTAAGGCGTCGTCGACTTGCGTTGCGTCGGTTTGGGCAGCCCGAAATCGACGATGGCCTTGCCGATTGAATCGGCGTCATCGACCTGAATGCCGAAATGGTTGATGCCCGGCGGCGAATCCTCCGGACGCGACTGCAACAACGCAATCGTCAGGTAGCCGTCAGTAACATAATAGCCGCTGCCGGATTTGTGTTGCAGCGTCAGTCCCAGCGCATCGCAATAAAATTGCGCGAGGCGTGCGGGATTGGGCGATTTGATTGCGAGGTGGCGGATTTTCACCATGTGGTCTCCCCTGAATTTGCTTTGACGTTGGCTGCAAAACCAACCTTACAGCAGACGATCGCGTCTGGCGAGCGCCCGGCGCCTTGCCACGCGCCCCACACGGCCTCACCATGGCGATGTCAACAGGGAAACGCCGCCGCCATGGTTCGCCACGCCGATTTCATTCCACACGGGGTCATCCCCGCAGTCTTACTCCCCTTCCATGACGATTTGTCCATCGATGAAGCGGCGTTCCGCGCCCATCTGTCCTGTGTCGGCGCTGTCGAGGGACTGTCCGCGATGACGATCAACGCCCATTCCACCGAGGTCGCATCCTGCACGGCGGATGAACAGCGGCGGGTGATGGCGATCGCAGGCGAGACGGTTGGCGATAAGTTGCCGGTGATCCATGGCGTCTGGGCCGATGGCAGCCTGGAGGCCGGGCGCATCGCGCGGGCGGCGCAGGCGGGCGGGGCCTCAGCTTTGCTGGTCTTTCCACCCGGGCCCTTCGCCATGGGGCAAAATGCAGACATGGTCATCGCCCATTTCAAATGTATCGCTGACGCCTCCGATCTGCCGATCATCGTATTCCAGTATCCGCTGACGAGCGGACAAGGCTATCCGCCCGACACGCTGCTGAAGTTGCTCGACGCCGTGCCCTCGATCCGCGCTATCAAGGACTGGACGCCGGTGGTGCAGCAGCACGAATGGCATGTGCGCACGTTGCACGCCCTGCCGCGCCCGGTGAATGTGCTGTCCACCAACAGCGCCTGGCTGATGAGTTCGCTCGTGCTGGGATGCCGGGGCCTGTTGTCGGGCAGCGGCAGCGTTATCGCCGATTTGCAGGCCCAATTGTTTCGCGCTGTGCAGGCCAATGATCTTGCCGAGGCGCGAAGACTCAACGATCGCATCTATCCGCTCGCCCGCGTCTTTTACGATGCGCCTTTCATCGATATGCACAACCGCATGAAAGAGGCGCTTGTCATGCTTGGCCTGTTGCCGCGCGCCGTCGTGCGCCCGCCGCTGGTCAGGATCGGCGAGGCTGAGCGGGCGCGGATTCAGGCGGCGCTGGTGGAGGCGGGGTTGCTCCGCTGATGGTCGGCGCGCCGGTTTTCAATTGTCACGACGCGACCTGTTTCCGGCATAGTCGCCGGTAGGCCTCGTCGACGATCATCTGGCCATTTTTCATCAAACGCCGGTCAAGCGCGATCGTTTCGCGCCCGGCAACGATGACCATGCGATCGACATAGTAGGATGACGCATTTTCAAATTGCGTTGCAATCAGTTCCAGCAGACTGACAGTCATGTCCGGCCACGCAAGAGTTCTCCCGCCCGAAGTCAGTCCTGCGACGTCGAGGCGAACAATGGTTCCAGACGGCGGCAGCGCTGCGACTCGTTCAGGCAACCGCGACAGCCATTGGCGTGTCTGGCGTCGATACATCCAGCGCATGAACAATGGCATCGCAACCGCCAAAACGACGGCTACAGGCACGACCGGCCAAAGCTCCTGGTAATCGGTCAAGGCAAACACGCCCACGGCGACAAAAGCTGCGATGCAGAATCCACCCAGGCTCAGATACACTATTCGTAATATGCGGAAAAAAGTCGCCGTCGCCACATCGCCAGCCAGAACGAAGCTCTGGACTTCGGATTGCTTTCGACCAAGGGTGATGTCGCGCTCCTGTCCCGGCGAAAGCCCGTCGCGTTTCTTGCCATTGACAAACAGCTGCATCGTTCGCTCCCCAGCCGGTCCATTTGAGCACAGTATACGACGCGATCATCAACGCCTGCATGAAAATGCGCATTTCTCCGGGCGGCGCTGGACAAGCCAGCCCCAGTTTAGCAGAACCGTTGTGAGATTTTCTCAATTGGGAGGGGCAGAACGATGACCTATCCGAAAATGGCCGCCCTGACGTTTCTGGCGATGGCGGGTCCGGCGCTGGCCCAATCCTATCCCGCCAAAAATATCGATCTCATCGTGCCTTTCGCTCCCGGCGGATCGTCGGATGTGATTGCGCGCATCGCCGCCGACGAAATCGGTCGCATTCTTGGTCAAAACATCATCATCGAGAATATCGGCGGCGCAGGCGGCGTCATCGCGCTCGCCAAGGCGGCGCGCGCCGCGCCCGATGGCTATACGATCGTCATCGGCAACGCCGGCACCAACGCCGCCGTTTACTGGACGACTTCGGATGTGCAATTCACGCCCGATTCCTTTTCGCCCATTGGCCTGATCGCCAAGACCTCGCCGGTGATCGCCATCCGTAATGATTTTCCCGCGACGTCACCGGCCGAGTTTCTTGATTATGCGCGCAAGAACCCCGGCAAGGTCACGCTCGGCCACGCAGGCGTTGGCTCGTCGAACTATCTGATCTGCCAGAGCTTTGTGCAGGCGGCAGGAATTGACGCAACGCTGGTGAGCTATCGCGGCGCCGGCCCCGCGCTGGCCGATCTCATCGGCGGACACCTCGATGGCGTCTGCGACGCCGCATCCTCGGTTGCGCCCGCCATTCAGGACAAACGCGTGCGCGGCCTGGTGGTGTCGGCGACCACGCGCCTGACGCAACTGCCGGAGGTTCCCACCGGCGCTGAAGCCGGTATTCCCGGTTTTCAGGCGGAGGGCTGGAACGCCTTTTTCGCGCCAAAAGGCACTCCGGAAGCCCAAATCAATGTTCTGAACGCGGCGCTTCGCAAAGCCGTCGCCAGCGACAATCTGCGCAAACGCTTCGCCGATCTGGCGGTTTTGCCCGCCTCCGGCGACGAGTTTCAGCCTTCATGGGTGCAAGATTTTGTGCCGCGCGAGGTTGAGAAATATCGTAAGCTGCTGGTGAAGTAGCGGAGGCTGAAATGATCTGCGAACGTGGAGGTTGCCCCGGCAGCGGCGGCGACCAGACCAACCCCGTCTATCCGTTCCTGATGCTGGCGGCGTTTGTCGCGGTCGTCGTGGCGGGGCGATGGCTCGGATGGATCGGGTGACGGATCGTCTGTGGACGCGAAATATCGCGAAGGCCGCGGGCTGTTGACAGGAGGTTCCATGCAACGTTTCCTTGCGCTTCTTGATGGCGGGCCCGGCGCCTATGGCGTCGCTTTTCCCGATTGTCCGGGATGCGCGGCCATGGGCGAAGATGAAAACGAAGCCTACGCCAACGCCGTCGAAGCCTTGGGCGAATGGATGCACGACGCGCGTGCGGAAGGCGTTGCGCCTTCGCCGCGTGGACTTGAAGAGCTTCGACGCGACTCCGACGCGATTGCCGCGCTTGAAGAGGGCGCTGTCTTTCTGACTGTGCCACTCGTGATCGAGGCGGGCCGTCCGGTGAAAGCAAATATTTCGCTCGATCGAGGCATGCTCGATTCCATCGACGCGTCTGCCAAGCGTAGCGGGTTGACGCGATCCGGATTTCTGGCGAGCGCCGCGCGGGAGAAGATTGCGGCTTTGGGATATTGTATAACAGCGCGTCCCCCATAGCGCCCCGCCGCCCACACCGGCTTCCGCCCCGCATGAATGACAAAGTCTCGCGAATTGCCCAAACCCCGGATTGAATATATTTCGAATGCGATCTGGTGGCCCGGACGACGGCCATTCCCCTTGAACTCCCGGATATGCCCCCATGCAACATCGCCGCCCCGTCATGCTCGTTGTCCTCGATGGCTGGGGCTGGCGCGAGGAGCGCGCCGACAACGCCGTGCTGCAAGCCAACACCCCCACTTTCGACCGGCTGTGGTCGCAAGGCCCGCACGCCCTTCTGGACACGTCGGGACGCGATGTCGGTCTGCCCAATGGCCAGATGGGCAATTCGGAGGTCGGGCATCTCAACATCGGGGCGGGCCGCGTTGTGATGCAGGACCTGCCGCGCATCAGCGATGCGATTGAGTCCGGCGGCCTTGCCAGCATTGCCGAACTTCGCACGTTCGTTGAAAAGCTGCGCGCCTCCAACGGCGCCTGCCATATTCTGGGTCTGATATCGCCCGGCGGCGTGCATTCGCATCAGGACCATGCGGCTGCGATATCAGCCTTTGTCGCCTCGGCGGGCGTGAAAACCTGGATTCATGCGCTGACCGACGGGCGCGATACGCCGCCCCGTTCCGCCGATGAGGACATCAGGCGTCTGGTCGCCGCCCTGCCGCCGTCCGTGCGGATCGCGACCGTCTGCGGACGCTATTGGGCCATGGACCGCGACAACAGATGGGAACGCGTGTCGCGCGCCTATGATCTGATGATGGACGGCACGGGAGCGCGCTTCAGCGACCCGGTCGCGGCGGTGCTCGACAGCTATAAACATGACAAGAGCGATGAATTCGTTGAGCCCTCGGTCATTGGCGATTACCAGGGCATGAAAGACGGCGACGGCATTTTGTGCATCAACTTCCGCGCCGATCGCGTGCGCGAAATTCTCGCCGCGCTGCTCGACCCCGCCTTCAAAGGGTTTGAGCGCAAACGTATGGTCAAATTCGCCGCAGCCGCCGGCATGACGCAATATAGCGTGGCGCTCGATCCGTTTTTGCTGACACTGTTCCAGCCGCAAAGTCTCGACAATGTGCTGGGCGCGGTTGTGGCGAAGGCCGGTCGCACGCAATTGCGCATGGCGGAAACCGAAAAATATCCGCACGTCACCTATTTCCTGAACGGCGGCGAAGAGGCTGCTTATACGGGCGAAGACCGCATCATGGTCCCCAGCCCGAAGGTCGCAACCTACGATCTGCAACCCGAAATGTCGGCGTCCGAACTGACGGACAAGGCCGTCGCGGCGATTGACTCGGGCAAATACGATTTGATCGTTCTCAATTTCGCCAATCCCGATATGGTCGGCCACACCGGCGTTCTGTCAGCCGCCATCAAGGCGGTGGAAACGGTTGACGCCGGGCTCGGACGCATTGTCGCCGCAATCGAAAAGAGCGGCGGCGCGTTGCTCGCCACTGCCGATCATGGCAATTGCGAGATGATGCGCGACCCTGAAACGGGTGGCCCGCACACATCGCACACTACAAATCCAGTGCCGCTGCTGGCCTTTGGCGCGGGAGCAAAATCGCTCTCCAGCGGCAGGCTCGCCGATCTCGCGCCGACGTTGCTGGCGATGATGGAACTGCCGCAACCCAGGGAAATGACCGGCCAGAACCTGCTGCGCTGAAATGAGCGCGAGCACCCGAAAAATCCTTATCACGCCGCCGAATTTCGATGCGGCGGCGCTGGCGTTTCTGCGCGCAAACGGGTGCGAGCCGGTGTTGCCCGGCGTTGCGGAAAGCAGCCTGTCGCGCGACGACCTTGCCGCCCTGCTCGGCGATTGCGCGGGCTGGATCATTGGCCCGCAGGCCGATGTCACGCGCGCGCTGGTGGAGGCCGCGCCCGCCTGCAAGGTCTTCGTGCGGCGCGGCGTCGGCTATGAACGGCTCGATGTTAAAGCCATCGCAGAGCGCGGCGGCGCGGCGATGATTGCGTCGGGCGGCAATGACGAATCTGTCGCCGACCACGTCATCGGCCTGATGCTGGCGGTCGCGCGGCGGGTGCGCGAACAACACCTGGCGATGCTCGCTGGCGATTGGTCGATCCGCGTCAGCGGCGACCTCTATGGCAAGACGGTTGGCATCGTCGGTCTTGGCCGCACAGGCCGCGCGCTGGCGCGGCGGTTGCGTGGCTTTGCGACCCGGACGTTGGCGGCGACGCCGCGCCCGGACGCGGATTTCGCCGGCGCAAACGCAATTCGGTTGACCGACCTCGCGTCCGTATTGCAGGAAAGCGATTTTATCAGCCTGCACGCGCCACTCAACCCGCAGACGCGTCACATGATTGGCGAACGCGAACTCGCCACAATGAAATCGGGCGCCATTCTGATCAACGCCGGGCGTGGCGGCCTGGTGGATGATGCGGCGTTGCTCAAAGCCCTGCGCAGCGGCAAACTTGGCGGCGCAGGCCTCGATGTCTATGAGAGCGAGACGGACCCTGCCCTCAAGCCAGTCGCGCTGGAATTGCTTGCTCTGCCCAATGTTGTGGGCACGCCGCATTCCGCCGCTTCCACGCGCGAGGGGTTGGCGCGCACCAATCTGATTGCCGCGCGATGCGTGATTGCCGCGCTCGATGGGTCAACGCCGCCGCCAGGTTGCCTGATCGAAGTGTGAGGCTCAGCCGCGTTCCGACAAAAAATCCAGCACGCCCTGTTTGAAGACCTTGTCGCCGACGGCCAGATTGTGATCGCGTCCGGGTATGTCGAGCGCGCGAGCGCGGGGGTTGAGCGCTGCGAGTTGGTGGGGGTCGCCGGCAATCGCGTCTTTCGTGCCGATGGCGACCAGCATCGGGCACGCAATGCGACCGACATCTTCGGCGCTCATAATATCGCGCGCGCCGCGAATGCAGGCGGACAAGGCCAGCCGGTCTGCGCCATTAGCGTCGGCGAAAGCGCGGAACATGCGTTGCGTCGGGTCGGTCAGGCTCTCCAGAGCCGGGGCGTCCATCGCCTCGGCGATGGCGAGCGACAGTCCCGACTGCGAAACAAGATGCTGTCCAAGCCCGCCAAGCACCACCGATCGCACGCGATCTGGATGCGCCAGCGCCAGAAAGGCGGCAATCCGGGCGCCCATTGAATAGCCCATCACGTCGGCGCGCGGGATGCCCAGATGATCGAGCAAGGCCAGCGCATCGCCAGCCATTCGGGGCAATGCGTAGCTGGCGGGGTCGTGCGGCTTGTCGCTCTGGCCATGCCCGCGATTGTCGAAGGCGATCACGGGGCGACCGGCAGCGGTCAAAGTTTTCACCCAGAGCGTATTCACCCAATTCACGGCGTGGGACGAGGCGAAGCCATGAATGAGGAGAATGGGTTCGCCGATATCAACGCCCGCAGGCGCAATGTCGATATAGGCGAGTTGAACGGTGTCATGGGTAAAAAAGTTCATTGAGGTCCCGTCTGTCCTGAAATTGCAAATATTTGATTACGCCACCGAAGCGGAATTTCCATGGCTTGCCAAGCCTTGCGTTCTATCGCCCCCGCCCGCGCACAATGCCGACGGAGATGGCGGAGACGCACAGACTGGCGCCTATGACGGCAAGCACGCCCGGCGCGCCCGCCGCCGCCGCGATAATGGACGCGATGAACGGCAGCGTCACCTGACCGATGCGATTGCCAGTGATGCGCAGCGAAAGTGCGGTCGCCCGCGCATCGACAGGCACGATATCGACCACGCTCGTCAGGCTGAGCGTCGTCGCAACGCCAAGGCCAAGCCCCATCAGCGCGGCATCGCCATACATCGGGATGAGCGGCATTGGCAGCCCGAGCGCCGCATAGCCAAGCCCCGACAGGCACATGCTGACCACGGTCAGCCGCACGCGACCCACGACCTCGATCATGCCGGCATAAAACAGGCGCGAAACAATCGCTGCGGCTGAACGCACCGTCAGCACAAGACCGATGTGGCCCGAATCGATGCCGCGTTCGGCGCCGAGCAGTGGCAGGTAAATGGTGATGAGATCCTGAGCCGTGATCGTGATGATGCTGGCCGTCAATATTGTCAGGAAGCCAGGAATTTGCAGCAGCCGGTTGAGCGGTATCGTCGCCTTGCGCGCCAGCCCCGCTGCGCTTTTGGCCGCGACCGGCAACAACATCGATACCGCCAGCGAACAGGCGCAGCACAAAACGCCAAGAATGAACAACAGACGTGTGTCGGGGATTTTGGCTTCGCCACCGACCCAACTGACGATGAAAGGCCCAAGGCCCTGGCCAATGCCATTGGTGACAAGAAAATTGCCGAATACCGCATCGCGATTGCCATCGCCCGCCGCGCGCACGCACAGCATCTGCTGCGAGGCCATCAAAAAAAGATGACCGATGCCGAGCAGCACAGTGAAGGCCAGTATTGAGACAGCGCCCGGGGAGAGAAAGGCAAGCCCCAGCGCCGCCGCCAGCGCCAGCGCCGAACCAATCCGCGCCGCCAGCGCATCATGTCCCTGATCGATAAACCGGCCGACCCAGACCGCAAGAAACACCGGCAACAGAGCGAAGGTCGCTGAAATCGCGCCAAGCCAGACGACGGGCAGCCCGAGTTCCAGCACGCGATAGGATGTGGTCACGCGCAGCACCCCCGTCAGGGTCTGCACGAGCACGCCATGCGCGAGCAACGGCAGGAACAGCCGGTAGTCGACGCCGTGCGGCTTTGCGCTGGCCTGCGTCGTCATGAGCGCTTGTATCGCGTCTCAACGAGCCGATAGAGCAGACGCGCGGTCTGCGTTTCGCCGCCTTCCGGCCGGCCCGGCTTTGTCGACGGGTTCCAGCCATAAATGTCAAAATGAACCCATGAGCGGGTCTTTTCGACGAAGCGGCGCAAAAACAGCGCGGCGGTAATCGACCCGGCAAAGGGTCCGCTGGACACGTTGACAAGGGTCGAGATTTTGCCATCGATCAAGGCGTCATAGGGTTCCCACAGCGGCAGACGCCAGACAGGATCGGCGGTCGCCGCGCCGTGCTGCGCGATCTCGCCGGCCAGAGCGTCATCCATCGTGTAGAAGGGCGGGAGATCGGGACCCAAAGCGACGCGCGCCGCGCCGGTCAGCGTCGCAAAATCAAACAGCAGATCTGGCGCTTCCTCATCGGCCAGCGCGAGCGCGTCCGCGAGAATCAATCGCCCCTCGGCATCGGTGTTGCCGATCTCGACCGTATGGCCCTTGCGGCTTGGATAGATATCGCCAGGCCGGAAAGCGTCGCCTGCGATGGAATTCTCGACAATGGGCAAAAGCACGCGCAGACGCACAGGCAGCTTCGCGTCCATAATCATGTGGGCCAGCGCAAGAGCGGTCGCGGCTCCAGCCATGTCCTTTTTCATCAGCAGCATGGCGCTCGATGGCTTGATATCGAGCCCGCCGGTGTCGAAACAGACACCCTTGCCGACGAGCGTCACGCGCGGCGCTTTTGCGTCGCCCCATGTCAGATCGCATATGCGCGGCTCCTGCGCGGCGGCGCGCCCGACCGCATGAATCAGCGGAAAATTTTTCTTCAGAAGATCGGCGCCGCGAACAGTCCTGATTTTCGCACGATGTGTTTTGGCGAGCGCGCTAGCCGCCGCCTCAAGCGCGTCCGGCCCCATGTCATTGGCGGGCGTATTGACGAGATCGCGCGCCAGTTGGTGCGCCTGCGCGATCCTGTGCACGCGATCGAGATCGACGCCCTTCGGCGCGACAAGCTGCGGCCACGCCGATTTTGGCGCCTTGTAGCGGGCAAAGCTGTAGGCTGACAAAGCCCAGCCCAGCACCGCCATTTCCATTGCTTCATCGCCTCCTGGCGGATGGTTCGCGAAGGCGTAAACGCCTGCCGGAAGGAGGCTCGCCAGTCTGCCGGGGGCCAGCAGGTCAATATGTGGCGCGGCGGCCGCGGCAAGCCCCAGCAACGCGCCCGCCAATCCGCCATCAGCGGCGGGCAGGCTGAGAAAGCGGCCCGGCGTTGGCTCAAATCCGTTCGCGTCGGCAAAGCGCGCCGCAGCCGCAGGCAATTGCGCACGCGTCTGCGCCCATGTTTCCCGCGTGACGAACCAGACGGGCGTGGGGTTTTTGGCGTTTTTGACAATCAGACTGGTCATCGCGGGCTCCTCTGCGCATCCCCATTAAGAAAGCATTAGGGTTAACCGATTATTTCTCCAAGTCCGGACGCGCGCCGCTGCCGCAGATTTGATGGTTCGCCGATGTCACGAAACCACGCCTTGCAAGATTTTCCCGGCGCGGCGAACCTGAAGCCGGTTCGCTCGCCTCATCAGTCAATGATTGGCGCTGCGCTGATGGCGATCATGGCTCTGGGCGGTTGCAGCGCGCTCAACCACTCCGACGTGACAGGCTCTATTCCGGCTGGCGCTCGCGATGACGCCGCATTGCGGCGGGAAGCTGAAGTCTGGGGCCAGCGATATCAGGCCAGCCCTGATAATAAAATGATCGCCATCCAATATGCGGGAATTCTCCGCAAACGCTCGCAATATGTGCAGGCGGTCGCGGTATTGCAGGCCGTCGCCATCAAGAATCCGAAAGACAGGGAGATTCTTGGCGCCTATGGCAAGGCGCTGGCCGATGCGGGACGTCTCGACGAAGCCGCCTCGGTGCTGCCGCAGGCCCATACGCCCGAGAACCCGGACTGGTCCATCCTCTCGGCGCAGGGATCTGTCGCGGACCGCCTCGGCGACCATGCCTCGGCGCGGAATTACTATAACGCCGCCCTGAAGATCATGCCCGGCGAACCTTCCGTTCTGTCCAATCTTGGTCTGTCCTACATGCTGACAAAGCAATTGCCGCCGGCTGAACAGGCGCTGCGACAGGCGGCGGCAAGCCCGCAGGCCGATGCGCGCGTGCGCCAGAATCTTGCCATGGTCCTGTCGCTCGAAGGCAAATACACCGAAGCCCAGCAGTTGGGCGCGCGCGATCTTTCACCCGAACAGGCCGCCGCGAATGTGGCGGCGATTCAGCAGATGGCTGCGCAAACGGATTCCTGGCGCGAACTCAAAAACCTCGATAAGCCAAAGGCGACAGTGGCCAGCGCGCCTGTCCATTCGGGCCACAGCATTGCGATGCGGAAGATCAGCAAACCGGATCAATCAACGCCAGCGCCAGCGACTGCATCCGCCGAATAGCGCCGCGCCGTTTACGGAATATCCGTCATAGCTTCCAGTTGCCGAGCGGTGATGGGCGCAGCGATGAATTTGCCCGCCACCGCCTCGGCGATGATCTGATCCTCGCCTGTCAGCTGTCCCGGGTCGAGTGCGCTTTTCGGGATCAGACCGCGAATTCTAGCCACCACAGAATCCGGCAGGCCCGCGTAATCGGCGAACATTTTGAGCGACTGAGGGTCGTTGTACATAAACTCGATTGTGTCGAGATAGGCTTGTTTGAAGCGTTGCAAAACAGGCCGACGGTTTTGCAGATTGTTCAGGTTTGACAGATTGACGCGTCCCGTGCGGGTTTTCAGCACAGCAACCTCCTCTCCCGTGGCGACGATGCGAATTTGCCCGGCTTCAACCTTGTCGAGGAAAAAGGGAATGGCGGAAAATCCGACATCGACCTGATGCGTCATCACTTGCGTCAGGGTCGCCGTGATGCTGCCGGTCGAAACTGTTTTCGCATCAAGCTTGTATTGAGCAATCAAGGCTAGAACAGCCGCATTGCTGGACGACCCCGGCAATGAATAGGACAAGGTCTTGCCGTTGAAATCGGCGATTGACTTGATCGAAGACTCCGCCGGAACATACCAGTATTGATCCGGCGCGCCCTGAATTTCCGCCCCGATGATTTTGATGGGCGCGCCTTTGGAAATGGTTCCGATGGCCGCAGAGACGCCCGCGCCTTCAGCGACATCGACGCTGCCGGCAATCAGCGCCTGGATCGCTTCAGGCCCTGCCTGCGTGTAAAGAATATCGACGTCAAGGCCGTGTTTTTTGAATATGCCGGAGCGTTTGCCAAGTTCCGCAAGACCGGTGTCCCATGCGCCCTGCTGGGTGATTGCGATTTTAAGCGGATCGTCCGCGAGTGCAGCGCTCGTCGTCGAGACGATGGACAGCGCGGAAAGGACAAAGGCGGCGACGGGTCTCATGGCGCGCTCCCTGATGAACGTCTATTAGCAGTCGTGTTTACCTGAACAGGTCCTCAATCAACTTTGTCGAACTTTCCGTGTAGGCGTTGAGGTTTTCCGGGCTGATGAAGTTTTCCTCGACGCCCGCGCGCACGGGCACTATCGGCGCAATTTGCGCCAGCGGTTCGACATCGCCCCGCACGGGCAGATATTCGGCGCCTGCGAGGATTTGCTGACCCTCTTTCGACAGAATAAAATCCATCAGCAACATCGCGGCATAGGGATGGCGCACGCCCTTGGGAATCGCCAGCGTGCCCGCCGCGCTCGCGACTGGCGGGAGAAGACGCGCCGTGACAGGCGCGCCCTTGCCCGCGCTGATCAGCGGATGATGCGCAAATATCGCAAGCGCAATCGGATATTCGCCTGCGATCACACGGTCGACCAGCGTGCGCGCATTGCCGGCGCCAAAATTGACGATTTTCTGTTCGCTGAGACGTTTGAGATAGGCCAGCGCCCTGTCCTCGCCCCAGGCAAGCCGCAGGTTTGTCACAAACAGCGGCGCTGCGCTTGAAGCCGTCAACGGCCACGCAATCCCGCCTTTCCATCGCGGGGCGAGCAGGTCGTCATAGGTTTTGGGGGCATCATTGGCTGCAACGAGCCGCGTGTTGTAGGCCATGCCAAAATAGCTCATCCGCGTTGGCGCCCATAACATGCGCGTATCACGAATTTTTGCGGAGATGTTGTCGAGTTCCGGCGACCAGGCGGAATCCGCAAAGCCCGCCTTGACCACCATTTCGCCAATGCCCGTGCCCTCTACAACGTCTGCGACCAGATTATTGGCGCGCATCTCGGCCGATAGCCTGACGGCGATATCTTCTGAATCGCCACGCCAATAGGTCATTTTGAGCGCAGGATATTTCTTCTGGAACGCCGCAGTCAGCGGCCGCAGCGCCTGATTGACGATCATCGCCGAAAAGAACGTGACCTCGCCTTCCCTGGCTGCGCCCTCCAGCAGCCGCTGTTCGCGGTCAGCGCCATGGTAGTTCAGGATTTCTGCTGGCGCAGATTGCGCGCGCGCAACGCTCGCCCCCGCCAACGCCAAGGCAAAGACGAGCGATGCGCGCGCCAATATCATTTCGAGCGCGGCATGGGCGCAGTCGATTTCGGGGTCACGCCGCATCCTGGCGCATCGGTCAGGTGCAACACGCCATTGTCGAGCCGCAATCCCTCCCAGTGATCTTCGGCAAGCCCATCAAATTCCGAGAGTTCATTGGCGTACCAGATGCCGGGCAAGGCTGCCGCAAGCTGCATGCCATGCGCCGCCAGCAGCATTGGCCCGGAATGCGCGCCCATACGAAACCGCACCCCGCCCGCAGCGCAAATCTGCGCCGCCGCATAGGTTTTCCGCAAGCCCCCGAGTTTGCTGATCTTGAGACTGATGGCGTCGACAATGCGCTCGCGCACCAGGATCATCACCTGATCAAGCGAATAGGCGGCTTCATCCGCCTCTACGATCATGGGCGCGGCGCGCGTAACTTCCTTCAAGCCGATGAGGTCGTTGGAAGGCACCGGCTGCTCGGCCAGGTCGATATTGTAATCGGCCATCTTTGTCAGCGCCCGGATGGCGTCCTTGACGCTCTTGTAGGATTGATTGGCGTCGACTGTCAGATGCAGATCCGGCCCGACTTCAGCGCGCACTGCTTTTACGCGCGCCACATCCTCCTCGACATGGCCATGAATTTTGATCTTGAAATGTTTCACGCCCTTGTTGGCGAGCATACGCGCGTTCTTCGCCATATCCGCCGGCGATTTGATCGGCAGGATGCGCAATGTTGCAAATTCGCGCGTCGCAGGTCCGCCAAACAATTCGCAGACCGGCACGCCGAGCCGCCGCGCCTGCAAGTCATGCAACGCGCAGTCGATGCCCGACTTTGCCTGATTGTTGCCGACCATCACATGGTCAAGTTCGTCCATCAATGTCGCAATGCACCGGGGATCGCGACCTGCCAATATCTTTGTCAATCGATCCAGCGCGCCCTTCACGCCCTGATGCGGCGCGCCATAGTGCGACATGGTCGACGCGTAGCCATAGCCGATGCGGCCTTCATCGTCGTGGATTCCGACCACCCAGCCCTCCGACATGCCGCTCGCAGCCAGCGCAAATTTCCAGTCCTTGTCCTGCTTGGGCAGAAGGGACTCGTGGATTCGCACCTCGGTGATTTTCATGATGGTTCCTCCCGCGCAGCGATGGCCGCATCTTTATGAGCGGCAGGTTACACTTGCCGCCGCGCGCTCGGCAAGCGCCATTTCGATCAACCCTCGCGATAAAGCCCGAGCGCTTTCAGAACCGGCGTATCTTCAACGCTGAACAAAAGCGCCTCATCCGTATTTGAGGCATTGACAAAGCGCGTGCGGACAAAATTCGGAACAACAAGGCTGTCAGATTTATTGAAGGACAAAGTCTGATCGCCAACCTCCAGCGTTCCAGCCCCGCGCATCGCAAAATAGACCGCGCTCGCTGTGCGCCGTCGCGGCGCGCCTGCAAATCCTGGCGGGAGCGCCAGCACATGGCAAGACAGCGTCGGGAGCGTTGGACCGCCTGTCGCCGGGTTGAGATAATCGTGACGGTAGCCGTCATGCGCGTCGAGCATTGCGCTGCGCAGCAATGGCTCGGTTTCGCGCCAGGGGTAGCGCAACCGCGCGTGGGGACTGAAATCGGCGCCAGGGACAGGCTGATCTTCGCCCGTTCCGGGTTCATAGAAGGTTTGATTGAGATTGAGCACCAGCGGCACATCGAGCACATCGAGCCAATAGGCCGGTTTCTCCGCCTTGTTGTGGTGATCATGCCACGACCAGTTCGGCGTCAGAACCAGATCGAAATCTTCCATCACACAACGCTCGCCGTCGATAATGGTTGTGAGCGCGCTGTTTCCCTCAATAATAAACCGGATTGCAGCGATGGAGTGGCGATGCGCCCAGGCGGTTTCGCCGGGCATAATCATCTGCACGCCCATATTGATCGTGTGCGTTGCGCCGCGTTGCAAACCCGGATTATGAAACATCAGCGCACGCCGGGCCTGCTGGCTTTCGCGCATGACTGCGCCCGCCTCGTCCATGAGCCCCATGACATCAGCCCAGGTCCATTTGCCTGGAAAGCCTGCGGGCTTGGGTCCGCCAATGGCTGCGCTGAGGAAGCCCTCCGACTTCCATTGGCCGCGCATGTGAGCGCGGGCGAGTTTTTCGTCGAATGCCTCCAGCGCAGCGTTCTGCATTCAGGTCTCTCCCTCGTTGGTCATTTTATATCACCGAACGACGCCATTAGGAAACCCGTTTGCTGCTGCTTGCTGGAAACACCGCGTTCAGGCAGGATGCGCATCAACTAATTCCGGGAGGGGCCATGGCTCGATCGATGACATCTGCGCTCGCGTTATCGGCGCTGAGCCTTGCATTGACGCCCTGGAGCGCCAACGCTGGGGATGCAACCTACGAACGGCTGCGCAATCCCGAGCCTGACAACTGGCTGCATAACCATCGCGATTACAGCGCCCAGCGGCATTCGCCGCTCGACATGATCAACAAATCCAACGTCGGGGGCCTGAAGCTGAAATTCGCGCTGGCGCTGGGCGGCGGATCGGGGAATGAGGGTGTCGAGGCGACGCCTCTGGTTGACGATGGTTTCATGTATGTCGCCGACCCCTGGGGCGTCGTCTACAAGCTCGACGTGCGTTCCGGAGCTGCGGCGCGCATTGTCTGGAAGATGGACCCCGGCCAGCAGAAACAGGACCGAGACCGGGGCGTCGCGCTCTGGGGCAATCTTGTGATTTCGATTACCAGCCACGACGGGCGCATTATCGCCACCAACCGCGATAGCGGCAAGGTTGTCTGGGACAAGAACCTGCACGACCAGCCCGATCTGGAATTGACCGCGGCGCCGCTGGCGCTTGAAGATTCGATCCTCATCGGCGCATCGGGCGGCGACCGCGGCGTGCGCGACTGGGTCGCCTCGCTCGATGCGAAAACCGGCGACCTCAAATGGAAGACCTATTCCATTCCGGCGCCCGGGGAACCCGGCAGCGAGACATGGAAAGACACAGTCAACGCCTGGCAGACGGGCGGCGGCGCCTTTTATGTCACCGGCTCTTACGATCCCGCCACAAATCTGACCTACTGGGGCTCGGGCAATCCCGTTCCGGGCTATGATTCGCATTACCGGCCCGGCGACAATCTTTATACCTCAAGCGCCATTGCGTTTGACGCGTCGAGCGGCAAGATCAACTGGTGGCATCAGTATAGCCCCAACGATAACCACGATTACGATGAGACCGGGACGCATATTCTCATCGACACGATCGTGAATGGCGAGCCGCGCAAAACCGTCACACACACCGGGCGCAATGGGTTTGCCTATACATTCGACCGGTTGAACGGGCAGTTCCTGAAAGCCGCCCAATATGTGAAGGAAGTGACCTGGACAAAGGGCGTCGACCAGAAAACCGGCAAGCCGGTTGACTATGACCCCGCACGCGACGTGCAGATTTATGCCGAGGGGCCCGATGTCAACACCGATGGCCGGACACGGAAAATCTGTCCCGACACATCGGGCGGCAACAATTACTGGCCCGCGTCCTACAGCGTGAAGACGAAGACGATCTATGTCGCCGCCAACGAAGGCTGCGCCAATGTGACGCCCGATTACCGGTCGCATGTGAAGGGGAATTTCGTCGGCGGGAAAAATGCAGACGCGGGCCGCATCACCAGCAGCGTGATTGCGATTGATCCGGCGAACGCCAGTGTCAAAGGCCGCAAGGAGTTTCCCTATCCCGATTTCGCCGGCGTCCTGTCGACTGCCGGTGGAATCATCGTTACCGCGCTGCTCGATGGAACGATTGTCGCCCTCGACGATGAGACGCTCGATGAGCTTTGGCGGATCAATGTGGGCGCGGGTTTCAATGCGCCGCCGATGACCTATGCGGTGAACGGCAAGCAGTATGTCGCCATCGCCTCGGGGCTTTTCAACAACGCGCGCGGCAAGCTCCGGCGCGCACCCGAAATGGTGGATCAGACCAGCGCGCCAATGCTGTTTGTCTTCGGGTTGTAAACATGTCTGCCAAACGTCCTGGAACGCCGCAGCAAAAATGAATTGATCATCAGGGAGCCTCCATGCCGTCGCCGCTTTTCCAGCCCATCCAGTTGCGCGAACTCACTCTGAAGAACCGCATCGTCATCTCGCCGCTATGTCAGTACAGCGCCGTGGATGGCACGGCCTCGCCCTGGCACAGGCAGCACATTGGCTCTTTTGCGATTTCAGGCGCGGGCCTGTGCATACTGGAAGCGACAGGGGTCAGCGCGACCGGGCGTATTTCACCGCAATGCCTGGGTCTTTATTCGGACGAAAACGAAGCGGCGTTAACAGACATCATCGGCGATATCAGGACTTACTCCGACATACCGATCGGCATCCAGCTCAGCCACGCCGGGCGCAAGGGCTCGACCCGACCGACCTGGGATTTGCACAAGGGCCATAATGTGCCGGACGCCGAAGGCGGCTGGGCTGTCGAAGGTCCGTCCGCAGAAGCGTTCGCAGAGGGTTGGCGCACGCCTGCGGCGCTTGATGAGGCCGGGTTGAAACGCGTGCGCGATGAATTTGTGGCTGCAGCGCAACGCGCGAACCGCTGCGGCTTCGACATGATCGAAATCCATGCGGCGCACGGCTATCTACTGCATGAATTCTGTTCGCCGCTGACCAACCATCGTAACGATCGATATGGCGGCGACCTCAAGGGCCGGATGCGGTTTCCCCTTGAAGTTGCGCGGGCCATGCGCGACGCGTTCCCGAAGCACAAACCGATTGGCGTGCGGATAACCGGCGAGGATTTTGTCGAGGGCGGCCTCAATCTCGATGACGCCGTCGTGTTCGCGCGTGCGCTCAAGGACATCGGCATGGACTATGTGACGCCATCGGCGGGCAATGTCGCGCCGGGCATGAAGCTGCCGAAAATCGGGCCTGGTTACATGGCGCATTTCGCCGAGAAAGTGAAACGCGAAGCTGGCATCGCGACGATGACCGTCGGCATGATCTATGAGCCAAAATTCGCCGAAGAGATCATTGCTTCGGACACAGCCGATATGATCGCCATCGGCCGCGCGATTATGGACAATCCGCGCTGGCCATGGCACGCGGCGACAGCGCTGGGCGAGCGGATCGAGACGCCCAAGCCCTATGCGCGGTCCGCGCCGCAGCACTGGCCCGCCTATGCCGCCATCCATGGCGTGACATTGCGCCAGGGCGAGGGCGGCATGGGCCATGCGACACGGGAATAGCGATATACCAAGCGCGCCTCGGATCGACCTACGGTCGGTCGGAAGCGTTCGGCGCATCAGCGCCGGCGCGCGTTCGCGCTTGCCAACGGCGATGCGACAAGTCACATCGCCGTTCGTTTAGAGGTGGATTACTCCGCGGCCTTGCGCTGGACCGCCGGCATTTTTTCAAGATGCGCCAAAACGTCGGCGACATGCATGACATCGGCGTATTTATGATGCAGGTCGAACAGATTGACCTTGTGGCTCAGCATCGAGCGGTCATACGTGCATTCCTCGACCAGCGTGTTGTGAAAGCCATGCGAATAGGCGTCGACCGTTGAGGCGCGCACGCAACCTGACGTGCTCTCGCCGCAAATGATCAGGCTTTCGATGCGCATTTTGCGCAAATGCGCAATGAGCGGCGTGCCAAAAAAGGCCGACGCCCGCTCCTTGTAGATGACAAGTTCGCCCGGCTCAGGTTCAAGGCCCGGCTGGATCGCGTAGAGATCCTCGACCTCGCGGCCCATGCGCCGGTTGGTGGAATGGACGCCCGCCGTATCGGCATGACGCGTCGTGTAGACGACCGGCACGCCGGCGCGGCGCGCAGCGGCAAACAGCTTTTGCGTGGGATCGATGGCTTTCCACGCATTTTCGCCGCAGGAGCCAGCATGCTGCCGATTGACCTCGATGACCGGGCGATTGCCGCCCTGATAGGCCTTCTTATAAAGATCAATGGCGAGGATGGCGGGCCTCGGACCCACGAACACATCCCGCTTGTAAGCTTCATAAATCTCCAGAATCTCGTCGTTGACGATATCTTTCCAGCAGTAGTCCTCGAATTTGTCGGTCATGTCGGAGTTTCCCTGTTGCTGACTTATTCGTAGCGCACATTTTTCGAAAAATCATAGCTCGGCTGGATCGCCGCCTTGTAACTCTGCTTGATGAAGGCGCGATCGCGCGCGGGATCGAAAACCCACGCCAGAAACGCGCGCTGCGCAGCCCAGGCGGCCTCCGCCGCCTCGCGACGATAGCGGCCTGGCATGGTGTCGTTGAGCCAGCCATGCGGCGCGGCGCCAAAAATCTCGACATGGAAGCTCAAACCATGCTTTTCGAGGCTGCCACGCAACCGCCGCACGCTATCGACAGAAATGATGTGATCGGTTTCTCCAAACATGCCAAGCACCGGACAATCCGCTTTTGCGATCAGTTCGTCCAGCGCAACGGGATATCTGGAATTCATCAGCCATTCCCGCTCCTGCGCGGCGCCATACCACACCAGCGCCGCCGAAATCTTGCGGTTGGCGGCCAGCACAAGCGGGTGACGGCCCGTCTGGCAGACGCCCATGCAGGCGATGCGCGTGAGATCGGCGCGCGGCTCATTTTCCAGCGCGGCAATTGCTGCGTTCATATAGTCGAGCGATTCCGGGTCGGTCATATCGTAGCCGGTGTCGCCGCGATGCAACGCGGCCTGATCCGGGTGCTTGAAAAAATAATCCGCAGCGATGCAGACATAGCCTTCGCGCGCGTGGCGACGGGCAAGATCGCGCGTATGTTCAACAAGGCCGTAGCGCTCATGCAGAAGCACAATCACGGGCGACGGCCCGCCGCCTGCGGGAATGGCGATAAAGGCCGGCAAACCTCCGGCGCAGATGACTGTTTTCGTTTCAATTTCGGCCATGCGGTCCAACCTCCGGTTGCAGCAGGCATATTGAATGCGAAATTCCAGTTTAGCAAATTGCGCGCCAAAAATCCTGTTTCCAGTTCTGGCGCCGATCAATAGACTGAGCGTCATCCGGGTTTTCACGCGCTGATTGCGCCATGGAGGAAGCGATGACCATCACACGCCGACGCGCGCAGTCCTTGCTTGCCGGGTTTGGCGCAATGACGGTTTCGAGCGGACCGGTGCGAGCTCAGGACTGGCCTGCCGGCCCCGTGACGATGGTCTGCCCCTATCCTGCCGGCGGCCCGAACGATCTTTTGGCGCGCTTACTCGCCAAAGCCCTGACCGAGGCCATCGGCGCGCCCTTTCTGGTCGAGAATCGCGTTGGCGCAGCCGGCAATATCGCGGCGGGCCTGGTCGCCAAAGCGCGACCGGACGGGCAGACGCTGCTGTTCACCTCGACCGGCCCCACAGCCAACAACAAATTTCTGTATCCTTCGCTGTCCTTCGATCCTGTGAAAGACTTTTCGTCCATTGTTCTGATCGCCAAATCGCCGGTCCTGTTCACCGCGCGCGCTGATGCGCCGTTCTCGACCATTGCGGAATGGATCGCCTATGCGAAACAGAATCCTGGCAAGCTCACCATCGGCACGGCGGGCTATGGAACGGTGGCGCATATCGCGTCCGAGTTTTTTCAGGTTTCTGCAGGAATCAGCATGATCAACGTGCCATTTCCCGGCTCGACGCCGATCATTTCAGCGCTGCTCGGCGGACAGATCGACCTTGCGTCCGATCTCATTCCCGCGCATGTGCCCTTGCTGAAAGACCATCGCTACAAGGCGATTGCAATCACCGGAAGCAGACATTCCCTGGCGCTGCCTGATTTGCCAACCGTCGCCGAAAGCGGACTGCCGACATTTGAGGCGACGGCGTGGTCTGCGCTGATGGCGCCCGCCGGCGCGCCTGCCGCAGCCATCGCTCGCATCAATTCTGCGGTCAATGGCTGGCTTGCCGGCGCGGAGGGCAAAGCGCAGCTCGGCAACCTTGAAATGAGCGGCGAAGGGGGGACGCCTGCCGATCTCGACGCCTTTATCGCTGCCGAAATCGCCAAATGGGGGCCGATTATTCAGTCCGCAGGAATCAAGGCGCAACCATAAAAATCATCAATGCGCTGACATGCAAACGGCGGGAAAAACCCCGCCGTTTGACACAATAGACCTGGAACAGAAATCCGGATCAGACCGATTCCTTCAGCTCTTTGGCCGCGCGGAAAGCAACTTTCTTGCTCGCCTTGATCTTGATGGCTTCGCCCGTCGCAGGGTTGCGGCCCATGCGGGCGGCGCGCTTGCGAACCTGCAGAATGCCAAGTCCGCCGATGCGGATGCGTGCGCCCTTCTTGAGGTGCTTGGATACGTTGGCGACGAAATCATCGAGAATGGCGTTGGCCTGCTTCTTCGAGAGTTCATGCGTTTCGGCAATGGTTGTAGCAATGTGCTTCAAAGTAACGGTGTCGACCTTGGCTTTCGGCGCCTTGGGGGCGGCGGCGGCCTTCGGGGCGGCGGTGGTAGCGGCTTTGACCATGTGGTTTCTCCTTTTGCGAATCAGAACCAGAGTGAAAGATACACTGTGGCAAATGGGAAAATAAGGGTCGTCGCGAAAAAAAACGAAAATATCCCATATAAATCGGGACTAACTGGCCTGGCGGCAAGAAAAAGGCCAGCAAACCGGCATTTTGAGACCGTTCAGGAGTCCCCACGCTCTATAGCCCTCTCATCCGCGACGATGTTTTCCAGCGCGCCAAGGCCGGAAACCTCGATTTTCAGCCGGTCTCCGGGCTTCAGCCACTTTGGCGGATTGAACCGGGCGCCCGCGCCAACGGGCGTTCCGGTCAATATAACGTCGCCTGGACACAATGTGGCGAATTGCGAAAGATAGGAAATCAGGAAATCGAACGGCCAGATCATATTGGCCGTCGTATCGTCTTGCCGTAACTCGTCATTAACCCAGGTTCGCAGCCTGATTTCATAGTCTGGCGGCAGCGGCGTTATATCGATCCAGGGACCTATGCTGCCGCTGGCGTCAAAATTCTTGCCCTGCGTGATGTTGAATTTTCCATGCGCCATCCAGTCGCGCACCGAGCCTTCGTTGGCGATGGTCAGGCCTGCAATATGGCTGTTGGCGTTGGCGCGCTCGATATAGCGACCCTTTTTGCCAATTACGAGAACGATTTCGCCTTCGTAATCGAATTGCTCGGAGACGTGCGGGCGAACGATCGCTGCGCGATGGCCCACAAGCGAATCGGGCGTGCGCATGAAGACATTCGGATATTTCGACGGCGCCCCGGCAAGCCCGTATTCTTCATTGCGTTTGCCATAATTGACGCCAATGCAGAGAATTTTACCCGGGCGGGCAATGGGCGGGAGAAATACAACGTCGTCGAAACTGAAATCCACGCCTGCGCCTTTTGCCGCAGCGCCGGCGATTGCATAGGCATTGGCAAAGGCGATCTCGTCGAGCCCCGCAAATTGGCCCGCAAGCCGCCCCGTGAGATCCACGACGCCGCTGTCCGAAGCGACCCCGAATCGGGCTTGCCCGCCCGCTGTAAAACGCATGAAACGCATCTGGATGCCCCGCCCGGTTGAGCTTTCAGTAAGCAGCCGGTCGGCGCAAAGGTCAAACCGGCACGCGGCGACGCGTTGACACGCCCCTGGCCCCTCCCTAAAGCAGCCCGGCGCGGCGCGATCGTCTCCCGCCGCGTTTCAGGACGTCGATGAAATCAGCGCCATTTACATATTGCCGGCCCGCCAGCGTCACAGAAGCTTGCGCGCTGCTGGCTGCCGACGAGGACGCCCGACTGATCGCGGGCGGTCAAACCCTCGTGCCGATGATGGCGATGCGACTGGCGCGGCCCACCGCACTGATCGATATTGCCCGGATCCCGGAACTCGCCTTTGTCCGCCGTGAAGGCGACCACATCGAAATTGGCGCTGCGACCCGGCAGGCGTTTGCCGAAGCGAACGCAACAGTTGCGCTCGACTTGCCGCTGCTGGCGCGCGCGCTTCCGTGGATTGGGCACTCTGCTATCCGGAACCGGGGCACAATTGGCGGCTCCATCGCCAACGCCGATCCGGCTGCAGAAATCCCGCTGGTTCTTGCCACGCTTGGCGGCGCAGTCGTTGTTCAAACGCCGCGCGGACGTGAAAGGTTTGCGGCGCGAGATTTCTTTCTTGGCCCGATGACGACGGCAATCCCCGCAGATGGCTGCCTGGTGGAGGCGCATTTCCCCGTCTGGACTCACCAACGCATTGGCGCGTGCTTTACCGAAATCAGCGCCCGGCATGGCGATTTTGCTTACGTCTCGGCAGCCGCGCAGGTGGCGCTGGATGACAATGGGTCATGCGTAGCATGCGCGCTTGGCGTTGGCGGCGCGACGGCCCAGCCAACACAACTCGCTGTTGATTTGACCGGCGCAAGGATCAACGAAACGACAGCCCGCGAAAAGCTGTCCGTCGCCATTGAAACGCTCGACATGATGACTGACCCCCACGCAAGCCCCGCCTATCGCAAACGGGCTGCCTTGGCGTTGGCCCTGCGCGCGCTTCTGGCTGCGCGCGACGAAGCCCTGGCGAAGCGGGCGCGCACATGAAAGTTCTATTGAACGTCAACCACGTCGAACACGAGATCGATGTTGAGCCGCGCCTGACGTTGCTTGACGCGCTGCGAGACAACATGCGCCTCACCGGCGTGCATACGGGCTGCGAACACGGCGTCTGCGGCGCTTGCACAGTGTTGATCGATGGCGCGCCGGCGCGGGCCTGTCTGATATTTGCCGTGCAGGCCGATGGCCTTGCCATCGGCACGATTGAAGGGCTGGCGCCGGCGCCGGGCGAACTCAGTCTCATTCAGGACGCTTTCTGCGAAACTCATGGAATGCAATGCGGCTATTGCACGCCCGGCATGATTTTGACCGCGCACGCGCTGCTGCGCGAGAACCCCTCGCCATCCCGCGAAAAAATCGTCGCCGCTATATCTGGCAACATCTGCCGTTGCACCGGCTACGGCCAGATCATCGAGGCCATCGAGCTCGCCGCCCGGCGTCTTGCAGGCTCGAATGCGGGAGACGCGGCATGAACGCTCCCCGCGCTTTCCGTTATATCTCGACAGACAGACGCGTGCGCGAAGACCGTCGTTTCGTGGTTGGCAAGGGCAAGTACATTGCCGACATTGCCGCCGAGGCGATGCTGCACGTCGCCCTTGTTCCGTCCCAACATGCGGCCGCGCGCATTGTCTCGATCGACGCATCGCGTGCGCTGGCGCTGCCCGGCGTTCATGGCGTCGTCGACGGCGCCGAGCTTGCCGCCGCCTGCGAACCCTTGATGAACGGGCTGGATACGCCCCATGTCCAGCGCTATCCGCTCGCGGTCGGCGCGACGCGTTACATGGGAGAATGGGTCGCGGCCGTTGTCGCCGAAACACGCGCGATCGCAGAAGACGCCGCCGAGCGTGTCGATATCGTCTATGAAGCGCTTCCGCATGTCATTGATGCGGAAGAGGCCTACAAATCGTCAAGCACGCCAGTGCATCCCGCGCATGGCTCAAATGTGCTGCTGGATCGCGTTTTCAACTGGGGCGACGTCGATGAACATTTCGCCGCAAGCGACAGCCAGCTCTCGCTTCGCGTGACATGGGGACGCAACGCAACCGTCCCCATCGAGACCTTCGGCGTGCTGGCGCAATGGGACCCATGGGGCGCGGTGCTTGATGTCAACGCCTCAATCCAGATGCCAAAATACGCCGACCAGATCGCTCGCGCGCTGCGACTTCCGATGAACGGCGTTCGCGTGCATTACGATGTCGATGTTGGCGGCAGCTATGGCGTCAAGCGCGGCATCAAGCATAGCGTGCTCACAGGTTATCTCGCGCGCAAGCTCAATCGCCCCGTCCGCCTGCTCGAGGATCGCCTGGAAAACATGCGCTCGGGCGATGCGCATGGACCCGAACGCATTTTCGATATCGATGTTGCTTTCAATTCGGATGGCGTCATCAACAGCATGAAGATGCGGGCGCTTGACAATGCCGGCGCTTACGCCGGTCGCGCGCCATTCCAGCTCGGCAAACCTATCGGCGCGATTGTCGGCCCCTATCGCATCAAAAGCGTGCATTATCACGCGATCTCCGTCACCACCAACAAGGCTGTCGAAGAAGCTGTGCGCGGGTTCGGCCAGTCGCCGACAAATTACGCCATTGAGGCCATGGTGGATCGTGTGGCTGAAGCCGTCGGCGTCGATCGCATCGAAGTCCGCCGCCGAAATCTCATTCGTTCGGATGAATTTCCCTATCTGATCCCGAGCGGCACGCGTTACGACAGCGGCGATTACCACACGGTCGTCGACAAGGTTCTGACGCATGTGAACTGGCCAGAACTCGTTGCAGAGCGCGACCGGCTGCGCGACGAGGGTCTGATGGCGGGCATTGGCGTCGCCGCCTGCCTCGAGCCTTCGGGCGGCAATTCGTCCTTCGAGCCATTGCTGAACCCGAAGAATACGACAACAACCTGGATGGAATCATGCCGCATCAACATTGATGCGCTTGGCGATATCAATGTCGCCATTCATACAACCTCGTCGGGTCAGGGACACGAGACGCTGGTCGCGACCGCAGTTGGCGAAGCGCTTGAAATCGATCCTGCCAGAATTCGCGTTACGCGTCCTGATTCTCTGTCGAGCCTGCCGGGCAACTCGCCGGTGGGCAGCCGCATGGCGATCATGCTTGGGGGCGCTGCATTCAAGGCTGCAGAGAAACTGAAAGATAAATTTCGCGCGATCGGGGCGCATCGATTTGGTTGCGCAGTGGATGCTGTGAACTACTGCGACGGCAATCTGTCGCATGGCGAACAGTCACTGAAATGGCTTGACGTCGTCGCCATCGCGCACCGGCATTTCCATGAATTGCCGCCTGGCGCGGAACCCGGTCTTGAAGCCTCGTTCATCATGCAGACGCCAACCGGCGAGGCTTTGCCAACCCCTGATGGCCGCGTGCAGATGTATCCCTGCCATTCGTTCGAATTTCATATCGTGCTTGTTGTCATCGACCCCGAACTCGGCAAGCCTGACTTGCGTCGCTATGTCATCGGCCACGATTGCGGCGTCGTCATCAATCCGCATATCGTCAAGGGAATGACGCTCGGCGGCATCGCGCATGGCATCGGCGCCGCGCTGCTGGAAGAATTTGTCTATGACGCGGACGGCCAGATGATGAGCCAGTCGTTCATGGATTATCTCCTGCCCTCGGCGAGCGAAATTCCGCATGTCGAAATTGTGCATCACTGCACGCCCTCTCCGCTGACCGTATTCGGACAAAAGGGATCGGGAGAATCGGGTTATCTTGGCGCGCCTGCCGCTGTATCGGGCGCGATCAACGACGCCGTGCGCGCGCTCGGCATTCGATTTGAAAAACTCCCCATCCGGACAACCGCCATTTCCGACGCCATCGCCGAAGCGAAACTGAAAGGACGCCTGCCATGATTATCGACTGCCACGCGCATATCGCTCCGCCCGATCTGATGGCGGCGATCGAGACGGAAGCCGCGACTTTCCCCTCGCTGAAACTTGTTCCGGATCCCGCAGGCGGCTTTGGACTTGGCTTTGCCGGCGGCAAGCCAACGCGTCCTGTCGCCAAACCATTGATCGATATCGGCGCGCGCCTCAAATGGATGGACGAACAAGGCGTCGAGCGCCAGGTTTTTGGCGGCTGGCTCGATATGTTTGGCTATGAATTGCCGGCTGAAGAGGGCGCGCGCTGGGCGCGGCTGATCAATCGCCATCTTGCGGCGCTCGCCAAATCGCAGCCGCGATTTGTCGCACTCGCCACCGTGCCCTTGCAGGATGGCGCGCGAGCTGCAGACGTTCTGCGCGAGGCGCACGCCATGGGGATGCGCGGCGCGATGATCGGCACACAGCCCAAGGGCGTTGGCGGCGTGCTCGACGATCCCCAGCTTGAACCCTTCTGGAAAGCGGCGGACGAGCTTGGCATGGCGCTCTTTATCCACCCCGTGTTCGAGAGCGGCGACAAACGCAACGCCGATTACGGCATGGCCAATGCTATCGGTCGCATCACCGATACTTTGATCGCCGTCAGCCGCATCATCTATTCCGGACATATCCTGAAATACAGGAACGCCAGGATTGTCGCCGGCATCGGCGGCGCGGGATTGCCCTGGGCGCTGGGGCGACTGACAAAGTCCTGGACCCTCGACAAGAGCCTGGGAAATCCCGCTGAAAGTCTCGCACAATTGTATTACGACACGATTGTGCATGATGCAGCAACGCTGCGCTTTCTTGCTGACAAGGTTGGCGTTGGGCGCCTGATGATGGGATCGGACGCCCCATTTCCGATTGGCGATCTCAAGCCCATGGATGTTGTGCGCGAAGCAGGCTTCTCGGCCAGTGAAACCGCATCGATCAACGGCGGACTGGCTGAAAAGCTGTTTGGCCTTTAAGACCACGAACCGCGAGAGCGACATGACAGAAGACATCCAACGCGCGCGTGGCTATCGCGACCTCCGCGAACATCTGGACGCCCTGCGAACGGCGGGACTACTCGTGACAGTCGATCGCAAGATCGACAAGGATTCCGAATTGCATCCACTGGTGCGCTGGCAATTTGTTGGCGGCATCGACGAAAAGGACCGCAAGGCGTTTTTGTTCACCAACATTGTCGATGGGCTTGGACGCGCCTACGACATTCCCGTTGTTGTCGGGGCCATCGCCGCCAATCGGCAAATCTATTCCATCGGCATGGATGCTCCGGTCGATGAGATACAGGCCAAATGGGACCACGCCATCGCGCATCCGGTGAAGCCGCGCGTCGTGTCGGAAGCGCCATGCCATGACGTAGTCCACGAGGGCCGCGATCTCATCGGCGAAGGCAAGGGACTCGACCGCCTCCCGATCCCCGTCTCGACGCCTGGATTCGATTCAGCGCCGACGCTGACCGCGACCAACGTCGTCACGCGCGATCCCGCCACGGGCGTGCAGAACATGGGCACGTATCGCGCAGCCTTGAAGGCTTGCGACAGGCTCGTGGTGCGTATGGCCACACGAGTCGGCGGCGCTGGCGGCTATCAGCATTACCTCGCGCACCAAAAGCGCGGCGACAAGGAAATGCCCTGCGCGATCGTGCTGGGTTGCCCGCCCTACGTCGCCTTTATGGGGCCGCAGAAGCTCCCTGCCGGCGTCGATGAACTTGATGTCGCTGGCGGACTCGCAGGCGCGCCGATCAATATTGTGAAATGCCGTACGGTCGATCTGATGGTTCCGGCGGAATCTGAAGTTGTGATCGAGGGTTTCATCGATACCGAATATGTCGAGCCCGAAGCTCCGTTTGGCGAATCGCATGGCCATGTGGCGCTTGAAGAATTCAATATGCCAATGCGGATTACGGCTATCACGCATCGCAAGCACCCGATCATTCCATCCTATATCAGTCAGGTCGCGCCAAGCGAATCCAGCGTCATCAAGCGCGTCGCCTATGAGCCGCTGTTTCTCGCGCATCTGCGCGATGGGCTCGGAATCAAGGGCGTCAAACGAGTCGCCCTGCACGAACCTTTGACCGGATTGCTGCGCGTCACAACAATCGTTTGCGAACGGAATATGCCACGCACGGAAATCTGGCGCGCGCTCTATGGCGCCGCATTCTTCAAGGGCGATTGCGGCAAGATATGCATCGCCGTGAACGACGATATAGATCCGGACAATGCCGATGCGCTGTTATGGACGCTCGCCTATCGTTCGAATCCTGTGCATGACGTGCGCACTGTGGAATCGCGCGGTCAGGGCCACGGACCAAAGCGCGAACATGGCGGCGAGGAAGATTCAACCCTGCTCATGGATGCGACAATGAAATCGGCCATGCCACCGCTTGCGTTGCCAAAGAAGCCCTATATGGAAAACACCAAAAAAATCTGGGAAGAACTGGGACTTCCCGCATTGCGTCCGCAATCCCCCTGGTTTGGCTATTCGCTCGGCGACTGGTCAAAGGAATGGGACAGGGCCGCTGACCTTGCAGCCAGCGGACATTACCTTGAGAACGGGCGCATCAGCGCGCAGCGTCAACAAAAGGGGCTGACGCCAGAAACCAAATTCCGGCCTGACGCGGAATAGACGTCAAAGGGAGGCGGAGAAGCCAGGCGCCTGAAATTGGCGACCGGATTGTCGTTCTGCGACGACCGGCCGAAATCGCTTGGACGCTGGAGTGACGCAAGACGCCCCGGCAGAGGAGCGCACAGGCCTGCGGCGCGCCATAGAGGCCATGCTCGTGGAATGAGCGGGGCAAGCGTTTTTGGCCTCTTGACCGGCGCGCGCCGGCGTTGCATCGTCGAATGAAGAATTTCTTTCGAGGCGATCATGCGTTCAGTCTTTGTCGGCATCGTTTTGGCCACCGCCCTGACCGGGTCATGTCTGCCGCCAGCGAGCGCCCGTCCGTTAACCCCCGCAGAGCAACGTTTTGCGCATTGGCAGGGTATCGTGCCGTCCTGCGATAGCGCCAGCATGACTGACGTGATTGCGTCCCGTTTTGCCGAGCGCGAAAGCGCCTATTGGGAGTCGGGCCTCGCGATTCAGGAGATTCGCGATATTCGCGAGACCGGTTTTCGCAGCAACGGCGCGGACTATATACCGCGCCGCTTTTGCGCAGCGACCGCCGTTCTGAACGACCACAAGACCCGCGAGGTCTTCTACAACATTGGCGAGGACCTGGGGATGGCCGGGACCGACGCCTTGGGCAGCGTTGCGCAAAGCCTGACGCTTGGCCTTTTGATTGGTAAAACCAATGTCAGTTCAAACATCAATTTTGGCGTTGACTGGTGTGTGGTCGGGCTCGACCGCAACGGCGCTTATGGGCTGAATTGCAGATCGGCGAAGCGTTGATCTCCGGCGCCTGACGCTATCGGGTTGTCCGCCTGAGGGAGTTGACGGGATGCGGTTTTGTTTTGGCGCCGTGGCGGTTGGGTTTTGCCTGGCGCTTCTGCCTCCTGTTGGCGCCAGCGCGCAGGTTGTGGCGCAGAGCGGCGGATGTATCCTTGACAATTGCCGCGATCGAACGCCGGTTGCGCCGGCGCCGCGCGCCAATGAGGCCCCGCCGCCTGCCGGCAATCGCAGTCCCGTCGTGGCTGCGCCATCTGCTCGCTCCCTCCCGGCGGTAGCGCCAGGCGACTTTGATTTTTATGTGCTGTCGCTGTCGTGGTCATCCGGATTTTGCGCCGGCGCCAGCAGCGCCATCAATTCCGATCAGTGCAATATCGGCTCGCATCTGACCTTTGTCGTGCATGGTCTTTGGCCGCAGTTTGAACAGAGTTTTCCGAGCAATTGCGATACGTCCGCGCCGCAACCGAGCCGCGCCGATCTGGCGCTGACGCATGGCGTTTATCCTTCGGAGGGGCTGGCGCGGTATGAATGGCGCAAACACGGAACCTGCACGGGCAAAACACCGGGCGATTATTTCTCGGATGTGAAATTCGCCCGCGATCAAGTCAAAATTCCGCCGGAACTTCTACAACTCCAGAGTGATGAACAGATCGCGCCGATCGACATCCAGCGCGAATTCCAGGCCGCCAATCCGCAACTTCGTCCTGGCATGATGGCTGTGGGCTGCCAACGCAACCTGTTGCAGGAAGTGCGTATCTGCCTAACCAAGGATCTCGGCGCATTCCGCACTTGCGGCGAAGTCGCGCGCGGGTCCTGCCGCACCCGGCAGATCACCGTGCCAGCGCCAAGGTGAATTACCGCCACGCGTTCCATGCGGGCAATTTCGCCGATGTTTTCAAGCACGCGCTTCTGACGCGAATGCTTGTTTATCTCATGCGCAAGGATGCGCCGCTGAGATATATCGACACACATGCTGGCAAGGGTCTCTACGATCTCAAAAGCGAGGAGGCCGTGCGCGGCGCCGAATGGCGCGATGGCGTCGGGCGTATTGCCTCGGCGGATATTCCAGCAGCAATCGAATCGCTGCTGAAACCCTGGCTTGATGCGACCGGGCTGCGCAGCGGGCAAGAGCCTTTCGAATATCCCGGCTCGCCCCTGATTGCGCAAGCGCTGCTGCGCCCCGTCGACCGGCTGATCCTGTGCGAATGGCAAGAACGCGACGCGGCCAGGCTCGAATCAACCATCGGGCGCGACAAAAGCGTTAAGACGTTTCACTTGGACGGCTATGTCGCGCTGAATGCGAATGTGCCGCCGCCCGAGCGGCGAGGCCTGGTGCTGATCGATCCGCCGTTTGAAGAACCCGACGAATTCGGCGACATGGCTGCTGCGACCATACGGGCATGGAAGAAATGGCCGACGGGCGTTTACGCCCTCTGGTATCCGCTGAAGCGCCCGGACGAAGCGCAGACATTTGTGGAGGGTCTGGCGGAAGCCGGCCTTCGCCGTATCCTGCGGCTTGAGCTCGACATCGCGCGCCGGCGCGAACCCGGACCTCTGTCCGGCTGCGGGATGTTGATCATCAATCCGCCCTTCCCGCTGGAGGCCGAAGCGCGCGAGTTGCTGCCGTGGTTCGTCAAAACACTTGGGCGGGATGACGGCGCGGCCTTCAGGATCGATTGGGTTGTTGGGGAATAGCGCGGCAAATCGGCGCGCTTGCCTTTTGCCCTGGGGATGCCGATCATGCTCCGATCGCCCCACTGCGGCAGGCCTCATGAAAGCGCTGAATATCATCTTCTGTCTGTTGACGTCTGCGCTGGCGAGGCCTGCGCTGGCGCAGGGCGTTGAGGACTTCTATCGCGGCAAGATCATCAGCATTTACATCGGCACCGGCGAAGGCGCGGGCGCGCTTACCGCCTATCCGCAGGCGATAGCGGAAATCATGCCGCGCTATATACCCGGCCATCCCACGATCATTTTGCGCAACATGCCAGGCGCGGGCGGTTTCAAGGCGGCGATGTTCCTGCAATCTGTTGCGCCACAGGATGGGACCGCCTGGGGCTTTATCACGCGCGGATTTGTTCGCGCCCCTCTGCTGAAATCCATCGGCGCGGATTTCGATCCCGTCAAATTTCAATGGATCGGCAGCCCCTCGCGCGAACCCACCGTCGCCACAGTCTGGAGCGAGGCAACCGAGGTGCGGTCGTTGAAGGACGCCATGACAACGGAGGTCGTTTATGGCGCGACCTCGCTTGGCACCGACACAGGCCTGTTTCCGCTGGTGATGAACAAATTGCTTGGCACGCGTTTCAAGGTCGTGCCGGGCTACAAAAGCAGTACGGAGGTCGATCTTGCCATGCAACGCGGCGAGGCGCAGGGCAAAATCTGGACCTGGGGCTCGCTGAAAAGCGGACGCTCACTCGAATGGCTGCAACAGGGCAAGGTCCGCATTCTCGCGCAAATCGGTCTCGAGAAGGCCAGCGATCTCCCCGATGTCCCGCTGGCGCTCGACGCTGCAACAACGGTTGAAGACCGTCAGGTCATGGAGCTGATATTTTCGCCTGTCGCAATGGGTTATCCCTCGTTCATGGGGCCGGGCGTGCCGCAAGCGCGGGTGCTGGCGTTGCGCGAGGCTTTCGCCAGAACCATGCACGACCCGGACTTCGTTGCGATTGCGGCCAAACAAAATCTTGCGCTCGATCCCCTCAGCGGCGATGAACTGGACAGGCTCGTGCGGCGGCTTTACGGCATGCCTGCAGCAGTGGTGCAGCGCGCACGCGAAATCGCGCCGCCATCTTGAGGCTGGAGGCGATGCGCGCGACAGACAGCGGTTCGGGGAGACGGGGAAATGGGCGAGACAATTGAAATCACAGCGCGCGATGGCCACCGCCTCGCGGGCTTTTTGTCGACGCCCGCAGTCGCCCCGCGCGGCGGCCTGATCGTGATCCAGACGGCCTTTGGCCTTGATGATTACTTGCGCGGCGTATGCGATGCATTCGCCCGAGAGGGTTATCTCACTCTTGCGCCGGCCCTGTATGATCGGCAGCGGCGCGGCGCGGTGTTTGAACATACGCCTGAGGGCGGCGCCGAAGCGGGCCGAATGCGCAACGCCTTCGTCTGGGAAGATGTCCTGAAAGATGTGGACGCCGCCCGCCAGCGGGTCGCAAGCGCCGGCAAGGTGGCTATCGTCGGCTATTGCGTTGGCGGCTCCGTTGTCTGGCTCGCCGCGCATTCCCTGCCCTTCGATGCAGCGGCGTCCTATTATGGCAAGGACGTCGTGGATTTTCTGGATCGCACGCCCAAATGCCCTATTGTATTGCATTTTGGCGATTCCGACAGGTTGATCCCCCTCGCCGATGTCGAGAAGATCAGGACAGCCTTTCCCCTTCTGCCCGTTCATGTCTATAACGCCGGCCATGGCTTTGACGGCAACACTCCGGCGGCGGCGGCGATTGCACGCGAGCGCACGATGAAACTGTTCCGCGACCATATCGGGTAGAATGCAGGAAGCGAAGCGAGCGTCTCGCAAGGCGAAATCGGGGAGGCGGGTTTGGAACTCAATCTCAAGGGCAAACTGGCGCTTGTGACCGGCGCCTCCAAAGGCATTGGCGCGGCCATCGCGCGCGAGCTTGCCGCCGAGGGCTGCAACCTGCACCTTGCCGCGCGATCCGCCGACCAGATGGAAGCTTTGGCGCAGGAACTCAAGGCAAGGCACGGCGTCTCGGTCGCCGTGCAGGGATGCGATCTCTCAAGACATGAGGATGTTCTGGCGCTCGCCGCCGCCTGTCCGAATCCGGATATTCTCGTCAACAATGCGGGCGCCATTCCGGCTGGCAACCTGCAGGACGTGACGCACGAACGCTGGAAGGCCGCCTGGGACCTGAAGGTCTATGGCTATGTCGGGTTGACCCGCGCGCTGATGCCGGCAATGTATGCGCGCAAAAGCGGCGTCGTCATTTGCATTTGCGGCGCAGCGGCCTTCAGCGCAAACCCCAATTACATCGCGGGCTGTATGGCCAATCTCGCCCTCAACATGTTCGTGCAGTGCCTCGGTCGCGAATCCTTCGATCATGGCGTCCGCGTGCTGGCGGTCAATCCCGGCGCAACCGCGTCCGAACGGCAGACCTATCTCAGCAAGGAAAATGCGCGCCGCAAACTGGGCGATCCCGAGCGCTATGTCGAATTCATGAAGGACTACCCGGGCGGGCGCATCGCGTCCTGTGAGGAAATCGCTTCGACTGTGGCCTTCCTTGCATCGGATAAATCATCCTACACGTCGGCGGCGCAAATCACGATCGACGCCGGCAATATGTATAAAAAATAGATTTCACAACAGGGAGATTCTGGGTGTCTGAGGAAAAAGCTCCGGGACGTGTGGTTGGCTCCATTGCGAATGGCGTCGCTGAATTGCTGTTTGACAACGAACCCCGGCGCAATGCGATTTCTGTCGCCATGTCGCAACAGGCGGCGGACTTGCTGGAGAGTTTCGCCGGCAATCCGGATGTCCGGTTGCTGGTGATACGCGGCGCAGGCGATACGTCTTTTATCTCTGGCGCCGACATTTCAGAATTTGAAAAAGTCCGCAAGGACGCCGAAACGGCGGCGCGGTATTCTAAAATTTCGTCGCAAATGTATACGCGCGTGCGCGAGTTTCCAAAACCGGTCATCGCCCGCATTCGTGGTTTCTGCTTTGGCGGCGGCATGGGTCTCGCAGCGGCCTGCGATCTGCGCATTGCATCGGATGATTCACTGTTCAGTATCCCCGCCGGGCGTCTCGGCATCGCCTATCGCGCCGATTTCATCGCCTGGCTCAATGAAATCGTCGGCCCCGCGCGACTGAAGGAAATTCTGATTACGGCGCGGCGCTATCCGGCTGCCGAGGCTGCATCCATCGGCCTGGTGCACCGGGTCGTTCCGGTCGCAGACTTTGACGATGTCTTTGCAAAGTACATCGCCGATATCGCAGACAACGCGCCGCTCTCGACGGCGGCCTCCAAAATCGTCATCAACGAGGTGGCGGACCAGATGCGTCACGTCGATCTCGATAAATGCCGCAAGCTTTCAGACCTTTGCGCGGGCAGCGCCGATTTTCAGGAAGGTCGCCGCGCCTTTATGGAAAAACGGCGCCCGAAATTTACGGGAAGATAGCGCGCGCCACCCGACGTTTGGATAAAGGCTCGAGACCGCCTGCCAAATGCGCCGATTCCGCTTTGCTTTTAGAGCCACGCGGGTAGAATAGACATCGAACCTTCGGAGGAGACCACATTGACCGGCGCGCTCAACGGCATCCGCGTTATCGAATTCGCCAACTACGTGTCCGGCCCTTATGCGGGCATGTTGCTCGCTGATCTCGGCGCGGATGTCATCAAGGTCGAAACGCCGGGCAAGGGCGACCCGTTTCGCGGCTGGGGCCGTGTTGAATACAGCCCGACGTTTGGTTCGGTGAACCGCAACAAGAAGAGCGTCACGCTCGACCTCAAATCTGAGGCGGGCCGCGATCATGCGCGCGCGCTGGTCAAAACAGCGGATGTGGTGATCGAGAATTTTCGCTCCGGCACAATGGAGCGCCTGGGCCTGGGATATGACACGCTCGGGCAGGATCATCCCGGCCTCATCTATTGCGCGATTACCGGCTTTGGCTCGGATGGCCCCTATTCCGCGCGTCCTGGCTATGACACGGTCGGGCAGGCCATGAGCGGACTGCTGAGTCTGCTCACCGACATTGAAGACCCCAAGCCGATGGGCATTTCTCTGTCGGACCATCTGGCCGGCATGGTCGCCTGCAACGGAATTCTGGCGGCGCTGGTGTCGCGCGGCAAAACGGGCCGGGGCCAGCGCGTGGATACCTCGCTGCTCGAATCGGCAGTCTCCTTTTGCGGCGAAAACGCCGCCAATTATTTCGAGAACGGCAAGACGCCGAGCCGGGCCACGCGCACGCATCGCGCGCAGGTCTATGCTTTTGTCGCCGGCGACGGAAAGCCGTTTGTCGTGCATCTGTCTTCACCCAATAAGTTCTGGGAGGGTTTGACGCGCGTCGCCGGCAAACCGGAATATTTGAAGGACCCGCGTTTCGCGACCAAGGAAACGCGCGGCAAGAATTATCCTGCCCTGCATGAGGGGCTGGCCGGCGTCTTCAAAACCATGCCGCGCGAGCATTGGCTGAACCTGTTGCTGGCCGAAGACGTTCCCTCCGCGCCGCTGAACAATTTCGACGATGTGTTCAACGATCCACAGGTCAAACATTTGAAGATGCGCGTGGATATGCCGCATCGGGCGCTGGGCTCGGTGGGCCTCGTGCGCAACGGATTGCGCCTTTCCGAAACGCCGCCGCAGATTTTGTCCGCCTCCCCGGAGCTTGGCGAGCACACCGAAGAAGTGCTTGCCTCGCTGGGACGCAAACCATGAGCAAGATGCGTCAAACACATGTCATCCCGACGAGCCCGCTGGATTCTCGCGTTCAAACGATTGACAGCGGCTTCCTGACGCGCCGCAGCGTGAACGCCATGGCGCTCGGCGCGCTGGCGGTCGCAGCTGGCCTTCGCCCCGCGCGCGCCGACGCCATCGCCGATTTCTATCGCGGCAAGCGCATCACGCTGGTGACATCGGCCTCGCCCGGCGGCGGTTACGATCTTTATGCGCGTCTGCTCGCCACGCATATGACGCGCCATATTCCCGGCGAACCGCAAATTCTCGTGCAGAATATGCTGGGTGCGGAGGGCATCAAGGCCGCCAATCATCTTTATTCCGTCGCCGCGCAGGATGGCACAGTCATCGGCGGCCTCTCGCGCAACACCGGCCTTGCCCGGTTTTATGATTTCAACAATGCGGCGATCCAGTTTGACGCCCGCAAATTTCACTGGCTCGGTTCGCCGCAGCAGGAGGTCGGTTTCTTTCTCGTGAATACGAAGACTGGCATTCTGAAAGCCGCCGATATCAAGACCCGTGAGATGACCATTTCTTCCGCCGCGCATAATTCGCCAAGCTCGATTTACGCCCGAATGCTGAATGCGCTTTATGGCGCCAAGTTGAAAACCATTGAGGGTTATGACGGCTCGCAGGCCTGCCTCATGGCGGTTGAGCGCGATGAAACAGACGGTCATATATCCGGCGGATCTTCAGCGGAATTTCGTGGGCGGTTCGAACCCTGGGTGAAGGATGGCAAGGCCCGCGTCATCATGGCGATGGGCAAATCCCGCGACCCCTCCTATCCCGATGTTCCAACAGCCATCGAATTGATGGACAAGCCCGAGGACAAGCAATTGTTCGAAATCGCCTTTGCCGAACAGGTCATGGGGCGGCCATTCGTCCTGCCGCCCGATGTGCCAGCCGATCGCGTGGCGGCGTTGCGCGCGGCTTTCGATGCGACGATGAAAGACCCGTTGTTTCTGGCCGACGCGGCGCGCGCCAACGCCGAAATTGCGCCCGTCGATGGCGCGGCCATCAACGCATTGCTTGACCGCGCCTATGGCGCGCCGCCCGAAGTGATCGAGCGGCTGCGCGCGCTGGCGAAATAGGAGACAGACATGATCGAATCCTCCTCAGACCTTCGCGACACCTGCGCGATCGTTGGCATTGGCAACAGCCGGCTTGGCAAGGTTCCGGGCGTGTCGAGTCTTGATCTCATCGTCGAGGCCATGCGCAACGCCATCGACGATTCCGGCCTGAAACTCAGCGATATCGACGGCATCCTCTGCCGCGGCCCGGACGAGATTTACAGCCACCATCAGGAGGTCGGCGGACGGCTTGGCATCAACGCCAAATTTTCCACCACTGTGACCAATGGCGGCGCCAGCCAGATCCTGTCCGTGGCGCTGGCTGTAATGGCGATCAAGCACGGTCTCGCAACCACCGTCATCTGCGGCTATGGACGCGACGCCTGGTCGCGCACACACGCCAATGAAGAAGCGCGCGTGCGCAATGAGACGCGCCCGCCAAGTCAGCTGCCGCGCGAATTCGGCCCGGAATACGGCTATTACAGCGCCGCGGCGACGCATGCCTTCGGCGCGACCCGCCACATGCATCTTTACGGCACCACGAAGGAGCATTTTGGCCATATCGCCGTGGCCTTTCGCGAACATGCCTTGCGCAATCCGCAGGCGCAGATGAAAAAGCCGCTGACGATGGAGGAGTATCACGCGCAGCGCTCCATCGTGCGGCCTTTCGGGCTCTACGATTGCAGCTTGCGCAGCGACGCGGCGGGCGCGGTGATTGTCACAAGCAAGGCGCGCTCAAAGGATTTGAAGCAGCCGCCCGTGATCATCAAGGGTTTTGGCACGCATAACAACACCAAGGGCTGGTTCGCCGACGACAACATGGTTGTCACCGCCGCCAAACAAAGCGGCGAGCGCGCCTACGCCATGGCGGGGCTTGGCCCCAAAGACGTCGACACCGCGCAAATTTATGACTGCTTCACCTATATGGTGCTGACGCAGCTGGAGGATTACGGCTTCTGCAAGAAGGGCGAGGGCGGCGATTTCGTCGCCTCCGGCGCGCTGCGCATGAGCGGCGTCTTGCCAACCAATACATCCGGCGGGCAATTGTCAGAGGCTCATGCCGAAGGCGTATTGCAACTCGTTGAAGGCGCGCGGCAGATGCGCCACACCTATCCCGCGCACCGGCAGGTGAAGGACGCTGAAATCGCGCTGATTTCGGGACATGGCGGCAATCAGGTCTGCCATTCCACGCTCATTCTGGGGAGGGCATGATGTCTGAGGTTCGCAAACCCCTCCCCCGCCCGGCGCCGGAATCGGTTCCCTATTGGGAGGCGGCGAGGCATCACCGTCTCGAAATTCCGCACTGCCACGCGTGCGACGGCTACTGGTTTCCGCCTTCGCGCTCCTGCCCGCATTGCATGTCGGCTGACGTTGGCTTCAAACAGGTTTCCGGGCGTGGCAAGGTGTTCAGCTTTGTCATGTATGACCGCGTCTATCACCCGGCTTTTGCCGAAGAAGTCCCCTATGTGGTGGCGCTCGTCGAACTGGAGGAGGGGCCGCGCCTGATCTCCAACATTGTCGGGATTCGACCAGACGACGTGCGCTGCGATATGCCCGTTTCAGTCGTGTTTGACGATGTCGCAGAAGGCGTGTCGGTGCCGAAATTCAAACCCGTTTAGGTCGCAGGCAGGAGCCCCGCATGTCATTCACTCTTTTCGACGCCTCGATCCCCGTCGTCACCCAGCACCTCACCGGCCTTGCCGGCGTTATCGACAAGGCCATCGCTTTTGCCGCCGAGCGAAAGGTCGATCCGCGCGCGCTGATCGATGCGCGTTTCGCGCCTGACATGTATGCCTTTGGCAAACAGGTTCAGGTCGCCTCCATGTGGGGCGCCGTGATCGCGGCAAAATTGTCCGGCGCCGAAATGATCAAATTCGCCGACGACGAAAAGACGTTTGAAGAATTGAAAGCGCGCGTGCTGAAGGCGATTGCCTTTGTCGAATCCGTCGACAGGAAGACCATCGACGCCCACGCCGATGTCGTGCTGTCTATCCAGGCCGGCCCGAATGTGCGCAAATACAAGGGCAAGGATTTTCTGTTGCATTTCGCCCTGCCGCATTTCTTCTTTCACTGCACGACGGCCTATGACCTGTTGCGCCATAGCGGCGTGACGCTCGCCAAGCGCGATTTCATGGGGCCGGTGCAGGGTTTGATTGAAGGGTAATAATGGAATTAATGTTGCTGCTCTTTCCTTCTCCCGCGCGCCGGAGAGGGTGTCGTTTGCGTCAGCAAACGACACATGAGGGCCGTGAAGCGTCATCGAATTTCAAGGCGGCGAAGCAGTTGACGCCCTCACCCGGCGCTCCGCGCCACCCTCTCCCGCGCGCGGGAGAGGAGCGCGCCGCGAGATTCACACCGCAGCAATCACCGCAATCTCAACCTTGTAGTCAGGCGCCGCGAGTTTTGCTTCGACTGTGGCGCGCGCGGGCGTATGGCCGGCGGCAACCCACGTGTCCCAGGCGGCGTTCATTTGCGCGAAGGTGGAGATATCGGGCAGATAGATCGTGGCGGAGAGGATTTTCGTCTTGTCGGTTCCCGCCTGCGCCAGCAGCGCGTCGATGATCGACAGAACTTCTTTCGTCTGCTCGGTCACGCCGGCGCCCTTGCTCTTGTCGGCGACCTGCCCTGCGAGATAGACCGTATTGCCATGCACGACGGCGGCGCTCATGCGCGGACCCACGCCAATGCGGCGAATGCTCATTTGAAATCTCCCTGAAAAAAATCAAGCGAACCGACAACCGGTTCGCTTGAAACATGGCCTTGAACGAAAACGCACACTCACGCCTTCGGCATTCCTGGAACCACGCCGAGGAAATCGCGCTTGCCGATCACAACCCCGCGATGCCGCAGAATGTTATATGCCGTCACCGCGTGGAAATAGAAATTCGGGAATGCAAAATGCATCATGTAATCCGCGCCTTTCATCGTGACCTGACGCGGACCCATCGGAAATGTGACATCCTTGTCGGCATGCGCATCGACATCGGCTTTCGACACGGAATTCACCGCAGACAAAGCCTTTACGATTCGCTCGCGCAGGGCGGCAAGCGTGGTTTCGTTCCGCTCAGGCGGGGCGCTGTCCTTGCCGGCGAGCAACAGGCTTGAACGCGAGGCGTGATCACAAAACGACTGCACCTGTTTGGTGAAGGTGAACATGTCGGGATACAGACGGTCATGCAGAAGCGAGATATCCTCATATTTTTTCTCGCTATATTGAGCGATGGCCTTGTCGAGCACGCCGAGCATGCCGCCAAGTACCTGTTGATATGTGGGGATAGAGGAATCGTAAAGCGACACAGGAGCCTCCCTTGGTTAAGCTCTGCGCTTGATAAAGCAATCGGGCGTCAGTCTCAAGACAGCGCGTCCTGTTTCGCCGCCGCCTTGCCACTCAGCGGATTGTCCGGATCCCAGCCATAAGCGACTGTTTCAAATCGCATGGCGCGCGTGTCCATCAGCAACAGGCGTCCGACAAGGCTTTCGCCAAAACCGGCAATCTCGCGCAGAACCTCAAGAGCCATCATCGAACCGACAACGCCAGTGAGGGCGCCCAATACGCCAGCTTCCGAACAGGCGGCGACGGCGCCAGCGGGCGGCCGCTCTGGAAACAGGCAGCGATAGGTGGGATTGGGTTCGCCGTTGCGGGCGTTTTCGAATGGCCGCAACACTGTCAGCGAGCCGTCATAGGCGCCGACGGCGCCCATCACGAGCGGCTTGCGCTCATAAAAACAGGCGTCCGAAACAAGATAGCGCGTGTCGAAATTGTCCGATCCATCCGCGACGATATCATAGGCGCGCACGAGTTCGCGAGCGTTCGCCGCTGTCATCCGGAACCCGTGCGCCGCCACGCGCACATGCGGATTGAGACGTGCGATGGCGTTGCGCGCGCTCGCGACCTTGCTTTGGCCAATGTCGGGCGTGCCATGCAGCACCTGTCGCTGCAAATTGGAGAGCGATACAATGTCATCATCGACAATGCCAAGTTCGCCAACGCCCGCCGCCGCCAGATACTGGATCAAAGGCGAGCCAAGCCCGCCAGCGCCGACCACAAGAATGCGCGCAGCCCGGATCTTCTGCTGGCCCGGCCCGCCAACGCCATGCAAAACGATGTGCCGCGCGTAACGCTCGATTTCTTCTTCCGACAATGCCATTCAGGGTTCCCTCGGCCTTCAGGCCTGTCGTTAGCATAGGCCTCCGGCGGCGCCGGCGAAAGGCGCATTATCGTTTCGGGTTCAACCCGCCCGACAATGTGTTATAGTCCGGCCATGAATGAGCATGTGGCGATAGCCTCCCCAGTGAGCAAAACGACGCGCGCCGCCGAAGGCCTCGACCGGCGCTGCTGGAGCGTTGCTGAAATCGAAGCCATGGTCAGCGCCGGCATTCTTGCGGAAGACGAACGTTTCGAGTTGATTGGCGGAGAGGTTGTGCCCACGTCGCCCAAGGGCCCTTACCACGAGTGGATCAAGATCGAACTCAACCGGTTCTGGCAACGCGCCGCGCCCGATCATTTGCAAATAGCGCCAGAAACGACGCTTTGGCTTGATGAATACACATTCGTCGAACCAGACTTTTGGGTCCATGCGCGCGTGGCCGGGCCCAGGAAAACGACAGGCGCCGATATGCTGCTCGCCATCGAAGTGGCGGACTCCAGCCTCGCCTACGATCTTGGACGCAAGATCGGCGTTTATGCCGCCTATGGCGTGCCTGAAGTCTGGGTCATCGACGCCAGAACGCTTGTGACGCGCGTGCATCGCGCGCTGGGCGCGGCGGGCTATGCCGAGATTGTGAACATCCCGCATGACCAGCCTCTGGTTTCAATTCTGGCGCCGGAACTGGCGGTCACGTTGCGCGAGATCGGGCTTGAACCCGCGCACGAACAGGCTTAGGCGACCGCTGTCTTGTCAAATCTTTCAGTCATCCTGACGATTGCGGCTCTTTGCATCGCCACGCTGGTCTTTGGCCTGTGGCCGAATCTCGATATCGCTGTCGCTGCATCGTTCCACCAGAGCGGCGCGTTCTGGGGCGCGAGCCTTTGGGCGCGCAGCTATCGTGCTTTTTTCTACTGGCTGCCGTTTGTCGTGCTGGCTTACGCGCTTCTTGTTTGGGCGCTGAAGCAACGCGGCAGGGCCTTGCCGGGCTCTGATTGGTTCACCGGGCGCGGGCTCGCATTCATGGCGCTGACGATGGCTCTGGGGCCGGGTCTTCTGGTCAACGCTGGCCTGAAAGATCACTGGCACAGGCCGCGCCCCGCGCAGATCGAGGAGTTTGGCGGGCCGATGCAATTCCGCCCGATCTGGCGCGGCGATGGCGCATGCGCCACAAACTGCGCGTTTGTGTCTGGCGAGGTGTCCGCCTCGGCATGGTTGATCGCGCCGGCCATGCTCGCCCCGCCGCCGCTGCGGGTCCCGGCTGTAGCGACTGCGCTCGTCATGACGGCTTTGACTGCGCTTGGCCGGATGGCGTTTGGCGGCCATTTTCTGTCCGATGCGATTTTTGCCCTGCTGTTGACGCTTCTGGTTGTGCAAGTGTGCTACCGCTGGTTTTTCTCAGGTCGTGGGCGGACCTAAAGCCAACCGGCGAATGGTTGCAGGCGCTGTTTCGGCCGGCGGCATTTCGCCCGACCCTTGCGCCGCGCCCTTGAAACCGTTAGTTCCGCCTGACATGCGGGCCCGTGCGCCCATTCCGTCCAGCTCATCAGCAAGAGTTTTCAAAAAGCCATGGCGAAGCAAGACATCAAGCGCGTAGTGCTGGCCTATTCGGGCGGCCTCGATACCTCGATCATCCTGAAATGGCTGCAGACGACCTATGGCTGCGAGGTCATCACATTCACCGCCGATCTCGGCCAGGGCGAGGAGTTGGAACCCGCGCGGAAAAAAGCCGAGCTTATGGGCATCAAGCCCGAGCATATTTTCATCGACGATTTGCGCGAGGAGTTTGTGCGCGATTTCGTTTTCCCGATGTTCCGCGCCAACGCCCAGTATGAGGGGCTTTATCTCCTCGGCACATCCATAGCGCGGCCATTGATCGCCAAGCGTCAGATCGAGATCGCGCGCGCCATGGGCGCGGACGCCGTGTGTCATGGCGCCACCGGCAAGGGCAACGATCAGGTCCGTTTCGAACTTGGATATTACGCGCTTGAACCCAATATCAAGGTCATCGCGCCCTGGCGCGAGTGGGATTATAAAAGCCGCGAGGCGCTGATCGCCTTTGCCGAAGCGCATCAAATCCCGATCGCCAAGGACAAGCGCGGCGAGGCGCCCTTCTCGGTCGACGCCAACCTCCTGCACTCCTCATCCGAAGGCAAGGTGCTTGAGGATCCGTGGGTGGAGCCGCCCGAATATGTCCATATGCGCACGATCGCGCCTGAGGACGCGCCCGATGTCGTCACCGAAATCACGATGGATTTTGAGCGCGGCGACGCTGTGGCCATCGATGGCGTCAAAATGTCGCCCGCCACTTTGCTGACCAAACTCAATGAACTCGGCAAGGCCAACGGAATTGGCCGTCTCGACCTTGTCGAAAATCGCTTTGTGGGCATGAAATCACGCGGCGTTTACGAGACGCCGGGCGGGACGATCCTGTTGCAGGCGCATCGCGGCATTGAATCGATCACGCTCGATCGCGGCGCGGCGCATCTCAAGGACGAGCTGATGCCGAAATACGCCGAGCTCATTTACAACGGCTTCTGGTTCTCGCCCGAGCGCGAGATGCTGCAGGCGTTGATCGACAAGAGCCAGGACATGGTCAGCGGTCGCGTGCGGCTGAAACTTTATAAGGGCACGGTCCGCGTTGTCGGGCGCCAATCGGCAAATTCGCTGTACGATCAGGACCTCGTGACGTTTGAGGAAGGCGCGGTCGCCTATGATCATCTCGATGCCGCAGGCTTCATCAAGCTCAACGCGCTGCGGTTGCGGACGCTGGCGAAGCGGAATTTGAAGCTCAGGGGGAAGTAGGAGCGCCAGCTGCGTTTGCGCGTGGCGCTCGAAGGCGTTGCGACCGCTTGTTGGCGTATTGCGGCCAAGGCGGAGGGCGGGCGTTTTGCGGCGGGTTTTTCTGAATGATCCTCGCTGTGTAAAAACTCCAAGCTCATATTAAATTCGATCCAAAATAGCCGCGCTCACGAGTGCTTTCGGTCGCTTTCCAGATTTCGAACGGCCTAAAGGCTCAAAAACTCGCTCACGTATTTGCTCTTCGCGATGGGTTTTGCGTTTTTACACAGCCAAGACCCAGAAGGGACTTCGAGCCTGTGGGGCGCCGTGAAGCATCGGGGACGGCCGAAGATTGGCGAGGGCGGCGGTTCTGACGATGTGCCAGACGTCGTGCTGCCTCGATGACATAATGGTACCCGAACGGGTACCGGATTGCAGGAACCTCATACTATACTGTAATTACTCAAGAATGGGTTTCTGAAGGTGTGAAGGGCAGTTTTTGGAAACCTTGTCTTGCCTACTTGGGGAGTGGGTCATGGACGTAACTGCTTTCATAGAGTATATAGGAACCATTGAGGACGAGACTTCTTTGATTGAAGCGCTCAATCGAGCGCTTCTCCAACTGGGATTTGTTGCGTTCAATTACGGCAGCGGCCATTTCACGCAAGGTGGAGGATTGATCGCGGATCGTATTTGGTCAACGCTTGATCCGAACTGGATCAATTACTACGCAGCCAACCGATACTATCGGGATGACCGGCTGGTTCGAGCATCGCTGTTAAGTGTAACCCCGTTCCGCTACGAACGGATATTTAAAACTCCTCCGACCTCTTCCCGTCAAAGGGAGATGGAGAAGCGCTTCGGTTACCGATCCGGCGTGGTGGTGCCGATTCATCGCTTCGGCGGCGACTACGGAGTTTTGAGTGCGGCCAGGCCAAACGCCGATCCGCAACCAGAAATCGAATGGCCGACGATTGCAAGTCTTCAACTGCTTGCGACGGCGTTCCATGAGCGCGTTCGAGCCCTGCCGCTGCCCGTCAAGCCGTTGAGCCTTAAAATTCCTGCTTTGATGCTGACGGCACGCGAACGCCAGTGTCTTGTCTGGGCATCCGCTGGGAAGACCAATAAGGACATTAGAGCATCGTACGCTTAATCGGAAGCGTATTTGGCGTGCTTGAAGAAATTCCAGCATTCGGCGGGTTCGAACAGTGCGCAAATGTCGCCGAGCGCGCGCCAGAGCGCGTCGAAGGTGCGGGCCGCGGCCTTGCGCAGATG